>NZ_JBVJAM010000004.1:0-166197 GCF_055590565.1 Streptomyces sp. NPDC041814 | reverse complement strand
GGGTTGGTTCCGGGGGGGCCTCATATGGCCAGGGGGGCCGGGTGGCCCGGGTGTACACACCCTGTGTTTTTCTCCCCCCCCCCGCGGGGGGGGGGGGGGGCGGCGGGGGGGGCGCCGCCCCCCCCCCCCACGTCAGCCGCGTGCCCGCCACCTCAGGACGAGTGAGGAGGGCGGGCATGAGCAACGGGTCGCAGGGCACCCGGGGAAAGGGTCGGGGGTTCCATCAGGAACCGTGACCTCCAGCGGTGGTACCCCCGGCCTCCCCAATTTATAGCGACCAGCTGGGGCCGGTGTGAATGACGGATGAATGGCGGCCATGATCTCGGGCACACGACATCCTGAGAAAGGGTTGCCGGTATTCCGGAGGCGTCGCTCCCATTCCGGATTGAATCGAGGGAGTGGCAACTATCGATAAAGGAGCCGTCTTATGAGTGACAGCATGTGGGGCTACCGGCCGACCGCCGGGTATGCCGCTGGAAGCGACCTCATCGGATACAAGGTCGAGGCCACTGACGGCAGCATCGGCAAGGTCGACAAGCACTCGGACGAGGTCGACTCCTCGTACTTGGTCGTCGACACGGGCGTCTGGATCTTCGGCAAGCACGTTCTGCTCCCGGCCGGCACCGTACGCAGCGTCGACGCCGCCGAGCGGAAGATCTTCGTCGACCTCACCAAGGATCAGATCAAGGATTCTCCGGAGTTCGACAAGGACAAGCACGCCGGTGATGCCGGCTATCACGAGCAGATCGGCAGCTACTACCACAGCCACCGACGCCCGTAGCATCACCGCATCTACCAGCGGTGGGGGCGCCCAGGATGCCTGGGCGCCCCCACCGCGCTGTGCATGCCCCTCGCCGGCAGGCTGCTCACCATGAGAGGCACGGCATCAGCGGTGCCTCTCTGCACCTGCTGCCGCGTCGCATATGCCCGGACGGCGCCGCTATGGGCGTGTCGTCCGTGGGACAGTCGGGGTGATACGGGGTACAACGAGTGCGGCCCCTGCTCCAGGGGCCGGGGCACGCCCGGGACGACCGGGCCGCTCCCGAACATCGGCAAAGGATCGACAGCATGGCCAGCGGCACTGTGAAGTGGTTCAACTCCGAAAAGGGCTTCGGCTTCATCGAGCAGGACGGCGGAGGCCCGGACGTTTTCGCGCACTACTCCGAGATCCAGGGCAACGGGTACCGCGAACTGACGGAGGGCGAGCACGTCACCTTCGACATCGGCCAGGGCCAGAAGGGTCCGCAGGCGCAGAACATCGTCCGCGGCTGACCGGACGAAGAGATGAACGCCAAGGCGGCTGCCGAACCGGGAGCCGCCTTGGCGCCGCCCTGGAGGCAACCAGCGGTGCCCCTGCTCCGGGAGTCGCCCTTCCCCATCTCTCGGCATGGCGGCGGCCGGGGTGTGGCCGTCGATGGCACTGCCGTCTGGTGCGGACGCGGCCTGGTCGGGGGCGGACATGGACCCGCTCTTCGAAGAAAGGCAGGCGACGATGGCCGACAACGCACAGGGAGAGGCCCGAGGCCCGCGGCCGCCGGGCATGAACGACGCGACGGTGGAGGCACTGGGGCTGCTGTCCCAGGCTTTGGAGACCACGCAGCGGGCGCGCGGGCGCCTGTACGACTTCCACCAACTGACCGGCGGCGCGGACAAGACGGTTGGCGAGGCGGTGCGCCGCCTGCGGGAGGCCGGACACGACGACCAGGCTGACCTGGTCGAGCGCGAGGTTCAGGGCACCGATGTCCTGCCGGGCATGTGGACGTACCAAATCGTCGAAGCGTACGACGACGGGTACCACCGGCGCTTCACCGACGTGGAACGCCAGGTGCGCGACGCCCTGAGCGGTGGCCGCGACCACATTGCCGAAGCCGAGATGAAGCAGCGCCGCGAGACGACCTGACGCCTGGCATTCCGGGGATTCCCGAACCGCCCGCCCAACGTCGACTCAAACCGGGTGGGTCCCGGTCGAGCACAGATACGCCGGAGGCGCACTGCAACTCGTTCACAGAGCTGACGTGGTGGACGCCGTAGCACGCGCGGAGGTCCGCCGCACCAGGACGTGACCCAGGGCCGCTCGGCGACGAGGACATCTTTCCCGGCGACCACCTCCACGCAAGCCCGAGCGCGGGACTCGGCGAGAGCGAGGAGCGGGAGCGGCGAGCGGCGTCCGCTCCCTGCGCGACGACGGCCCGCCGTTGCACCGCGTACTGGCCCCGGCTTCCGCAGCCGACTCGCCGTCGACAGAGCCGTGAACCTGCTGTTCACCACAGCGCTCGGCCTACGCGTGTGCTGACGGGGCGGCGAGTTGGGGCGAGTCCGGACCCGTCATCCCGTCATCCCGCCACACCCCGCATCCGGACAGCCCGCTTCCCCGCGCGGGGTGCTACCCCCGCCGACGAGCGGCTTGCCATGGTGGTGGTGCTGGGAGGCGGGTGACGCGGCCCGGCTCCGGGCCGTCAGTGCCGCGGGCGGCCGGGCCGGGGGGCCGGCTCCGGGCGGGCGGCGGGGGACGGGGAGACGCTCCAGGTCAGCCTTTCGGTGGCCTCGGCGCGGATCTCGGGGTCACGGATCGACGCGGTGGTGTCCACCGACTCGACGGTGACGGTGTGCTTCCTGCCGTCGGCGGGCACGCCGAGCGCTGCGGGCGCGGTGGAGGTGAGGCCCTGAGCCCGCTTCACCCGGACCCCGTCGACGTACCAGCGCAGCTGCGGGGCGGCGAGCCCGGTGAGCGAGGCCTGCGTGACCGTGAGCCGGTCCTTTCTGCCGATGGTGGCCCCGGTGGCGGTGTCGCTGCTCAGAGCGTTGGCCTCACGGTAGAACCCGGCGATCATGGCCTCGCGTCCGGGCAGGTTGAATTCGGTGATGTTCAGGGCTCGCATGATCGAGTTCTGCGTCGGGCGGTAGGTCCCGAACGGGTAGTAGCTGCTGCCCTCGTACGTGCCGACGGTGCCGCCGGTGGGGTCGTCCTCGCCGAGCCAGCGGTACCACTTGCTCCGGCTGTTCGTCATCCGTGCCGCGGTGAGGATGCTGGAGTTGGGCTCGGTGAACTCGCCGCCCGCCCAGGTGCCGTAGCCCTCGTACGTGTACTCGTCTGCCAGGAGGCCGACCGAGTGGGCGATCTCGTGCGTGGCGATCATGCTCGACTGCGCGTTGTCCGAGGAGAGGGTCGAGACGCCGTCGAAGGGGTACCCGTACTCCTCCTCCAGCCCGGAGTATCCGGCGCCTCCGTACTTGGTGGAGTTGGAGACGACGACGACCAGGTCGGCGTCGGGCGCCTTCTCGGCGTACGCGGCGACCTTGTCGATGTCGGCGCAGATCAGCCGCTCGGTCCGGGAGCACCAGAAGTAGCTGCCGAGTGCGGTGTTCTTGGTGACGTCGGCGGTGGGGTCCCCCGTGATTCCGGACTCGGCCGAGACCGCGTCGACGGTCCAGACGTTCATCAGCCCCTTGTAGCTCGCGTAGGGCTCGATGGCGGTGATGTCCGCCCACTTGGCGGCTGCGGCCGTGTGGAAGGCGCCCTGCTCGTCGGCGGTGTAGCCGTCGCCGACGATCACGACGTCCAGTCGGTCGTCGGAGGAGCCCGTCACGGCCAGCGGGGCGACCTCGCCGTCCGTCGTCGCGGCCGGCGCCGCGCTCCTGAGGGCGGCGCTCGCGCCGGGTGTTCCGTTGGAGAGCGGGACTTCGGTCCGGTGGCCCTCGCCGCCCGGTTCGGGGAAGTACTCGACGCTGACGTTCGGCGTCTGCGTGGGCTCCTCCGGGTCGATGGCCGAGGCGGGCGCGGCGAGCGCCGCCCCGAGTACGGCCGCGAGCGCGACGCCGGTGGATATGGCAGCAGTCCTTTTTGTGTGCATGTCAATCCTTGCTCTGGCCTGAACTGCCGGTCCCGGGCGCTGTGTCCGCCGGCCGTGCAGGAGTCGTAGGTGCTTCGACGAGGAGCCTTCAGGAGCTGCCGGCCGATGGAGGGCCAACCGGCCCCCGGCGGAGTCGGCACCGGGTGAGGGGGGCCTCCCACGCCCGCACCAACTTAATTCCTCTGTTCAATTCGCTTGAGTTGGCGTTTAACTTAGAGTGCGGTCGGAGGCCGCGCAACGGGCAGCCGGACGGTCAGCAGGTTGCTGTTTGGTAACTGGCGGCCAGCGCAACCGTCAACACGGCCCGTCTCGTTGCGGCTCCGGACGGAGCCGGCGTATGTGGGACCATGCGACGTGGCACGGGCAGGAGCCGCGTCGTCCCGGGGCGAGGGCAGTGGCCCTTCTGTGGAAGACGGCAGGGGCACGGCTGCCCGCCCGACCCGAAGTCGTCCTGCCACGGCACCACAGCACGACAGACGGTACGCACGAGGGCCGGGGACTCCGGTGGACGAGAGGGGACGCCATGGCCCGGGCCGACGGGGTGCGGACAGGCAACGACGGGACGATCCGCGCCGGGGGGACGGGAGACCCGGTGGCGATCGGTCGACGGGTGAAGAGGCTGCGCACGGAGCGCGGGCTGACGCAGCGGCAGCTGGCCGAGCCCGAGTACACCGCCGCGTACGTCTCGACCCTTGAGGCGGGAAAGGTGCGGCCATCGGAGGCGGCGCTGCGGCATATCGCCGATCGGCTCGGGGTCGCCGAGGAGGAACTGGCCACGGGCCGCCCCACCCATCTCGCCGCCGAGCTGCGCATGCAGCTCACCGAAGCGCAGCGGGTGCTGGCGATCGCGGACGCCGCAGACGCACGGGCCGTCTACGAGCAGGTTCTCGGACGGGCCGACGAGTTCCAGCTCACCGAGGAACGCGGAGCCGCCCTCACCGGTCTGGGGGAATGCGCGCTTGAGACGGGCGAACTGGCCGAAGCCCTCACCCGGTTCGAGGCGGCCGAACAGGTGCTGGCCGGCGAACCACTGCCTGTACGAGCGCGTGCGGTCCGGGGAAGGTCGGTCGCCCACTACCTGGCCGGCGAACTTCGCTACTCCTGCTACCTGCTGGAGAACGCGATCGACGAGCTGAACACCTCTGGGCTGCACGATCCGGGAGCTCTGCTCCAGCTGTACACGGCCTCGATCGCCCCCTACATGGACATGGGCGCCCACGCCCGGGCGGCGCAGGCCGCCGAACTCGCGCTCGCTCTGGTGTCCCAGGTGTCCGACCCCGCTCTCGTCGCGGGCATGCACCGCACGGTTGCCCGCACCCTGATCGCCGAAGGCAGGGCCGATGCGGCCCAGATCTCACTGACACGAGCCGCCGAGCTCTATGAACAGCTCCAGATGCGCACCGAACTCGCCCATTGCCACTGGATGCGCGGCTATGTCTGGGCGCAGGACGGCGACCTCCGCCAAGCGGAGGCAGCGCTGCGGACCGCCCGCTCCATGCTGGTCTCCAAGCGTGCCGCACTGTACGTCTCACAGGTGGAGGTCGAACTTGCCGACGTGCTGCGCAGGAGCGGGAAGTCCGCGGAGGCCGCAGAGCTGCTCGGGAGCCTTCTGGCAGGTCTCCAGCACGGTCGTGGCGCGTTGCACGCCGCCGGAGCCCACCGGCTCCTCGGGCTGATCGCGGAGGAGGCCGACGACACCGAGTCGGCCGAGCGGCACTACGCCACGGCTCTCTCCCTGCTCGAACAGACCGGGGCCGCCGGAGACCTCGCCGACATCTGCCGCCTCCTCGGCGACCTGATGCGTCACGAGGGCCGCACCGAGGAGGCACTCAACGCGTACCGGACCGGTCTCGGGCACCGCTCCGAGCCCGGGACCACCACGCTCGGCCCTGCCCCCGCCCGCCCGCCGTTCGCCCCCTGGACCTGACGCCACTCCGGATCGTCAAACGGTACGGGGCGCGTTCCCCGGACGTCGCTCGCGGTCCCGCCGGGCGGCGTTGGTCAAGGCCGCTATCCGGGTTTCGCCGCGGACAACCTCTCCGGTGCTGCCGTGTCCTTCGTGACGCGCAGGTCCTGAGCTCCCACAACCGACAGCAGTTCCAGTTGCCCCGCTCCCGGGCTCCCGGGCGGGGCGGAGAACCACAGCAGGCGTTGGCGCCCGTCTTCGCTGAGAAGGCTGTAGCAGTCGAGTTCGATGACGCCGAGCACGGGGTGGACGATCCTCTTGTGGTCCATGCGGCGCACCGCGACGTCGTGGGTGTCCCAGAGGGCTGCGAACTCATCGCTGCGGCGGCGCAGCACGGCGATCATCTCCGTTACCTCCGTGTTCCGGCCGCGCCTGGCGGCCGCCGCTCGGAGGTCGGCCACGAAGACCCGGGAGTGCTGCGGGTGGTCCTCGGGCGGATAGATCTCACGCGCCCGAGAGTCGGTGAACCAGCGGTACACGAAGCTCGCCGCCCCGCTGCCGTGTGCCGGGGACTTGCCGAGGAGAGTGAGGGCCAGGTCGTTCTCCGCCAGGGTTTCGTGGAGGTCGGTGATGACGCGCGCGGGGGTGTTGGACAGCCGGTCCAGGAGTCCGAGGAGCGCGGGCTGGGCGTGTGCCGATGGTCCGTGTGCGGACGGCGGGACCAGCCGTTCGGCCAGGTGAAACAGGTGGTCGCGCTCGTCGCCGTTCAGGCGCAGGGCTCGGGCGAGGGCGGCCAGAGTCTGGGCCGAGGGCTGCACACCGTTTTTCCCGCTGCCGCGTTCCAGCTCGGTGTAGTAGTCGGCCGACAGCCCTGCCAACTGAGCGACTTCCTCACGGCGCAGTCCGGGGACGCGCCGACGCGGGCCATGGGGGAGACCGACATCGGAGGGGCGGATGCGGTCCCGGCGCGTCCTGAGGAAGGCGCCCAGTTCTGGAAGGTTCACCCCTCCATGGTCGCTCTTACGCCGGAGCGCAGCCAGGGGGTGGCAACCCCTGGGTAGACGCAGCCCTGGCTGGGGACGGGCGGCCGGCCCATCGTGGAGGACGCAGCAGGGCGACGGCAGAGCCGCGCCCGGCCCTCATCCAGCACAGGAGTCAGCTATGCCTCGCCCCACTTCCCCCGGCGGGACCGCCACCTCGGCCCAGCCCTCCGCCTCACCCCGAGTGGCGATCGTCACCGGCGGCTCGCGCGGCATCGGCCGCCGGACCGTCGGCCGGCTGGCCGCCGAGGGGTACGCCGTCGTGGTCGGCTATGCCGGCAACCAGGACGAGGCCGAAACTGCCGTCACGGAGGCCGTCGCCGAAGGCGGTCAGGCGGTCGCAGTACGTGCGGACGTCGCCGACGATCGTGCGGTGGCAGCCTTGTTCGACGCGGCCGAAGCGGAGTTCGGCGGCGTCGACGTCGTCGTGCACGCGGCCGGCCGGATGCACCTGGCGCCGATCGCCGAACTGGACCTGGCCCTCCTGGACGACCTGCACCGCACCAACATCCGCGGCACGTTCGTCGTCGTCCAGCAGGCCGCGCGCCGGGTGCGCCCCGGTGGCACGATCGTGACGTTCTCCACGTCCGTGGTGGGGCTGGCCTTCCCGGGATACGGCGCGTACGCCGCCAGTAAGGGCGCGGTCGAGGCGCTGACGCTGATCCTGGCCCGGGAACTGCGGGGCCGGGACGTCACCGCCAACACAGTCGCTCCCGGCCCCACGGCCACCGACCTCTTCCTGGACGGCAAGGACGAGGAGACCATCGCCCGCCTGGCTGCCCAGCCCCCGCTGGAACGCCTCGGTACCCCAGCTGACATCGCCGAGGTCGTCGCGTTTCTGTCCTCCCCGGCCGGCCACTGGATCAACGGGCAGGTCCTCCGCGCCAACGGCGGAATCATCTGAACCGCCTGCAGCCACCTCTCCACCGACAACGAGATCCCGCCACGAGGAACGACGAAACAGGGACAGCCGTCCTGTACGCGGGCTCCCGACGGACGTCGGCCCGCGACCGGACCGCGGTGGCCTGTTCCGCCGCATCGCACCGGACAGCCTGCTCGCCGCAGGCAGCTCCCTGCAACCCCACTGAGAAAAGGAACATCAGCCATGCCTTTCGCGAACTTCAAGGTCCCCGAGAAGACCCTCACTCTGAAGCAGAAGGAGGAGATCGTCACCCGCACCACTGAGCTGTACGTCGAGATCTACGGCGAGCGCGCCCGCGACAACACCATGGTTCTGGTGGAGGAGGTCGCCGACGGCGGCTGGGGCATCTCCGGCAATGTGCTGACCCTCGCCATGCTCGGCGATGCGACGCCGACCGACAGCAGCGACGTCTGACCGACCGGCCGTACTTGAGTCAAGACACCACCATCGCGGCGGGCGCTCGTGACAGACGAGCACTGCCCGGCGAACGCCGCCGGGTCGGACGACCTCA
Organism: Streptomyces sp. NPDC041814; assembly: GCF_055590565.1. Taxonomy (NCBI): domain Bacteria; kingdom Bacillati; phylum Actinomycetota; class Actinomycetes; order Kitasatosporales; family Streptomycetaceae; genus Streptomyces; species Streptomyces sp. NPDC041814. The sequence continues at coordinate 157,967 of NZ_JBVJAM010000004.1, read as the reverse complement.
GGCCGTCTTGACCCGGCGGCTTTGCGTGTCGTCCGGCAGAGAACGACACCGCGGCTCCGCGGAGAAAGGTGTCGTCCCAGCCCCAGGGGCCTACGCGGCTGACCACGACCTTTGGATCATGGCTCTGACCTGGTGTTTTGTTTCGAAACGGCTAGCCTGGGCGTACCTGCTGGACAACCCGGGGAGGGGTGTCGTGGACGAGGAAGTCACCACGTACGAGGAGAGCGACATTCAGGTGCTGGATGGCGCGGCCGCGTTCCGCCTGCCGACCGCATGGGCGAGGGGCTGACAGCTGTCGTGTCCGTGAAGCTCGACCGTCCCGAGTTCCGGGGCGGCATCCACGAGCAGCTGTGCAACCTCGAAGTGCGGGCGTGTGTTGCTCAGGCTGTGCGCGACCACATGGGCCAGTGGCTGACGGCGCATTCCGAACGGGCCGCGGCCGTCGTCGGCCGGATCGCCGCCGGCTCCTGAGCCCAGGCCGACGCCGAACGGAATTTCAGCCCGCCGTCGACAGCACAGCCCTGGCGACGGGCACCGCGACGCCGAGGGCCGAGCCCGCCTGCCGGGTGCCGTTGAACGCTCCCTGACTGGTGGCGACGTAATCGGGCGGGGCCGGCACGGCCCTCGCGGCCGCGGCGCCGGGGATGGAGAGGGTGCCCGTAGCGGCCGGCGCCGGCTCGACCGGGCACACGCGCGAGTGTCGCTGACGGGAGCGCTACTTGGGGCGTGCCACAGTCCACCTCGTTACGGCCGGACCTCATGGGCCGGCCGTGGATCGTGTCGGTCGAGGAATTTCAGGACCCGCGCCCAGGTCAGCTCGGCTGCGGCTGCGTCGTGGTCCGGCGACGCGGGGTCCGTGTAGAAGTGGCCGACGCTGGGGTAGCGGAATACCTCCAGAGCGGCTTCGGATCCCTTGGCTGCCACCTCCAGGGCGGTAACGCGTTCCGGCGGGGCGAAGGGGTCCGGGTCGGCAGCGTGCAGCTGGATGCCCAGACCAGGTCGAGAGTTGACCGGCACCTCGGCCGTGGCGTGCAGGAGCAGAATTCCGAAGGTGCCGGTGCGTTCGGGCCACAGGCCACTGACCACGCCGGCGCCCATGGAGACACCGACCAGCACTGTGTCCTCGGGCATGCCTTCCAGTGCCAGCCGAGCGCGCTGCATCACGGTGGCCCAGCCCACCCGCTCGACGAGACCGAACCCTTCATCAGGGGTGGCTGCCGCCAAACCCCCGAACAGGTCGGGGGCGACAGCCTCGTGCCCGGCCCGGCGAAGCCGCTCGGCGGCATGCAGTTCGACGGGGCGCAGGCCGAGCACGGAGTGGAAGAGCGCGACGTGTGCCATGGCAGCCATCCTGCCCGATGGCCGGCGCCGGTCCCCGTCGTCCGCCGACTGCGACGTTCAGATCCGCCAAGCGAAGCGCTCTCCGCCAACGGGAACGCTCAGTCACACCGCCGTCCTCGTTGTGCCGCGAGGAGAAGCCCTTGCTCACCGCGTTGCCGAGCAGCCGCTCGCTCCGCGGGGCCGTCTGGCCCCAGCGGGATCACCCGATTGGCACGTTCCTTTCGGCGGTGGGAGTCGTTGGGGAGTCCGGAACCCCGTAAACGATACGAACGCACAACCCACCGCCGTCCTCGTACAGCCCAGGCCCCATCTGCCCTGTCAGCGCAGTGGAGTTGGCGGTGGGCATGGCTACAGGAGGTATGGATGTGCTCTTTGCTGAAGAGCTTCTTCGACACGATGGATGAGCTGCACGTCGACTTCCGCCGCCGCCTGGAGGACATCGAACGGGAGGCATGGCCCGGACCGGCGCCGAGCGCCGGCGTCGACAGCGGGCCCGCTTCTCCTGCGGACAAGTTTGAGGAGATCCGGTATCCGCTCGGGTTGCGACCCCTCTGGACCGACGATCACGGGCTGGCCGAGCCTCGGAAGAACAGTGAGGAGAAAGGGTTCACCGACCCGCTCGCTCCCCGATCCGAAGAATTGCTGCACGCAGGAACGATCGTCCGCGTGATGAAGCGGCAGGAAGGAACGATTCGCCGCGATTGAATCCGGACCACGTGGCCAGCATTCCCGTACGTCATGAGGAATCCAGAGACTTTGACGAAGCTCATCGCAACCGTGCTGTTCGCCGCGGCATTCGTTCTGGGCACGGCAATGGCCGCCCCCTCGAATCTGACCGGTGCCGCCGCCCACCTCGTGAAGGAGGCTCCCTGAGCCCGTGACGCGCCGGCAGCCCGCACAGGGCACCGTGCGGATACGTCCGGGTCCTGCCGAGCCACCGGGCCCGGCAGGACCCGTGGCCGCGACCTCGTGGTGCAGGCGTCGGCGCCGACTGCCCCAGCCGGTGGTATTGCGGGTCAGGGCGTTGGTGGCGACGCATAGTGGTGGGCGAGATCGGTGGCGAGGTCGCGGAGGTGAGTCCTGGCTTCGGCGGGGCCGTGCACAGTGATGGTGCTTCCGAAGGGCAGCAGTGCTCGCACGTCCTCAAGGTGCAGGAAGCGGATCCTCACCCTGTGGCCGGTGGTGGTTTCCTCAGGCTCGTCCTGGACGAGTCGTTGGCCGAGGATCCGCCGCGCTCGCTCGATCTGGGCCCTGCCGATGGTGGCGCTCACCTCTACCACGTGGTTGTGCTCCCACTTCTCGACGAGGGCTGCAGCGACGGTGGCCAGGGTCTGGTTCACGCGGATCTGTCGCGGCTGGTCGACTTCCTTCCACGTGGAGATCCGCTCAAGTCGGTACATCCGTGGCACTCGGGCACAGTCGGCGACGAGGTACCAGATGCCGGCCTTGGCTAACAGCCCGTAGGGATCCACGACCAGGTCGCGTGGGCATGACTCGCGTGTGCTGTCGTACTCGATCCACAGCCGGCGACCTCGCCGTACCGGGCCGATCAGCGAAGCGGGAGTCGTGCCGGAAGTCCGCGCCTGGAGCCAGGGACGGCTGTCCACGTGCACTACGTCGGTGAGCGGCAGGAGCTCACCCATTCGATGTCGCTGTGCAGCGGCGACCTTGGAGAGAGCGCGCCGGCATTCCACCGCTGCGTCGAGCTCCGCTCGTTGCTTCTCGTCCAGCCCGGCGAGCGAGAGATGATCACGCTCGCCCGGCGTGAGTCGCGTGAGGTCGAGCCCGGATACGGGCAGCATGCTCACGCCTCCGAGGCGGCCGCGTTGCGCGGTCACCGGTAGTCCGGCCTCGCGGAGCCAGTTCAGATCCCGGGTGACGGTTCGAAGGGACACCCCGAGCGCCGAGGCGAGTTCCTGTGTGGTCACGGCATCCCTCGATGCCAGGAGCAGCATCAGGGAGAAGAAGCGGTCTGGGGTCACCCGCAAAGCCTTTCAGGAATTGCGACATCCTACGGCGCATTTCCCGGTCAGGCTGGCGGCCGCGTACCCACCACCCGCGAGAAGGAAGCAACCATGACCACATCCGTCGTGACCATCGTCTACGTGAACGACGCTCCTGCCGCCGCACGCTTCTATGGCGACCTGCTCGGCATGCGGCCTTCGTTCGAGACTCCGGGATACATCACCTTCGACCTCGGGCCAGGCGCTGACCTCGCTGTGTGGTCCGGCCGGTTCGACGACCTGTCAGCGGATGTCCCGCGCACCAGTGAGGTTTGTCTGGCCAGCAACGATGGGCCCGACGCGATCAATGCCCTCTTCAAGCAGTGGCAGTCCAAGGGCGTCACGATCCTGCAGGAGCCACACGATGCGGGATTCGGGCTGACCTTCCTCGCAGCCGATCCTGACGGGAACCGAATCCGTGTGGCGCCGCGGGGCTGAAGGCCACGATGCGGCCGGCGCGAGAACCGTCGTGCGCTCGTCGGGACGAAGGCGTGCGGCAGTCCGGTGACGTCGTCGACCGCGGTGTGGACCACAGCTCTCAGCCGCTCCGGCGGTGGACGCGCACGGCCGCTCTCGCGCGCCCTGGCACCGCGCCGTACCGGACCCGTGCCGTGGCGCCGCACGGGCCGGTCGCGAGCTGACCGCGGAGCTGGCTCTACCCTCTCGACCGGTCAGGTGGACTCACGGACCACCAACTGGCACGGAACCGTGTGCACGCCTGGCGTGGGCTTGGAGTTGATGGCTTCCAGGAGTCGCAGGGCGGCCTGTCGGCCGATCTCGGTGAGGTTGGTGTCGATCGTCGTCAGGGGCGGGCGGCTGGCCAGTGCCATGGTGTCCCAGTTGTCGTAGCCCACGACAGCAACCCGGTCGGGGACGCTCACGCCATTCTCCCGCAGGGCGTCCGTCACACCCCGGGCGATCTGGTCATTGCCGCAGAAGAAGGCGTCTGTGTCCGGGGCGGTGCGCAGCACGGCGTCGACGGCTCGCCGGCCCCACGCCTCGCTCCACTCGCCGAAGTGAACGCGGCCGGTGGCCGGTTCCAGCCCGGCGGCTTCGAGCAGATCCACGGTGTGCCGGGCCCGGTTCTGCGCGGCGGCGTGATGGGCCGGTCCCGTGACGTGTGCGATGCGGGTGCGCCCGGTGGCGAGCAGGTGCTCGACCGCCAGGGTCACCCCGCTCGCCTCGTCGGAGACAACGGACATGTCCGCGGGATCGGTCGAGGGGGACAGGGCGTAGACAGCCGGGATCGGGTCCACGCCCTTCAACGGCGCGCGCGGGTCGGTGCGCCGACCGGTCACGATGATGCCATCGACCCGGCGGTTCGTCAGATTGCGCAGGTGATGCTGCTCGCGGATGACGTCGCCGCGGGTGTCACAGAGCAGGACGGAGATCTCGCCCGCGCCGAGCGCGTCCTCCGCGCCGAGCAGGACAGGGGTGCTGAAGCGCCCGATACCGTCGGTCGTCATCAGGCCGACCGTCCAGCTACGGCCGGTGTGCAGGCCCTGTGCCTGCGGGTTCGGCCTGAAGTCGAGCGTGGCGACGGCGTCCAGGACCCGCTGGCGGGTCTCGGGGCGCATCCTGCCGCTGCCGCTCAGGGCTTTGGAGGCCGTCCCGACGCTCACGCCCGCGAGCCGGGCGACATCGGCGAGCTTCGCCCGCTCGACTGGAGTGGAACCTGCTTCTGCGGTCACGCGCAAACCTTTTCCTATCGGACGTCGGACATCGCATCCTGGCATCGTTGGCCTTTCCAGGCCAGCCTTCGTCAGGCCCCAAGATACTTCGGTTGTACCCCTTGACTCCACCCTGAGGGCTTCCTAGGTTTCCGCTAGAAAAACGATTGCTCAAATTTGCCCCAGGCGAGTCCCTCGGCCGCCGAGCCCATCCGCCCGGCCCGCGACGACACGTCGACCGGTGTCCGGCACGTCTGCATCCTCAGCGGGCCGGACACCCTCTTCCTCGTCTACTTCTTCCGGAGAGTCATGCCGCGCCCTGGTTCAGCCGTGCCGCCGTCGCCCTCGCTTCCTCCCGGACGGAACCGCGTTCCCGCCGGTCCCGTCCGTCCCGGCCCGGGTGCGGGCGCCGCGCTTGTTCCCGCCGCCGCTGAGATCCGTGCCGGCTTCTGGCGCACTCGACGCGATGTGAACGCCCACACGTCGATACCGCAGGGTCCCGAGCTCCTCGAGTCCGCGGGGAATCTGAGCAACCTGCGGATCGTGGCGGGTACAGCCGATGGTGCGTTCCGGGGCGGTTACCCCTTCGTCGACACGGACGTCTACAAGTGGCTGGAAGCCGCGTCGTGGCAGCTCGGCCAGGGAGGGCAGGACCACGACCGGCTCGCCGCCGACGTCGAACGCATCGTTTCCCTGGTCGCCGAGGCCCAGCAGCCCGACGGCTACCTGAACACCTGGTCCCAGCTCCTGAAGGGAGGCGAACGGTACACGGACCTGCGCTGGGGGCACGAGCTGTACTGCGCAGGGCATCTGATCCAGGCCGCGGTGGCCCACCACCGAAGCACCGGGCGCCGCGAACTCCTGGACGTCGCGGTCAAGTTCGCCGACCACATCGACAGCGTCTTCGGCCCGCCCGGCAGCGGCAGGCCCATCGACGGCATCGACGCTCACCCCGAGGTCGAGACCGCCCTGGTCGAGCTGTACCGCGAGACCGGTGAACGCCGCTACCTCGACCTCGCCGGCTACTTCGTCGACCGCTTCGGCCACGGACTGCTCGGCGGCGAGGCGTACTGCCAGGACCGGGTCCCCGTACGCGAGGCCACCGACGTGGAGGGCCACGCCGTCCGCCAGCTGTATCTGCTGGCCGCGGCCACCGACCTGGCGACCGAGACGGGCGACGCCGGACTCCGCGCCGCCACCGAGCGGTTGTGGGACGCCATGACCCGCACGAAGACGCACATCACCGGCGGACTCGGTGCCCACCACGACGAGGAGGACTTCGGCGACCCCTTCGAGCTTCCGAACGAGCGCGCCTACTGCGAAACCTGCGCCGCCATCGCCTCCATCCAGTGGAGCTGGCGGATGGCCCTGCTCACCGGTGAGGCCCGCTACGGCGACCTCATCGAACGCACCCTCTACAACGGCTTCCTGGCCGGCGTCTCCCTGGACGGCGAGGGCTGGCTGTACGTCAACCCGCTCCAGGTCCGCGACGGCCACACCGACACGGGCGGCGACCAGTCCGCCCGCCGCACCCGCTGGTTCCGCTGCGCCTGCTGCCCGCCGAACGTGATGCGGCTGCTCGCCTCTCTGGAGCACTACCTCGCCTCCGGCGACGAGGACGGCCTCCAGATCCACCAGTACGTCACCGGCCGCATCACCGCAGACGTCGGCGGCACCCCCGTCGTGGCGCGGGTCGCGACCGAGTACCCGTGGCAGGGCACCATCGCCGTCACCGTCGACGAGTCCCCGGCCGGCCGCCCCTGGACGCTTTCGCTGCGGATCCCGCGGTGGTGCTCCGACTACCGCGTGCGCTGTGGCAGCACCACGTACGACGCGACCAACGCTCCCGTCGTGGACGGATGGCTGCGGCTTGAGCGCACCTGGGCCCCCGGAGACCAAGTCGTCCTCGACCTCTCCCTGGGACCTCGGCTGACGACGGCGGACCCGCGGGTGGACGCGGTGCGTGGTTGCGTCGCGATCGAGCGCGGTCCCCTCGTGTACTGCCTGGAAGGCGTCGACCACCCCGGCGGGGGACTGGACGACATCGTCCTCGACCGGACCCGGCCGCTCGCCGTCGAGCACCGCCCCGAACTGCTCGGTGGCGTCACCACGATCGTCGCCGCCGGGCGGCGTCGCCCTGACGAGGACAGGGGCTGGTGGCCGTACGCGGACGCCGTGGTGGACTCCGGCCAGGGCGGCGATCCGGTCGAACTCACCGCCATCCCCTATTACGCGTGGGCCAATCGCCAGGACGGCGCCATGCGCGTATGGCTCCCCACGCTCTAACCCTCTGCCTTTGCGCCCCGGCATGCCCTGAACCCCCTCCGTTCTGCGCCATGCCGCTCCTCCCCGCTCCACTCGTGCACACCCACTCCGCCAACACAGCGAGGTCATCGTGAGCTCTGCGCGCCCCAAACTGATCACTGCCGTAGCCGTCGTCGCGGCGCTCGGCACCCTCGCCGCCTGCGAGGGCGGCTCCGGCTCCTCCAGCGCCGATGGCGACGGCAAGAAGACCTACACCTTCTGGGACCCGTACCCGCAGTTCGACGCCTCGTCCCAGTGGGGCAGGCTCGTCCAGCAGTGCGGGACCGAGGCCGGTGTCCAGGTCAAGCGCACCGCGTACGACACCACGGACCTGGGCAACAAGGCTCTGCTCGCCGCGCAGCAGGGCAACGCCCCTGACGTCATGCTGGTGGACAACCCGGTCGTGTCGACACTGGTGGAAGCGGGGATCCTCAACAAGGTCACCGACGTCGGTCTGAAGACCGACGGAGTGCAGGAGAACATCCTGGGCGCCGGCACCATCGACGGAGACGCCTACGGAACACCGATCGGCGCCAACACCCTCGCCCTCTACTACAACAAGAAGATCCTGGACGCGGCCGGCGTCGAACCGGCCTCGATCACGGACTGGGACTCGCTGACAGCGGCGCTGAAGAAGGTCAAGGGGAAGGGGAAGAAGGGCATCACCTTCTCCGCCATCAACACCGAGGAGGGCAGCTTCCAGTTCCTGCCCTGGTTCTGGGGCGCCGGCGGCGACCTGACGAAGCTGGACTCCTCCAAGGGCCAAGCGGCGCTCGGTCTGTGGAAGCAGTGGGTCGACAGCGGATACGCGCCCAGGAGCGTCCTCCAGAACACACAGACGACCAGCTGGCAGGAGTTCGCCACGGGCGACTACGCGTTCGCGGAGAACGGCACCTGGCAACTCGGCAACGCGGAGAAGGCCGGCTTCGACTACGGCGTCATCCCCGTCCCCGGCCGCGACGGCGGCGCGGCACCCGTGCCCACCGGGGGCGAGTTCGTCACGATCCCCGTGCAGAAGGATACCTCGCGCTACGACGCCAGCAGCAAGATCACCAACTGCCTGACCAGCGCCGGCAACGTCCTGAAGACGGACACCACGCTGACCTACGTCGCCCCGACCGATTCCGTGCAGAAGCAGCAGGTCGCGCAGAACGAGAAGCTCAAGCCCTGGGTCGAGGCGGTGGCCGCGGCCCGAGGCCGCACCAGCGGCGGTCTCGGCACCAAGTACCCGACCATCTCCGAGCCGATGTGGACCGCCGTCCAGAGCACGCTGTCCGGCGGCAAGAGCCCCGAGGACGCGCTCGCCGCCGCGCAGGAGGCGGCGGACAAGGGCACGAACTGACCCCCGACGCCCGTCCGCAGGGCCACGGCGCCGGGGCACCGCTTGTGCCACCAGGACGCCCCGGTCCGGACCCTGCACTCAGGAGACCGTATGACCATCACCCGCACCGACCGTCACGGCGGGCGACCCCGAGCCAGGACAGGCACTTCCGCGCCCGCCGCCCCCGGATCGGTCCAGCAGCGGCAGCGGCGAGCGAGCCGGTTCACCGCACTGGCGTTCCTCGCGCCTCTGGCGATCTACCTCGCCGTGTTCTACGTCTATCCCCTCTACCGCAACCTCGATCTGAGCCTGCGCGACTACACGGTGAGCTCGTTCGTCACCGGCGACGCCCCGTTCTCCGGCCTGGACAACTTCCGTACGGTCCTCGACGATCCGACCTTCGGTCCCGCGCTGACGCACACCATGGTCTTCACACTGGCGTCGATCGTGTGCCAGTACACCGCAGGTCTCGCGCTCGCGGTCTTCTTCAACCGCGGGTTCCGGCTCTCCGCCACTCTGAGGGCACTGTTCCTGATCCCGTGGCTGCTGCCGCTGATCGTTTCCGCGTCGACCTGGTCGTGGATGTTCAACAGCGAGTCAGGCGTGCTCAACTACGGGCTGAGCCTCGTGGGCGCCGGACCGGTCGACTGGCTCAGCTCCCCGGACTGGTCCCTGACCTCGGTCATCATCGCCAACATCTGGATCGGCATCCCCTTCAACCTCGTCATCCTCTACAGCGGTCTCCAGAACATTCCCGCCGAGCTGTACGAGGCCGCCTCGCTCGACGGGGCGAATCCCTGGCAGCAGTTCTGGCGCGTCACCTTCCCGCTGCTGCGTCCGGTCTCGGCGATCACGCTGCTGCTGGGCCTCGTCTACACCCTCAAGGTGTTCGACCTGATCTGGATCATGACCAGGGGCGGCCCCGGCGACTCCTCGTCGACCCTGGCCACCTGGTCCTACAAGCTGGGTTACGGCACCCTGCTGCCGAAGTTCGGGCCGGGCGCCGCCGTCGGCAACATCCTCATCCTGATCGCCCTTGCCTTCGGCCTGCTGTACATACGCGCCCAGAGGAAGCAGGAAGCATGATCCACCACCGCTCCCGCCTCCGCACCGGCATCGGCCTGGTCCTGACGGCCGTGATGCTCTTCCCGGTGTACTGGATGGTGAACGTCTCGCTCACCCCGCAGAAGGACATGCGCAAGTCGCCGCCCGACCTGCTGCCCCTGCACCCCACCTTCGAGGGCTACCAAGCCGTCGTCGACGACCAGCTGCCGTACCTCGGGACCAGCCTGCTCATCGGGATCGGAACCGTCGCGCTCACCCTCGTCCTGGCCGCTCCGGCCGGCTTCGCGCTGGCCAAGCTGCGCGCACCGGGCAGCGGGGCACTCGGTCTCGTCCTGCTGGTCGCGCAGATGATCCCGGGCATCGTGATGGCGATGGGCTTCTACGGCATCTTCCTCGACCTCGGGCTCCTCAACTCGTGGTGGGGCCTGATCATCGCCGACTCGACCATCGCGGTCCCGTTCGGCGTCATGATCTTCGCCGCGTTCATGTCGGGGCTGCCCGGCGAACTCATCGCCGCTGCCCGCATCGACGGAGCCAGTACCTGGCGCACCTTCCTGTCCGTCGTCCTGCCCGTCAGCCGCAACGCCGTCGTTACCGTGTCCCTGTTCAGCTTCCTGTGGGCCTGGTCCGACTTCGTCTTCGCCAGCACCCTCGACGGCGGCGGCGAGATGCGCCCGATCACCCTCGGCATCTACCAGTACATCGGCAACAACAACCAGGAGTGGAACGCGATCATGGCCACGGCGGTCGTCGCCTCCCTCCCCGCGGCGGTCCTGCTCGTTCTCGCCCAGCGCTACGTGGCCGCCGGTGTGACCGCGGGGGCGGTCAAGGACTGACACCCCCGCTTCCGCCTCGCAGCTCACACGGGCACTGCCCCCATGGCCGGCCGCGGGGTCGCTTCAAGGCGGTACGGCGAACGTCCCTCGCCGGACCACCGCGCGGCTCCGCGGTCCCCCGCCCGCCGATGTGCCCGGACGGCTGCCAGAATCAGCCCATGCACGCTGCGCGTTCGACGACGTTGTCCGAGGTGGCACGCCGCGCCGGGGTCTCCCTGACCACGGCCTCCAAGGCGATCAACGGGCAGCCCCGGGTGTCCGACGAGGCACGCGCCCGGGTGCTCAAGGCCGCCCGCGAACTCGCGTACACACCCAACCGGATCGCGCGCAGCCTGATGAGCGGGCGCACCGGCACGGTGGGGCTCGTCGTCGCGGACAGCGACGCGCAGCGCTTCGTGCTGCCCATCCTGCTGGGGGCCGAGGAGGCCCTCAGCGAGATCGACCTGAGCATGATCGTCAGCGATGCGCGAGGCGACCGCGCCCGACTGCGGAGGATCGTCGAACGCTTCGCGGACCGGCAGGTGGACGGGGTGCTCGTCGTCGGCGACAACAACACCTCGACCCCGCGGATCGGCCGGCTGCTGAATCAGCCGGTGGTCTACGTGTACGGGGAGACCGGAGCCGCGGACGTCGTCCACGTCCCGGACGACCTGGGCGGGGCCCGCGAGCTCACGGAGCATGTCCTGGCGGGCGGGCGGCGCCGGATCGCTGTGGTGACCGGGCCGCGGGAGGCGCGGGCGGTCGTGGAGCGCGTCCGCGGTGTCTCGGCGGCGCTGGCGGGCGCTGGCCTCGACCTGGCCCACGAGGTGCTGTACGGCCAGTGGTCGCAGCGCTCCGGACGCGGCCTCACCGAAAAGCTGTTGGCGGCCGCACCGGACGTGGACGCGATCGTGTGCGGCTCCGACCAACTCGCGGTCGGCGTCACCGAGGCGCTTCGGGACGCGGGACGGCGGGTGCCGCAGGACGTCGCCCTCACGGGCTTCGACAACTGGTCCGTCTTCGCCGTGGAGAACGATCCGCCGCTGACCACGGTCGACATGAACCTGCACACCTTGGGCGCCGGCGCCGTCCGCGATCTGTTCGACATGATCGACGGCAGGCCGGTGGGCGCCGGTGTCCGGCTGCACAGGTGCAGTGTCGTGATCAGGGAATCCACCGGGTGACCCCGGTGCCCGCGCAGTCCGTCGGTTGAGCGGACGCTCCGAGGAAGCGCTTCCTCGATGTTTGAGATGTTTCCCAAAGTATCCCTGCCGTACGTGTTGACGCGACTCGGTCGCCGGGTGAAGCATCAGCGCAACGCAGCGCTTCCTCGGCCCGGAATTCAGCGCGCCCCTGAGTGGGCACCCACCCCGCAAGGCCGCCTTCCCCGACACCTCTTCCATGGGGGTGACGCGGGCCTCGATGAGGAAGCGCTTCCTCAATCGGCCTCACTCACGAAAGGCCCACTATGTTCCGGCAACGTCACCAGGCACCGTCCGACACCGAGCGGGAGCTCGGTCGTCCGGCTCTCGGCAGACCCCACCGCCTGCGTCGTGCCCTCACCCACGCCACCATCGGACTGGCCGTCATCGCCGCCGGGAGCATGGCGGCGACACCCGCTCAAGCGGCGGGCAACACCCTGACCGTGAACGTGGGCAAGACCGTCCGTCCGGTCACCCATGTCGCCGCGGGCGGCCTGTACGGCGTCGACGCGGGGGAGACCACGCCTTCGCTGAGCCAGCTGTACCCGCTGCGCCTCAACACCTTCACGCAGCCCCCGCCCGGCACCCAGCAGCTCGGCAACGGTGCCACCACTCCCTGCTGCGACGGGCTCAAGGTCGCCGACAAGATCACCAAGGCGGGTGCACAGCAGTACCTGAGACTCCCCGACATCTTCAGCAGGTTCCCCTACAACTGGGTGAGCTGGTCCGACTGGGAGTTCAAGATCAGCACCATGATCAAGGCGCGGATGGACGCCAAGTCGACCACGAACATCGCCGGTTACGAGATCTGGAACGAGCCGGACTGGACGTGGGAGGGGCAGCTGGACGACACCGAAGGGTCGTTCCACGACATGTGGACGCGCAGCTACAGGGCCATCCGCGCGGTCGACGCCAAGACGCCGATCGTGGGCCCCGGCATCGCCGCGTACAACCACAACTGGATGTACGCGTTCATGCAGCACGCCAAGGAAACGAACACACTTCCCGGTGTGGCGGTGTGGCACCAGCTCGGAACCAACTCCGGCTGGCAGACCGTCAAGGCCAACATCGACGACTTCCGGGCGATCGAGACCTCCCTCGGCCTGTCGCACCGGCCCGTCTCCATCAACGAGTACGGCTCGACCAGCCAGGTCGACCAGCCCAGCGTGGCCGTGCACTACATGGCCGAGTTCGAGCGTGCGGGGGTGCACGACGCCGAGCGCGCCTACTGGTACGAAGCGGGCACGATGAACGGCCTGCTCTACAACAACCAGCCCACGGCGTCCTACTGGGCCTACAAGTGGTACGGCGACCAGTCCGGCAACATCGTCGAGACCGTGCCCCAGTCGTGGCTCGACGGGGTCGGCTCGTACGACGCGAGCCGTAAGCAGGTGAACGTTGTCTTCGGCGGTGACAGCGGCGACAACAAGGTGAAGATCAACGGGGTCGGCGCTCTCGGCTCGCAAGTGAGCGTGAAGCTGTCCCGGACCAACAACACCGGCCGCCACACGAACCAGGCCGCACCAGTCACCATCTCCACAGCGAACTACCCGGTCGCGTCCGACGGCAGTATCACCGTCCCCGTCTCCGGCATGGACGCGGTCATGGCCTACCAGTTGCTCGTCACACCCGCCTCCGGCGCGCCCACCTGGCAGCAGACGTACGAGGCGGAGAACGCCACCATAGTCAACGCGGGCACCTTCAGCTCCACCTCCGCCTCCAACGGCAGCTATGTCGGCAGGATCGACAACACGGCAGACATGCGCGACCAGAGCTTCGTCGACTTCCTCGTCGAGGTGCCCACCGCGCGCAAGTACACGATGACCATCAGGTACGCCAACGCCACCGGGGCCAACGCCACCCAGGGCCTCGCCTACAACGGCGGCGCCTGGTCCACCGTCACCTACGCGCCCACCTCGTCCGGCTGGGGCAAGCCGACCGGAACCGCCACCGTCGATGTGAACCTGCGAGCCGGCTACAACACGATCCGACTCGCGAAGGGATCGCCCTACTTCGCGGGTGGCACCGGCTACGCCGAGCTGGACAACATCACCCTCCAGTAGACCCGGCGGGCGGCTCGGCCCCACGAAGCGCGTCTCTCCGGCTCGACCGGCCCGGAGAGACGCGCTTCATGCCGAGCCCGCGCCACCCGCCAACGCCCGGAGCGGAATGGGGAGGCCGACCCACCCTCTGGACGGCTGTCAGGCTTGGCGGGCGTACGACGCCAGGCGCTGGGAGAGCGCGTCAACGAGGGTACGCAGTTCGTCCGGGCGCTCGATGACGAACGGCCGGTCGAGTGAGGCGAGCACCCGAGGCAGCCAGTCGAGTCTCTGCACCCGCAGTTCTACGCGTATCCAGTGCTCGGCCGCCGGGTCCCCGTCCGCAGCGGGCTCGTGGTCCCTGAGGCCGGCGACACTGGCCGGAAGGTGTACCCGGATCTGCTCCCACGTCCCGTGGATCCGCAGGGACACCTCGTGCCGGTATTCGGCCGTGGCGAACCCTGACACCACCCGCTGCGCCGTGTCGATCTCCGCGGGCGCTTGGAACGAGCCGGGCAGGGCCCGCGCGCTTGCGATGCGATCGAGCCGGAAGGTCCTGTCCTCGCCGACCCCGTCGTCCCTTCCCGTCACATACCACCGGCCCGCGTGGGAGACGATCCCGTACGTGTGCAGCGTGCGTTCGCTGTGCTGTCCCTCGCGGTCGATGTAGTGGATGGAGACCGGCCGTCTGTGGCGGACCCCGTCGGCGATGGTGAGCAGGACCTCGGCATCAGGGCGGTCCGGCTCGCGTGGCTCATCGCTCAGGGCGAGAGCCGACAGGAGTGTGTCGAGCCGGTGGGCGATGTGCTTGGGCAGCACTCTCCGAATCTTCGCCGATGCGGTCTCGCTCGCCGTGCGCTCCGTCGTCGTCAGCCCTGCCCGGCGGCCGGCGGCCAGGCCGAGCAACACGGCCAGCGCCTCGTCGTCGCTGAGCATGAGTGGAGGCAAGCGGTAGCCGGGAGACAGCCGGTAGCCGCCGTACCGGCCTCGCACCGACTCCACGGGCACGTCCAGATCGATCAGCTGGCTCACATACCGCCGCACGGTGCGCCCCTCGACACCGAGACGGTCGGCGAGCTCGGCCACTGTCCGGGTGCCTCCCGACTGCAGCAGTTCCAGGAGTGTCAGCACGCGGCCGGTGGGTCCAGGCATTTCCGCAGCCTAACGCGGATCCGAGAATAGAGGACCGATTCTGTCCACTATCTTTCCTAGTCTGAGGCGTACCGTTTTCGGCCCGGCCAAGGAGCTCTCCATGGACTTCGTCTCGATCCGCATCATCACCGCCGACGTCGCACGCCTCGTCGCGTTCTACGAGCGCGCCACAGGACGAAAGGCGACGTGGGCCACCGAGGACTTCGCCGAACTCAGGACCGCGGGCGCGACCCTCGCGATCGCCGGCACCCCCACGGTCCCGCTGTTCGCCCCGGACTCTGCCCGGCCCGCGGACAACCACAGCGTGATCACCGAGTTCCTCGTCGACGACGTGGACCGGGTGCACGAGAACCTGGCCGGCTTTGTCACCGACTTCGTCACGGAGCCCACCACGATGCCCTGGGGCAACCGGTCGTTGTTGTTCCGCGACCCCGACGGCAACCTCGTCAACTTCTTCACCCCCGTCACCGCGGAGGCCGTGGCGAAGTTCGCACGCTGACGGCACATACGCCGTTCGCCGAACTCTGGGGCCCCCGAGGAGCGAATCTTCGGCTTTCCAGCGGCGTCGGCCTGCACCATGCGAGGCGACGCCGGACATCCGATCCGCTGTGCTCCGGTGCCGGCGACGACCGACTCCCGGCCCTGGCAACGTATGCCTGCCCGCTGCGGCGACGCGGCGGGCGCTTTCAGGCGGAGCAGCACATCGTGTCACGGCCCGTCGGACTACGGGCCGTGACACGGGCGGTCGCGCATGGAGGTCCGCCGCACGAGTCGGCCACCCCCATTCGATTGCAGAATTTCGCAATTAAGCAAGTCGTTCTATGCTGCACCGGTGAGCGAGAACCTTCCCCCGTGCCCTGAGTGCAACAGTGTCCACACGTACGAGATGGGCGCCCTCCTGGTCTGCCCCGAGTGCGGCAACGAATGGTCGCCCGCCGCCGAATCCGCGGGCGGCGACAACGGCCCCCGCATCGTCAAGGACGCGGTGGGCAACGTGCTCGCCGACGGCGACACCGTGACCGTGATCAAGTCACTCAAGGTCAAGGGCCACCCCACAGGTATCAAGACCGGCACCAAAGTCCGGGGCATCCGCCTGATCGAGGACGGTGTCGACGGCCACGACATCGACTGCAAGGTCGACGGCTTCGGCGCCATGCAGCTCAAGTCCAGCGTGGTCAAGAAGGCCTGATCCCGGTGTTCGGCGGGGTGCGCCCGGTCATGGAACCGCACGGCCGGGGGCTGAGCGGCTGAGGAAATCAGAGCCCTGTGCATTGCACCTGAGGTGCCCTTGGCCGAGACCCGGCGCCCCACCGCCGATGTCCACGGCAACCTTCACCCGCCACTGGCTCCTTCGCCTTGCGGAGGACGTTCGCGGCCATCCCGCTGACCGAGGGCGAACGCGCCGCAGTGGACAACGGGCAACACGCACTTGGCCAGCTACTGGGGCGACCGACCGACGTCCCCACGCCGGCCGGGCCGACTCCCCGGCAGACCGGCGTCCCGGCTCGGGCCGCCCCGCTGCCCGTCATCGGTGTCACCCGGAATCCGGCCGGGCGGTAGTGCTTCGCGAGCCAGCCTGTGTCGGACGTAATCCGGATGGGCCGCTTCGACCTCGATGCGGTTCTCGTCGAGGCCGTTGACGATCCGCAGGCACCCGCCGGCGAAGACGAACTCCACTGCGACGGTTCCCGCTGCCAGGTCACGGCCTGTCGGCCGCCATTCGAGGAGCGCGACCTCGCTCAATTCCTGACCGACGAACGGTTCGAGGCGTTCGTCATCGTGGGACCACTGGGGCGTGAGCTCGACCCATTCCCAGCCCGTGATGATCGCCGCGGTGTCTATCGTGTCCCAGCCGATCGAGAGTTCGTCGAACTTCCAGTGGCAGACCTCCACCTGGATGCCGTCGAAGTCCAGTACCAGCGGGCAGTCGGCGAACCAGTCCCCGTCCTCGACGAACCGCACCAGCGCGTACCGCGTCAACCGCCTGCCGCTGAGCGTCGTCAGGCGTGTTCCGTGCACCTGTCGAATCGCGTCGACCCCGACCAGGAAGGACGGCTCGAAACCAGAGATCCCCATGTTCACAGCACCTGAGTCTCCCGGCCCTCGACCCGGTCGGCCAACACATTTCGACCAAGACGGCCTTCGGCGTCACCTGACTGATCAGCGACGAACCAACCGCCCTGCGTCGTCGACGCCCAGAGCATCGACAGCGATGCTCTCGTCGCCGACCGAGATCAGTGGACATGGGTTGGTATGGGGCGGCGCGCCAGTGTGGCCTTGAAAGCGTCCTCCTCGATGCAGCGGGCCTCGTGAGGCCGAGGTGCTTGTCAGAACACCAGCGGGTTGCCGGGCCAGTACCTCCGTCGAACGCCCGGCTGGAAGGTCCCGTCGGTCGTGTTCACCTGCCCGATGCCGGGCTCCTATACCGTGCGCTGGTACCGAGGCCCGTTACGAGGAGGTAGGACATGAGTGCGTCGCCGCCACCGGCCGGTCCGGGGGAGCTGAAGCGGCATGTGGGCCTGGCCGACGCGGTCGTGATCGGCCTCGGGTCGATGATGGGCGCGGGCATTTTCGCCGCCCTCGCCCCGGCCGCGGCGGCGGGCGGGTCCGGGCTGCTGCTCGGCCTGGCGCTGGCCGCGGTGATCGCCTACTGCAACGCCACTTCCTCCGCACGGCTGGCGGTCCTCTACCCGAAGTCCGGCGGCACTTACGTGTACGGACGCGAGCGGCTCGGTGAGTTCTGGGGCTACCTGGCGGGGTGGGGGTTCGTGGTCGGCAAGACCGCCTCCTGCGCGGCGATGGCGCTGACTGTGGGCTCCTACCTCTGGCCCGCTCAGGCCCATGCGGTGGCGGTCGCGGCGGTGGTGGCCCTGACGGCGGTGAACTACGTCGGTGTACAGAAGGCGGTGTGGCTGACGAGGGCGATCGTCACGGTGGTCCTGGCGGTGCTCGCCGCCGTGGTCACCGCCTGCCTCACCAGCTCGGCCACCGACACCGGACACTGGACCGTTGGTGCCGACGCCGGATGGCACGACGTACTCCAGGCCGCCGGGCTGCTCTTCTTCGCCTTCGCCGGCTACGCGCGCATCGCCACCCTCGGCGAGGAGGTCCGCGCCCCGGCCCGCACCATTCCCCGTGCGATCTCGACCGCGCTCGGCATCACCCTGGTCGTCTACACCGTCGTCGCGCTCGCCGTCCTCGCCGTGCTGGGCCCCGACCAGCTCGCCCGCGCTACCGCGCCGCTGGCCGACGCCGTCCGCGCGGCGGGCGTGTCCGGCCTGGCCCCCGTGGTGCGGGTCGGCGCGGCCGTGGCGGCACTGGGCTCGCTGCTCGCGCTGATCCTCGGCGTCTCCCGCACCACCCTGGCCATGGCCCGCGACCGCCACCTGCCCCACGCCCTGGTCGCCATCCACCCCCGCTTCCAGGTCCCCCACCGTGCCGAGTTGACGGTCGGCGCGATGGTGGCGGGCCTCGCGGCGTTCGCTGACGTGCGCGGCGCGATCGGCTTCTCCTCGTTCGGCGTCCTGGCCTACTACGCCGTCGCCAACGCATCCGCCTTCACCCTCACGCCCGCAGAAGGCCGTCCGCCACGGATCGTGCCTGTCCTGGGCACCGCCGGCTGCCTCGCCCTGGCCCTCGCCCTGCCCGGCACCTCCGTGCTCTGGGGCGCGGCCGTGCTCGCGTCCGGCGCCGCCGCCTACGGGCTGCGGTGGACGCTCGCCCACAGCTGAGAGGACATCAGAACCGAAGCGGTTCCGGAGGCAGCACCTCGCGGGCAAGCTGCGCCAGCGCCCGCCGCTCCTGTGCCAAGCCCCTGTCCCCAGTCTTGGTCGCCCGGTGGATCCGGCGGGTCGGGCTGCCGGCCACCCGCTGCTCGGACGTTCGCAGACTGTCCTCCTCAAGCTGATGAGGCGTCGGCGACTGGTTCCCGGGCTCCGCGCCAGTTGGATGCCTCCGAAAGTTTCGGCTGAGGGGACGTTTAATTTCGGCATGTTTTACTAAAGTCGTTGCCGTGGGTGACGCGGTGGGGCAAGATTTTTGACGTAGAGACGTCAACTGGGGGCAGCCGGGACAGCCCCGACCCGGCCCTCCGGCCACCAACCGGACACCGGGGCCCACTGATGCGTCGCAAGCCAATGCAGTGCTGTGTGTTCTGAACACGGAACCCGCCCTTCGCTGAGCCGCGACAGCAAGTGTGGGCATCTCTCCGCAGTCTCGTCGGCGTGACTGTCAGCGCGATGCCCTGAGCGGTGAGCCGGTTCCGGCTGTGCCGGGTGGCGAGTTCGCCGTACGTGAGCCCCCGAGGCCGGCCGATCCCGGGGGAGGGGTTGTGCACCTACGGCATTGAAGGAGCGAAATCCTTGCGAAGGGGCCTGTTGCGACCATGGATGTGACTGTGCCGGAGTCGATGGCGAAGGCGCCCGGCGAGGTCACCCGCGGGCGAGCGGTGGCCGCGGTGACGGCGCTGTCCGTCGCGCTGTTCGCGTTCGCCACGGTGGAAACCCTGCCGGTGGGGCTGTTGCCGCAGATCGCACACGGGCTGGGGGTGTCGCTGCCGTCGGTGGGGCTGCTGGTGACCGGTTACGGACTGGTGGTGATGGCGACAGCCGTGCCGTTGACCGCGGTGACCCGGCGGGTTCCGCGTCGGCGTCTGCTGGCCGTGCTGCTGAGCGTCTTCACCGCGGCCACGCTGCTGTGCGGTGTGACACCTGGGTACGGCGTGCTGCTGGGGGCACGCATTTTGATCGCGCTGACCCATGCGGTGTTGTGGTCGGTGGTCGCTTCGGCTGCCGCTGGGATGTTTCCCGAGCGGGTGCGGGCGAAGGTGGTGGCCGCCCTGTTCAGTGGGTCCTCGCTGGCGCAGGTGGCGGGTGTGCCGGCCGGGACGTGGCTCGGGCAGCAGACGGACTGGCGGGTGCCGTTCCTGGTGATGAGCGTTCTGGGCCTGCTCGCCGGGGCCATCGTGGTAGCCGGGTTGCCGTCGGCTTCGGCCGAAGACAACCCGGCCGCCATCGCCCCGGAGCCCAGCGGCTTCCGTTTCGCCCTGCTGGTGACGGTGACAGCGGTCGTAGTCGCCGGGTTCTTCACCTTCTACACGTACGTCACCGTCTTCCTCACGCGTGTCGCCGGGATGTCCTCGCCCTCCGTCGGCGCGGTGCTCGCAGTGGGCGGGGTGGCGGGTCTGATGGGTACGAGCGTGTCCGGGGTGCTGTCGGACCGCAGTAGCCGCGCCACCATGACCGGGTCGGTGACGCTGGTGACCGCCGCTCTGGCACTGCTGGTGGCCGCCGGATCCCACCCCACCGCTGCGGTGACCGCTGTTGCCCTGCTCTCCCTGTCGCTGTCCGGCATGGTCACCGCTCTCACCAGCCGCGTCCTGCGCATCGCCCCAGGCAACGTGGACGTAGCCTCCGCCGCCGGCTCGGCTGCCTTCCAAGCGGGCATCGCCGGCGGTTCCTTCCTCGGCGGCCGCCTCCTGGACGGACATGGCCCGCACTACACCGTCGTCACCGGTGCGGCTCTCGCCGCCGCCGGTCTCATTCTGCTCCTCCTGGAGGAGCCCCTCAGCCATCGTTGCCGGTAACGGAAACAGCGACACCGAGGCCGGATACCGTACGGGAGGCGACGCCACGCGAACGGCCCGCTCGGCCGGTCGATTGGGCTGAACGGTGCCGCCTGGCCGACGCGCGGGCGCGTCATCACAGCGCCGGTCCACCTGGCCTTCGGCGGCCGTTCCGAAGGACACAACGGCTGATCTGCTGGGCCGGATGCCCCAGAAGGAGAGATCGGGCATTCCGGCTCGTACTGGTCGGCGCCGCTGCGCGCCGGTGAGCCGATCCCACCACTCCGGACTCGGCCACAAACCCGTTGCCCATAGTTGGCGGAGGCGGCGACAGCCGGCATGGGGCAGCTCACGCGGGTCCACAGCACCGACCCGTGACGCCGCCCCCGGACTTGAGCGGCTGTGCCTGCCACAGCAAACCGCCGTTGCGGCTAACCGGTTCGCCGGTGCACGAAGAGTGCCGCACCTGTTGACGAGTCGAAGTCAGTGGCACAGTGATCGGCATGCGGGCCGGGCAGGTCATCCAACGGCGCTGGACGCCGCGCGTCGCCGCCGTGTTCGGGCCACCGTCTTCATGACCGGCAGAAGCAGGAACAATACGGCGCCCGCGCCGGTCGAGGCGGCCAGCAGGGTCGCCCCACCGCCGTCCACGTCGGCCGCGGCGGCGACTGCCTGCGGATCGTCCGCCCGGTACCGGACGGTGAGGTGCGCGCCCACGGGGTACTTGCTGCCACTACTGCCTGGGGGCAGGGCCGCCACGACGGTGCGGTCCTGCGCCTCGAAGGCGACCTTGCACTGTCCCAGCGCGAAGGTGCCGCGGGTATGCATGGTGGCGTCGGCGAGCACACCGTCGCGGAGCGAGCGCTGAAGCTGTGCCTGGGGGACCAGTACCAGGGCCGACAGCGCGCCCAGGAGCAGCGCGAGACCCAGCCACACGAAGACTTCCGTACGGAACCCGGCGCCTGCACGTACCGTCTCGTCCACCATGCCCTACCTCCGTATGCCCTGCTCACGTACGGGGCAACGGTATGTGAGGCTCCGCGGCGGGGTCACCGGCTGTTGGCGGCACCCATGAGCCGGTCCCGTTGCCGGACATCGGCAGGATCCGGGCCAACATGGATTACGGCCTCTGCTACCCCAAAGAGCTAGTGCCGCATCAGACAAAGTTTGCCCTGTCGGTATCCCTGCCCGGGCCAGGGCGGAGTCCTTCGTGATACGTTCCTGCCGCCGTGCACTGCTGCGAACTGAGGAGGTGAGACCGATCAACGTTTTGACAGGTCGGGCCCTCCCCCTTCGCATGGCCTAGGGAGCGCCCGCAGAGGCATCCCGAAAGGCATGACCCGCTATGCGCTTCATATCTGAGGCGTCGTCCGACGGCGTCCGCGAACAACTCTTCACTCTCGGCGACATTCCTGGCGTCTTGTGGACGCCGGAAGGTGCCGTCGCCACTCGTCCCCTCGTCTTGATGGGACACGGTGGCGGTCAGCACAAGAAGGCCCCTGACGTCCTGGCTCGTGCACGCCGCTTCGTGACCGACTGCGGTTTCGCGGTCGTGGCGGTCGACGTGCCCGCCCATGGCGACCGGCCGAAGGTTGAGGAGTACGACCGGATCGCGACGGAGAACCAGGCTCGGGTGGAAGCCGGTGAAGAGTTGGCCCCGCTGATCGCCGGCTTCCAGGCACTCGTGGCCGGCCAGACCGTGCCGGAATGGCGAGCGGTCCTGGACGCGGTTCAGCAACTCGAGCACGTAGGCGCCGGCCCGGTGGGCTACTGGGGGGTCTCGCTGGGATGTGGACTTGGTGTTCCCTTCGTCGCTGCCGAACCGCGGGTCCGCGCGGCGGTACTGGGCTTGGGCGGAGTGCTGGCGTCGGCCGAGGCCGCCGCGCGGATCACCGTCCCAGTGGAGTTCTTGGTGCAGTGGGACGATGAGCGGGTGCCGAGGGTTCAGAGCTTGGCGCTGTTCGACGCCTTGGCCTCGGCCGAGAAGACGTTGCACGCCAACCCCGGCAAGCACGGCGAGATCCCGGCATTCGAGCTGGAGAGCACGCTGAGGTTCTTCGCCCGGCACCTCGGCTGATACCGCCGCCTGCAGGCCGCGACGCGCCGGTCGGGAACCGGATCCCGATCGGCGCGTTCACTGAAACTGGTCGGCGTGGCCGACAGAGTTCAGGTTCGACACATCGACGATGACGAGGGACAGCGCCTGCTGAGGATCATCCGCAGAGGCACCGGATCAGTGGTGACATGGCGGCGGGCCCAGATGGTTCTCCTGTCCGCGCAGGGCATGCCGGTGGTGAAAATCGCCGAGGTGTCGTTCACCAGCGCGGACCGGGTGAGGGATGTAATCCACAACTTCAACGCGGACGGCTTCGATTCGTTGTACCCGAAGTACAAGGCCGGCCGGCCGAAGGCCTTCACGCTGCCCGAGCGGCGCGAGATCGCGAAGTCGAAGCCGACCGAGCACGACCTGCCGTTTTCCACCTGGAGCCTGACCAAGCCGGCGGACTTCCTGGTTGATCCGCCGCTACATCATTTGGCGGAACCGCCGCGCCGACGACCAACGCCTACAGGAGGTCGTCGACAGGGCGAACGTTGCCTGACGCGGCACTAGGGCGTGTATCGAGTCGTGATCAATTTGCAGGAATCGCCCTCGCGGCGGCGTCTGGACCGGTAGATCTTCTTGCGTGACGCGAGTGCAACTGACTGACGGGGAATGGGAGTTCGTCGGTCCGTTCCTGCCGATCGGCGAGTACGGCCCGTACCCCACGCGGCTGCGGCAGCAGTTCGAGGGTGTGATCTGGCGGTTCAGGACGGGCGGGCAGTGGCGGGAGATGCCGAAGGAGTTCGGCGCCTGGTCCAGTGTGCATAACCGCTTCCGGCAGTGGCGTGACGCGGGCGTGTTCGAGGCCCTGCTGGAGAGCCTGATCGCGGAAGCAGCGAAGCGGGGTGAGGTGGACCTGTCCTTGGTCAGCATCGACTCCACCACCGCGCGCGCTCACCACGACGCCGCTGGGATGCACCTGGATCAGGGCCTCCTCACCGCTCTGGAGAAGGCCGCCGCCAAGGAAGAGAAGGTCAGGCCAAAAGGGGCAACTCCGCAGAACAAAACGGGCAGGAAGCCGAAGCGGATCCCGAGCGGGAGGTGCGGCGAGGGATCCAACGCCGACGAAGAGTCCGCCTGAAGGCCGCACTCCTGGGACGCTCCAGGGGTGGGCAGACCAGCAAGGTACACCTCGCCGCCGACCGCAAGTGCCGCCCGCTGGCATTCGTCCTGACCGCGGGCCAGGCCGCGGACAGTCCGCAGTTCATCCCCGTGCTCAACCAGGTACGAGTCCGCGGGCCTGTGGGCCGCCCCCGCACTCGCCCGGACGCGGTCGCCGGGGACAAGGCCTACTCGTCCCGTGGCAACCGTGCCCACCTGCGAAAACGACACATCAAGGCGGTCATCCCGGAGAAGAAGGACCAAGCCACCAACCGGAAGAAGAAGGGCAGCAAGGCCGGTCGACCCGTCAGTCACGACGCCGACCTCTACAAGGAGCGGAACACCGTCGAGCGACTGATCAACAAGCTGAAGGCCTGGCGGGGCATCGCCACTCGCTACGACAAGACCCCGGAGAGCTACCTCGCCGGCCTCCGCCTGCGCGCCTCGATGATTTGGATCAAAGACCTCACCCGATGCGACTGACCGCTCGGGCGGCGACTTGAGCGCCTTACCGGTCGACGGCGCGAGTCGCCAGCCGCCGACGCACCCAGGCGGCGAAATCGTCCCCAGGACCAGCTGGCCGCACGTCGGACAGCAGCGCTTCTATCTCCGGAACCGGTGCGTCATCGACCCGCAGCAAGATCTCCAGCCTGGTCAGCGGCACCAGTCGCACGACCGGCATGGTTGGATGGCGACACTCGTGCAGGAGATTGGTTCGGTCGAGCAGGTGAATCATCTGCGGGATCGCTTCGTTGCGCAACGCACTTGCCAGCGCCTCACCGCAGATGTGTCGGTTGTCCTCGCGCAGAGCCCAGCGTGAGCGAAGCCGCCCCTCGATGTTGGGCATATGTGCTGCCTGTGGTGGTGGAATCACGTCGCCTGCCACAACCGCCTCCCCGAAGGCGCGGGGAGCCCCCACCTCGCCGCTGGCCCAGTGCTGCCGGTTGATCCACTGCCAGTAGAGAGCCGGCACTAGGCGGTACCCCACTTCGAACACAGCGGCGTCCGGGTCGACGTAGTGACGTGCGAACCCGAGAACAGCCTGATCACCACTGTCTGTCCGAGACGAAGCGGAAGGTGCGGCCAGCCCGCTTGAACTTGGCTGATCGCATCACTGGGGCCACATACTCCCTGACCAGCAAGTCCAGCGGTCTCATCAGTCTCACTTCCATGTTCACGCGCCCGCACGGAGCCCAGTTGCTGCCGCAGCATAGTGCCGCGCACCGACAGTCTCTGGGGTGCGTTGCACCACCGGATGGAGATCGATGTCCGCGAGCATGAGGGGCGCTCCGCAAGGTCACGCTCGAACCGCCCTTCGATCACAACTCGATACGTGCCCTAGTACTCCAGCCGCAGATCGTGATCTGTGGTCTGTGCCGATCGGGATGACCAGTGTGTCACCGCGATGGCATCGCGTGCGATGTCGGTGACGGACCGGTCGTCGGTGGGCACTCGTGCGACCCATGGAGGCGCGGTGGCTTCCAGGTGTTGGGCCATGACGGTGCTCCGGGTGATGTGGGCGTCGAGTTGGCTTCCGATCTCCCGGGTGCCCAGGCGCTGCCGGGCGGTTGCGTCGTCGGCGGTCAGGAGGACCGCGGTGATGCGGGGTGCGCCGCCCATGGCGCGGGCGATCAGATCGGGTTCCAGAACGGAGACCGTGTTGGTGTAGATCAGCCTGCGGTATCCCAGAGCGGCGTAGTTGCGCCAGATGGCAGCGAGGTTTGCCTCGGTCATTTTCGTGCGCGAGGGGTCGTCCGCCGGGGCGGGGAATGCCTGGTCCAGGTTGTCGCCCTCGATCAGGCAGTGGGCGATGCGTAGGGCTTGCAGTTGCGCGGAGACCTCCCAGCCGACCGTGCTCTTGCCTACTCCGGCGCGGCCCCCGATGAGCAGTGCTTCGTATGCTGCGGTCTGCACAGGTGGTCTCCTCGCGTTCGCATTGCCGATGGCATCCGAGGCGACAGGGACGCAGCCGCCGTTGACCATTCGTATGAAGGCAAACGATCATACGGTGGTGGCCGCGGGTCACAGCGTAGACGGCCTGAACTCCCGGCCTCGATCACCTAGTCCAGGCCGAAGACGTCCGCCGGCAAGCCCCGGCCAGCACGCGCACCCGCTCGCGCGGCCCCGGTCGCGCGCCGTGGCCGCCGCCTCTCCGAAGGCCGTTGCGGCAGCGTCGTACGCGCTGCCCGGCATCGGAGCGCCACCCGTGCGCGCACCGACGCGCTGGTCCGGCTCGCCGCCTCCTGCGGGTGCAGCAGCGATCTGTGGCCTCTTCGACCACGCCGACGCTCTCGATGCCGAGGCCGTCATGCCCTCCCCAGTTTGAGGACCTGCTGGTAAGGGGCGTTGCCCTCGAAGGGAGGGCTGCAATTGGTCTCCGAAGCGGGGTTGTCCGTGACGACAGGCCACAGCTCCTTCCCGCACTCCGCGGGGTCCCTGATCCCCGACCACCGGCCCAAGCAATGGATGTCCTGCCGCTGCCGAAGGCACCGTTCAGCCAGCTGATCAGGCGTTTCCTGTGGCGGTGGTGACTGTGTCGGAGGTTTTGGTGGGGGAGGGGAGGCTGCCGTCGCGGCCGGGCCATCGGAACACCAGCCGGGAGGACGCCTTGTCCAGCACGTCACCCAGGGGCAGTTGATGGATTGGGGTGCCGGCCGGGTGGACGGTCAGGACGGGATCGGCGTGCTCGTTGTTGTCGTCGGCTCGGATGTGGCGATCCCATGCCTGGACCGTGGCCGTGAGCTGCTCGGCGAGCCGCGGGCCCTGCTCGCCGAAAGCGTGCACAACCCATTCCCATTCACGGTCCTGCGACTGTTCGCCGTGCCGGGTCTGGACATGGGTCAGGTAGGCGAGCGAGGCATCCCCGAGGACGGCGGGCGCGTCACGGCCCTTTGGGATGACGGTGGCCCCGGGGTCCTGGTGGGCGTGCAGCCGGCAGAAGCCGGGCAGGGTGGTCGCCGCGTACAGCTGCAGGGATCCGAAGTAGGCGTTCGCCCCCATCGTGATACCCGTGGCGATCTCGTGGCGCGGCCCGCGCAGCGCCTCCTCCAGACCGTGGGTGCCGGCGGGGGCGCCCTCGTCGAAGCGGAGGCTGAGGGCCCCGTCGAGAAGGTGGACGAGCGGGGCGGTGCGGGCCTGCTGTCCCTGGTCGCGGACGAAGCCGCAGTACGTGAAGTGGCGGGCGTGCAAAATCTGGCCGCGCCGCTCGAAGGTGACCGACCGGGTGTAGCCGCCCATCTCCAGCGGCATCACGAGGCGTCCCCCGTCGGCCAGTTGCTCGACCCAGGCAGGGCTGATGTCCCAGCAGTTGTAGGTGATCATGGTGGCGTCGAAGCCGCCGCGCGGCACGAGGTGGGCTGGGGCACCGAGTGCCGCGTCCGCCTCCACGGCGGTGACACGCCCTCTGCCGGCTTCCGCGAGGAAGGCCCGGGTGCGGCGTACGACCCAGGGGTCGATGTCCACGCTGACCACGCGCCCCTGGGTGACGTGGGCGATCAGCTCGGCGTTGTAGCCACCGGACCCCGCCTCGCACACGATCGCGCCCGGATCGAGACGCAGCTGCTCGATCATGTCGGCCTGGAGCCAGGCCGCGGACACTGAACTGATGGCCGTCCCGGTCTCATCGCGGCGGGTTACGACCGCGCGGTCGCCGCCGTCGTACGCGTGCGCCAGGCTCGCCTCCGGGGCGTAGCGATGCCGGGGCACGGTTTCCAGCGCACTGCGTACGGCAGCGGACGGGGCCCAGCCGCCCTCGATCACCGTCCGGGCCATCGCCCGGCGGAGCCGGACGGCTTCGGCCGGTTCGCCCGGCACGGGCGGCCGATCATTGGCGAGCGGGTAGGAGACCACCGGTGGCAGGTCGGGGATGACGCCGGGCCACACGCTGTCGATCGCGAGCGCGGCCGGGACGAAGACGTCCCCGGCACAGGCGAGGGCGTGCAGGTCGAGGAACTCCCAGCGGTCGAACTTGTCCGCCTCCGGGTTGGCCAGGGTTCCCGTCCACGCGGTGACACGGACGACGGCAGTGAGCCTCGGGATGCCGTGGCTGTCGTCGACCAGCATCGTCACCACGTACGCGTCCGCCGGGGCGGCGACCAGGCCGGTTTCCTCGGCGAGCTCGCGGACGGCTGCGGCGGCGAAGTCCTCCGGGCCGTGGGTTTTGCCGCCGGGCAGTTCGAGCATGCCGCGGCGGGAGCGGCCGAGCAGTACCCGGCCGGCGTGGTCGGTGACGACCGCGAGGGCGCCGGTCAGGGCATGGGCGGTGGGGGGCCGCTTCTCGACGGCCCTTGTGCCGGTGTGGCAGGGGCCGCGCAGGACCAGGACGGCCATGCCGTCCGCGTCCAGGCGTTCCACCGCCTTCCACCCGGCGGTGAGCACGGCGATCTCCTCCTCGTCCAGGGCGATGCCGCGCCGCTCCTCGGGTGTGCTCGCCGCCACCGGGGTGATGACGACAAGAGCGCCACCGTTCCGGAGCCGCTCACCCAGCCCGTGAAGGAGGCGCCCCCTGTCCTGGACGAACGCGTACATCAGACGGAGCGTGATCAGGTCGTACCCCTCTTCATCCAGCGGGGCAGGGTCGTCGCGCTCGATGTCCAGGTGCAACCAGCGCACGTCCTCGACATCGGCGTGCTCCTCGCGGGCCCGGGCGAGCGCGCTGTCGGCGAAGTCGACGGCGTCCACGGTGTAGCCGAGGGAGGCGAGGCAGGCTGCCAGGTCGCCCGTGCCGCAGCCCACGTCGAGCGCGCGGCCGCCGCCCGGGGCGGGGGCGTGCTCGGCGAGGATCTCCCGCTCCCGCTCACCGACCTGCCGGAAGTTCCTGCCGTCGCTGAAGTGCTTCTCCCACTCGGCGCGGGCTGTGTACGTCAAGGTGCTGCTCCTCGTGTGTAGGCGGTGGTGGTGTTCAGGGGCGTCGTGCGGTGCCGGGCCGGAGCGCTCCGGCCGCGTTCGACGAGGATCTCGATCGTGTGCTGCTGGTTCGTCACCGGTGGCGTGGTTGGGTTCCGCCGGGCGGGCGCGTTGAGCCCGGGGAAACACCGCGGGAAGGTGCACGCCGCGAACTCTTCGAGGAGACCGGTGTCAAGGTGGAGCTGTTGCCCGAACCCGCTATGGCGACCGTGCGTTCCTACCGCGCCGAGTGGCCGGTGACTCTCGGGCTGTCGTTCGTCGCGATCACGAGTGTAGCGACGCCTTTGGTCACAGAGAGTGGACAGCCGGCGGCCTGGACGGCCCTGAACGAGAACTGGGCCGACTATTTCCCCGAGGACCCATCGCGCGTCCGCCGGCATGCGCGATGGCTGCGTGAGACTTCCGGTTACTGAAGCGAATCCTCCATCGCGCGGTGATCTTGGGAATGGGCTGGGCATGGTGCTGAAGCTCGACACGTTGGGCCTCCAGGCCAGCGATGCGCTTCTAGGCGAAGCGGGGTGGGAGTGGGCTCCCTCAAGGCGCTCCTGGGGTGAGCGGAGGCAGGACCCACTTCAGCGCGCGCAGATCGGTGCCGGATGAAACGTGCTGGGGCCCGCCGTGTTCTGGGACGGACACCCAGTACGTGTCGGGCCGCCCAGCCCGGACCCAGCGGGCGTGCACCTCCTCCAGCTCGGCCCACACGTCCCGGGGGCCGTGCACGCGGACGGTCGCCTCGCCGGGCCCGGCGACCGCCCAGGAGTCCTCGCCGGGAGCGGCGATCGTCATCGTCTCGGCCTGGAAGTCGCGGACGAGCCCGGGCGCCAGATACGCGGCGGCGAGCCAGAAGCCGTACGCGTCGTCCGGCGGCGGCGCGAGCCGGGTCGTGCGCGGTACGCCGGGGTCGGCCTTGATCCGGGGCCGCATCGTCACCGCGTCGAGCCACTGGTAGCCGAGCATGGGCCGGTATCCGCGCGGCCGTCCTCGCAGCACTGCCTCGATCCCGCCGGCCTCGGTACGGGTGATCACAAGCTGTCCGGGCCAGCTCGGGGTGCGGGTGGTGAGCGTCGTCAGCAGCCGCCCGCCACGCGCGAGCTGCTCCAGCCATGCCGGCGGCACGCAGGGCACACCGATGCCGGAAAGGATCCGGTCGTACGCTCCTTCCGCCGGATGCCCGTCGAGAGCATCGCCCTCGACGACCGTTGCGCCCAGACCGGTCCGGTCGAGGTTGTGCTGGGCGAAGGCGGCCATACGGCCGTCTCGTTCGACGCCGAAAGCGAGGTGGAGGCCGGTGATGGCGGCGGCGAGAGCGAGGGAGACCCCCGGCCCCGGGCCGAGCTCCAGGTACCGCTGCCCAGGGCACAGTTGCAGCGTCCTCAGAGCTTCGACAGTGGCCCGGCCATAGGTCGACATCGACGTCATGTGCCCGCCGGTCACGGGCCCGCGGACAAGTGTGTCGAGCCGTTCACCGTCGCGCTGCAAGAGGACCGACTCACCGCTGTGGATCAGGTCGAGCCACTCCTCCCGGTCCTCCGGGTGCGCGCCGTCGAGCAGACGCCACTCGATGGGCTCCACGCCCGGTTCGCTCACCCGTACGTACGCGTGAGGAAGGAGCACCTCCCGCGGCACCGACAGCAGTGCCCCGCGCAACCGGACATCGGCCAGCACACCGTCGGCCTCCAAACGGTCCACCATCGCCGCGCGGTGGGCCTCCGGGGTGCTTGCCAGGTCAGCAGCCATGACGGTCCTTTTCCTGACGTGGTGGACAGCAGGGCGTCGCCGCAACGGGCACGGTGGTCAGGCGGCGGGCCCGAGCCATCTGCAGCGAGTTGCCCTGTGGGCCGCACAACTCGTTGTCGGCGCCGACCGCAGCGAAGTCGCTCACCGGGACCACCCGAGCTCGCTGTAGGAACGGCCGGCCCGGATGCCCTCGATCGCGACACGGGTGTAAGGGACGATCGGCTCCGGCAGGTCCTTCGCGTCCCACCAACGCCAGGCGAGACACCGCTCGGGTTCGCGATTCTCGGGGGTGCCCTCCCAGTGGCGGGGGCGGAAGAACAGCTGGATCCTCGGCCGGGCTCCCGGGTCCACCGTATGTACCGTGTGGACGAGTTCGAGGTCGGCCGGATCGATGACCAGCCCGGCCTCCTCGAATGCCTCGCGGGCGAGACCGGCGGTCGCCGACTCCGCCTCCAGGTGCCCGGCCAGGGCATGCCATGTTCGGCCTGCGTAGGCCGAGTCCGGGTGCCGCAGCCCCAGCAGGACCTTGCCCTCGCGCTCCAGGTGGAGGTGGACGCCGACGACGTGCAGCACGGTCCCGGCGGGCGCCTGGCCGGGCTGAGGCCGAGCAACGGGCGGAGGCTGCTCCACGGTGGCATGTCCGGCTGCGTGGCGGCGGATCAGGTCTCCGAGTCCGGGGCTGAGACGGAGCCGGTCGAGGGTGTCCAGGGCGAACCACTTCAGCAGGACGCCTTCGCGGAGATCCACCGCTTCGGCATCCCCGCTCCAGCGCCCGGCGTAGACGCTGATGGGCACGGCAAGGCCATCGATGCTCGTCGCCTCCTGGACGGCGAACGGCACCATTTCCGTGGGTTCCAGACCCGGTACCTCCTCGGCAAGCTCACGTCGCAGTGTTGCCTCAAGGCCGGCATCGTCCCGCGACCGCTTGCCTCCTACGAGGGCCAGTACCCAGGGCTCCCACATGCCCTCGCGGTCGTCGCGCAGATGAAGGAGGTACCGGCCGACTCCGTCATGGATCAGGGCGTTGGCGCTGACGGGCTCCGGGCGCCCGTCGAGGCCCTCTGCCTCGGCGGCCAGGAGCTTGGCCCGCAGCGTCGGGGATCGCACGTCGGCGTACGGGAGCCACTGGGCTCCGGTGACTTCCTCGTCCTGCAGAGTGAGCGCAGGCGGTTGCTCGGAGGTGAGGTAGAACGCAAAGCGGACATCGAAGTGCTGGTGAGCGGGCTCGCCCTTGGCCGGGTTGGCGTCGATGTCATGCACATCCACATCGATCGGCTCGTCGAGGAACTGCGGGGTCAGGCACAGGTCGCCGGGGCGCAGCCCGGTCTCTTCGCACACCTCGCGCACGGCTGTGGCCAGGAGCGCTCGGTCGCCCGCCTCAACGTGGCCGCCGGGGCAGAGAAGCAGCCCTGTCACCCGATGGCCGATGTGCAGCACCCGGCGGTCGCGGTCGATGACCACGGCGCTGCAGGTCAGGTGGCCGGGCATCGTGGCGCGACTGGACGGCTCGTCGGTGGCGTCGAGGACAGCCAGCAGCCCTTCGAGGGATGGGCGTTCCCCAGCATGGCGGCTGAGGTAGGTCTCGATGGTCTCTCGGATATCGGAGCGGGAGGGCGGCACGTGATCACCTCGGGATGTGTGGGACGGAATGTAAGGACCGGGGAAAAGCGGCGTGCCTGGCGGCGGGCTCGCCGATGCTGGCTCCGCGGTGGGGGAGGTGTGCTGGTGGATGTTCACGGGCGGCCATCCTCCGGGGAGCGGTCGTGCTGCACATTCACGGCGACCGCGGGATGAGGGACGGTCGGCCCCGACGGGGTCGGAGGTGTGACGGCCTCGGCTGAAGGGGGAGCCACGGCGGGAGAGCTGGGCATCTCCCGCAGGCTGCGCAGCGGGGAGCGGTAGAGGACCACGAGGGGGATGAGGAGGAGGCAGGTGCCGGCGACCAGGGTGGGGCGCACGCCGATCCACGTGCCGAGCCCGCCGGCGAGGAGCGCGGCTGCCGGCCTTGCACCAGAGGTGAGCCAAGTACTCACAGCCTGCATGCGGGCCTGCATGCCGTCGGCGGTGACGACCTGGCGAATGGTGCGCTGGGTCGTTCCCGCGGCCGCGGCACAGGCCAGCTGGAGGAACAGCGCACCACCGATGGCGAACTGCCAGACCAGGCCCGGTGAAGCGAGGAGCAGAGGAGTCTGGGTGAGCGGGGTGATCGCGAGCGCGGCGAGCATCATCGGACCGGGCCCGTGGCGCGCCGCGAGCGAGGGAGCTGCCAGAGCCCCGGCCGCCGCGCCCAGCGCTCCGATGCCCAGGACCACGCCGAAGGCGGTCGCGCCCATCGCGAGGGAACGGAGCAGGTACAGCGCCCACAAGGTATTGAGGAGTGCCAAGGCGAACGACGTCGTCGCGTTGACGAGGGTCAGGGTGCGCAGCCGGTGGTCGCCGTTCACGTAGCGCAGGCCCTCACCGATCTCGGTGTGCAGACTGCGGCCTTCCGTTGCCGGCCGGGAGCTTTCGGGGGCCTGGATGCGGGCGGTGCACCAGGCGCTGACGAGGTAGGACAGGACATCGCCGAGAAGCGCCCGGGCCGGGCCGAGGAGCGCGGTCAGGGCGGCGCCGAGGTTGCTGCCCGCGGTGGCGGCGACGGCGAAGAGGCTGCCGATGCGGCTGTTGCTCCGCTGGAGCAGGGACCGGTCGACCAGGCTGGGCAGGAGACTGATGGCAGCGGCATCGTGCACTACTCCCGCCGCGCCTTGCACGGCTGCGACCATCATGAGCTGGGTCAGCGACAGCCGGTCGAAAGCGGCCGCCGCCGGCACGCTGGTCAGCGTGGCGGCGCTGATCAGGTCGCCGGTGATCATCTGCTTCCGTTTCGAGTGGCGGTCGGCGAGGGCCCCGGCGTGCAATGCCAGTAGTGCGGGCGGCAGTTGGCCCAGGAACGCCAGCCATGCGACCTCTGCGGCGGTCACGTCCAGTTCGAGCACCGCCAGCACGGGGATCACCATGCTGCTGATCGAGCTGCCGGACACGCTGGCAGCCTGCCCGGTCAGGTAGCGACGGAAGTCCCGGTGCCGCCACAGCGACGGCCGGGTGGCGGGAGAGGCGGAGGGGTCAGTCAAGGAGGCCATGGAGCACCTCCTCGGCTTCCCCCAGCCGCTCCCACAGCTCGGCCAAGGCCGCCTGCCGGTTGCGCCCGTACGCCTTGAGTTCGGGGGTGAGCGCGGCCGGGTCGTCGACGGCCACGGACAGCGGATACACCGAGCAGGCCAGGTATACGGCGGCCAGTCGGGGCACGGCGAGGAGTTCTTCGGCCGGCAGCGCCGGGTTGGCTGCCCGGTAGGCAGCGGTCGCGTCGGCCAGGCCGGCGGGCCAGTCCGGTTCCGCCAGAACTGTGCGCGGGTCGAGGGTGATACGCCCGAGCTCCCAGGCGGGGCTGCGGTGACCGGGTGGCCGGAAGTCGATCAATGCCGCCACTCGCTGCCCGCGCAGGAGGAGGTTGGGCGAGGCGAGATCGCCGTGGACGGTCTGCACGGTCAAGGACACCGGCAGTTTGCTGACCATGGCGGCCACAGCGGGCAGTGCGTCGAGCCGCTGCGCTGCGGTCTTCAGCGCCCAGGCGGGAAACCCTGGGACGGGCGGCTTCTCGGCGAAGCGGCCGAGCAGCCGCTTGAGGCGCTGCCGGGCCCGTTCCACATCGCAGACCTCCCGGGTGGGCACGCGGCGCGGAGGACCGGCCGGGTGCCGGGCCAGGGTCCGGTGCAGGCTTCCGACCGTCGCGCCCACCGCGGCCCACCGGTCGCCGGACAGGCCGCCCTCCGCTGTCCGAGCGTTCTCGACGAACGCCGCGACCGACACCGCCATGCCTCCGGCGGCCGCGATGAGGTCACCGTCCAGGGTCTGCCGCACCACCGGCACCGGAACGCGGCCGAGCCGCGCGAATCGGCCGAGCTCCAGCGCCTGGCGCTCGGCGTCCAGATCGGTGCCGGGCGGGTAGGCCTTCACGAACCACCGTTCGCCGTCGCTGTCCCGGGCCACGTAGTTACGGGTCGCGGTTCCCGAAGGGCCCTCGTCGACCATGGTCGGGGTGATCCGGTAGAACAGCGGGAGGAACCCCGCCACGACCATCACGTCCGACTCGGCGCCGTTCACCGCCCTACCCCCGACCGGCCATTCGCGCCGGCCAGCCAGTGGCGCAGTGCACGGGCATCCGCCTGTAGTTGCTCCTCGTCCTGGCGCCCGAGATCGAGCGCCTCGAAGGGAAGCGGCCCGCCCGGAGCCGGGTCCGTGCCGGCTTCGCGACGTGGAACGCAGTGCCAGTGGGCGTGCGGGATCTGGTTTCCCAGCAGCAGGTAGTTCATCTTCAGCGGCTCGTAGAACGCCTCCACTGCCCGGCCCAGGGCCAGGACATCCCGCCAGAACGCTGCCGTCTCCCCTTCGTCAAGCTCGGTGGGCTCGGCGACATGACGTCCGGTGTAGATCACGACGGAGTACCCGCGGACTCGGCCGCTGCGCCACAGGTAGGCGTTGCTGACCTCTCCGCGCCGGAGGATGAGGCCCCAGCCGATGTCGTCGGCGGCGAAGTCGTTCGCACACATCGGGCAGTCGGCACCCTGGCGGTGGCT
Source organism: Streptomyces sp. NPDC041814 (assembly GCF_055590565.1). Lineage (NCBI taxonomy): Bacteria > Bacillati > Actinomycetota > Actinomycetes > Kitasatosporales > Streptomycetaceae > Streptomyces > Streptomyces sp. NPDC041814. Next base: position 123,032 of record NZ_JBVJAM010000004.1, on the reverse strand, counting down.
GGTGAAGTGTTCGGGCCAGGCGCCGGACTGTGCAGGCACGGGATGGGAGTGTGCGTGGTCGGGCATCACGCCGCCTTTCCGGCCTCGGAGCAGTGCCTGACGGTCTGGAGGCTCAACATGGCGGAGAACTCGTTGTCGACGGCCATCAGTTCCTGGTGGGTGCCGCTCTCGGTGATGCGACCGCCGCAAGCACCCGGTCCAAGGTGCGCTGTCCCGTAAGGGGGCGTACCCCGTAGCCAGACCTCCAGTGCGCTCATCGTGGTACGTCCTGTGCGCGCGTAGAGGTGTCGTCCGGGTCGTTGTCCCAGTCCCAGGCGCCGATGTAGGCCGCCCTCCCGGTCCTGCGCGCATCCGTGAGCGCGGCGAGGCGTGCGAAGTCCCGTGCCGGCATGAGCCTCTTCCACTCCTCCAACGTGAGGGTTCGTGCCTCGTCGTGCTCCTCGGGGGCGAGGCGCAGGTCCGCGATCTGCTGGTCAGTGAGACGTCCGCCGTCGAAGACGAATCCGGCAGTCGCCAGGGGCCAGGCTGCCCCGGGAAGACCGAACACGGCCGCCAGGAGGCGCGGTGGCCCAGGAACCACCAACCCGGTCTCCTCTTCCGTCTCGCGCACCGCTGTCTCCCACGGCCGCTCGCCCGACTCTGTCGTACCTCCCGGCAACTGCCAGGGATGCTCGGCGCTGTAGACCGCGTGCAGTTGCACAGGCCGGCCGTGCATATCGGTGAAGTACAGCGCGCCGAACAGCGTCGCCTTCGGCAGGGTCGCCACGTACTCCTCCAGTGGCAGCAACGTGCTCATTTCGTCTCCTCAATGGGTGCGAGACCGAGGTCGGGCAGCCGCCGCTCCGTCGTCTCGGTCGCCATGTGCGCACCGGACGGGAACCGGGAGGTGTTCCGGAACTCTCCCTGCGGCCTGGTCGCTGTGCTCCGCAGCGGAGGTCTCCGGGGCGTCCTCGCCCTGGTGCGCGATGTGCTGCCTGTGCTCAAGTCGCCGTCAGGTTCGGCTCGCGTCAACGTGGTGCCTCCAAGGGAGTGGATGCGCGGCGTCAGAGTGCTCAACGACGCAGCATCGATTTCGAGCACGTGTTCTTTCAGACGGCTTTCGCGCACTGGAATTCAGCGAGCATTCGAAGGTGTGCGATACACCGACCCTTGCCCCGCATGGACACACGGTGAGGCAGGGATGGCCGAAACGCCGCCCCTCGGCCGAACCAGAGACTGTCTCCCTGACTTCGCCACGAGCGCGTGACGTGCGAGGGTGGTCGCTATGCGACAGGTTCGGCACTGCCTCCGATCCCTCAAATTCACGCTCGGGTTCGCTCCGACGCGTTTCACGGCATGCCTGGAGACAGGAGCCCCGGCTCTGGAGCACGCCATGACGGGGCAGGCAACACTCTGTGGCATTCCGAAACGCCAGGTGACCGTCTATCGTCATCTGTTCGTTGCGAAGAGGTGGGGAAGGTGTCCGGACTGCAGGACAAAGGCAGTCGGCGCCACGTCGAAGCCCTGAGCCAGGCATGCCGTGGCGAACGGGCGTCCTTGGTCTTCCGCGCTCGTGCCCGGATCAGGATGGCTGCGATGTGGAGCGCACCCTCGGAAGCGATGGCAAGCTTGCCCGTTCGCATGGCCAGACCGCGTCACTGCTTGAGACGCATGTGCGCCGCTTGACGGTGTTGCCCTGCTTGTCTGCTTCCGAGCCGAATCGGGGTGGACGACAGCCGGCCCGCCCTCGCCGGAGCGGCGGTGGCCGATCCGGTCAGAGGGCTGGGGAGTGACGGCCCGAATGCCTCCGTGGCCTATATGCCGACGGATTGCCCGGGAGGAGCAGGCCCGGTCTGCAAGGACGACGCCGCGTCGAGTTCGCGGTCTGCCCAGGCCGGTGCGAGGGCCCCTGATGCGGGCCGTGACCGTCTTGAAGGCTGGAGCGTCGCCAGTCCGACCGGCAGCGGCGTGTAAGGCCAAGCACTGTGAACCGAAAGCGCCGCGTCAAGGCGAGGCGACTGCGAGGATCAGGAGCGTGCTGATTCCCCGAGCAGTCGCCGTAGTCATCGACGGGTCCCGCGCGCTGGTCATCAAGCGTTTCCTCAAGCACGACTCAGCAGCAGCTTGCGTCATGTGCGAGAACAGTGGATGGCCGGGGCCAGGGTGCCCCGGCCATCACTACGCGGTCCTTCCCGGGGGCGGCGTCGAAGACGGAGAGACCGCCGAGGAGGCTGCTCTGCGCGAGCTGCGGGAGGAGACCACCTTGAACGCGCGCATCGATCGGCTGGCGTGGATCGGCCGGCACAACGATCGACCGGCCTCGTACTTCCTCATGGCAGACGTCAGCGGCACCCCTGTTCTGTCCGGCGACGAAGCGCAAGCGCATGGCCCTGACAACAGTTTTGAACTCATGTGGGCAACAGCCGAAGAGTTCGAAGTTCTCAACCTTCATCCCGCAGACGTCCGAACACCGCTCGGACGTCTCCTGCGCCACAGCTGACTCCGCCTTGCCGGGCGGTCGGCCCCCGTGCGTGACGCCCCGAGAGCTCAGGAAGCCGGCGCCGCGTCAGCGCGCTCCCGGCCCCGCACCGCGTGCTCGGGTTTCGTCTGCGAGGCAGGCGGCCTCGTCGATGAGCACCCATAGGCCATCGAGGTGGTGGTGGCCCGACGCGAGCCGCGGCGCTGCGGGGCCCGCTCGGGCGTTCGTGGTGGCAGCGGGCTGGCGGTCGGCGGCACTGGTTCGTCCTCCATAGGGGTGGGCCGGCGGCTCCGTGGGGTGCCTCTGTGCTTGCCCATGACCTGGCCACACACTGCGGGAGCCAGGAGATCCGGCCGCTCGCGAGAACGCCGTCGGCTCCTGCCACCGCCGAGCTCGACGCAACCACCACGGCCGCCGTGTCCCTCGGCCGCGCTGGGCGCCGCAGGGCCGTCGATACGGGGACTGGTTGTGATCGCTGATCCTGGGCGTCATGATCGCGGGATGGCTGAGGAGACGGTGGTCGAGCAGACGTGGCGGGGGATACTGGAGAGGCTTCCCGGCGCGCGAAGGGGCAACCTCGCAGTGGCAGAGGCCGCCTACGCCGAACCTCGGCTGCGGGCCCTGTTCCCGTTCCCGAGCCATGGAAGGCTCACCTTTCACCGAAATACCCAGTTCCCGTGGAGCAACGACCTGCCGTCCATCGCGGGCAACGCGCAAGCGTGTGTTGTCTACGCGCACCTGAGCGCGCCGGAGCGTGTCCTGGGGGATTCGCTCACCCCGCGGGAGGCGGCTGCGTTGGTGGTGGCTCACCTGCCCGACGACTGCGGGCCGGCCTTCGAAGGGCCGTGGCCCCCACCACGGAACCCCACCGACTGAACCTGCCGCAGCGCCGCAGCCGCCCTGTCCGCTGCACGCGTGGAGCGGTGCCCGCAGCCGCGGAAGTACGCTGAGACCGCCGTCACGAACCGCCTTCCTCCGGCGGCTGCTCCACTACGACCGCGCCGCCGCCGTCCGTCCGGGCGGCAGAAAGCGCAACGCCCGGCGTGGAAAGGAGAGCTTGTGGCAGCGGATCGACGTCCCATGGACCTGGAGGCCTACGAGGCCAGGGTGCGTAACGGGCCATGCTTCATTTGCGCGCTCGTGGCGGGGGAGCCCGGGCATGTGACGGTGTACGAGGACGACCAGCACATCGCCTTTCTCGACCGGTATCCGACGGTGCCGGGCAAGGTGCTCGTGGCTCCGAAGGCCCACATCGAGCATGTTGTCCGCGATCTTGAGGAGCCCGCCTATCTCGCGCTGATGTCGGTGGTCCGCAAAGTGGCGCTCGCGGTGGAGGCGGTCTTTGAGCCCGAGCGCACCTACCTGCTGTCCCTGGGCAGCCAGCAGGGTAACGCGCACCTTCACTGGCACATCGCCGGCCTGCCTCCGGGAACGCCGTACAGGAAGCAGCAGTTCCACGCCCTGATGACCGAGAACGGCATGCTGTCCTACACGGACCTGGAGGCAACTGACCTCGGGGTACGCCTGCGCGCCGCCCTCGCCGAGGGGTGAGGTTCCCCTCTCAGCCGGCCGCCACGGCGGGTCCGGATCGGCCATCCTGACCTGCTGGCGCCTCCTGCGGAAGCTTCGCTGCAGCACCAACCGCATCACGGCCACCGTCCAGGCCGTCCTCGTCCTTCACACCGCTTCAGCGTGAGATTGAGAGGGCCCAGTGCCCCGCCCGCACCGGCCCCGTCAAGGGGAAAGGGGATGTGGGCGGCGAGCCAGACCGCCGCTGTCCTTGTCATTGGTCCCGCACATAATCGACCGGACAAGCCCTGACGGCCCTCCGGCCGACGGCGTGTGCCTGTCTGGCCGGGAAACGTCGTCGCAGCGGCAGCTTTCTGCTGCATGCTGATGCACGAAAAGAGGGACTTGGGATCACACTCTGAAGAGGGGCGGAATCGGGCGTGCTTGCCTTACCCGGACGCAAAGCTGCCGTGACCGTAGCGTTGTTGACCTTGACCGTCGCGTGCGGAGGTGGGAAGGGGGAGGGCTCTCATGAGCCGGCTTCGCAAGGGCCCAGGAAGTCCGCGCCGAGCGAACAGGCGACAACGAGTCCGAAACCCGACCCTCTGACCGCCCACGACCCACCGACGAAGTTCGAACCCGGTCACGCCCTGTCCCTGCCGAAGGGCGGGCTCGACGTGGTCGCGCTGGACGGGCGCAAGGCATACACGTACGACCTCGATTCCGAGTCTGTCGTCGCGATCGACTTGGCGACGGGTGACCAGGTGGGTGCGGGCGCCCGGCCTCAAGGGAACCTGCCCGCCCGGTCCGACCAATCCGGCGAGTCGGATGCGCAGGGCGACGCGCCGTTGTGCCAGCAGCAGGCGCCGGCGGTGGGGACCGTCAGCGGAAAGCGGATAGCGGTGGGCGTCTTCCCCACCGCGTCGAAGGGAACCGGTACCACCGCCGACACCTCGACCTACGAACTTGTCGCGCTTGACACCGAGACGGGCGAGGCGGCCTGGCAGACGCCGCTCGACATCAGCGTCGGGGGCGACTTCTGCCATGTAGCGGGGATCAGCGGCAACGTGGCCGTGGTCGTACTGGGAGGCAGCTTCGAACCTCCGAACACCTACGGCGTCAATCTGGAATCCCGGAAGGTGGTGTGGACAGCAGAGCAGTTCGAAGCCCAGTACGTCCAGGGCTCCCACGTGGTCGGCGTGGACGCTTCCGGGGACAGCAGCGTGGTGGAGGGCTTGGACCCGGCCACGGGTCACCGGCAGTGGCAAGGGCTGGAGGACGTCTCCTCCCCGCTTGACCTGTTCGAGGTGACCCCGTTCTCGTCGGAGAGCGTCCTCGTGCAGAACCGCGACGCAGACGGGTGGAGCGCGGTGCTGCGACTCAGGGACGGACAGCAGATCGACGTGCCGGACATCGGGGAGCGCCTGCACGAGGTGCAGCGCTGCTCCTACGACCAGCGGACCCTCACCTTCTGCTTCATCCATACCACCGCGGGCGGCGAACTGGCGGCGTATCAGGCAAAGACCGGAAAGCTGCTGTGGCGGCTCGGCGGCCCTGACGGCATTCCGGGCCGCATCGCGCCAGACCTGACGGTCGCCTTCCACGGCGCCGTATACGGGAACGTCGTTCGCGACGGTGGAGCGTCTGCAGCCATTGTTCTGGACGGCGCGACCGGCAAGGACCGAGAACTCGACCCTGGTGCCGCTCCGACGTTGGTGAACGAGTACGCGGGACTGACCGCCGAGAGTCACGGAAGCCTGTACACCGCGGTGGGGTGACCATCCCGCACCAGCCCACCGCCTGCGAAGCGCATCCGCCGTTGCCACGCTCTGGTCGACCACCCCTACGGTATGCCGGTGGCCTGGGTGGAGCTGCGCCGCCAGGCCCGGGCGGGTGTGCAACGGCGAGCGCGGGTTCGGCCGGGTTGCCGCCGCAGCAGGAGGCGGTCCTGCGCGGCTGGGGCTGGATCACCGAGCAGGCCGGACAGCCGAGATTCGGCAGATCGACGCTCGGGCCGGCGGCCACCCGCCGTTGGGATGATCGACCGACCTCCCCAGCGCGCTCGAACTGTGGCGTCGCTCGCTCAGAATCATGGCGGATCCTACGCAGGCCGGTCCCGATTCAGTCCCGATCGCCGGGACCCAATGTGGCCTCAGCGTGAGGCCGTTGATGCGCGTAAGGCCACGGTGCGCACCGGCATGATCTGCAATGCTGTCGGTGTCGGCATGGGCAGGTCATGGGAGGGCAATGGTGGAAGCGGGCAGCAGATTGGCAGGCAGGTATGAGCTGACTAAGCTGCTCGGTCGCGGAGGCATGGGGGAGGTCTGGGCAGGGCGTGACCGCACACTCCACCGTAATGTCGCAGTCAAACTCTTGCACCCTAACGCCGACGCTTCAGCCGAACTGATCCAACGCTTCGAACGTGAGGCAGTAGCAGCGGCGCAGATCAACCACCCGAACATCGTTGCCCTTTACGACCGCGGCACACAAAACGACTTGCAGTTCCTGGTCATGGAGCATGTCGAGGGTGTCAGTCTCGCTGAACACTTGCACCGGCAGGGCCGGCTGACCGTGGCTCGGGCCCTGGAGATCGCTCATGGGATCTGCACCGCCCTTGTCGCCGCGCATGCCGCCAGGGTCGTCCACTACGACATCAAGCCCTCCAACGTGATGCTCACTGCTACTGGCTCCATCAAGGTTGTGGACTTCGGCATCGCGAGCTTCACCCACACCCACACCTTCACCGTTGCACCCACGACGCTGCTCTCCCCCGTTGGAACCGCACAGTACGGAGCACCGGAACAGTTCCTGGACCAGCGCGGCGACGAACGTTCCGACCTGTATGCCTTGGGTAGCGTCCTGTTCGCCCTGCTCACAGGGGAACCTCCTTTCGGGAATGGCAGTCCCTTGGCGATCATCCGTCGCAAGCTCGATGAAGAGCCGCCTCCGGCGACTGCGCTACGTTCAGACGTTCCTGCCCCGGTAGCCCTGCTAGTGGCAGACCTCCTTCAGCGCACCCCCGAACGCCGCCCCAAGGCGGCGGCCGACGTTCAAAGGCGCCTCACCCAGTTGTGTGGAGAAGTATCTGGCCGCAACGATGAAGAGGCCGAAACTGAGCCCGCTCCGCCCCCCGCGCCCACGCACGCGGTCACCCCTTCGGTCCGACAGACGCCGGCGGGAAAGAACGGCACCGGCACCGGCTCCTCGGATTCCCCGGCGCCCGCCTCCCAACGGTCTGCAAGCAGGGACAACTGGGTCTTGGCTGCCGTGTCGGGGGTCTTCGTTCTGGTAATTGCTGCTGTCGTGTACTTCGACGGGCCCCCCGACGACAACAGGGCAACCCCCCAGCCCAGTACGAGCAGCACGCCGGTTGCCCGAGTAGCCGATATCTGAGGATGCCGGACTTGTGCGGCTATTTGCGCCGTAACGAGATGCGCGGGCGCCATGAGAAGGGACCTGATGAAGTCGGGCTGGACTATGACAACAACAGCAGAGGGGCAAGCTGTGGGTGGGAGAGTTCCGACAAGGTCCAAAGGAACAAGTTCAATCTGGTCATCAATGCACACATACTGCCCACAGAGGCGGGCGCGAAGGCCGAAATGGCTGAAATTGAGCCCGGAACTTCGGTGATCGACTCCACTTTGAGAACGAGCCGTACAGCAGAGCAGATTGCCGACGAGTCGATGCAGACGATCGCGGACGAGGAAAGCGACGACACAGGGAGGAATAACAGTGCTTGGGTCACGTTCCGGCGAGACAATCTCATCGTGGAACTGTGGTATTCGGAGTATGCGATCCCATTGAGTACCTCGGACAACAAAGAGCGAGTCACGAGCATGGCGCTGCAGGAGGCCGAACGCTTGGACTCCATCCTGACCAATGAGCCGGAGAACCGCGAGAAGCCGATCCGAGGCTGACCGATCCGAACCTGAGGGCGCAACGCGCCACACCGGCGCAGCGTCAGGTGTCAGCGCCTTCGGACCCAGGATCGCTGAAAAGAGCCTGCGTACACCTCTCACCAGCGCTCGCATGGCTCATCTCACTTCGCAGAGCCGGCAATGCTGAAGAAGCTCAGTGATCAGCATCTAAAGGCTGTCCCGTGACTGATCTCGGGTCGTAGTGAATGCGAGTGGCCGGAGCGCGGCCGCTTGGCCATCCGTTGCGGGCGGGGTTGTGCAGGCGGGCGATGCTGAGCATGGCGTGACGGAAGCCGTCGCGCCTCAGGCGGCAGTTGCGCAAAATCTTCCTTCATGCGAGCGAAGGTGTGCTGGACACGGGCTCGGACTCTCTTGGCGGAGCGGTTGTGTTGCTCCTTCCAGGCCGGAACTTCCTTGCCTTTGGTCCTTCGGCGCGGGATGACGAGCCCGGTCCCTGGAAGTAGCCGTCCTCGATGGTCATGCTGTGGCCGGCGGGCTCCTTGGCGCCGGATTCCTCCCTGCGGGACTCGTGACGGTTGCCCGGCAACGGCCGGCCGACCACTACGACCACACGAGTGCCGGCGTCGATGACCACCTGGTGGGCTGTGGAACAGCGGTAGTTCTTCGACTGCTCGGCGATCGAACGATCCCGAGTGGGCACCTGGGTGCCGTCCACGATGAGCACAGTGTCCCTCGTGAACCGTTCACGCGGCTGAAGGGCGACCTTCGGGCCGAGATGGCCGATGATCCGGTCGGCCGCCGACGTGGAGACGCCGAACAGCGGGGCGAGCCGGCACATCGCTGGATTCGTGCGCCAGTAGACCGCGACCAGGAGGACGCGCTCCTCCAGCGGCAGACCTCAGGGCCGTCCACTCCACGGCTCGCCTGCGATCTTGCGGCGCGCCGTGACCATGAGCGTGCCGAAGCTGGGGGCAGCGCGGTGAACGAGGCTGTCCAGGAAGGCTCCGGCGCCGTGACTGCACCAGCCACTCCACGATCATGTCGGGGTCGTGCACTGGGCTCCGTGTCCGCGCTACGTTCACGGGATGCAGCAGCCTCAGGAACAGGTCCCCGCACTCCTTGACGGCCCGGCCGTCGACGTCTCCGACGCCCATGAACTGCTCCTCGGCTACCTGGGGTGGTACAGAGAGGCCCTGATGCGAAAGCTCGCCGAACTCTCCGACGACCAGCTCCGAACGCCCGTCGAACCGCTCGGTTGGTCGCCAATCGGGCTGGTCCAGCATCTCGGCTGGGTCGAACGACGATGGCTGCGGTGGGGATTCGGCGCAGAGGACGTCCTCGCCTATCCACCCGGTGGAGACGCCGAGGAGTGGACGGTCGCCGCCGATGCCTCCACCGCACAGGTCATCGCTACCTACCAAGCGGAGGTAACCATCGCGAACACCCACACAAAAACTGCCGTGTTGAGTGACAAGGCATGCCTCGGGGGCCGCTTCAAGACACCCGACCAAGCACCCTCGTTGGGGCGGATCCTCTTCCACCTGCTTCAGGAGTACGCCCGCCATGTCGGGCACCTCGATGTCGCGCGTGAACTCATCGACGGCGTGACCGGCGAGTGAAGCGGCCGGTTCAGCCTCCGAGGCGGTGTGCGAGGTGGAGAAGATCTGCTAGGTGCAGTACCCGTCCGTCGAAGCCTGGGAGGGGGACATGAAGTGGCTGGGTCCAGCGGGCGGGGATTGTGTCCAGCCCGTAGTACGCCCCTGCGAGGCCCCCGGTGACCGCAGCGACGGTGTCCGTATCCCCGCCGAGGTCGATCGCCGCGCGTATGGCGTCTTCGAAGCTGGTGGTGGTGCGCAGGGCCCAGACGGCGGAGCCCAGGCAGGGCCAGACGGCACCGTTGAACTCGGTTGCCTGATCAGGGTGCCAGTCGGGCGAGAGGACGGTGGCGTACCGGCTGCGGTGGTCGGGGTGGACATGAGCCAGGATGTCCGGGAGCGCGGTGAGGGGGTCGGTGTCCTCGAACGTGACGCGGATGAGTTCGTGGAAGATCGCGGCCCCTTCCCAGGCTGCGCGGTCACCGTGGGTGAGAGCAGAGATGCGGCGCGCGGCGTCCATGGTGGCTTCTCGGCCGGCGGCCGCGAAGTGGACTGCGGAGGTCGATGCACGCATCAAGGAGCCGTTTCCGGCCGCTCGTTGGTTGACTTGGAAATGGATCGCGGCGGCGAGGTCCCAGGGCATGCCGTTGGTCAGGACGTCTTCGGTCTGCAGGCCGATGTCCTTGGGGTCTGAGGCTGCCCACCGCCGGAACCGGTCGAAGATGTCCGGAAGATCCAGTCCGCCCCGCTCCAGCAGCGACTCCGCGACCAGCACGGCCATCTGCGTGTCGTCAGTGGCCTCGCCGGGGTCCCAGCCACCGCCTCCGCGCATCTCGCCACCGGCACCAGGTGCGGGAAACCGTGCGGAGAACGCTCCCTGGGGACCAAACTCGAAGGGGCCGCCCAAGGCGTCACCCACCGCTGAGCCGACGACCACGCCAGCGGCCTGCTGAATCCGCTTCATTCACGCAGGTTATCTGTGCCGCGCTGACGGCCGCACGGCCCTGTTCCTTCTTTGGTTCCCTGAGCCATCGGCGGCGAGCGCCTCTCGTCTGCAGAGGTGCGCCACCTGAGACACACGCACACGTCACATAACGCCGTCGAGGACCGGGCCGTGCGGCGAGTTGGTCTCTTCGCCGGCCACCACCGTAGGCGCATGAGCGCGGAGCGTATTTCTACTCCAGCAGCTTTTCCCCGGTGCAGTAACTTGCCAACGCCCCCTGGAAAAAGACCAGCTGCTGCAGATCAAGGCAACCGGAGGATCATCCATGCCCCGAGAGGCGCCGTACCTCGCAGTAGCCGACGTGGTGCGCGCGCGGATTCTCTCCGGAGAGTGGGAGATCGGGGAGCGCCTGCCGTCCCGAGCGCGGCTCGCCGTGGAGTACGGGGTCGGACGCAACGTCGTACAAAGGGTCATGGACCGTTTGATCATCGAGGGTCTCCTCGAAGGCCGTGCCGGCTCGGGCACCTACGTGCGCAGGCCGCGAGAGCGCCTCCGGCTGGTCCGCTCGCGGCACCGCGAACGCCGGGAGGGCTCTCTTCGTTGGCAGGACAGGAGGGAGCGGGGCAGGGCCGACTCCTGGGATTCGCACAGTCGGGTGCGAGTCCCAGCTCCCGAGCCAATCGCCGAGCGGCTCACCATCAGTCCGGGGGACCTCTGTGTCTGTACACATTACGAGTTCCTCGCCGACGGGCAGCCTGTCCAGCTGTCCGAATCCTGGGAGCCGATGGCTATCACGGATGGAACGCCGATCGTGCTGCCCGAGATGGGTCCCCTGGCGGGTAAGGGTGTGGTCGAGCGCATGCGTTCCATTGGCGTGGTCATCTCGACTGTGGTCGAGGTGCCGCGCCCGGCTCGTGCCACCCAGGTGCAGGCGAACCTCTTGGGGATCAGCATGGGAGACCTCGTGCTGCAGATCGAGCGGACCATTATCGACACGGACGGACGTCCGGTGGAAACGGCCGACATGGTCATTCCGGACATGTGCCGGGAAGTGGTCTACGAGTTCGGAGTCGACCATCCGTAGTCGTCGAATCCATGAGAGAGACATCGAAAATTCGACGGCAGGGTATTCCATGGAAAAATTCTCCAGGCTTGGCCTCTTGCATGATCGGGACTTCGGTCGATTGTTTGCCGCCACTGCGCTGGGTCAGTCAGGTGACCGCGTCGTCTTTCTGGCCCTGCCTCTGGTTGCCATCGTGGCATTGCATGCCGACGAGTTCCAGGTGGGCTTACTGACCGCGATGACTGCGGCAGGATCGCTTCTGGTCGGGTTGCCGGCGGGTGCATGGGTGGATCGCATGCGGAAGCGATCGGTGATGATCGGCACCGATCTCGCTCGCGCGCTGTTCCTTTTGACGGTTCCGGTGGCATGGTGGGCGGGCCTTCTCGCCATCTGGTGGCTGTATGCGGTCGCCTTGGTTCATGGAGTGTTGACTGTCTTCTTCGATGTTGCGTACGTCAGCTATCTCCCACACTTGGTGGGACGGGGAAATCTCGTGGAAGGGAACTCGAAACTGTCGGCCGTACGCTCAGTGGCCAGTATCGGCGGACCGGCGGTGGCGGGGCCGCTGGTCGGCCTGGTTGGAGCACCTGCAACGCTTTTGGTGAGTTCGGCTGGGATGGCTATGTCGGGGCTGCTCGCGATTACCATCAGGAAACGCGAAGAGAAGCCCGAGCCGGGCGAACATCCTCAATTGGCTGGCGAGATCAAGGAGGGGCTCAAGTTCGTCGTCAATTACCCCACCCTCCGTGCAATCATGCTGGGTGATGCGGTTTTCAACCTCTTCCTGGTCATGTATCAGACCATGTTGCTGGTCTTTTTGGAGCGGGAGATCGGTCTCCAGCCCTTTGGTATCGGCCTCATTCTCTCAGGGATGGGTTGCGGTGCCTTGTTGGGTGCACTCTTGGCAACGAGGGTCTCCACGCGGGTCGGGCAAGGGCGGATCATCTGGCTGGCGTCGGTGGTGACGTGTCCGTTGACCGCGCTCATGCCGGTGGCCCGAGCGGGTTGGAGCGTGTACGTGGCTGCGATAGGACTCGCGGCTCTGTCATTGGGGGGAGTCGTCCGTGTGGTGGCCCAGTCAAGCTTCCAGCAGGCCCTGACGCCGGATCGGCTTCTGGGTCGGGTGAGCGCAACAGCTCGGTTTGTTTCCTGGGGTGGCATTCCTCTCGGTGGGCTCATGGGTGGAGCCTCGGGCTCTGTGTTCGGAGCGGTGGGCACTTTGTGGATTGGTGCGGCGGGTATGACACTGAGTTTCCTTCCGAACTTCCTGTCACCGCTTCGGACCATGCGCACGACGCCCACGGAGAACGCCCCCGGATTCGCGCATTGAGGTGTCGCTGATGGCTGACAAACAGGTACGTACGACCTGTAGGGCCAAGCGTCTTCACTCAGAAAGGAAGTGGGTGCCGGGGAGCTCCCGGATCTGATCGAGGCGGTGACGGAGTCCCTCAATCCTGAGGAGTGCGACCGGATGAGCCCGTACGGGGTGGTGATCGACGGCACGGCCGGAATCGACAGGGGGCGAAGAGCGTGCCGGCGATCGTTCCAAGCGTGTGGTCCTTGCTGGACCATGCCATCGCCTGATGCGGCGGGCGCGGGTGTCCTGCGGGCGACGTCGGCCTGTCCCGTCGAACCGTCGCAGTGCCGTCCGGTTGGAAGGAAGGATGAGGGCCTATGCAGACTGACTCCGCGATGCACGAATGGCGGATCGAACCTCGGGAGTACGCCAGGCAGGAGGCCAGGCGCGGCAGGAGGCACGCCTACTCAAGCCTTGACCCGGCGTGCACCGCGCTGATCGTGATCGACATGGTGCCGTTCTTCGTCGAGGCGAGCCCGTACGTGCGCGGCATCGTGCCGAACATCGGCCGCCTCGCCGACGCGCTGCGCACCGCCGGTGGGCTGGTCGCCTGGGTACTGCCGGCGAACGTGGCGCCGCTCGGGAGAGTGAGCGGCGAGTTCTACGGACCGGTCGTCAGCCAGACGTTCGCGGCGACCGGCGGTGAGGGGCCTCCACGTTCGCGTGTGTGGCACGCCTTCGACGTCCGCCCGGATGACCTGGTGGCGGAAAAGACCGCGTACAGCGCCTTCTTCCCCGGCCGATGCGTGCTGCCGGAGCTGCTGGCGGAGCGCGAGATCGACACCGTCGTCATCACCGGCGCGCTCACGAACGTCTGCTGCGAGTCCTCGGCCCGCGACGCGGCCACCACTGGCCTGCGCGTGCTGATGGTGGCCGACGCCAATGCGGCCCGGCGCGACCAGGACCACAACGCCACCCTGCACACGATCTACCGGTCGTTCGGCGACGTCCGGACCACGAACGAGGTCCTGAACCTGCTCGGCCGGCCGAGCGTCCTCGACAGCGGCGACGCCGCACACGGTGTGTGCGAAACGAGCACCTGACGGTCGCTGTACGGGGGTGGTTTGTGACGAGTGGGCTGCAGCCTCCCTCGTCAAACGTTACCGCCGTCGCTGCGCATCAACTCGCCGTTCCACATGTGAAGGTGGTTAACCGTTATGCCGCGGTGGTGCGAGGAGACAGCGAATGATGCCGGGGTCCGGAAGTACCCGTGCCGGTCCTGCGGTCAGCGGCTGACCTGAGCCGTCAGCTTGCGGTTGGCCGCCCGTTGGCAACGGAGTGACGGCCTGGTCCATCCCTCGACCGCGTTCACGTGACGCGCAGGCCGCGGTCCCAACTGCGCGCCCTTCAGGGACGCGGACGGCGAGCAGAACATCCTCGACTACGACCTCGGTGACGGCAAGGTCGACAAGTTGGTGCCACTGCGCGGCGACGTGGCGTACGCCAAGGCTGTGGACGTCAACGGTGACGGCAAGAAGGACGTCGTCATGGGCGGCGAGTCGCGCGGTCTGTGGGCCTACGACGGCCTGTCGTGGACGGCTGGCCGGCCGAAGCTGCTGTGGCAGGCGACCCTGCCCGGCGGCGTGCACGGCATCGAACTCACCGACGCCGACGGCGACGGCAAGTCCGAGATCCTGGTGGCGGCCGACACGGCCGCGGTGCTCGTCGACCGCACCACCGGCAAGATCCGCACCACGATCGACGCCGACGGCCAGTACGTGCACACCGTCACCGGCGCCGACCTCGACGGCGACGGCAAGTCCGAGATCATCGTGCCGACCGACCAGGTCCGCGCCTACACCGCCGACGGCACACCGACGTGGTCGTACGCCGCCCCCGAAGCGGACGTCGTCTTTTCGGACGCCGTGGTCAGCGACGGCCGCGTGCACGTGGAGTACAACACCCGGAACTCGATCAACGTCACGGCCCCGGCGATCGACGGTGTCGCGCTGAACGCGGCCACCGGCGAACTGCTGTGGCAGGCCCACCCGAAGAGCCCGGTCGACGGCGTGCCGCTCCGCGCGGCGGTGCTGCGGGGCGGCATCTTCGCCTCGCCGGAGAGTCCGTACGCCGACGGCCACGCGGTCGTCTACTCCTGGGTCGGCCGCGACACCACCAAGCCGGCCGCCACCTGGCCGCTGTTCACGGAGATCCGCGACGCCCGCACCGGCGAGGTGCTGCACTCAAGCGAGGGCGGCACCTTCCTGCTGCACGGCAACTACTTCACCGACGAGGGCGCCCTGTACTCCGTGGGCTACTCGGCGCTGCACTCCTGGACGGCCGCCGGTGACGGCAAGATGTACATGAACGCGGTCGTCAAGAGCGGCGCGATGGCCACCGGTCCCGTCGGACGTCCGCTGTTCGTGGCGGGCTCGCAGACCGGCAACTTCCTGTACGACGGGTCTGTCCTCACGGCCGGCACGAACTACCCCTCCTCGCTGGCGGCCTTCGCCCCGCTGGGCGCCCAGCGCAACGTGGCGGCCGACCTGGACGGCGACGGCGTCGACGAGCTGATCGGCCTCAACGAGGACGAGCACGGCTACGACCGGGTGGCGCACCTCTCCGGGGGAGGCCTGTACCTGCCGAACGACCTCATCCACTACACCGCGGTGGGGAAGCTGAGCGCCTCCTGATCCTCGGGGCCCCCTGTTCGGGCCCCTGCGGGAACCGATGACGATGCCCGGCACCTCGCTCAGGTGCCGGGCATCCGGCGAGGCTGCCGCGGGTCCGGATCGCCGCGGCCGGGGCGTCAGTCACGAGGTCCATGCGCATGTGGTCGGCGATCACCCAGCCGGCCAGACGTCGCGATGCGAGGCCGACGGCGGTCGCCGGGTAGCAGAACTTCCCGCCCTCAATGAGCAGATAGTCGACGTCGCCGATGTACTTCGTGTCCGGAGCCGTGCCAGTGAAGTCGCGTTCAGGCCCGGGGCTTTGGCCGCGGCCGGGTCGGCGACGAGGCGCCGACCCGGGCACTCCCTCGCACGCCGGGGCCGCCCGCCTGCGGCGCGTATCAGTCCTGTCGCAACGCGGCGAGGCCCTTCTGCATGTCCTCGGTGTTCATGACCGGCTGGATCTCGATCTCCGCACCCAAACCCTCGAAGAGGGGCTCGCCGATGGAGGGAAGGAGCGAACTGTCCTCCATGTCGAAGACGAACGTACAGGCCCGCTTTCCCTCGCTGGGACCGAAGTAGGCCGCCTCCGGCTTCAGCCGTTCCATGAGCGACTGCATAATCTTCGGCAGGCTGCCGTTCTTGACCGCTTCGTTCGCGAGCTGGGTGTCCAGCTGGGCTCGCAGCATGACTCTCATGGATCGGCTCCCTCTGTCACGCCAGGGCCGGCGCGGGTCCGTCCGCGCTCGCTGGTGCCGGCGGCGTCCCGCTCAGCGTCACCGGCAGTGGTCGAGCCAGCCAACATCTCGTGCACCATCCGGGTTGCCGCAGCGTCCCCGTCCCCGAGGGCGTCGCTGACCTCCTCGTCCGCCTGCGGGAGGGCCTGGACGTCCTGGCCGACGACGCACCCCTGGCCGCCCGCATTGCCGCCGCATGGCGTGCACGAGCACCGGGGTCGGCGCGGTCGCCGCGCCCACGGCCTAGGCCGACGACCAGCCGGTGCGCTCTTCCGCTTCGGCGTCATCGCCGGACCGAATCGCACCGATCGGAAGGGCGTCGAGGCCGGACCTCGATCTCTGGAGTCAGTTAGCGCTCACATCGGCGGCTCGCAAGGAGCTGAAGTCCTCTCCCGCATCGCTACACAGCCCGTGAGCGCAGAGAAGGGGAGCGAACGTGCGAGGCGCACGCAAGGGGCCCGAACTCCTCCTGGTCTGACGCCGGCTCATCATGCGCGCGAGCACTGTCGTCGTACGACGCCCTCCGTCGCCGTACGACCTTTGGCGGCGGACTTCTGTCTGTCGCCAGTGTGTGGGCACCGGCACCTGTCTGCGATCGGAGCACCTGCATGAAGTTCCTCCGTGGAGTGCGCCCCGTATGTGACTGTCGATCAACCCGGCCCCCGCACGACCAGGGGCCCGAGCCGTTGGGACTGCCCGCGCGGGTTCCGGTATCGCGCTCACCCGGGGGCCCTGCTTTTCGCCGAATGTTTGAGAGAAGTGCACTCAGGTCTTGTCCATGAAGGTTGTGAGCGTTAACAATCAGGAGGTCGCCCACGCCCTCCGCGCAGGACAGAGAGACCGCATCGTGACGCCTCACGCCTCTTCCGGCCCCGTCGAACGGCACCATCCCGACGCCTGCACGGTCGGTGTGGATTTCGGCACTCTTTCCGGGCGCGCCGTTGTGGTCAGGGTCCGCGACGGCGCCGGACTCGGCTCGGCGGTCCACGACTACCGCCACGCCGTCATCGAGGACCGCCTCCCGCTCACCGGTGTTCCACTGCCCCCGACTGGGTGTTGCAGTACCCCGAGGACTGGCGCGACGTGCTGCGCACCGCCCTCCCGGCGGCGGTCGAGTCCGCCGGGGTCAACCCGCCCCACCGTGGACCGTTCATTCGGGGCACCGAGGCCGCCAAGCCACCGGAGCACGCCGTCATCTGCGAGGCGGTCGCGGAGACGGCCCCGCACACCATCGCCCTGAGCGCGGTGGAACCCCCGCGACACCTGCTGGACCGCCACTTCACCCGCAAACACGGCCCAGACGCCTACTACGGCGCCCGGCATCCGTCTGACCGCCGCGGTGGGCGGCCCGCAGCGCCCACCGCCGCAAGGGCCCACGGGAGCCCGAGCGCTGACGACCCGAGAGGCCACGCGTACTGCCCCGCCCACCGAGAGCACGACGCCCCAGCACCGTCCACCTCAAGGAGAGCCGCCTTGCGCCCCCGCAACACCACCAGAAAGCCCGGTGTCATCACCGGCGGCCTGCTCGCCACTTCATTGGCAGCCGGCCTTCTCACCCAGACCCCGGCGGCGGCGGACCCCGCCGTCACTGACTACACCCTCTCCGTCGACGCCGCCGGCACGGGCCCGGCGATCGACCCCACCATGTACGGCGTCTTCTTCGAGGACATCAACAACGCGGCCGACGGCGGTCTCTACGCCGAGCTCGTACAGAACCGTTCGTTCGAGTTCAGCCCGGTCGACAACAGTGCCTACACCCCGCTGACCGCCTGGCAGCAGGTCGCGTCGGGCGGCGCCACCGGATCAGTCACGGTCGTCGACGACGCCGAGCGGCTGAACGAGCGCAACCGCAACTACCTGCGGGTCGACCTCGCCGGCACGGGCGGCAGCACCGGCCGATTCGGAGTGGTCAACAGCGGCTACGGCGCGGGCATGGCCCTGGAGAAGGGGAAGCGGTACGACTTCTCCGTCTGGGCGCGCACGGACAACGAGGCCGGCACCCGCCTCGCAGCCGAGCTGCGCACCGCCGACGGCGCTGTCCTGACCGCGCCGCTCGGCATCACCGTGCGCGGCGACCGGTGG
The DNA here is from genome assembly GCF_055590565.1 of Streptomyces sp. NPDC041814. Taxonomy (NCBI): domain Bacteria; kingdom Bacillati; phylum Actinomycetota; class Actinomycetes; order Kitasatosporales; family Streptomycetaceae; genus Streptomyces; species Streptomyces sp. NPDC041814. Next base: position 104,801 of record NZ_JBVJAM010000004.1, on the reverse strand, counting down.
ACCAAGTACACCGGCACGCTCGTCCCCAGGACGACCACCACCGCGGGCCGGCTCGCGGTGACGGCCGCCGGTGCCGGGACCCTCCGTCTCGACATGGCCTCGCTCTTCCCTCACGACACGTACAAGGGCCGCCCGAACGGGCTGCGCAAGGACCTCGCCGAGAAGATCGCCGCGCTGAACCCCGGTTTCCTCCGCTTCCCGGGCGGCTGCCTGGTCAACACCGGCAGTCACAACGCCTACGAGGCCCCGAACTGGGAACGCCGCCGCTCCTACCAGTGGAAGGACACGATCGGTCCGGTCGAGCAGCGGGCCGTGAACGCCAACTTCTGGGGCTATCACCAGAGCTATGGTCTCGGCTACTACGAGTACTTCCAGTTCGCCGAGGACATCGGTGCGATGCCGCTGCCCGTCGTACCCGCCCTGGTCACCGGCTGCGGGCAGAACCAGTCCACTGACGACCCGGCCCTGCTCAAGCGGCACATCCAGGACACCCTGGACCTGATCGAGTTCGCCAACGGCCCCATCACCTCCACCTGGGGCCGCAAGCGCGCCGAGATGGGCCACCCGAAGCCCTTCGGCCTGACCCACCTGGGCATCGGCAACGAGGAGAACCTGCCCGACGCCTTCTTCGCCCACTTCACCGAATTCCGTAAGGCGATCGCGGCCGAGTACCCCGAGATCACGCTCGTCTCCAACTCCGGCCCCGCCTCCTCGGGCGCCACCTTCGACCGGCTGTGGGACCTCAACCGCAAGTCGGGCGTCGGCATGGTCGACGAGCACTACTACAACTCCCCGCAGTGGTTCCTGGAGAACAACGACCGCTACGACTCCTACGACCGCAGCGGCCCCAAGGTCTTCCTCGGCGAGTACGCCTCCCTCGACAACCGCTTCGCCAACTCCTTGTCCGAGGCGGCGTTCATGACAGGCCTGGAGCGCAACGCCGACGTCGTCAAGCTCGCCTCGTACGCTCCGCTGCTGGCCGATGTGAACAAGAACCAGTGGCGGCCCGACATGATCTGGTTCGACAACAACCGCTCCTGGGGCTCCACCAGTTACGAGGTCCAGAAGCTCTTCATGAACAACACCGGCGACCGGGTCGTGCCGAGCCGCGCCTCCGCCACCCCGTCCGTCTCCGGCCCGATCACCGGCGCGGTCGGCCTGTCGACCTGGGCCACCAGCGCCGCCTACGACGACGTCGAGGTCACGGCGGCGGACGGCACCACCCTCCTCAAGGACGACTTCGCCGCCGGCGCTTCCGGGTGGACGCCGGCAGCCGGGCGCGGCACCTGGGCCGTCCAGGACGGGGCCTACGTCCAGACCGACGAGGCCGCCGAGGACACCCTGGTCACCGCGGGTGACCCGGGCTGGCAGGATTACGACCTGAAGGTCAAGGCCACGAAGAAGTCAGGCAAGGAAGGGTTCCTGGTCGCCTTCGGCGTACGTGACACCGGGAATTACTACTGGTGGAATCTCGGCGGCTGGGGCAACACCCGCTCCGCCGTCGAAAAGGCCGTCGACGGGGGTAAGCAGACCCTGTTGGACAAACCCGCCACCATCGAGACGGGCCGTACCTACGACCTCCGCGTCCAGGTACGGGGCCGGCAGGTCACCCTCTACCTCGATGGCAAGGAGTGGGGTTCGTTCACCGACGACAAGACGGCCGAGCCCTTCCGCCAGGTGGTGACCAGGGACAGGGATGATCTGATCGTCAAGGTCGTCAACGCCCAGGCGACCGCGGCTCGTACGAGCATCGACCTCGGCACCTCCAAGGTCGCATCGACGGCCCGGGTGACCACCTTGGAAGGCGCGCCGAGCGCGGTGAACAGCGCCGACGACCAACCGATCCGGCCACGGAAGTCGACGCTGAAGGGCATCGGACGAACCTTCACCTACACCTTCCCCGCCCACTCGGTCACCTTCCTGCGCGTCAGGAGCAGCTAGAAGCAACCGGCGGCGTGGCGCACTGCCGCCGCCCCTACGTCCCTGCCGTGGAGGACGACCGCCCTCCACGGCAGGGATCCCCACCCACCGCCACGGGCGGCGCGGTCGGTCGGCCGTGTGACGCCTCGAAGAAGCCCTGCCCGCTGGCCCTTTCGGCGCACCCTTCCGCCGGGTCACAGAAGGAGCATTTCCATGAAAGTCGGACGCACCGTCCGCCACCGAACCGCGGCACTCGTGGCCGCCGGTGCCGCGGCCCTCGCCTGTCTGGTCCCCACGGCCTCGGCCGCTCCGGTGGCCGTCTACCCCGATCCGCTGCCCGTCATCGGGGACGTCGTCGTCCACGATCCCTCGGCGATCCGACTCAAGGACGGAACGTACGTGGTCTACTCCACGCACGGTGGTCTCGAAGCGCGTACCTCACGGGACGGACGCCACTGGGAGCGGTCGAGGTCCGCCTTCACCACGCTTCCCGCCTGGTGGCGTTCCTACTCCGCCGAGAGCGACCCCTGGGCCCCCGAGATCGTCTACCGCAAGGGCCGCTACTGGCTCTACTACGCAGTCTCCTCCTTCGGCTCGAACCACTCCGCCATCGGGCTCGCCACCTCCTCCAGCGGCCGGCCCGGCACATGGACCGACCAGGGAGAGATCTTCGCGAGCGGTACGGCGGACCCCTACAACGCCATCGACCCGGGGATCGTCGAAGGCGAAGGCAGGCTCTGGATGTCCTTCGGTTCCTACTGGTCCGGCATCCGCATGGTCGAGCTTGACGAGCGCACCGGGCGCCCCCTTCCCGCGGCCCCTGTCCACCACCTGGCCACCCGGCCCGACGCCCCCTACGCCGTCGAGGCCCCGTACGTGGTGCACCGGGGCGGCTACTACTACCTCTTCGTCTCGTACGACCGTTGCTGTGCGGGCACCGAGTCGACGTACAACATCCGCGTCGGCCGCTCCACCTCGCCGACCGGCCCCTACGCCGGACGCGACGGCAGGCTGATGACGCAGGGCGGCGCCGACCTGCTGCTGGCCGCCCACGGCAGGTACCTCGGACCCGGCGGGCAGTCGGTGCTCCGTGACCGCGGCCGGGACGTCCTCGTCCACCACTACTACGACGCCGAGGACCAGGGCACTCCCAAGCTCGGCCTCACCCCGCTCTCCTGGAGTGCCGACGGATGGCCGGTGCTCGCCCGTTGACGGCGACCGCCCGGCTCCTGGCACCCCTGCCCCACGAAAGGAAGACATGACCACCGCCCCTGACCACGTCGCCCGATTCACCCTCGATCCGGCGTTCACTGTCGGCGAGGTGAACCCCCGTCTCTTCGGTTCGTTCGTCGAGCACCTGGGCCGTTGCGTCTACACCGGCGTCTTCGAGCCCGGCCACCCCTCGGCGGACGAGGCGGGCCTGCGCGCCGATGTCCTCGACCTCGTCCGCGAGCTCGGTGTCACGACCATCCGCTATCCGGGAGGCAACTTCGTCTCCGGATACCGGTGGGAGGACTCCGTCGGCCCCGTCGAGGACCGGCCCCGCCGTCTCGACCTCGCCTGGCGTTCCACCGAGACCAACCGCTTCGGGCTCAGCGAGTTCATGGCGTTCCTGGAGAAGATCGGCCCCGAGGCCGAGCCCATGATGGCCGTGAACCTCGGTACCCGGGGCGTGGCCGAAGCCCTCGAACTGCAGGAGTACGCCAACCACCCCGGCGGGACCGCTCTCTCCGATCTGCGGGCCGCCCACGGCGACAAGGAACCGTTCGGCATACGGCTGTGGTGCCTCGGCAACGAGATGGACGGACCGTGGCAGACCGGCCACAAGACAGCACAGGAGTACGGCCGGCTGGCGGCCGAGACGGCGCGCGCCATGCGCCAGATGGAGCCGGACCTCCAACTCGTCGCATGCGGCTCGTCGAGCCAGGCCATGCCCACCTTCGCGTCCTGGGAGGCGAAGGTCCTGGAGGAGACGTACGACTTCGTCGACTACATCTCCCTGCACGCCTACTACGAGGAGAAGGACGGCGACCGCGGCTCCTTCCTCGCCTCCGCCGTGGACATGGAGTCGTTCATCGAGAACGTGGTCGCCACCTGCGACCACATCGGCGCCCGGCTGAAGTCCAAGAAGAAGATCAACCTCTCCTTCGACGAGTGGAACGTCTGGTACCAGAGCCGCTTCGAGGCGGAGGCCGCCGAGAACCCGCTCGACTGGCCGGAGGCTCCCCGCCTCCTGGAAGACAGCTACTCGGTCACCGACGCCGTCGTCTTCGGCTCGCTGGTCATCGCCCTGCTGCGGCACGCCGACCGTGTCACGGTCGCCTGTCTCGCCCAACTGGTCAACGTCATCGCCCCGATCATGACCGAACCCGGCGGCCCGGCCTGGCGACAGACCACCTTCTACCCCTTCGCCCACGCCGCTCGCCACGGCCGCGGCGAGGTCCTCGACGTACGCGCCGACTCGCCCACGTACCCCACCGCCGTCCACGGCGACGTGCCGCTGCTGCAGGCCACCGCGGTACGGGACCCGCAGACCGGAGCGGTCACCGTCTTCGCCGTCAACCGCTCGCAGGACCGCCCCCTGCCGCTGCGCGTCGCGCTGGGCGGCATGGACCTCGGCCGGATCGTCGAGCACACCGTCCTCGCCGACGGGGACCCGGACGCCCGCAACACCCTTGAGGAGCCGGACCGCGTCACGCCCCATCCGGGCGAGGGAGCCATCCTGGCCGGCTCCGCGCTGAGCGTCACCCTCGAACCGCTGTCCTGGACCATGATCCGCCTGGCCTGACGGGCCGCCCCGCAGGAAAGCCGCCTTCGGGCGGTTCCCCCTGGAGGGCGGCCGACAGGTGCCCTCCGCCGTACCCCGGAAAGACGAGCCGCGATGCAATCACCCCATCCCAGCCGGCGCCGTGTCCTGGCCGGCTCCCTGAGTACCCTCGCCGCGGTCGGCGCCCTCGCGTCCACCGCGAGCTGCGCCGCGCCCTCGGCCGCCGCGTCCGGCCGCACCGGGCTCAGATTCTGGCACCTCTTCGGCGGCGGCGACGGCGTCAACATGCAGACGATGCTGGACGCCTTCCGCACTGCCCATCCGGACATCGACCTGGAAGCCACCACGCTCCAGTGGGGCGCCCCCTACTACACCAAGCTCGGTATGGCGGGCGCCGGAGGCCGCGCGCCGGAGGTCGCCGCGCTCCACATGGCCCGGCTGGCCGGGTTCGGCCCCGGACGGCTCATCGACCCGTTCGACCTCGACCTCCTGGCCGAGGCGGGCATCCGCCCGGAGGACTTCCCCGAGGACCTGTGGCGACGCGGGCACATCGGCGGCCGCCAGTACGCCGTCCCTCTCGACACCCACCCCGTCGTGCTTTACTACCAGACCGACATCTGCCGCAAGGCCGGCCTGATGGACGGGAAGCGTCTCAAGCCCATCAGGGGAGCGGCGGAGTTCACCGAGGCCCTACGCGCCGCCAAGAAGGTGACCGGCACGGCCCCCCTCGTCACCGAGACCCTCGGCCCGGACTGCATCACCCCCTGGCGCCTGTTCTCCACCTTCTACTCCCAGACCGGCGGCACCGTCCTCACCCCCGACGGCAAGGGCCTGGCCCTCGACGACGCCAAGGCCCTGCGGGTACTCGAGTACATGGCCGCACTCGTGGACGAAGGGCTGTGGCGGCGCCGCGCCGACTACGGGGCTGCCGTGGGCATCTTCAACCAGGGGCGGACCGCGTTCCAGCTCAACGGCGACTGGGAGGTCACCACTTTCCGAACGGGAGGGATACCGTTCTCGATGGCGCGCGTCCCCGCGCTGTTCGGACAGCGGGCGACGACGCAGGCCGACTCCCACGCCTTCGTCCTGCCCCACCAGCGCGGGCGCGACTTGGAGACGGACCGGGCCGCCTGCGCCTTCGTCGCCTGGATGCTGAAGAACTCCGTCGAGTGGGCGGCGGGCGGCCACGTACCTGCGTACCGGCCCATCCTCACTGATCCCGCCTACCTCGCGCTCGATCCGCAGTCGGCCTACCGCGACGTGATCGACGACGTCGTGCTCGACGAACCGGCCTGGTTCGCCGGCTCCGCCTCCCGGATGTGGATCGAACTCGGCGAGGTCTTCTCGACGCTGCTCACCGGGTCGCGCTCCCCCCGGGAGGCGCTGTCCGAGGCGAAGCACCGGCTCGGACTTCTCCTCGACACCCGCAACCCCCTTCCCGGAGTCGCGTCATGACCACGCTCACCCCCTCCGCTCCGGCCCCCTCGGCCTCAGGCGCGGGCCACGACGCCGTCACGGCACGGTCCCAGGCCATCCGCAGGAAGTGGACCGAGCACGGACTCGTCTTCGTGGCCCCCTTCCTGATCGTCTACGGTCTCTTTCTCGTCTGGCCCCTGATCAGCGGCCTCGGGATGAGCCTGACCAGCGAGAACATCACCGGCACCGAGGCGGAGTTCATCGGCCTGGACAACTACGCGGAGGCGCTGGCCGACCCGCAGATGTGGTCCTCGCTGTGGAACACCGTCTGGTTCACCGTGCTCTCCACCATCCCCCTCGTGCTGGTCGGACTCGTGCTCGCCCTGCTCGCCCACCAGCTGCGGGTCGTGCAGTGGCTCTGGCGGATCAGCTGGTTCGCGCCCTTCCTGCTGCCCTCCGGCGTCGTCTGCATGCTGTTCGCGCAGATGATCTTCCCGCCGGGATTCGGGCTCGCGGACCAGCTTCTCGCCTCCGCCGGACTGGAACCCGGCATCGGCTGGCTGAGCGACGAACGCTACGCGATGCTCTCCATCATCCTGACCACCGTGTGGTGGACGGTCGGGTTCAACTTCCTGCTCTACCTCGCGGCGCTCCAGGCCGTGCCTCAGCACCTGTACGAGGCGGCCGAGCTCGACGGCGCCGGCGCGTGGCGACAACTGCTCCACATCACCCTGCCGCTCCTGCGGCGCACCACCGGTCTCGTACTCGTCCTCCAGGTGCTCGCCTCGCTCAAGATCTTCGATCAGGTCTACCTGATGACAGGCGGAGGACCCGACGACTCCACCCGGCCCATCCTGCAGTACGTCTACCAACAGGGCTTCACCGGCTACCGGATCGGCTACGCGTCCGCCGTCTCCTACATCTTCTTCGCCCTCATCCTGATCGTCTCCCTGGCCCAGCCCGTACTGGCCCGGCGCAAAGAGGAGGCCGGCAAATGAGCCTCGCCACCGTCCGTGACCGCACCACCCGATCGACCCGCCCCCAGAGCCGCCGGCCCCGCTGGACCGCGGGCAGGATCTCGCTGCTCGCCGTGGCGCTCGTTCTGGCCGCCGCCTGGCTGCTGCCCCTGCTCTGGGCCGTCGCCACCTCGCTCAAACCGGAAGGGGAGACGACCAGAACACCGCTGGAGTGGATCGGCTCGCGGATCACCTTCGAGGCGTACGCCAAGGTGTGGGAGTCGGGCGACCTGCTGCGCTGGACGGTGAACTCCGTCATCGTCTCCGGCCTCACCACCCTGCTCACCGTCCTCCTGTGCGCCATGGCCGCCTACGGCTTCACCCGGACCACGTTCCGGGGACGCAAGCTCCTGTACGGCCTCGTCCTCGCCGGGATCATGGTGCCGCCCCAGGTCCTCATCGCACCGCTGTTCACCCAGATGGTCCGCATGGGGCTCGTGGACACCTATTGGGGAGTGATCCTTCCCCAGGTCGCCGTGCCCGCCATGGTGTTCATCCTGGTGAAGTTCTTCGAGGGGGTGCCCAGAGAACTGGAGGAGGCCGCCTTCGTCGACGGCGCCGGGCGCTGGCGGGTCTTCTGGACGATCGTCATGCCGCTGTCCCGGCCGGTCCTCGCGGCGGTCGCGATCTTCACGTTCATCTCCACGTGGAACAACTTCCTGTGGCCGTTCCTCGTGACCACGGACCCCCAGGCCATGACCCTCCCGGTCGGACTGGTCACCGTCCAGTCCGGCTTCGGAGTCCGGTACGCCCAGATCATGGCTTCCGTGGTGATCGCGGGCCTACCCCTGCTGCTCGTCTTCGCCCTGTTCCAGCGGCAGATCGTGCGGGGCATCGCCCACACAGGTCTGGCCGGCCAGTGAGCCCGCCGTGGTGCTCGGGCGGCAGTCCGGCGGGCACCACGGCAATGCCCCGGCCGGCTCCGCGGTCTGGGGCCGGCGCCCCCTTTTCCCGCACACAGCGAACGGCCGGGCCCGCCGCTATGAAAGCCCGGCCGCCGCGAGACGGGCTCGGGTCGCCAGGATCAGGCCGCAGCGGGCGCGCGGAGACGGTACGGACGCAGCCGGGAGTCGCGCGACTTCTAAGATCGAGGGCATGCTGCCGTACTCGAACAGGCCGTCTGCCGAAGCGATAGTCCAGACCGTGCCCGGTCTCGCGCCCTACGGGCGGCCTGCGGTGCTGCTCCACCCGACCCCCGGGGTTCCCGGCCTGTACGACAGCTCGGTTGCCGGGCCGTTGCTCTGGCCGGCGGACGAACCTTGGCCGCACTGTTCCCTACCGGACGAACATGCCTCATCCGGACAGCCTCCCGTCGCGATGCTGCCCGTGGTACAGGTGTTCCGGCGGGACGCACCGGGGGAGTGGTGGCCCGAGGGCGCCGACGTCTTCCAGTTGCTGTGGTGCCCGAACACGCACTGGGATCCACCGGCCCCTCAGGCCGATGGGAGCCCGGTCGTCGAGATCCGCTGGCGGCAAGCTGCGACCCTGCCGCCCGAGCCCTCCCAGCCTCCGCCACCCGTGCGCCACGAGGACGACGACTACGGATTCACTCCGCGTCCATGCCTGCTGACACCGGTAGCACTGACGGACTTCCCCTATCCGCAGGAACTCCCGCCCGGCCTCCAGGACGAGGTGCACCAACTCGTCGAGGAGACCGGCAGCGACGATGAGGGAGGCGACATCATCACGCGTGTCGCGGGGAGCAAGTTCGGCGGGTGGCCGACCTGGCACCTGACCGAGCCACGCACCATGCTCTGCCGGGAGTGCGGTGCGGTGATGGACCTTCTGTTCACGGTGGCCAGCGACGCCACCACAGGCATTACGGTCGGCAGATGGGGGGACCTGCGGGTCTTCAGCTGCCCCGCCGACATCCAGCACGACTACGAGTTCGACGTGCACTGAGCGCTCCGCTGCCCGCGAGCGATGTCAGGCGGTGCGGTTCACATGACGGGCCGGGATGAGTGGCTCGATCTCCAGTGCTCGTAGGCCGTCCTCCGCTCTTCCGATTGGCACGCCGAGGTGTCCGTCTGCGAGGACTGCCGGCGTGGGGCCCGGGGCCACGCAGGCGTACGGGGTCATCTGGTCTTCGCGCGCAGCGAGCGCCCGCTGCTGGGAGCCCCTGTTCGAGGTACGGACGCGTCGGCGGGTTCGCCCTGATAGAGCCGTACGGGCCGCGCATAGCCGAAGGCCGGCAGCGATCGAAGTTCTGGCGCACTGCGCAGATACCTACCGTCTACTCGGTGCCGGTCCCGGGTGCGGTTGGCGACCCGGGCCGCACGGCGCCGGCGTCTCAGCGGCGGCGCTCATGATGGCCCAGTCGGTGCGCGCTGCGATGACGGCATGGGCCGGAACGACGATGCGGCCATCACGCCCACCGCATCCCGATGCCAGAGAGCAGATCGACCCGCTCCGGGGACAGCGTCGCGGCCCTGCTGCGCTGGTTGCTGACCCACGCTCCAAGCCGGAATTCCCGCTCCTCGTGGTCCACGCCGACGGTCCGCTCAATGTGCTTTCGTGGGACGTGGAGGTGTCCTTCGCGTTCGTAGAACTGCTTGGCTGCCTGGTAGTTCATCGCCCACTTGTCAGCCTGCGTACGCGGAGGGGGCGGCATCTCGTCTTCGGCCGCGGGCTGGATCCCGAGGACCTGCTCGCACAGCCATTGCTGCACGGTCGTCAGGCTGTCCCACCCGAGCCTCACCGACTGCACCCACCGTCCGAGGTCGTCGCCCTGGTGTACGACGTCGCCCGGCTTGGTGGGCAGCGGGTGGCCGGCTTCCAGGTGGAGCCGGACGAGGTGGAAGGAGCGTTGCCATTCGACGGGCCAGGCCGGGCACCAGGCCGGGTCGATGTCCTCCAGTTGTTCGCGTCGCTCGTCCGACAGGGCCCCGGCCGACGACTGAACCGGCAACCCTGCGGCGCGCTGCCGTTCGTTCTCGGCGGCTCTGCGGGCAGCGGCGCGGGCGTTCTTCAGCCAGATCCCGACCCGGTAGCCCTGGAAAACGGCGTCGGTCGGCGCCAGGAGGTGCCCCGCCTCCGCTGCCCACCCGCGCGCCGCCGCGAGGCCCGCGTCCCAGGCGACGTCGTGGTGGGACCAGACCATGCCGAGCTTCTCCAGCTGCGCGATGCGGTCCTTGTCCATGTCGCCGCGGGCGTGGAAGCGCCGGGCGTCGGCCGTCCACTGCCCAAGGGGAAAGCCGGCGAGCGAGGCCGGCCAGACCTCGACCTCGCCGCCCTGTCCCTCCTCGACCTTGCTGCCCTCGTTGGTGTCGCTGGTGGGTGCGCGGTAGGTGAAGGGCACTTTGAGGTCGCCGTGGAGCCGGTGGTAGATGCCGGCGGCCTCGATGCCGCGGCGCCAGTGTTCGTTTTCGGGGTTGAGGACTCGGAGATTGATGAACGCGGCGAGTTGCGCCGGATCGCGCGGGACGGAGAACTTCAGCAGCTCTCGCGCCGGCATCGACGGACCGTTCGCCTCGCCCTTCTCGGCCTCGTCCTCCTGGCCCTGTGCGGGTTTGTGGGTGCTGGGTGCCTGTGGCTCGGCGAGATGTTCCACTACTCGGGCGTCGTGTGCCCTGAGGGCTTCCAGGAGCTTGGCGAGCCCGCCGTATGCCCGGGACGTGAGCATGTTGTCGGCGGTCTCGCCCGGCCCGAGGAGTACCGGTACGACGAGTGAGGCGATCTTGCCCTCGCCGGGCCGCATCCGCAGGGCCCGGCCGACGGCCTGGACGAGATCGGGCATGGAGCCGCGTACGTCCGCGAAGTACACGGAGTCGCAGTCGCGGGTGTCGACGCCCTCACCCAGGACCTTCACCGAGCCCAGGAAGCTCTTCTCCACGACGGTCCCCTCAGTGGCGATCCCGGCCGCGAACTCGTCAAGCACGCGCCGCCGGTGGAGGGGCTTGTGCTCTCCGCACAGCCAGTTGGCCCAGATCGTCTTCGGGTACAGCTCCGGATCCGCGTCGTGCAGTTTCGCCGCGACGCCGGGGAGGCCGGCGGCGAACGCTTCGGCTTCTTTCACCATGTGGTGGAAGACGAGCGTGCGGCGGAAGCCTTCCTCCGAGGACGCCTTCACCAGGGCCGTCTGCAGGGCAGCGAGCCGGGCTCCCCGGACCTCGTCCGACCGGCCCTCGGCCCCCAGGAGCTGCGCGGCCTGGAGCTGGGTGTCGGTGATGTCCGAACACACCACCTGATACGGGGCACAGATGCCCCTGTCCACCGCCTCGGAAAGGGTGAGGGTGTACGCCCTGCTGCCGAACGGCCCGTCGGGGTCGTCTTCCATGCTGGCCACCAACTCCGGGGGCCTTCCGCGGCCGGCCTGCTCGTCCACCTCCCACAGGCGCGGTGTGGCGGTCATGTAGAGGCGGCGCAGCGCGGGGATGCGGGTGTTGTCGTGGACGACGGCCCACGGCTTCCCGATCCGGCCCGAAACCCGGTGGGCTTCGTCCACGACGATCAGCGACCACCCCGGTAGGCCCGAGGCGTGCGCCCGTTCCAGCGTGCCGAGGCCGAGGGAGGCGTACGTGGCGAACACGGTGACCTTGTCGAACGGCCGCACCCACTCGACGAGCTCCTCCACGTCCGTGGTGTTCGGAAACGAAGCGTCCTCGCCCCGCAGGGACGACACCCCGATCATCGGGCCCGTACGGCCGGCCTCCCGCCACGCGGCCTCGGTCTGGACGAGCAGGTCCAGCGAGGGAACGAGCACGAGCACGCGGTCGGCACGGAGCTTATTCGCGCTACGGGCCGCAACCCTGGTCTTCCCGGACCCCGTCGCCATCACCACCTGAGTCCGCAGCCCTCTCTCCGGCACAAGCGACCGGGCAGACAATTCGAGGGCACGGACAACCGCCTCGACAGCCTCCCGCTGCGCGGCCTCACGCGGATCAATGCGGCCTGTGCTCGACATATTCGCCTGTCTTCTCCTGATGACGTGGTGCCCTGGTCGATTCGAGCGGCGGGGAAACGGGGGTACCTGCGCCGCAGACCGCCCACCGCACGAACACGTCCTGCATGTGCTTCTCTCCCGCCGTACGCCCCAGCCACGGCCGGGGTGCGGGAGTCCCTCCCCATTTCACCGCTCCGCGAAGGTCCCGAGAGCCTATCGCCGCACCTCGTCCGGCCACGACGAGCGGGAGGTGCTGCCCCCGCGGCGTGGTGGAGGATGCTCTTGCGTTCCCAATCGCGGGGCCGCCGGAGGAGTACCGGATGGTTTCCTCCGGTGCGAGCACCGCGACGGCGCGGACCGGCCGGAGACAACAGCCAGGTGGCTTTGTCCACGACTACGGGTTCTGGCTCAGCTTCCGTGCAACGGCGACCCGCAGCCGCTGAGCAATTGCGCGATCCTCGATAAGGTCCGTCTGCTACTCCAACAGTGGCGGACGCCCGCCGAGAACGCCGGCCACTCGGTGCGAGACCGCCTGCGGTTGCTGGAGATCTTCGAGTGCGTGTTTCTGCCCCTCAAGGGGCTGCGCCGCCGCGAGGAGGCTCCGTACCCCGCAGGCCTTCGAGGAGCACCGGGCTCGGGCGGCCGAGGAAGGCGCCGAGAAGCGGCGGCATTTTCTGCGCATCCGCGTCGGAGGTTGGGAAGAGGAGCTGGTCGTCACGGTCTTTGTACGTACCACACGCGGGGCCGCATGCTCATGCTGGAGATCGCCCCGCACGTGCTGTTGCCGGTGCGCGCGGACTTCAAGGACGCCGACCGCACGGCCCACCGGTCCCGCAACAACAACCTCTTCGGCAAGACGGCAGAGGTCGTCGCCCTCGTACCTGGTTCCACGGGCCGCCCCCTGGCCACCCTCGGCCGGGCCGCGGTGTACGGGTGGCGCCGCTGACCGGCGGCTATGCGGGCGCGCTGCCCGACGCACCCGCTCTGCCGGCGCGCGAGCGTCGCTCGCCGAAGCCGGCCACGTCCTGGGACCTGATGTCCTCGCGACCTTGCCGGTCCGTCTCGGCTGCGACTCCTGACGTCGGCTGCGTACGCGCCACAGCCGCCGGATGATGCCCGCCGCCGCTGGACGGCGACCTTGACCAGAGGGTGAAGCTGGGCTTGTGCTTGTGCTCCGCCGCAGGCTCGAAGGCGGTAGCGTCCTCGGCATGCTGGACGGTCCTGATATCTCCGTGGCACTGCGTGGCGGGGTGCGCACTCGCACGCAAGCCTGGGACTTCGTGCGCTGGTTCGCCGACGCGTGGATGCGCCGCCCGCTGGAGCCGGCGGACGGCTACAGCGAGAGCGAGTTGGCGGCCGTCGAAGCCGAGCTGGGCTTCGAACTCCCGGTTGCCCTGCGCGAGGGGTACGCACTGTTCGGGCGCCGCGAAGACCTGACCCGGCAGCAGGACCCCCTGGTCCCGGCGCCGGGGCTCTACGTCACCGACGATTTGGGTGGCAACCTGGTCTTCCGCCGTGAGAATCAGGACTGCGCCTCCTGGGCCATCCCCCTCGCCGAGATCGAACCGGACGACCCGCCGGTGATGGTGGAGTCATGCGACGGCTGGATCCCGCTCCTCGATCGGATGTCCCTCGCATGGGTCGAACTCGTACTGAGTGAGTCCCTCGGCGGAGCGGACGACCTCGGCCTCTACGACGCCTGCGAGCTGCCCGACTCACTGCTGCCGAACCTCCACGAGCGCTATGACCGAGTGGACCTGCCTGACCACCCCATGTGGGCCGGCAAGGACGACTCGCCCGTGCGCTGGTACGCGGCACCCGGCCGGCTGCTACGCAGAGACGGCATCCAGGACCAGTCCTGGATCCATGCACGCGGACGCACGACGGATGATCTCGAGACCGTGCGCAAGGACCTGCCCGGACTCTGGGTCCGCTGAAGTCGCCTCACCCGCGAAGTCGCCGGACAGGCAAAACACCCGGTTCGGTTAGGGCTGCCCGGCGTGGGAAGAGCCCGGAGCCAAGGCCTTCGTCGGCAGGGCTCGGCGCCCCCTTGGCAAATGGGCCGGTCGCGTCGTGCGATCGGCTCGGTGAATGTGCGGGCGATAAAGGGGGATCTGGCGGGTCCGAATCCTGTTGATCGCGGCAAGAAGGGCTCAGCGCGCCGCGGCAAAGGGAGCCCGTCTTCGATGAGCAGGGGCTCCCTTGGCCACGAAGCACTTACCTTCCCGACTCACACGAGGTGTACACCCCCACGGGTAGGGACCTGTGTGCACCAGAACACGATGACCAACACCACCCGCTCGCGAGCCGGCCGCCTTACGGTGCGCATCGTACGAGCCGGCTGCCCGGTGCTCCGGCGGTCCAGGCCCAGCAGCTTCCTGTGGCGGCCCCTTGGAGTCCCCCCTTTGGTGTCCGACGGCCGAAACTCTGAAATGTCGCTGGTCAGCGCGGAACGGAGGGATGTCACACCGCTTCTTCTCTCCTCCTGAGGGAGGAGAGTATTGGGTGCCAGCCCCGGACACCGGGGCGAAGCCCAACCAGCGGCGGCCAGCTGGACACGGAACATGGGACAGGGGCACTGATGGCGGTGAGAAAGTCGAACGTGGCTGGTCGACGAACACGGCGCGTGCGGATGTGCTGCGCGTGCTCGGGGCACTGAAGGTCGCCACCACGGATCAGATCGAGCGGATCAGCCTCCCGCGCCTGAACCACCGCCACACCGACAAGCCGGCTCCGTCGAAGCGGAAAACGGCCCGCACCCGACCCGTACCGCCGCCCGGGCCGCGCTGCGGATAGAGGTCCAAGTGCGGTCGGGGCAACGTGTTCTACGGTTTTGCGGACGAATCAGCCCACCCGAACGGTTCGAACAGTGGTCACTACTGTGAGGCGGATGACAGACGCGAGCTCGGATCCGGGGACCCCGGACCACCGCAGCGCCCCTCGGTACCTGTGGTGGCTGGTCAACAGTCAGCGCCGCCGGATCGCCGCCGGTGCGTTGTTCGGCAGTGCCTGGATGCTCTGCCTGGCACTGCCGCCCTACCTCCTGTCGCGCGCCATCGACGACGGGCTCGAACCGGGGCGTTGGACCGCGCTCGTCGGCTGGGTCGCCGCGCTGATGGGCGTCGGGGTGCTGAACGCGTGGCTGGCCATCATGCGGCACCGGACGATGACCAGGGTGCGGATCGACGCCTCGTTCCGTTCCGTACAGGTGGTGGTCAGGCACGCGACCAGGCTGGGTGGGGCGCTGCCGCGCAAGGTCACCGCCGGGGAGGTCGTGACGATCGGGTTCGGCGACGTCGGTGTGATTGCCCAGACGCTGACCGTCACGGGGCCGGGCGTCGGGGCGGTCCTCGTCTATGTCGCCGTGGCCGCGTTGCTGCTGGCCGTTTCACCGTTGCTCGCCGTGGTGGTGCTGCTCGGCGTTCCGCTGCTCGCGGTGCTGGTCGGCCCGCTGCTGGGTCGGTTGCAGGGCATCGAAGCGGCCTACCGGGAGCAGCAGGGCTCACTTGCCGCGCGCTTCGGGGACATCGTCGGCGGGCTGCGCGTGCTCAATGGCATCGGTGGCAAGGAGGTGTACGCCGACCGGTACCGGCGCGGCTCGCAGGCGCTGCTTGCGGAGGGATACCGCGTCGGTACGGTGACCAGCTGGATCCAGGCTTTGGGCGTCGGCCTGCCCACCCTGTTCCTCGGGGCGGTGACCTGGCTGGCGGCCCGGATGGCCACCCAAGGGGACATCACCGTGGGCGAGTTGGTTGCCGTGTATGGGTACACCGCGGTGCTGGTGGTGCCGGTCTCGTTCTTCATAGAGGGTGGCTACGACCTCACGCGCGGGCTGGTCGCCGCACGTCGGGTCGTACGGTTCCTGGCCCTGCAACCCGATGCCCCGGACAAGGAGCCCACCTCCAGGGGGCCCGAGGTCCCGGCCGTGCTCCGTGATCCGGAGACCAGGGTCGAGGTGGTTCCCGGCAGGATGACTGCGCTGGTCAGCGCCCGTCCCGCAGAGAGCGCGGCGGTCATCGACCGGCTCGGCCGGTTCGCTGGGTCGGTCGCGACCTGGGGCGAGATACGGCTGGACGAGATCGACCTGGCGCAGGTGCGCCGGCGGATCCTGGTCGCGGACAATGCGGCGGACCTGTTCGCCGGTCCGCTGCGCGAAGTGATCTGCGGTGACCGCGAGGTGGACGAGGACACCATCGCACGGGGCGTCCACGCGGCCGTGGCGCAGGACATCGTCCGCGGTCTGCCGCGCGGACTGGACTCGCCCGTCGAGGCGCAGGGCCGCAACCTCTCCGGAGGCCAGCGGCAGCGCGTCCGGCTGGTCCGGGCGCTGCTGGCCGACCCCGAGGTGCTCCTGGCGGTCGAACCGACATCGGCCCTGGACGCACACACCGAGGCGGCCGTCGCCACCCGTCTGCGTACCGCACGCTCCGGCCGCACCACGGTCGTCACCAGTACCTCGCCGCTCCTGCTGGACCAGGCGGACACCGTGCACTACCTGGTCGACGGAGCAGTCGCCGCCGTCGGCACCCACCGCGAACTCCTGGACCGCCGGCCCGACTACCGCCGCCTGGTCTCCCGGGGCACGGAAGACGAGGGCCCCGGCCGTACGAACGCCGAAACCACCGGGGGAACCCCGTCCCCCCAGGAGGCCGCACCATGACCACCCTCTCCTCCCTCCCCGTCGCCGAGCCGTCCCGGATACGATGCGCTGCCCTCCGGGAGGTCCGGCTCGACGTGCGGACCTTCGCCGTCATGCTCGGACTCAACGCCCTCGCGGCCGCCGCCGGACTTGTCGGCCCGTGGCTGCTCGGCCGCATCATCGACGAAGTCAGGGCCGGAGCCCCGGTGGCCTCCGTGGACCGCCTCGCACTCGCCATCCTCGTCTTCGCGCTGGTGCAGCTCGTCCTGGTGCGTTACGCGAGTTACGTCGGCCACCGCTTCGGCGAGCGGGCCCTGGCCCGCATCCGCGAACAGTTCACCGACCGGGCGCTCGCCCTGCCTGCCGCTGTGATCGAACGGGCCGGCACCGGCGACCTGATGACACGCGGCACCACCGATGTCGCTGCGGTCGGCCACACGCTGCGCAGCGCCGGGCCGGAGATCCTCGTCGCCGGGGTCCAGGCGCTGTTCATCCTCGGCGCGGTCCTCCTGGTGGACCCGCTGCTCGGAGCGTGCGGGGTGGTGGGCCTGTTCGGCATCTGGTTCGCCTCCCGCTGGTACCTGCGCCGGGCCCTCACCGCGTACCTCGCCGAGGGAGCCGCCCACTCGGCGCTCGCCGAACAGCTCGCGGCCACCGCGACCGGCACTCGCACCATCGAAGCCCTCGGCCTCCAGCAGCAGCGCATCGCCGCATGCCAGGAACAGATCGAGGCGTGCCGGGCCACCCGGAAGCGGACCCTGTTCCTGCGCAGTGTGCTCTTCCCGGCGATCGACATCTCCTACGTCGTTCCCGTCGCCGGTGTCCTGCTCGTCGGCGGCCTGCTGCACAGCCACGGCGCGATGAGCCTGGGCGCCGTGGTCGCCTCGGCCCTGTACCTGCGTCAGATCGCCCAGCCCTTGGACGTCATCCTCCAGCAGATGGAACAACTGCAGAGCAGCAGCGCCTCCTTCGCTAGGGTCGAGGGCCTCGGCCTGGCCCCGCAGACACTGGCGGCCCCTTCCCGCAATCCGTCCGACGACCGGATCGAGGTGACCGGGGCGCACTACGCGTACGACGGCGGGAGCGACGTTCTGCACGGCGTCGACCTGACCATCCGGCCCGGCGAACGCCTGGTGGTCGTCGGACCCTCTGGTGCGGGCAAGACCACCCTGGGCAGGCTGTTGGCGGGTGTGGAAGCGCCCCGCTCGGGCTCGGTGACGGTGGGCGGCGTACCGGTCGCCGACCTGGGTCCCGCTCAGCTGCGCAAGCACGTTGTCCTCGTCACTCAGGAGCACCACGTCTTCCTGGGCACGGTCCGCGACAACCTGCAGATCGCCTCCGCCCACGCCACTGACGCCGAACTGTACGCGGCACTCTCCGCTGTCGGCGCCGACTGGGCGCGTGAACTCCCCGACGGCCTCGACACCGACCTGGGTCCGGACGGCCACCGCCCGGATGGCGCGCAGGCTCAGCAACTCGCCCTGGCACGCGTGGTGCTGGCCGACCCGCACACCCTGATACTCGACGAGGCCACTGCCCTCCTGGATCCGCAGACCGCCCGCCACACGGAACGGGCCCTGGCCGCCGTCCTGCAAGGCCGGACTGTCATCGCCATCGCCCACCGCCTGCAGACGGCCCACGACGCCGACCGGGTCGCCGTGATGGAGGCCGGCCGCCTCACCGAACTCGGCACCCACGACGACCTGATCGCGGCCGACGGCGCCTATGCCGCCCTCTGGCACTCCTGGCACGGCGAGCGGCCTTCCACTCGGTGAGATGGCCCCCTGCCAACCTGCTCAGGAGCGCAGGGTCGGTCCGGATCTGGTAGAGCGTGTCCTTTCCGTCGCGGGTCGGGGCGAGCGACGGGCACTCCCCGTAATGATCCTCTTTCCGGGGCCAAACCTCTTGGGTGTCCTGGACGGCTTCGAGGTATTCGGCCCAGCTGTATTGAGCGTACTGAGCCCAGGCGTAGGCGGTGTTGGCGTGGACGCCGAAGAGGTCGCTGACCACGATCGGAGGGAGGTCGGTGATCGCTTCCATCATGGCCGTGTTGCGGGCGTCGATGCCCGGCAGGCTGTGCAGCTTCATGTAGTGGTTGACGGTCTGAGGGCTGCGGGGGCGGCTTGGGGGCCGGACTGGGAAGAGGAAGCCAGGTGTCCCGGTGTGTGACTGCTGGAGCACGGAGGTGCGGCAGGCGGGGCTCGTGATCTGTCGTTCGATGAGGACCGCGAGCCGGGATGGGAGGAGGACGGGGTGCTAGCTGATTGTCAGGGTTGCCGCAGCGGGGGCAGGTGTCGTCGATGTCGGTGCCGGAGCATGGACCGCAGATGTTCTGTCCGTCTTCGGTTCGTCCGACGAGCGCGCGGAGGGCTCCGCATTGAGCGCATGGGGCAGGCTGACGCTTTCGGCGCGTGTGGCCCGTGGTGCAGAGCGGGCCGATGGGCCAGCGGACCTTCACCAGCCTGGTCTCGCCGCAGTCGGCGCAAGGCAGCCACGGTCGCTCGCGGCAGGAGGTGCAGTAGAAATTTCCCTCGCGGCGGGTGAAGCCGTGCCGGACCTGGCCGCACTGGACGCAGGTCCGCTTCGGCCCGCGGTAGCAGTCTCCGCAGATCACAGGCTCGCCCTCGGACTTGCGGGAGATCCTGATCGGCCGGACCACATGGACCGGGCAGTGTGCGAGGGCTCGGTGAGGGCGTTCGGGTGCTCGGCGAAGTAGCCGTCCAGGGTTCGTGCCGTGCTGGCGCTCCATGCCTTGGCCTTCTCCAGGGCCGTCTGGGCATCCTCGGCTGTCAGCGACGGTCCGGCCACCCTCTCTCATGGCTGGTCATCCGCTCGATCGAGGTCATCCCTAGATGATCGCAGCGGCTTCTTGACCCACCGCGCACCCAGCCGGGCCCACGGGCTCGCCGCGACGGAGCTATTCGCTGCCGTGCCGCAGGACACGGCACCGGTCATTCGCGGCCGCACCGGCCGGGCGAAGTACCCCGGCCACCGTGAAACGGACGACGCGGACAGCCCGTTCTTCACTTGGGAGCAGCTGAGCGACTTCACCCTCGACGTCCTGAACGCGGCGGCCGGCGAGCACGATTTTCGGGCACGCCAGATGACCCGCCTCCACAGGCCCGCGAGGAGCTGGAGGCGGCACGGGCTAGGAGGACGGCCTCGCGCAAGCCGTGGCACCTGTATGCCGATCGGGGCCACGACTTCGACGAATTCCGCCGCCTGTTGTGGAAGCGCGGCATCAAGCCGATGATCGCCCGACGCGTCGTCGTCCATGGCTGAGGGCTCGGCGAAGTCCGTTGGGTGGTGGAACGGGCCTTCGCCTGGCTGCACCAGTACAAACGACTCCGGATTCGCTACGAACGACGCGCCGACCTTCATCAGGGTTGGCTCGAACCGGCATGCAGCACCATGTGCCTCCGCCCCCTGCGGGCCACACGATGAGGGGTCAGTTGAGGATGATCGGATTGGTGAGTGCGGCGACTTGCCCGCTGTGATGGCGGACCTCGATGCGGACGAACACTGACTGCTCCGCTGTCGTGTCCCACTGCACCGCTCCCGGTCCGTCATCGGGGAGGGAGGCTCGGTGGACCTTTCCTCGATCGGTGTGGAAGCTGACGGTCCCCGTCGGCACACCCCGTACTGCCGCATGCACTTCCACCTGTCCACCGTGAGTCGTAAGCCGCTCGCCCACCCCGGCCACGCGGCCGGCCGCATGGGCGGTGAACGACACGTCCACATCCGCCGACTCGGCGATCCAGCTGCGGCCGGCGCAGATCCCGGCCAGCACTGCCTCTGTGCTCAGTTCCTCAGCGAAGACCACGGTGTGGGGGATCCCGATCTGCCCTTCCAAGTGGGTATCGCTGTTGCCCATCGCCGGCCGCCACGAGCCCGTGCGAAGGTCCGCTGCGAGGCTCCGCCCCCATTCGGCCAGGGCCGCCTCGTTGTCGGCATTCCAGGGCCGGTCCGAAGTCCACAGTCCGTTCCATACCTCCACCACGTCGAAGCCATGGAAGGGGAACATGAAGTCGCCCGAGGGGTAGGGCGCGTGCGGGTGTGCGGCCACGCACAGGCCCCCTAAGCGGTGGACCTGGTCCAGGCACTTGTCCACCAACCCGTCCCTGACTTGGTGATTCCAGTCGACGACCTCGCCGGGATCGAGGCCGAGGGCGAGCCAGTGCCCGGTCTTCGTGGTCACCTCCTCGCCGAGAAGGATCAAGAAGTCATCGGCGGCCAGATGCCCCCACACCCCCGGGGCCGCGGCAGAGTTGTGCTCCGTCGTCGCGATGAAGTCGAGCCTGGCCGCCCGCGCCCGGACGGCCAACTCTTCGGGGGAGAGTTCCCCGTCCGAGTGGAGGGAGTGGACATGGCAGTCCCCGCGGTACCAGGCTGCCCCGCGTCCGTCCGCCCGCGCCGGCGGGAAGCTCAAACTAGACAAGGTTCTCCTTCCAGAGTCCTGTCGAACCAACGCGCCAACTGGGGCAACCCGTTCCAGCGCCTGCTGAGTGCGATCTCGGTCGAGACGTCAGACCAAGATCTCATTCTGAAACGACGGCTGTGGCCGGAAGACCGGCAGGTCGGTCTGTTGGCCGGAGGCCGGGTTCGCGGGGCCAGCTGATGGTTCGGCGGTTCCGGCCAGGGTCGGACAAAAGTACATTCAGCGCCGGACGTGACAGGGAGAATCTGCCTATGGCTTCCTCTTCCTTCGGCACACTGCCCGACCCGCTGCAGCACCGCTCCATCGCCCAGAGGAGGAGCGAGTGTCCCCATCCCGAGTGCGCAGCCGGTGTTGCGATGTCGTCGCGTGACCGGCGCCGAGTGCATCAGACCGCTTCGACCAACCAGGTCGTGACGACGGACGATTTGGTCGTCTACGAGGAGCTGTGGACGTGCGACCTGTGTCATCGAGCCACCGTCGAGCTGGTCGGTTTTCTGGGTCAAGCCGGAACAGTCGTGGGTCGGACCGGAGCGAGTGGAAATGGAACGAGCCGCGACGGGGGCAGCATGGTGGCAGTGGCCGATTGATATTCCTCACCGGCGGCCAGATGGCGGGCGGCTCTCTAGGCCCCGAGTACCACGCAGAGTGCGGGGCTCCTATGCGGTCCGGGTGAGATCCATGATCCAGTTGGTTCGCCAGGTCGCTCCGCCGTCGTAGGAGAATGCCTGCTCCCAGCGCGGGGCGTCCGCCTCGTGGGTGGTCCACTGGAAGCGGACCTTGACTTCGTGCCCGCCCAGGACGTCATCGCAGAAGAACTGGCCGGCACCGTCGGTGAAGGAGCCCTCGACGTACGGGTCCAGGTGGCCAGGCCGGCCGCTGGAGGCCCACCAGATCCGCCACACCCTGGCTTCCGGGTCGAACTGCCGCAGCGTGAACCCTTCGAAGGTATCGGTCCAGATCCGGTCGACATGTCCCAGGCCGCCGAGGATCGGCTCCGCGGAGGCCGTCGCGTCGAACTCGATCCACTCCTCGCAGGCAGGATCGGTGACGTCGGCGAGCTTGCGGTTGCGCACTTTCCAGTTGCCGAAGATGAAGTCGAAGTCAGAGCGCCCATCGACGGGCACGGCAGAACTCACAGCGATAACTCCAGAGATGGTGCACTGCCGTCGTGGTGCGGCCAGTGGCGGGGTCGAAACAATACGTTCTGCCACCAGCCGCAGAGGCCACAGCTTGATCAAGAAGTTGTCACGGAATGTGACACTTCAGCTGGTCGTACATAGCCGCCCAGAGCATGGCGCTCGAGAGCGCCGAAGCAGAGGCAAGGATGAGGGGGGATTTCCACCGCTTGCGAGCCGATCTCCACGACCGGCCCCGACGACATCCTGCGCTACGAGGCCGCAGGTCCCATCACCCTCGGCTGGGTACCGCCGGAGAGAGCTTCCACAGCGGCGCCTCACGGTCCCGCCGCAGCCGCCCCGTGCAGGTGTTCCTTCGCGCATCCATCGATCATGCGGCGCGACCGTGCCACGGGCACCCCACGCACTCAAGGCCGCTTGGCCGCGCCTTCGGTCAGTACGGGGCCTCGACCATGTCACCGATTACCCGCAACCCGACCTGCTCCGCCAGCCAGGGGGCCCGTTCGGCCTCTCTCTGCTTGAAGTGGACGTAGACCATGTGGTCGGCTGCGGGCTGCTCCAGTTCGAGGTCGTGAACGTTCATGCACAGCGTCACGAAAGCTCCCCTCGCTCCTCCGACACCGAGTCCGATCGCCGGCGCGGGCGGCCAGCCCATGAAGTCCCACCGCACCGTCGCCGGGGTGCCGTTCAACGCCGCGAGGAACTCTGGCACGGATTCCGGCGGTTCCGCCAAGGCTCGCAGGCGGATGGGGAGGTGCGACAGCACGCTGTCCCGGACCTGTGATGCCGCGACCTCGCCCTCTCGGGAGTACAACCTCGCGTACGGCAGCAGCCGCACCACCGCATCCAGCGTGTCGGGGGAGGAGACCGACGCTTCATAGTCGATTTCGAGATCTCTGAGATCAGCGATCCCGAGTAACCCGTCGACAGCCCGAAGCGCTTCCGAGAGATCGGCCGTTATCAGGATGGACAGCGCATACGAGTTGGACATGCCAGTCATCCTGCTACCGCCGGCAGAAGCACATGCCGCACCAGTACGGGGAGAAGGGGCATTGCCTGTACGCACGGTGCCCCTTCCTTCATTTCGCCTACCGTCCAAACTCAGGGCGAGCCCTTCCGACGACGCCATCACCCCCCCGCTGTCCTGCCCTCACGTCAGTGACTGGCCAGCACGATCACTTCGTCATCCGCACTCCGGCGTCGTACCTCGTCCTGAGGTTGCCCCGCACTGCCGTGGCCGCCCTCCACTCGGGCACGGCCACGGCAGCGGTACCCGAGGGCGCACTCGCCGCGCCGTGATGCGGACTCGACGACCGTGGCGAAGGATGTCCGCTGACCCGCCCGGACGTAGTCCCCGAGCGGCTTCAGGTAAATCGCATTGCTCTGCGGGGCCAGGAGTTCCGCGAACAGGCGAGCAAGATGCCAGTTCTACGCGATCTGAGCTATCAGGAGGCTGACCAGTTTCCCGCTCACGATGAAGTCGGCACCGACGGTGACAGGGGCACGGACCCTGTTATGGTCGTCGGTCGTCTCGGTAGCCACCCGCACCAGCGCCCCCGAACTGCACTGATGGTCATGCAGGAGCAGCAGCGTGACTAGCGTCCGGTCGTCCGGTGAGTCAGGTCCGGGGCTCTGGTCGGAACCGAGCACGATGACGCCGTCGTATTTTGAGAGCCGCAAGTCGTTCACCGCCCCCGGAAGGGTCGGGTCGCCCGGACCGAAGGTGACGGTCAGAGTGGGAGCGGCTTGTGTGGCAGCCTCTCGTACCTTGGTTGCCAAGCTTCCGCCGCTGTGTGCCACGACGTGGACGACGAAACCGCTCACGGCATGGGCAGAGAGGTGACGGATGATGTGCCGGGCACGGCCCCGGTTCCATCCCAGCCGGAGCACCCGTTCGGGGCGCGCCGGGGGGTTCGGATGGAGGGCCCCGTCCGCTCGTACGACCCCAACCACGCTCGACGCGGGGCACGACCTCAGTACCTCGCCGGAGACACGGCCCGTCTGGTCCGGAACGTCGACGACATAGAACTCGTCAGCTCCGCCATACCGCCGCCTTCGCCCATGCCGTGTCCGGGGCGTGGTAGTGGGTTGGAGACTCGTTTCCCCACTGACGTGAAAGACATCGCGAGGGTGTGACTCACGCCACAACCTGCAGCCCTCGCGTCGTCAACGCTTCGTTCTGTTGCGGTCCGTTCGTCGGGTCAACGAGGTGTGCAATACCGGCGCGCGGCACGGGTCCGGCGCGTTCCTCGAACCGCCGGGCCGGGGGCCGCCGCATCCTCCCCTGGGCGCGAGCCGTACGGGGACGTGGCCGCCGCATGACTCTGACCGGACGGCGCGGTGAATGTCGTGCGCATGCCTTGACTGGTGTGCCCTGGGCCCCGCACGGTTGCTTCGCCCGTATGCGCCAAGGTCATGTCCAGGGGGTCTCGTGAACAGCAGACTGCTCGGTGCCGCAGCCGTCCTCACAGTGCTCACCACGCTGGGCTCCGCGCCCATTCCGGCCGCGTCGCAGCCGGGAGAACGCCGGACGGCAGCCGGGCCGACGTGGGGGAAAGGGCTGCCGCTCGGTGCGCCCGGGCTGACCGAGACCCGCACCACTCGCACCCTCCAGCCCGGCGTGACCCTCACCCGGATCGTGCGCGGCGCCGACACGGCCGCGCTCCCGTGGACCGTCGAAGTCTCCATCCCCGGCGGCGCCGCCTCTCCGGACCCCGACGCGCCCCCGGCCGTCATCAGGGACACCGCCAGTGCCCGCGAACTGACGGCCACGTTGCGCGCCGAGGGCTTCGACGCCCGCACGGAGCAGGTCCGCGCACCCGCCGTCGCCGACCACCTCGGCGGCACCCTCGGCAGCCGTGTCCGCGTCGGCACGTACGACACCGAGGCCGCCGCGAACGCCGCACGCACCCGCCTGCGGGCTGCCGGACACACCGGCTCCGCCGTCTACACCGGCTGGGACGGCGCCGGCACCGATAAGGGGCGATGGCGGATCGACGTCCTGACCATCGACCCACGGACCTTCGACGGCTCCCTGACTGCCTCCTACGGGCCGGATCTGGAGCGCCGCGAGACGACCAGCGCACTCGCCGCCGCCCAAGGCGCGAGTGCTGCCGTCAACGCCGGGTTCTTCGTCCTCGATCCGCGCTCCGGCGCCCCGGGCGACCCCGCAGGCGTCGGCGTCTACGACGGCCGCCTGCTGAGCGAGGCCGTCAACGGCCGCCCTGCACTCGTCGTCCGCGACGACGGCAGCGGTAGTCACGTCACCCGTCTCAGCTGGAAGGGCACCGTCACCGGCCACGGCACCATGCGCCCCCTCGATGGCGTCAACCGCGTCCCCGGCCTGATCCGCAACTGCGGCGGCACCGCTGACGACCGGCCCACCGACCGCCCCCTGCACGACACCACGTGCACCGACGCGGCCGAACTCATCGCCTTCACACCGCAGTTCGGCGCTTCGACCCCGCACGGCGAGGGCCTCGAAGCGATTCTGGACCACACCGGACGGGTACGGGAGCTGCGCTCACCGCGCGGCGGCGCCCTGCCCAAGGGTGGCAGTTCCGTTCAGGCCACGGGCGATGCCGTCACCGGCCTCACGGCTGTGGCCCGTGTCGGCGAACCGCTCCACATACGCGGCACACTCCGGGACGGCGACGGGCGGCCGTATGCTCCCTCGCGGCGCACCGACGTCGTCAACGGCGGGCCCGAACTCGTCCGTGACGGCCGCGTCCACATCACCGCCGCCACCGACGGCATGGTCCAGCCAGGCAACCCGAGCTTCGACTACGGCTGGGTCCTCAAGCGCAACCCGCGTACCCTCGCGGGCGTCGACGCCGCCGGACGTACCGTCCTCGTCACCGCCGACGGCCGCAGCACCGAATCCCTCGGCCTGAGCATTTCCGAGAGCGCCGCAGTCGCCCGCGCCCTGGGCCTGCGCGAGGCCGTCAACCTCGACGGCGGTGGCTCCACGACCATGGTCGTGGACGGTCAGGTCGTCAATCGTCCCTCCGACGCGAGCGGCGAACGCCCGGTCGGAGACGCCCTGCTGGTCCTGCCCAAGTGATAGGAGGCGGTCGCGGCCCATATTGAATCCGTGTCCTGTGTGGCGAGTCGGGCGAGTCGTTTGTAGCAGCAGTGTGCTGCGGCGAGGCCGAGTAAGGCCAGGTAGTTGCGGGGTTGGCGTTCGTATCGGTGGTTGAGTCTGCGGTAGCCGGTGCGCCAGGACATGGTGTGTTCTATGACCCATCGGCGGCGCCCTAAGCGTTCGCTGGACTCGAATCCCTTGCGGGCGATACGGAGGGGCCTCCCACCCGATGACGGTCAACGCAGCTGCGCCCGCGCTGCTGCGTCCGAAGCCGGTGTTCTTCGATCTGGGCAGCGGCATGCAGCGACTGGTAGGGCTACGACGGCCACACCCGCAACGCCCCCGGGCGGCCGCGCTGCGCGGAGGGTGCTCGTGCGGCTGGTGCGGCACCGCCCTGCACCCCGTTGAGTGGCAGCAGGGAGCCGCCGCCCGCACGGCGCGAGACGCGCTGCTGCACGGCGGCGAACGCGCCTAGCTGGGCCCTCCTCGCCAAATCGGACCGCAGGATCGAGGCGAACGGTGCGGACGACGGGGCGGGCCCGGTGAGCAAAACCCACGTGCCGGCGCTGCTGAGCATGAGCGATGATCCACTGATGCTGAGCGCCACCGACGCGGACGATGCCGCGAGCACGTCCCTGTTGCTGACCTCGATGCGTCGGCTGCACAAGCAGTGCGAAAACGAGTGTGCTCTGCGGCTTGAGGGCACGTACGCTGCCTCGGGCCATGCATCGTCCAGCGGCCAAGGACACCGCACTCGGGTTCACCCCGAGGCGGAAACCCCGGTTCGAATCCGGGTGCTGGCCACCCCTCTGTACACGAGCTCTGGAGGGCTGGTCCGAGACTGGAAGGGGAGCGCGTGTGAGGGTGGAGATCAACGGCGCGGAGATCAGGTCGCAAGCGGATCTGCACAGAGCTCTGGCCGGACCGTTGGACTTCGGCTTGTACTACGGGGCCAACCTCGCCGCGTTGTGGGACCGGCTGACTGTGGATGTGGAACGCCCCGTCGAGATCATCTGGCGTCATGCCAGTGCCAGCCGGGCGCTGATGGGCGAGGCGCACTTCATCCAGGTCCGTGACCTGCTTGAGGCTGTCGCGGAGCAGGACCGGTCGGACGGGTGGGCTGACCGGCTGACGATTGCGTTCGAGTAGCGAGTGCGAATACGGCACGAGCACCGGAAGGCGGCCTGGTGGGCAAATGCGAGCTTGTCCGTTCGCATGGCCGTGGTTCGGCGACTGGTTCACGGTCGGCGACACCGCCAGCCTGTACGAGCCGACGCACCGCGACCCGGTGACCGGCGTCGGCCTGGCGGAAATCCGGGTCACCATCCCGTGCAGCTGGTGGTAGCCCGTACCGCCGGGCGGTGACGTAAGACCCCGGGCTCTGTCGGCGGTCCAGGGGTCTCGTAGTGGTGGGGGCGAGGTCAGAAGTCGTCCCCCGGAGCCCTCCCGCTCGGAGGGCGGCCGAACCGCTCGATGGACCAGCCCGAGCAGTTCGCCCCTCGGACAGCCCCTCGTCGCACTCCTCGTGATGGTCGCGTACCTCCTGCTTCGCCGCGGCTGCCGGCGGCGTGGGTTGAGCGGCGGGCGGCTCCGTGGGCGGTCCCAGCCCGGCAGCCGGGGCTGGGACCGCCCACACCATGTCCAGCGCGGCGAGGGCGGCCCGCTGCTTCACGGTGAGCTTGTGTCGTCTTGCCTTGGTGTTGGAATGCCATACGCCCAGTCGCACAGGCACCGTCTCGCCGTCGACCACGACGTCCACCACCGCCCCGCGTGGGACGGGCGGGCCGGTACCTTCGCGCTCCACCCACTGGGTAGCGGTCGACGAGGGGTGCCCAGCCGTGGTTCACCTGGCCGGTCAACGCCCGGCGCGAGGCAAATCGGCTACCGCCGTCTGGCGACCGCATCTCCGCCGTCAACTTTCCAGACCGGATGAACAGGGCGAAGGCGAAGGAGGGAATCACCTCGTTCGAGGCCGATCTGCGCGGGACCTTCGAGGTTCTGCCCGTGGCCCCGAGGACGCGGTCACCGTTCTGGAGATGAAGGCCGGTCAGCGCCCGCCCCGCGTCGATCCGTCGTGAATGCTGTACCCCTCGGCCGCGGATCCCGCGGTCGCGCAGGAGTGGCTGTACGAGTGGACGAGGTGCCCGGGGCGAAGGTGTCGTGGTCAAGAGTTTGACGGGCCGCTACCGGCCGGGCGTGCGCGGCTGGTCCAAGGTTCGCCGCAGGAATTCCGCCGAAGCACTCATCGGCGGCCTCGCCGGCTTCCTGCATCGGCCCCAAGTCCTGCTCCTGGGCCGCTGCGACACCACCGGACGCCTATGGCTCGTGGGCAGGACCGTCCGCACGCTCGGCCCTGGCGCCGGGACCTCGCCGACCACGTCACCGCAGCTGGCCTCGAACACCCCTGGGTCGGCGTCCGCTTCACCGCGTCCAGGACAAGCCGTACATTCCTGGAGTCAGCCTTGGTCGACCCCGTGCTCGTCGCGGAGATCGGCGCCGGTGTGTGACAGGACCACGGAGTGTGGCGCTACCCATTGCGATGCGAACGCCTCCGCCCGGGCTCCGATGCAGCTGATGTGCCAGCGTTCGGCGAGACGCGGTGACTGCGCAGGAGGACCCCGTGGAGCAGACACATGCAGACGGCCTCGCGTGCGCAGCCGTCTCGACCGCGCTGTGCAGACTGGCGAAGTCTCGGGGTTCGTCCAGGCATAGCCGGCCAGATGCGAAGCAAGCCTTCATCGAACGCACAGGAGCCGAGACGCCCCACACGACCTGCTGCTCAGGTTCGAAGTAGCGTCGCAGGCAACGCTCCTGAATGCAGAGCGTGCTCACCTCGCACGACTGGGTTCGCTGTCAAACGACTGCATTGGATGTCAAAGGTCAGCGAACTCGTCCCTTGTCATCTGTGGGATCTCAAACCTCGTGGCTGGATCTCACGGCCAAGCGCCAGTCGCTGGCCGATCGGCCACGGATCCGAGACCAACACCGACGTAGAGGCGAACGCGCGGGCCGGTGACTGACAACAGCGCAGGCAGAGGAGTGGGAACCCCGGCGGCAGAACACTGTGGAGGTCCGTTTCGCTGACCGTGCAAGAAGGGGCGCCGCAATGTAGGCCAGGAGGAGAAGGCCACCGGCCCGAGGCTCGCACAGTGTCTTGGCTGCCCGGTAGGGGTCGCTACCTCGGCGGAGTCCAGTCGGCGGTGCAGGTGGTCCAGATGCGGCAGTTGGCAGGAACGCCGAGTGTCACCGTCATTGCTTAATTGGGTTTACGACTGTGCGTTGGGGTCCTGGGTGAGGAGTGAGGCTCACCCCCGCACGCGCGGGGAGCGCACTCGGCGACCTGCCTACATTCGGAACGGCAAGAAGCGCGGACCACCCCCGCGCGTGCGGGGAGCGCGCTACAGTGCTTGGGGTGGCGACACATATGACTTGACGTATGCCTAGGCACTGAATGGGAGGCGCCGGGTTCATAATTTGTCGCCAGTGAAAGAGCGGGGCCACGCCCGGCAAGACGTGACCCCGCAAGGACGGGTTCGTGAGACCCGGCCAACTGACCGCATATGCGGTCAGCGAAGGGTGACCAGGGACCAGCTATAGGCCATGGCGCCTCCTCCAGTCGCTGAACCAGTCGGCAACAGCTCGACCAGCCAGCGCTGACAGGAAGGTGATCAAGACCTTTGCTGGTCCCTTCTTTTTGTCGCGAGACTCCCCGTCGTCCATGTGTGCCTCCAATGCGCCAATGGGAGTGGTATGACCACGAACTCATGTGCTGGTGCTTGGAGTTGCACGCTTCGGACGGAACCGACATCGCAGAGACGACGATATGTCGTGCCGCAAAGCCGGAAGCCACCTTCCCGAGAAGTCCGAAATCCCACCCCTTCCCCCATGTGTAGCCAAAAGGTCCGTTGGATTGCGCGCCTGGCGCGCCACAACGCGCACTCGAGAGCCGAGGGCAGCCTCCAGTCCGGAAAACTTCACAAGCGGATGAACCGCATCCCCCTTCTTTCGGATGTGCGCCCAGAAGAAGAGTGCGTGATGGTCCGCCTGTAGTGCACATGGGTCAGTTGAGGATCAGACTGAAGAAATGGCCGCGCCCCGGCGATAGGGGGCGCGGCCATCTGAGGCCGCGTGCTCACCCGATAAACCTAGACTCGTGGTGCGGAATCCGGGAAATCGGACACCTCCTGCGCCCGCGGTCGTGGTGCGAGCGCCGCCCGGGCCCCCGGGGGGTGCCCCTATGTCTTCGGTCAAGCTGTGTGGCTCACAATGCGGGCATGGTTGACCAGGGTGGGGTCGCGGTATCGGTGTGGCGGGTGGAGGGGCCGGTTCTCGTGGCGGGCTTTATAGCTCCTGTTGTCGTCGGCGTGAAGGCGATCATGGGCTGGGGTGTCTGGGTTTCGTCTCCTGAGGGCTGTCCCGCAATCCCCGGCGGGCGCACGACGACAGCTACGGCACCTCGCCGCGTTGTCGGAGCGCCCGA
Organism: Streptomyces sp. NPDC041814; assembly: GCF_055590565.1. Lineage (NCBI taxonomy): Bacteria > Bacillati > Actinomycetota > Actinomycetes > Kitasatosporales > Streptomycetaceae > Streptomyces > Streptomyces sp. NPDC041814. Next base: position 74,023 of record NZ_JBVJAM010000004.1, on the reverse strand, counting down.
ATGCACCCAGTATGCGGACGCCCCTCCGCCTTGCGATGCACCGCATCTGACGCCGCGCGCTGATCCACCAGGGATTACGGGACAGCCCTTGGCATGGCGGCAGCGCGGCTGGCTGGGCTGTGGACGGGGCTGGCGGTCGGCTGTGCCTTGTTCTTCTGGTGGATGATTCTCAGGGTCCGGCTTGAGGTTGGTCCTTGTGGCATCGTGGCGGTGAATCCGTGGGGGACTCAACGCCTGGGTCTGGAGCAGGTGGCCTTCGTGCGACTGGGGGCGTGGGGTGCGGAGTTCCATCACATGGATGGCTTCAAGACCACGGCCTATGCGCTGGGCGGGATGGCCGGGGGCCCGCGCAGGACCGGTGCTTCGCGGAGCTTATGGCTGTTCTGGGGCACGAGCCCGATTTCCCGGTGCGGTGAGGCTGGCATGGGTGGCGGTCACGGGTTGGTCGGCCGAGGTTCGTAGAAGGTTCCGTCGCGGAGTGCGGCGAAGAGGACGTCGGCCCGGCGTCGGGCGAGGCAGAGCAGAGCCTGGGTGTGGTGCTTGCCCTGGCTGACCTTCTTGTCGTCGTGGGACCGGGAGGCAGGGTCGCTGAGGGCTGCGAACGCGGAGAGGCAGAGGGCTAGTTGAGCTGCTTGTTTCCTCGCCGGGATGGGTGTTCGCCTCGGATCGAGGAGTCCGAATTGCGGGCTGCCGGGGCGAGTCCTGCGTAGGCGGCGAGGTGGGCGGCTGACGGGAAGCTGCTGCCGTCGCCGACCTCGATGAGGACCCTGGCTCCGGTCCTGATCCCGACGCCGGCATCGAGATCAGGACCTGGGAAAGAAGGTGGGCCTTCAGCGGTTCTCGATCCGCCCGCCCAGCAGCTTGCGCTGGTCAAGGACGGTGGCGAGCGAGCCGGCCAGGCTCGGGACGATCAGGGCGGCCGCTTCGGTGGCGGGAACCACCACGGTCTGCTCGTCCATCGCGGTGAGTATCTCCTCGACCAGGCGCTCGGCCACGCGTGGTGCCTTCGGCCGCAGCAGTGTGACCAGCCGCCGGCGGCCTGCTTTGCGGATCTGGGCCGGTGATGCGAACCGCTCCAGCAGGGCGAGGACAGCGGGGTGTTGCAACCGCGGCCCCAGGATCCGTTCCAGGGACGGGTGGATCTGATGATCAGGCCGTGGAGCCGGTTTGAGACCCGGGTGGCCTCACCGGCCAGGTCGTCATCGAAGCCGACGATCATCTCCAGCTCGGCGATCGTCTCGTCTTCGAGGTCGACCGAGCGCAGGGTGTGTGGCATCGCGCGGGCGGTATCGGCGATGATGAACGTGTCCCTCGCGTCGGTTTTGGCCTCGCCGGGATAGAGATCGGATATTCGCCGCATCGTCAGGCCGGGCAGGTAGGCGACGGGGCAGCCCCATGTCCCTCGCGACCGTCAGCGGCAGGGCTCCGATCGGGGCCGGCTGGTTGACCACGATCAGTACCTTTCCGTGCTTGGCCTGGATTTTCGCGAACAGTTCGCGGAGCTTGGGCTCGGTGTTGGGCAGCCGTTTGTCGAACGCCTTCTTCCCGGCCGGAGTGACGGCGGCGGCGTGGTGTGCGCCCTTGCCGACGTCCAGGCTGAGATAGACGTCGATGTCGTCGGTGTCGATCACGTGCATCCTCCGGTCGTGCTTCCACCCGGCCTCGTCCACGGCACCGATCGCCACATCCACGTTACGAAGAGCCTCCCGACCTGCGAAGAGTCGGTGGTCATGCCCCTGATCAGCGGTCAGTCAGTGCCTCCGGGCTCGGTGACACCATCCCCGGATCATGGTTACAAAGGGGAAGTCATGCCGGGCCCGGAGGCCGGCAGCCCCGTTGCGAGGCCACCAAAAAGGTAGTGGGGGAATGGTTCCGCCCTGGAGCGGTCTGAGACGAAGGCGCCGCCCGGCTTCTCCATCGACATCGAGACAGCGAACCGACCCCGGGCTTTTGCCCGAGGTCGGTGCCTACCGCATGCCCTGTCAGTGCCGGCCGTTGCCGTATCCGTGTCCGTCGTCCTCACGGCAGTAGCAGTCGTCATCCGTGGGGTGAGGGGAGGGCGACGGGCCCGGGCTGTGTTCCTTGTTGGTCAGGGTGCAGGTGACACTGGCGCCCGCGGCAAGGGTGACCTGGTCGTTCGTGACCGGTAGAACTTCGCCTTCGGAGGTCTCGCACTCCCAGCCGGCCGGCCGGTAGCCCTCGGGGCCGCCGTTCTCGCCGAGGGTGTAGCTGCCGGGGGGCACCGTCACGTCGGTGACGGCCTCGCTGCCGCTGGTGCCGGAGAGGTTCTCCGGGCCGTTGGCGGTCAGGGTCCAGTCGCCGGGTTCCGCGGTCCCGCCGTGCTGGTTGACGACGCGTTTTACCAAGGTCAGCCGGGACTCGTCCTCGTCTTCGCAGCTCACGGTGTTGCGTACGGTGAACGTGTTCTCCGTCTGGGTGAGCTGGGCCTCGTAGGGCAGGGGTTCGTCGGCCATGCTGCCGTTGGCCGAGACGATCCGGCTGCTGTCCAGGGTGCAGGTGTCGGGGACAGCGACGGTCTCGGCGATCGTCGCGGTGTCCCCGAGGGTGTAGCCGTCGCGCTCCTCGCCCCACTCCTGGGAGGTGGGGGCGCCGGTGCCAGGGCCTGTCAGGGTGAGATCCGCGTCGTAGCCGTCCGGGCGGCCGGCCTGGGTGTACGTCCTACCGTCGATGAGCCATTCCTTCTCGACGGTGATCCCGGCTTTCGCGTCCTGCTGAGGCCGGTTGTACATGGTGCAGCTGACCGCCGAGAGGCGGGGGACATCCACGCCGAAGCCCGGGTTTGCGGCCGTTCCGGTGTTGGTGACCTGGACCGGCTCCCCGGTGTCGAGGTCGGTGCAGACGGCGTTGAGTCCGCCCTGGGTGACCAGGTCGTAGCCCGGCCGTTGAGCCTCGGTCACGGCGATGTCTGCGGAGTCGGTGCCGGCCGGGTAGGTGGGATCGAAGGAAACGGCGCCGGTGCGGTCGGCGGCGGTCTCCTGGGTGTCGGGCAGGCCGCCGATGCCGGGCGTCGTGGTGGTCGCCGTGAACTCCCAGCCCTCACCCGCGGGGGTGGCTCCGGTGATGTCTTCACCGGTGGTGTCCTCGGGAACGATCTGCTTGACGACCGAGAGCGTTCCGGCGCAGTTGCTGAGTGCGAGTTCGGTCAGGGCCGCTCCGGCCCCGGCGAAGTCGGCGGTCTGGTAGTAGTCGGCGGTGAGCGGGTTGGTCCCGTCGAACGCTTCCGGGCCCGAGATGGCCCGGAGGTTCAGTCCGGACACTCCCTCAACGCCTCGGCCGACGCCCACGGCGACGACGCGAGAGCCCTTGGCCTTGACCGCGTTGGCGGAGAAGATCCCGCCCTCGACGTCGGCGAAGTGGGTGTGAGAGCCGTCGCCCTGGCGTGGGTTGTTCCAGTAGGTGGGGTTGCCGTCGGTGAGGACGACGACCGCGTCGTAGCGCGGTTCGGCCTTGGCCACCGCGTACAGCCCCTGGTCCCAGTTGGTGCCCGAACCCAGCGTCCAGTCGGCGTACAGGTTCTTGAAGGCGTCGGCGCCGGACTGCGTGGAGACCGGCATCAACTCGGGGTGGTTGGCCGTGCCGGTGCTGGGGGAGCCGCGGTCGAAGGAGAAGAGCGCCATCCGGGAAGGGGTCTGGGCCAGCGCGTCGGTGAAGCCGTTCGCCGCCGCCTTCAGGTTGGGCAGCGCGCTTCCCACGGATGCGGAGAGATCCAGGACCAGGGCGACGTCCAGACCACATTGCTCGGGGAGTTCCGGATTGGCCCGGGACTGCTGCCAGATGCCGCCGGAGGCGACGTACGGACTGGACGCATAGTCGGTGCTGAACATGAAGTCGCTGGAGGAGGAGTAGGTCTGCCCCTCTTCCAGAGCCGGCGTCAGGAACCGATACGGCGAACGCACCGAGCCGGACCCGCTCCCCGCCCCGGTCCTGAGGGCAGTGTTGGTGTACCAACCCGCGGGGACACCGTCCTCGGGCTGACCGACGTAGTAGCGGGCGCCCTCGTTCGCACCGCCGTCCTCCGTGTCCGGCACGATGAAGCTGCAGTCGCCGTCGGCATCGGACGTGCACCGGGCCCATGCCGCAGCGATCGGTGCGACGGCATCCTCCGAGGCGTACAGGGCCAGCCTCACACCGGCCAACGGGCCGACCGCCGAGTCCCCGGTCCGGTCACCGCCCGTCTTCACCGTAATGACGGAACTGCCGGGCGCCGGTGGCGGGACCGTCGCAGGGGCCGCCCCCAGCGACGCGGCGAGAGCGACCGCACCCGCCAGCACGCGGCCGACGGACCGGCGTCTCCCCGCACTGCGGCCCGGCATGGCCAGGCCCTTCCTAGTCACACGCATGAGTTCCCCTTCGCGGCGATCCCGACTACAGGCGAAATCTCATGTAAACAGGAACTAAAGGACTTACGAGGTGATTGACCCATTCGTAGGCGGCGTGCGGTCCGCCGTCGGATTGAGACCACCGTCCTGCTGAGCCGCTGACGCTGCTGGCGATTCCTGAGTGGCCCGGGCCTCCGAGACCGGTCCTGCCTAGGGCATGGACGGCGGGGCCTAGGCAGGACTGCCTCTCGTCCGGGTTGAGACGATCCAGCTGATCGGCCTACTGCACCTCCCGGACGCAGCACGCGTCCGGCATTCCGACCCGATTGGCGGCGTGAGTGAGGCCGGGCAACGCGACGGAATGGCACTGGCCCCAGGCGATCGAGAGCCGTTACGTGGCGCCGAAGGTCTCCGGGCCTGCAAGGCTCCTCAGCGGGCGACATCCTGTCCTGGGCACTGCCCTGACAGCCACGACACATGGGCTCGTAGGGGTGCCTCGCCAGACGGAGGTCGCGTTCCGGAGTCCCCCGGGCTGGCCCAGACGTCCCTCGGGGCGGAGGTCCTCCCCATCGAAGGAGTTCCTACGACACCTCATGCGGAAGGCTCGCGCGCTGGCCATGCCGGGGAAGCGTTGACGAGGAGCACCGGCATCCTCGCCTTCCTCGGCGCCTGCTTCGCGACGAGCCTGTGGCTGTGCCCGTAGAGCTGGTGTGTGACCCCGGTTTCGCCCTCGACCGGCTGTCGTCAGCATGGTCGTCCTCGATAACGCTGGGTTGGCCTTCGGACCGTTGTGCCTTCTCCTGCTTCTGCCGGATCCGCACCCCGTGTATGCCTGCCCGGGTGGGCTGTATCGGGGCTGTTCGGAGCGATGCGGAGGCGTCGGGATGCGGAACGCCCTCGCGTGTGAAGGATGGGAGGGAGGGGCTTTGTATGCCGCAATTCGCCCAGCGGCTCCAGCGGGGCTGGAACAGCTGGAACAGCCCCTGGAACAGCCCATCATCCACGCGGGTCACACAGTGGCGGGGCGCCGCGCGAGTACGAGGGAGTTCGCATGCCGGTCTGTACAACCCGTGACGGTGTCGACATCTTCTACAAGGACTGGGGCCGGGGGCGCCCCGTGGTCTTCATCCACGGCTGGCCGCTCAACGGTGACGCCTGGCAGGACCAGCTGAAGGCCGTGGCCGACGCGGGCTTCCGGGGAATCGCCCACGACCGCCGGGGCCACGGCCGCTCGACTCCGGTGTACGACGGATACGACTTCGATACGTTCGCCGACGACCTGCACGATCTGATCACCCAGCTCGACCTGCGGGACGTCACGCTGGTCGCGCATTCGATGGGCGGCGGCGAGCTGGCCCGCTACATCGGCCGGCACGGCACGGACCGCATCAAGTCCGCTGTCCTGCTCTCCGCGGTTCCGCCGCTGATGCTGCAGGGCCCGGACAACCCCGAGGGCGTTCCCCAGTCGGTGTTCGACAGCATCAAGGACGGCATCCTGGCGGAACGGTCCCAGTTCTGGAAGGACACCGCTGTCGGGTTCTTCGGTGCGAACCGGGACGGCAACAAGGTCACGCAGGGCAACAAGGACGCGTTCTGGTACATGGCGATGGCCCAGACCATCGAGGGCGGCGTGGACTGCGTGGACGCCTTCGCCTCCACCGACTTCCACGAGGACCTCAAGAAGTTCGACGTGCCGACTCTGGTCGTGCACGGCGACGACGACCAGGTCGTGCCCATCGACGCGACGGGCCGCAAGTCCGCGAAAATCATCCCCAACGCCACGCTCAAGGTGTACGAAGGCGGCTCCCACGGCATCGCCCTCGTCCCTGGGGACAAGGAGAAGTTCAACAAGGACCTTCTCGACTTCCTCAAGAGCTGACGCGGCCGTCTCCTGCGGCCGCCGGTCGCCCGCCCGGGCGACCGGCGGCCGGACTCCCAAGATCCTCATCGACGCCGCGCTTGACCTGTCGCGGCCTGGCACCGACATCGAGGACGGACACGCAGGTATGGGCAACTTCTCTCCGGGCTTCCACGGCCGTACGCACCGGTTCGACGGCAGGCTGCCGCCGGGGCAGTACCCCACCGAGTCATTCCCGGTGCTCTCAGCCGGGCCGACGCCCCATGTCCGGACACAGGACTGGTCCTTCACCCTGACCACGGAGTCGGGGCAGACCCGACGCTGGGACTGGGAAGAGATGATGTCGCTTCCCCAGGAGGACGTGACCGTCGACATCCACTGCGTCACCCGGTGGTCGAAGTTCGACACCGTCTGGCGTGGGGTGTCCCTCGACACCTTTCTCGCCGAGGCCGAAACGACGGCGGACTTCGCCGTCGCACACGGTGAAGGCGGCTACACCACCAATGTTCCCCTGGAAGACCTCCAGGAGGGCAAGGCGTGGCTCGTCCACACCTACGACGGATTCGCGCTGTCGCCGGAACACGGCGGGCCTGTCCGGTTGCTCGTCCCTCACCTGTACTTCTGGAAGTCAGCGAAGTGGGTCACCGGACTCACCCTCACTCTTCGGAACGAACCCGGCTTCTGGGAGTCGGTGGGTTACCACGACTACGGTGACCCATGGCGCGAGCAGCGGGCCTGGAGCGACTGAACCATGAGTGCGTGGCTCAGCAGCCGACTCGTCGGACGCCAGGAACAGTCCTCGACGGGACGCACCCTCCTGTTCGACGTCCCCGGATGGCCCGGGCACCTGGCCGGGCAGCACGTGGACATACGGCTGAGCGGGGACGATGGGTATCAGGCCGTCCGCAGCTACTCCCTGGCTTCACCGGCCCGGGGAATCCGTATCGAGCTGGGCGTACAGGCTGTTCCCGACGGTGAGGTCTCCCCCTACCTGGTCCGTGACCTCCCAGTGGGCGCGGAGGTCGAGGTTAGGGGCCCGTTGGGCGGTTGGTTCGTCTGGCGGCCGGAGCAGACCGATCCGGTCCTGCTGGTGGCCGGAGGCTGCGGGATCGTTCCCCTGATGGCCATGATCCGGGCCAACCGGGTTGAGGGGTCCGCCGCCCAGATGCGGCTGGTCTACTCGGTGCGTGACCCCGGTCAGGTCTGGTACCGGGACGAGTTGACGACCGGCAACGGGCCAGCGACGAGCACCCGGATCATCCACACCCGCCAGGCACCGGCCGGCTCGTCCCGGCCCGCCGGACGCATCACCGCCGACGACCTGCCGCAGGGAGGAACGGACGAACGGCCCGTCCTGTGTTTCGTGTGCGGACCCACCGGCTTCGTGGAACACGCGGCGGATCTCCTGATCCGTGTCGGGCACTCTCCCGACCGCATCCGCACCGAACGCTTCGGCTGACCACTGCCCCGCAGCTGCCGCGCGCAGCCCACTCGCTGGAGAACACACGTGACCTTCTCCCCTCGTGACGGTAACGCTCTTGCCGGCCCCCTGTCGCAGATCTTCGCCGTGGAGCCGACCACCGCCTGGCGGCGGTGTCCGCAGTGCGGGCTCACCGGATCCCTCGCCCAACTGCGCGTCTACGGGCCGGACCCCGGCCTCACCGGCCGTTGCCCCGGCTGCGAGGCACTGGCGCTGCGCCTGGTCGAACACTCTGAACACCTCTGGCTGCAACTGGGCGGAGGGCAGGGGGCCTTCCGCTTTCCCCGTCTCTGACTCCCACGGAGGCGATGCGGCCTTCGCCGGTCAAGCAGAAATGCGGACGAGCCCTGTCCTGGGCCGACGTGATGGTGCTCTCGGGAAACGTCGCCCTGGAGTCGATGGGCCTGGAAACCGTCGGCTACGGCGGGGGCCGCGAAGAGGTCTGGGGGCGCCGGCGCGTGATGTTGCGAAGAAACGCCATCTTGCCCTCAGGGGCGGACGACCACCGCAGCCTCGGCGAAGTCGGCCGAGAAACGGTCCGTCACAGGAGCCGAGGCGGAGTCCAAGGAACGCCACGTTCACTGTTCAACCGGCGTGTGCTGACGCACCTCGCGGGCGGAACCGAGGCGGCGCTCGGAACGAGACGGTGAGCGTGCGCGGGTGCGCACACGGTCGCCGCTGGTCGCGGTGTCGGCCGTCTCCAGCCGTAACCGCAGCCCTCACCACCGTCGCTGGTGAGGGGCCCAACCGCGAGAGAGATGGTGATTCGAGCGGACTCGTGCCGAAGGAAATGCTGTTGGCCCGTGCCAGGGGCGGAGGTGCAGAACGGCGTCGGCACGGCTTCCGGTCGGTCGCCTCATCACGTCCTCAGGCCCGATCGCAGGCCAGCGGGTGGATGCTTCTCGATCCCCCAGATGTGCTGCCGCGCGGAGTAAGGCCCCGCCGGGCAGCGGCTGGCCGGGCGGCCCTATGCAGGTTTTGTCAGCGGCCGTCCTTCGCATCGGCATAGGTGTTGGTGAGTCTGTCGACCGCGATGTCGATCGTCTCGGGCGGGAGGGTGAAGGGGAGGCGCAGGTAGTGGTCCAGGGCGCCGTCCGGGGAAAAGCGGAAGCCCGGGGTGAGGGCCAGGCTGTGCCTGGCGGCTAGGTCGGCCAGGCGCCGGGTGTCGGTGTCGGGGAGTTCGAGCCACAGAGACAGTCCGCCTTGGGGCACCTGGAAGCGGCACCACGGCAGGGTCGACAGCCGCGTGATCAAGTGGTCTCGCTGGTAGACCAGTTGTGCGCGCCGCCGGTCGAGGATCGTTTGTCTGCGTTCCAGGAGTCGGGCGGCGACGAGCTGGTCGAATGGGGAGGGGGCGAGTGCGGCGGCGAGTGGGAGCGCCGCCAGCCGGCGGACGACGTCTGGGTGGCCGCGGATCCAGCCGACGCGCAGGCCCGGCCACAGGGACTTGCTCAGGGAGCCCACGTAGACGATGCGCCGGTCACCGGCGCGTGCAGCGAGGCGCGGAGGCGGCGCCGTGGCCTTGCGCAGGTCGAGGTCCCGTAGGGTCTCGTCGAAGACGGCCAGGGTGTCGTGGGAGTGCAGTCGCCGACGGAGTTGGGTGCGGTCGTCCTCATCCATCAGCAGGCCGGTGGGGTTGTGGAAATCCGTGATCAGGTAGGTCAGGGACGGCCGGGCCGAGGTGAGCGTGCGGTCCAGAGCGGGCAGGTCCCAGCCGGTGGGGGTGAGGGGCTGGGAGATCAGCCTGGCGCCCGTGCTCCGGAAGAGGGCGAGCGCGCCCGGGTAGGTGGGAGAGTCCAGGACGACCCTGCTGCGGGGCTGTAGGTATGCCGCGCTGAGCAGACACAGCGCGGCGTCGGCGCCGCTGGTCAGCAGGAGGTGCCCGACATCGGTGGCGAGCCCTTCGGCGTTGTAGAGGTCGGCGACGCCCGTGTGCAGGGCCGATCGGCGGCCATACGAGGAGGAGTCACCCAACAGCTCGGCGGGCAGTGCGTCGGCCGCTTCCCCCACAGCTTGAAGCAGTTCCGGGAAGGGGGCGGCGGGCTCCGCGACAGTGAGATCCAGCGGCGCCCCGTTCCTGCCAGCCTTGCCCCGGTCGCTGACCCACGGTGAGAGGCGGTCGTGCAGCCGGGGCGGCAGGGAGACAGTGCTGCCGGAGCCGGTCCGGGTGACGATCAACCGTTCTGCGCGCAGAATCTGGTAGCTCGCCGCCACGGTTCCTCGCGCGAGGCCGAACTCGTTGGCGAGCAGGCGCTCGGCCGGAAGCTGCGGGCCGATCGGGAGCCGGCCGTCGTAGACGGCCTTCTCCAAGGCGTCAGCCAGCCTGCGCGCCAGTGTGCCCTCGCCTGCGCGCCAGTCACCGAGCATCTGGGGAAACCTCGACGCCGGGATGCGTCGCACCAGTCGATCCACATGGGCCACTTTACGTGGATTGGACCACGACAGCGCGGTCGGTGCCCCCTAGCGTCGAGACGTAGAGTCCGCTCTCGCACCACCTGGAAACCTCATGCCCCTGCACTACCGTCATGTCGACGTGTTCGCCGGCAAGGCGTACACAGGCAACTCCCTGGCAGTCTTCCCCGACGACCCAGGCCTGCCCGCCGAGCAGATGCTCACAATCACCCAGGAACTCCGTCACTTCGAGTCGATCTTTCTGAGCCGCACTGAGGGAACCCAACACGTCACCGCCCGGGTCTTCGACCTCTTCGAGGAGCTCGATTTCGCTGGACACCCGGTCCTGGGCGCGGCCGCCGTCCTGCACGAGCGCGCCGGGACCCCTGGCCCCCGACGCTGGACGTTCCACCTCTGCGGCAGGACCGTCGAGGTGTCCACCCGGCACACCGCAAACGGCTATCACGCGGAACTCGACCAGGGAGCGCCGGAGTTTCTCGCGCACGTGCCGACGGCGGAGAGGGCGGAGGTCGCAGCGGCCCTGAACCTGCCCGTTTCCGCACTGGCCGACCTGCCCCTGTGCGTCGTCTCCACCGGCCTGCGTTACCTGATCGTGCCGGTGGTGGCGGGTCTTGCCGAGGCGAGGATCGTCCGCGGCGATTTCGCAGAGTTGGTCGGGCGGTACGGTGCGCAGTTCGCGTACGTGCTCGACGTCGAGGTGTTGGAAGGCCGGCACTGGAACAACGACGGCGTCCTGGAGGATGTGGCGACCGGCAGTGCGGCCGGCTGTGTTGGGGCCTATCTGGCCCAGCAGCGCGTCGTGCCCGTCGAGAAGGAGTTCGTCCTGCGGCAGGGGCGCTTCACCGGCCGTCCGAGCCGGCTCACCGTCCTGCCACAAGGACGCCCGGAGGTGCTGCACAACATACGGGTCGGCGGCGAGGTGAGCCTGGTGGCCCAAGGAACCCTCGACACCCTGCCCGAGTGAGGACCACCATGCCCGGCATTCCCCACTACACGGCCGACCGTATTCGCGCGGCAGTGGACCTCACCGACCTGGTGGAGCCGGTCACCGACGCCTTTACCGCGTTCAGTACCGCCGAAGGCGCCCAGGCGCCCGTCATGGTGCTGCCCGTCACCGACGGCGGTGACTCACACGTCAAGGCCGCCCACCTGCCGGGGGGCCGCCACTTCCTCGTCAAGGTCGCCAACTGGTTCCCGGGAAACCGCGCACACGGCCTGCCCGAAGGCGGCGGATTCGTCGCGCTCTTCGATGCCTCGACCGGCGCCATCACCGCCATACTGGAGGACGAGCACCACCTCTCCGACCTCCGTACGGCCGCCGCCGGTGCCGTCTGCGCCCGCGCACTTTCGCGTCCGGACGCGTCCCGCGCGACCGTCCTCGGCACCGGCAGACAGGCCGAACTCCAGGCCCGCGCCCTCACCCTCGTACGGCCGGTCCGTAGGCTCCACGTCTGGGGTCGCGACCACCGCCGGGCGCTCGCCCTCGCTGGCCGCCTCGGCCAAGACCTGCCGCACGTCGACGTCACCGCTGTCGCCGATCCGGAGCGGGCCGCGCGACACTCCGACATCATCGTCACCGCGACCGCCAGCGCCACCCCGGTCCTCTTCGGCTCCTGGCTCCGCCCGGGCCAGCACATCACCGCCCTCGGCGCCGACGACCCGGCCAAGCGGGAACTCGACGGCGCCTGCTTGCACCGCGCCACTCGGGTCATCGTCGACAGCCGGGACCTCGCCCTGCGTTACGGCGACATTCATGCCGCCCTCGCCCGGGGAGAGGTCACGCCGGACCGCGTCGACGGCGAGATCGGCGAGGTCTTGGCCGGCCGGGTCCCTGGACGGCGGACACCGGACGACATCACGGTCGCCAAGCTCATCGGCATCGGCCCCCAGGACCTCGCCGCGGCCGAAACTGCCCTCGCCCTCTTGGAGGGGGGCAGCGGATGACCTCCATGCTTCCTCCGTTCGCGTGCACGTCGCGTCGGGAGCGGGGGTCGGCCATTCCCGACACCGAACGGCGCACCGACCAGGCAGCGGCCATGTGGCGGCTGTACGCGACGTCGGCACCGCGCCATCACTGGCTGCTCGTCAGCGAGGGCGCGGCAACCGCAGCCATCTGGATCGCCGGGCGAGGAGGAATTGATCCCCGAAGAAGCGGGTCATCTCGCGGCCCTTCTGCGTCGGACCGCAGGATGTGAGGCGGCCCAGGTCATCCTGACGACGGGCGACCAGTTCGCGGCAGGGCGGCCACGGCAGCCGCACTTGTGTCTCACACTCCTCGGCGTCCACGACCAGCATTGGGTGAGGGGGGATCGGCCTGGCCCCCTGCTGGCCGAGAGCCTCTCCCGTATAACCGCGCTCGGCTTACCCGCCCCCTGGAGTCGTCCAAAGTCTGCCAGTGTCCAGCGGTACGAGAGCGTCGCCACCGGTCACGCCGGCACCACCATGTAGCACCCCGGGGCAGCCCCCGGCCGCCCGGGGACCGGCACCGGAACAGCCCCCTGCGGGTCTCCGAGCACGGCGGGAAGCGGCAGGAGGAGACGTCCACCGACATGATTGCCGCAGCCGGAATCATCCTCGGTCAGCGGGGCCGCGGAGCCCCCGTCGCCGTCCTGCGGGGCATCGGCTGCACCCCGGCGGACGGAGGGGTGACGACAAGGCTCCACCACAGCCCCGCTGGGTAGCGCTACGAACGGACTGATATCCAGACGGCCGCAGTCACTCGTCGAGAGCCCCGCGACCAGACGACCGTGTGCCTGCCCGAAGCCGGCGCATGATGGTCTGGAGAGACGGCGCCCCTCCGACGTCGTCACACGGGACCCCACCGTCATCCGCCTCGGTCGGACGAGGACGGTGTCATCCGCCCTGCGGAGTCCGGACTGGAGCGGACGGCATCTCGGTCGCGCGCCGCGCTGCTGAGTGCCCGAGACGGCCGCGCCGCCCGGTCGAGTGCTGCCGTAGCCAGCCGCACGCTGCGCAAGGTCCACGGGGGACACGCCGGATCCGTTTCCAGAGCGTCCAGCCGCTCCCACCGGATGTCCGCGACTTCCTGGGGCGACGCGATCACCGGCGCAGCGCCTTCGGGGAGCCTCCCGGCGAGAACCACGTTGATGACCGGGCTGCGGGTGTCCGTGACGAAGAACGTTTCGTCCGCGTAGGCAAGGTCCACTCCGTCGAGGTTTACGCCGATCTCCTCCAGGACCTCCCGGCGGCCGGTGGCGGTGGTCACGTCCCCGCCGGGCGAGCACTGGTCGACCGTCCCACCGACCAGGGACAAGGTTCCCGCCGCATGTTCCTCACCCGGTCCGCGCACGATCAGCAGCCACGTCTCATCTCGATGCAGTGCCACGTCCACGTTGATCGAATACCTCACGGCTCCTCCTCCGACCAGCCAGTTTCCGAGCGCGACGACCGTGTCACCGCAGTGCGCGAGGCCCAGCGCATCGTATGGCCGGGCGGACTGCTCGCCGCTGCCGTCATCAGCCGCTACGCACTGCTCCAGGACGCCGGCACGGTGACCAGCCTGACCGACACGGACGTCAGCCGACGCCTCGGAACTCGCCTGGCCACGGGATACCACCCCGAGCCCGACACCGACCCAACCGGTCTCTTCATCGCGGCCTACTTCCACACCAGCGGCGAACTGCGAGCCGAAGCCACCGCCGCATGAATGACCGATGCCAGTCTGTACGGCGTCGAAGGTCCGGCCTGGCCCATCCTCAAAGGCATCGAAGGGCACACCGGCACTCCCCTCACTGACTTCAACGCCGCACTCGAAGCCGCCCACCTCGCCGACCCGCACCCCGGCACCGTACGGCGGCCCCATTGAGGTACGCGACGAAAGGAATGCAATAACGGAGCGTCGATCGACCGGAATGGAATCGTATCCATCCGCCAGTACTGACTGCCCTGCGCCCAGAGGCATGCTCAAGCTGGTCCTGTAAGATTTCTGTATGGCTCGGGGAGTGAAGGCGGGCCTTGGGGGCACACAGTGTCTCGGAGGTTGATAATCATGGTTCCCATTCTTCTCGTTCTTCTGCTCGCTCTGATTCTTTTCGGTGCGGGTTTCGCACTGAAGGCACTGTGGTGGATCGCCATCATCGTGCTGGTGGTCTGGCTGCTTGGGTTCGTGATCCGGCCGACAGCAAACGGAAAGCGGGGCCGCTGGTACCGATGGTGACAACCGCCGGTTGAACAAACCCCTCCTGACGTGGGGGGGGGGGGGGGCGCCGGGGGGGGGGGGGGGCCCCCCCCCCCCCCCCCCGCCCCCCCCCCCCCACACCCCCCCCCCCCCCCCCCCCCCACGTCACGAGGGCCCGCCGCCCAAAATAGGCGAGAGGACGGACATGGGAAACATATTGCAGGGCACCCGGAGAACTTGATCGGGGATTCCATCAAGAACCGCGACCTCCAGTGATGGGATCCCCGATCTCCGCCTGCACTTTGCTGACGAGGTCGTGGTAATTCTCTCGCTGTCTTCCGGGCGGCACTGTCACCGGTCCTGGCCGGCTCCTTCCAGAACCGAAGAAGAGCTGTGGGCGGCCAGAAGGGCTCCATGTCGGAACGCCGATCCGCCGGAACCATCGGCGGTCATGAGCCCGCAGAGCCAATGCCCCGCAGGATGACGCCGCCAGCCGTGCCGGTGCTCATGGCGTCTGCCGCACGACTGCGGCGAGCGAAGGCAGCGCCCAAGCCAGGGCCGTTAAGGCCCGCGCCGAAGCTGCTGACGTCTGGGGCCCGGCGGTGTCGCGGAGGTCGACTCGGTACTGCTGGGGTCCGGCCTGCTCCCAGCGCGCGTGCACATCTTGGAGCTCGGCCCAGAGGTCACGCGGTCCATGGACACGGACGCCGCCGTCGGCCGGGCCGGCCACGGCCCACGAGTCGTCCTCGGGCGCGACGACGGTCATCGTCTCGGCCTGGAAATCCCGCACTGTGCCGGGCGCCAGGTATGCGGCGGCAAGCCAGAATCCGTAGGCGTGGTCCGGTGGCGGCACGAGGCGGGTTCGTCGCGCCCGGCCGGGTTCGGCCTTGATGCGAGCACGGTGCTCCAGAGCGCTGAGCCACCGGTAGCCGTGCGCGGGCCGGTACCCGCGCGGCCGGCGTCGCAGGACCGCCTCGACGGCGCCTTCCGGGGAGCGGGTGACGAGGAGATGTCCGGGCCAGCTGGGTGTGTGGGTCACGAGCGTCGTGAGCAGCCGGCCGCCCGGCGCGAGCTGATCCACCCACGGGCGTGGGACGCACGGGACACCGATGCCGGAGTGAATTCGCCCGTACGGCGCCCGCCGTTCGTGTCCTTCGAGCGCGTCACTTTCGGCAACGGCCGCGCCAACCCCAAGGCGGTCCAGATTTCGCTGCGCGAAGGTCGTCATGTACCTGTCCCTCTCCACACCGGTGGCGAGTACGCGACCAGTGATGGCGGCGGCGAGCGCCAGGGAGACGCCGAGGCCCGGACCGATCTCCAGATTCCGCTGTCCGGGGCCGAGTTCCAGGGCCTGGAGGGCTTCGACGGTGGCGGGGGTGTAGGTGGACATGGACGTCATGTGCCCGTGGTCACCGGCCCACCGGCAAGGGCGTGTGTGTGGGGGGAGGGGGAACCGTCGTGCTGGAGCAGGATCGACTCGTCGCTGTGGATCAGATCGAGCCACTCCTGACGGTCGCCCGGGTGGTGGCCGTGAAGCGGGCGCCAGTCGATTGGGTCCGCGCCCGGGCCGCTGACTCTGACGTAGGCGTGCGGGAGCAGGACTTCACGCGGCAGACGCAGCAGCGCGTCGCGCAGCAGCGAGTCGGTCAGAACGCCGCACGTTGTGAGCCGGTTGACCATAAGGGCACGCAGATGGGGCGTTGCTTCGTGGAGGTCAAGGGTCATGGGCGAAGTCGTGCCCACGAACCGAGGGATCCGCCGACTCGTCCTTCAAGCCCCAGCCCCTGTCATCGCGAAGGCGCTCGGCTACCACGACAAGACAGCCACCCGCCTGGTGACCGAGGCTGGCGGAACCTGGAGCCGGTATGCCCCGGGCGACCATAGGCGCTGACCCGGCCGGACCTTGATCCTGAGAGCAGAAGGAAGGTTCAATCGCCGGATGGCTGAGACTGACATTGACCTGGGAGTCGTGACGGCGCCGTCGGGAGTCCTCGTGTTGGGGATGGCGTCGTGGATCGACTACTGGCCGCAGCTGGGCCGGCCGCTGTCCGAGCGCGCAAGCGCCGCGGCCTCGATCGGCGGCGGACAGTCCAGGACTGGACGTGTGAGATGGCCGCAGTTCGCGCCGCCGGTGACAGGCCGTTGATGGTGAGGGCCAGCACGGCGGCATCGCCCTTCGACGGAGGACCGACCATCGCGGTGCTTGAGATCGATCTCGGTCTGCCATGGGCCGGCACGGCAGGGGACGAGCCGATCATCCTTGGCGAGCTACCGGTCGACCGTTGCGGCATGGTGCTCGGCGATGCGCTTGCCTTGGACTCCTGGACGGGAGATGGCCATCCGTCAACCGACGGCCTTGCCGATGTCGCCTACTGGGGAGCCTACGCGGAGGCCGCCCATCGTCAGTTCGGCGGAGACCTGATCTTGCGACACTCCAGTCAAGTGCGAGGGTGGCTCGATCTCCCGCTCGATGAAGCCAAGAAACTTGGCAAAGCCCTCAACAACTGGGAAGGCGACGAACAGGGCCGGGGCGTCATGGTCGCAGTCGATGAGCACTCCGACTTTCACCGCTTCAACCGCGCGAGTTGGACCCACCCACTGCGGATCGGCGCCATCGAGGTCGCTGGCTGCCCCGTTCTGGGGATCAACTGGGACGGCGGCGACCACTCGATGCGCCATCGCGGCGAACGAACCTTCGGACAGGTCTATCCCGTGACTCTCCAGCCTGGTCCTACGGGCCAGACAACGATGCGCTGGACGATCCCGCCCTACGAGCCCACCACCGACCACGCAGGGTGACCAAACTGGAAACCTCCGGAGGATACGCGACACCTCAACATGTGGGCCTACCGGTCCCCGGGCCGGAATGGGCGCGTGAGGAGTTCATGCGCTTCCCCCGGCGTCCCCACTGCACCGAGTGCAAGGCGGCGTTCACCGACGGGTGGTGGAAGGCGGTGGAACGCACCGGCTGGGGCCCCGTTCCCATGGAGGTCCGTCCGACGCTGTGTGGGGACTGTGACCTGCCATTCGAGTCGGACCTGGAGCAGGCGCGGGGTGTGAGCCGTCGGCAGGAGCAGCACGACCAGGAGCAGGACCAGGACGTGCCCAGGCCGAAGTCGGGCGGATGATTCTCACGCCTCCGCTCCTGATCCGAGGCGACGTCAGGCCGGGCGCAACCTCAAAGTCCGGCGGACGGTTAGCCGGGGGAGGGCGAGGAGGGAGCGCTCGCCGCGGCCGCCAGTCGGCCGCCGCGCGGCGACCTGGATCCGCTCCCTGCCCACGGGACCGGCTCCCAGCCCGGTTGGCTCCTGGCTCTGTGAGGACCTGCCCGAATCGATCGAGAGGGCGACGTCCTGCCTGGACCGCAGGACTGCGACCCCATGGAACCCGCCGGTGTGATGGTCGACGGCACTGCCGGCTTGGACGGAGAGACGCGCAGCAAGCTGGCCGGCGTGCCGTGTGAGGTCCAGGACGCCCCGTGGCTCACCCCGGGCGAGTGACCTCAGCGAGGCGTCCGTTCCGGCCGGTGCCGGAAAGACGACTTCGTGTCCGTCGGTAAGAAGGTGACCGGGACCCACGAGCATCAGGCCGGGGTCTACAGCGACAGCGCGGTCAGCCCGTGTGGAACACCGGCGGCATGCCGGCCCGCCGTTCAGCAGGGCTCGCCACTCAGTCCACTCCGTTCCGAATGTCGGAGGCGGTTTCGTCACCTCAAACCCACCGGATCTACGGGGCACACGTGAAGATCGGCGAGCTTCGGTTCCCGCAGGAGGGTACGTTGCTGGGGCATTGAAGGCGCTGCGCGTGGAAGGTGGTCTTCATGCGGCAGGAGAGGAGTAATGCGTTGGACTGGAAACTGACCGAGGAATTCGAGACGCCCGGCGGCGTGGTGCGCTGGGGTTCGATGGGTACGGGCGACCCGTTGGTATTGGTGCATGGCACGCCGTACTCCTCCTTCCTGTGGCGTGACATCGCTCCCGCGCTCGCCCGTAACCGCACCGTCTACTTCTTCGACCATCTCGGCTTCGGCCAGTCGGATCAGCACGAGGATCAAGACCTGAGCCTCGCGGCTCACGCGAGGAACTTTGCTCAGCTCCTCGACCAATGGGGACTGTCCTGCCCCAGTGTTGTGGCTCATGACATCGGCGGGGCAGTGGCGCTGCGGACCTTGCTCCTGGAGAAGCGGAGCTACCGGGACTTGACCCTCTTTGATGCGGTGAGCGGCGGAGAGTGGGAGCGTGGGCTCTTTCGGCTCTTCCTGGAGCACAAGGAGGTTTTTAGCGCGCTTCCTGACTACGCCCATGAAGCGCTCGTCGCAAGCCATCTGCGACACGCAACGCGCGCAGGCTTTCGGCCGGGCATCCTCGACGCGTTCCTCTCACCGTGGCGGGGAGAGGCAGGGCAGGCCGCGTTCTATCGTCAGTACACCCAGATCAGGCAGACGGACACAGCCGCCTACGAGCATCTTCTGGCAAGTGTGTCCATCCCGGTGCAGATCGTCTGGGGCTGCGAGGACCGTATCCTCCCTCCGGAGTACGCCGAGTGGCTGCACGAACGCATTCCGCATGCCGAACTGCACTGGATCGAGGGTGCCGGTCACCTTCTACAGGAAGACGCCCCAGGCCAACTGCTGGCCTGCCTCGCACCCGGAGTCGCCTCGGCCTGAACCACGAGATGGCAAGGCTCCAGTCCGCCTATCCGGCGTGTGTCACGGTTCTCGCTGCTCGCGGAGCGCAGGTGCCGGCCGACAGGCATCCGTCGGGACGCGTGGTCGTTCTCGAGGGGGTGGAGGCAGCACCAGGCAGTGTCCGGCGGATCTTGAGCACCCCGGGTGAAGACGGCAATGATGCCGGCCGGACGTTGCCTGGCTCCGGCATGGTCAGGCAACACCGGGTCCGGCGACAATGTAGGCACTTTCGGACCGGGCGTTATTCGCGTTCCGGGACTCTTGCGGTCTGAGCGGAGCGACACCATGGCATGGGTAGTAGGAACGGGCGCGCTCCTGGGGCTGCTGGCGATCGCAGCGGGAACCGTCACGCTGCGAACAGGGTGGATCATGCCCCCGGCGCGCCGCCACGTCACCAGGCCTCAACTCCACGGTCTCGGAGCCCTGCTCACGGGCACTTCCGTCGTACTGCAGAGCCTCTTCTACTTTCGAGTCCTGCCGAACGTTTCGTGGGAAGCTCGTTTCCTCGGTGGAAACGCCCTCCTGGTCTCGGGGCTGCTCCTGATTGCCCTCAGCCAGCTGCTACCGCTCCGCCGAAGCCAGGATCACCCCGATCCCACAGGCGTTTGAAGGGGGTCGGTAGCTCACGGCCGTAGCCACAGTCGGATCGCCGCCATGGTGATGGTGCCGTGGAAGACGAAGGCACTCTTGTCGTATCGGGTGGCGACGGCTCGGGAGTTCTTGAGCTGGTTGATCCTGCGTGCTGTTCGCTTCGACTCGGGTGGCGTGCTGACGCAGCCGGTCGACGGCCGGTGGTACCCGCAGGCGGACTTCGAGCAGCCCCCCGCTTCAGGCGGGCGCTGTCACAGCAGGTCGCTGCGCTGCGACAACTGGCTTTCTCAGTCCCGTTGGCCCCGTGCAGAGGTGGCAAGGTGGGCCGCGAATGCTGGCCGGCCGACATCGGTAACTACGGACGCGGAACACTCCGGCGAGTTTGTTGGGGCCGGTGCTCCACGTCCCGCAACTCGGTTGTCCCGAAAGCGTGTTGGTCGACGGACCGGGTACCGGTGAGACATGACTCGACTCGGCTTGGCCGTCTCGGAGCTCGCCCGGAACAGCAGGCCCGATGGGCCTCCGATGGTCCACATGGGCATTCCTGGCAGTGAGCCTTTTCCATCCTCACTTCGAGCTGGTCAGATGCAGGGTGAGGGCGGCCCGGACGAGTGCGGTGATGAGCGTGGTCGAGCACCGGAGCTTGCGGAGGAGTCTCCAGGATTTGAGGGTGGCTATGGCCTGTTCGACGAGTGCGCGGATCTGCGCGTGGGATCCTCGGCGACGTCCTCGACGTGAGCTGGGCGCTGAAGAGCGACGGCACGGTCAACACCACGTCGCTGAAGAACTTCCCCCGCCGCTCCCAGTACGAGGCCGCCGTGGTCGGCAAACAGGTCGTCGCCACGGCCTACGCCGAGCGCGCCGCGTACTCCTACTTCACCGGCTACTCCACCGGCGGCCGCCAGGGTTACGCGGAGGCGCAGCGCCACCCCGACGGCATCCTCGCCGACGCGCCCGCGGTCAACTGGGACGTACGGGAGGTGCTCAGGCCGACAGACCCTTCAGCGGCAGTCCCACCAACCCGTACGCCACCACCGCGAAGGCCGCCCCGACCGCGGGCGTCGTCCGGCGTTCACGCCACGAGCGGCCCAGGCAGGGGAGTACGGCGAGGAGCAAGGGTTCTCCGGCCCTGCCCCATCGGATCTGACCCACTCCGCCACCCACTTCGCGAAGGACGAGGCCCCGTGACCCGCAACTGAGTACCGAAGCATACGAACCTCCTTGGCCAGTAAGTCAGTTGCCCGCCGTGCCCGGCGCGTACCGCACCCGCCTCGGCACGGCCGGCGACCGGCCCATGACGGAGTTGCCGGGTGCACGGAACGGCGCGATGCTGGTGGCACAGGCCATTTCGAGAATTCCGCGACGCGCGATCGAAGGCCCGGCCGACCGCAGGGGATACGCACCGCGCCGACGCCCGACCGCACCCGTCGCGGATCTCGCCCGGTCGGCACCGACACCCAAGAACCGGTGGGTCATCACCGACACCCAAAAAGGGGTGTGCGTCATGATCGACGTCCGAACCCATGTCGTCGCCCTGTCGCAGCAGCTCGACACCCTCGCGGCCGCCCCCGTCGCCCCGGCACTCGACGCGGCCCGCAACCAGCTCATCGACGACTGCGCCGACCACCCCGCACACGCGCGACTCGGCGCCCTGCTCGACCACGTCCTCGCCCACGCCACATCCGACGGCACCGAGGCCGAACTGCTCGAGGAAGCGGCCAAGATGTGGACGGACGGCCTCGCCCTCTACGCCGAGATCGGCAGAATCCGCGGCGAGATCGAGACGGCCCTGTCCGACCCGTCGAGCCCCGAAGCCGCGTCGAGGTTCTGCGAGGCCACCCTGAACCTCCGCCACGCCACGAGCGATGCGAAGGGCACGTTCCTCCGGATGGACGGACTCGGCAAACGCCTGCGGACCATGGCCCACATCCCGCGCCACCCCCGCCAGCAGGACGAACCCGTGTCCCAGTGGGGATGGGGAGACATCTTCCTCGCCCGCCGGACCGACGCGCTCGTACGTACCGCGTTCGCCGAGGCCCGTACGGGAGACACCCGCGCCCTGGCCTTCGGCATCCTGTCCGGCTACGCGGCGAACGCCACGGGCTCCGTCTACCTCACCCAGGTCGTCGGCGGACCCCGCCGCTCCCACCGGCTCCGGGACCGCATAGCCCGCAACACCGTCGGATCGTGGTGCGGCGAGCGGTATCCGGAGGTACGGAGCTGTCGCGGGATCGCGGACTCCCTGCGCTTCGACAACGCACCGGAGGCGACTCTGCCGGGCGAGACGGCGGACTTCCTCACGAGGACGCTGGGGGAGACGTACGACCTGTCGCAGCTGAGCCCGGTGCCCGATCCGGCCCTGGGCTACGGGCGCCTGATCAGGCAGCTCGAACTCCTCGACACCTTCGTCCAGCCGCCCCCGCCGGCCCTGCCGCCCGCCTCGTTCGTCACGAAGCTCTTCGCCGACCCCGCGCACCCGCCGCAGCCGGCCGTCACCCCGGAGACGGCCACACCCCCGTACGCCCACGGGCCCGGGGTGAAACCGACCACCTACCACGGGTACGGCGGCGGGCAGGTGGGGCCGCCGACCGCGACGGACAGCACCGCCGACAGCGAGAGCGCCTGCGGCAGCTTCTGCCTGGCCGTGCTGGCGTTCCTCTGCTTCGCCGTACTGCTCGGAGGCCCGTGCTGGGACGAGTGGGGCAAGGAGAAGAGCTGCACGTTCTGGGACAAGCACGTGGCGGAGAACTGGCGGAACGCGTTCACCACCGATCTCAGCCAGGCCGAGAAGGACGCGCTGGCCTCGCAGAGCCAACCCCTCACCGGAAGCGGCTTCGCGGCGGCCGCCAGGGTGCCCCAACTCGACGAGCTGGTCTCCCAGTTGTTCGACCTGCACGTACGCCTGTGGGAGGCACTCGGCAAGGCGGGCGCCTACCTGTCCGGCTGCGGCCTCATCTACCCGGAGGGGCGGTTGGGCTTCCCGCTCTACCACCAGTTCCTCGCCGTACCGGGCGACACCCTGCAGCCGCACCGCCCCGAGAGGGACGACGTCCGCACGTTCTACCGGTATCCGCGGACCGAGATGGAGCACCCGGTCGACTACACGAAGACCGTTCCCGTGGGCGCCGACCCGGGCATCGTCCTCACGGCCACCGGCCCCGACTGCGTACGCAGGTGGGAGGACGTCGCCCGGGGCACGCCCGGCGACACGAACCTCGACCTCGACGCGGACCGGGGCACGGCCCACCCGTGCTGGTCCACCCGCGGTTCGATCGACGACGACCCGGTGGGCGTCGGCATCCTCGCCTACCAGGACCTGTGAGGACCCAGCCATGGACACCGATCGAGGCCGGAAGCAGCAGCCGCACGAGGGGGGCAACGACCGCCCCTACCTCTACATCCACAGCTACCCGCCGCCCGACCTGCCCGATGCGGGCGAGGACCACGGCGAGCGCCCGGTCCCCAACGGCGTCTGCTGGTACCTCTGTTCGGGAATCCAGCCGCTGACCGCGTTCCAGCCAGGACAGGACCTGACCGCCCAGGTGGCCATCGGCAACTGGCAGGGCGGGAACAGCCCCTCGATGGCGTACGTCGGCCTGTGGTGGTCCAAGCCGGTGAGCGGGCCCGTCATCCCCGACCCGTCGAAGTTCATGGGGTTCTCCCCGGTCCCGGTGCCCCCGCACGGCGGCCGGGCCGAGACCACCCCCCTCACCGCGCGGATCCCGGCGAGCTCGGGCAACCACATCTGCCTCCTGGCCAAGGTCTGGCACCCGCTGGACAACGTCGCCGCCGGAGGCCTCGCGGACCCCGTCAACGACCGCCACTGGGCCCAGCACAACCTGGCCGTCCTGCCGGCCGCCCCCGCCGCGCCGGAGCCCTTCGCGTTCCTCGCGACCAACCCGACGGACGACGACGCCACATATCAGATCGGCGTCCGCCCGATGCCCCCGGAGCTGTGGGGCAACATCCCCAACGACGAGCGCCTGCGCCCGGTAGAGGCCTCCGCCTGGCTGTCCCTGAAGGACACCGCCACCGGGGAAGAGGCCCAGGCCCAGAACGAACTGACCCGCACACTTACTCTGAGCCCGATGGAGCAGCGCCACATGGAACTGCTGCTCGTCGTCACCGACGAGGTGGGCAGCGAGGCCTTCGCACCCTTCCAGATCGCCCAGTACCGCGACGAACGGCCGGTCGGCGGCATCGCCGTGATCGTACGAGGCCAGGCGGGGCTCCCCTAGGATCGGCCCCCGGACTCGTACATGAGAGGGGGTGCGGGAGTGACGACCGAAGTGACGCCCGAACTGGCCGAGGCGATCCAACGCGGCTACGACCGGCGCGACCGGGCGGACATGGCCCCGACGATCGCCTACTTCCAGACGCTGCTCGCCGAACACCCGGACCACCCGGTCCTCGTGTACGAGGTGGGCGGCGCCTACGACACCGCCGGCCAGGAGGAGACCGCCCGCGGCTACTACGAGCGCGCGCTCGCTCTCGGCCTCGACGGCGACGTCCTGCGCCGGTGCCTGTGCCAGTACGCCAGCACCCTCAGATGGCTGGGCGAGCTGGACGCGTCGCTGGTAGTGCTCGACCGCGCCCGCAAGGAGTTCCCCGACTCCGATTCCGTACGCGTCTTCCGCGCCCTGACGCTCAACGACGCCCACCGGTCCGACGAGGCCGTAGCCGAGTTGCTCACCGTCGTCACCACCCACGCCGAGGCCACCGACCTCGGCCGCTGGGCACCCGGCCTGCACGGCCTCGCCCAGTGGCTCGCCGACGGCCGCCCCGAGGAGGAGGAAGAGTAGGAAGTGCCGGGCCGACGCGGCCCCCTACGGCAGGCGGATCAGAGCTGGGAGAGCTCGTCGATCAGGTCGTCCAGGCCCAGGGTGCCCTGAGAGAGGGCGGCCATGTGCCAGGCTCTCAGGTCGAAGGCATTGCCCCGGCGCTCTCCTTCGCCCTTTCCCAGCCGAGCAGCCACGCCCGTTCTGCTGGGGCCGCGCCGATTGCCGCGATCCGTCTTTTTCGCGTACCTTCGCGGATGACTCCAGCACCAGCGTCCGCCACAATCTGGCCCGCGCCGTCGCCGAACTCGCCGCAGGTCAGCACCATTCCGATCAGCGTTCGACAGTCCAGCGGTGGCGCCCCAGCCGCTGCGAGGATTCGACCCTCTTGCGGGCGACGCGGTGGGTGATGCCGCGCTCGCGTAACCATCGTCGCAGGTGGGCGTAGTCGTAGCCCTTGTCGGCGCGGAGTTTGCCGGGCTTGCGCCGTCGCCGGCCGCGGCGCGAGCGGATCGGTGGGATGCCCTGCACGAGCGGGATCAGGGCCTGGCTGTCGTGCAGGTTGGCTCCGGAAACGCCGACGAATATGGGCAGACCGGTTCGTTCCGTGATCAGGTGGATCTTCTATCCGTTAGCGAGGGATGACTCGCCGACGGAATGCTGGTACGCACCTGCGCGATAACGTCGGGACCTGGGCACGACTGCGTCTGTCAGTCCTGGGGGATTACGGCGACCGGGGCGGGGGAGTGGTGCAGTACGGCGTGGGTGACGTGGCCGATGCGTGGTTCGTGCGGCCAGTAACGGTTGGTTCGTCGGCCGACGGCGATCAGTGAGGCACGGGCGCCGGCGTCGATGAGGTGACGCGCCGGTGATCCGATTTCGTAGCGTACGGCCAAGGCTATTCGGGGGTACTTCGCCTTCCAGGGCGCGAGCTGGGACTGCAGCATGTCTACCCCTTCCGCTGTGATGTCGGTGCGCCACCGCAGGTCTCCGCCGATGCCCTGTACGTACCCGGCCGGTGGGTTCCAGCAGTGCTGGATCTCCACACCGGCCGAGCGGACGGCTGCCGCCTCGAAGGCGAAGCGCAGCACGCCGTCCGTGGTGGGGCCGAAGTCGATGCCGGCGACGACGGGAGCAACGGCAACCTGTTCCGCAGTGCCGCGGGCTCGTGCCGCGTGTTCCGCGGAGGTGCCAGGCGTGGCCGGGCCCGGTCGGACGAGGACGACAGGCCCGTGGGCGTGGGCGGCCGTTGCCATGGCGACCGAGCCCAGGAGAAAGCCCTTGAGCGCTCCGAGTCCGGCGGTGCCGAGGGCGAGGACTTCGGCATCTGCGGCGGCCCGGCAGAGCATCTCGGGTGGTGGGCCGGTAAGCCGGTCGGCTTCTATCGTCAGTTGTGGATACTGCTGGGCCAGCCGTGCCGCTGTTTCCCCGGGCAGCCGCCGCGAGCGCTGCTCAGGGGTTTCCGTGCCCGAGAGACGAGCGTGGGAGTAGGGCTGCCATTCCCAGGCGCTCACCAGGCGCAGCGGGCGCCGTCTCAGGGCGGCCTCGCGGGCGCCCCAGTCGGCAGCCGCGTCGCTAGCCGGTGTTCCGTTCAGTCCGACGGTCACTGGGCGATTCACGACGCACCTCCGTGAACGTTCATACGGCCGGGTAGTCCACGATCGCGGGCAGATGACTGTCGCGCATGGGCCGATGGGGGCCTCTCCGAGGCCATCCGACCCCAGTGCCCGGCTGCCGGGTGGTAGCGACGCCCCCGGTTGTCGGGACGTCGGCTCTCCCGACCAGCCGGTCACAGGCGTCGCTCCCGTCGCGATAGGGGCCCGAGAGGGCGCGTCAAGGGCCCGACCGGCCCTTCCAGGCCCCTTGCGGCGGTGTGACCGTTACAGGAGGAGCCTCTGCTGTGATGGAAGGTGGTGGGCCTGATGCGGTTGCCTTTGGTAGTCGGTGTCGATGGCTCGGACCCCAGTCTCGAAGCGCTCGACTGGGCTGTTGACGAGGCCGTCCGGCACGGTCTCCCGCTCCGTGTCGTGCACGCCTCCCTCTGGGAGCGCTACGAGGGAGTGGTGCCGGCCTGGACCGTCGAGCGCCCCACTGGCCAGGTGCTCGCGGAAAACATTGTCGCCGTCGCGGCCGAGCGGGCCCGTCGCCGTGCCCCGGACCTCGAAATCACCGCAGAAGTCCTGGCCGAGGACGCGGCGGGTGCGCTGCTGCGCGAGGGAACGCAGGCGGCAGCTGTCGTCGTCGGCTCCCGGGGACGCAGCGGGTTCAGTGACCTTCTCCTCGGGTCGGTCGGTCTCATCGTGGCGGCACGGTCGTACGGCCCGGTGGTCGTGGTGCGGGGAGACCGTTACGCCTTGGAATCGAGGCACGGTCGCGTGCTGCTCGGAGTCGCGGAGCACGACGTGGACTCGCCCACCCTTCACTTCGCGTTCCGCGAGGCGGCCGCAAGGGACGCCGAACTCGATGCAGTCTGCGTCTGGCGCCGGCCGTCACACGAACCCGCGCAGCACCCGCTCATGTCCGGCGGCGGGGCGGGTTGCTACGAGACGAGGGCCGCTGAACTGCTCGACCGGACACTTGAGCCCATGACGCGTGCCTACCCAGGGGTCCGGCTGCGCAGCAGCACGGCTGAGGGTCTGCCCCACCGGGTACTGACGCAACGGTCTGCCGCGGTCGACCTGCTCGTCGTCGGAGCGCGACGCCGGGAAGGGGTTGTAGGGCTGGAGCTGGGCCGGGTGGCCCACCGCTCGCTGCACCACGCCTCGTGCCCGGTCGCCGTCGTTCCGCACAGGGCTCCGGCGACAGACGCCGAAACGGGAGCGGAAGGAGACGCATGATGAGGGCGACCCGTGAGGGGCACGGAGCGGGAGATCTGGGGCGTCGCGCGGCCGCCCGGCGCGCCCAGCTCGGTCTGTCCCTGGAGGAAGTGGCAGACCGGGCGGGCTCCACGCCGAGCTACCTCGCCTACGTGGAGGAGCAGGTGCCTTCTCCGGGACCTGCTTTCCTCGTCCGGCTCGCGGATGCACTGGAGACGACCGTGCAGGACCTTGCCGGGTTCAATACGGACCTGCCGCAGGGCGGGTCGGCACCGGGCCACCACCCGCGGATGGAGGAACTCGACGAGGCCGAGTGCTGGGCACTGCTCGACGGCCACGGTGTCGGCCGTATCGCGATGGCGGGGACCGAAGGCCCCGTCGTCTTCCCCGTGAACTACCAAGTCGCAGACGAGCGGATCGTGTTCGTGACCGCCGCCGAGTCGGGACTCGCGCAGGCGTCATCGGCCGGCACCGAAGTCGCCTTTGAGCTGGACCGGCTGGACGAGGCATTCAGCCAGGGGTGGAGCGTCCTGGCCGTCGGCTCGACCCGTACGCTCCCGGCCGGGCCCGAGTCCGAACACGTGCGGAGCATCATGATCTCCGGACCCTGGGCAGGGGACAGTCGTACGACAGTGGTGACGCTCTCTCCGCGACGGCTCACCGGGAGGCGGATCCTGGTTCCCGGCGCGCCCGGTACTGCCACGTCCGCCCAGAGTACGGACGGAGGCTGACGGCTGGCCCAAGACAGCGGCCGAGGCCCTCGGACTCGGGGTCCGAGGGCCTCGGCGTGTCGTCGTGCCGTGTCGATCACGTGAGCGGCACGATCACGACCGGAGCGGGGCTGTGGTGGATGACGGCTTGGGCGACGTGCCCGAGGTGCGGTCCCAGCGGCAGCCGGCGGGAGCGACGGCCGACGACGACCAGTTCGGCGTCGCGGGACGCCTCCACCATCTGGAGTGCGGGCGACCCCACAACCGCCTTGGCGGTGGCCTCCACCTCCGGGTACCGCCGGTGCCACGGCTCCATCAGGTCAAGCAGCGTACGGGTCAGGTGCTCGCTCTGGTCCACGCCGAGCGCCGGGTCCATGAGCGCGGCATAGCCGTACGAGGCCGGCAGGGTCCAGCTGTGCAGGAACCGCAGGTCCAGCTTCCGGCGAGCGGCCTCCTCGAAGGCGAAGGCGAACAGCGCATCGGGCGCGCGGTCGACGTCGACGCCCACGAGCATGCCGCCCGGCGGAGCGATCCGTTCGTCCTGCGCCCGCACCAGCACGACCGGGTTCAGAGCGGCACCGACGATGGCGAGCGAGACCGAACCCGCGAGGAAGCCGGCCGTCCTGCCGAGCCCCCGCGATCCGAGGACCGTGAGGTCCGACGCGTTCGCGGCAGCCGTCAGCTCCTCGGCCGCCCGCCCCTTGCTCTGCGCGACGGAGACCTCCATACCTGCATGCTCGGCGCGCAGGCGGTCTGCGGTTGCCCGGAGCAGTCCCCCGGCACGTTCGGCCGCCTCGGTGAGCTGCGCCAGCGGGATCTCCGGGTTGGCGGGCAGTTCCTCGATGTGTATCAGGGCGAGCGGCACCTGCCGCACCCTGGCCTCCTCGGCCGCCCACTCCACGGCGGCGAGGCTCTCATCGGAACCATCGAGTCCGGCGATGACCTGTGCTGTCATGACGCACCTCCTCGTGCGGGGCCACACAACTCAGCCTGCCTGCCCCTCCGCCCGGCCAGCAGGGCCGAGCAGGTCTCGATCGGGCCCGAACGGCCCATCCCCGCCGATCCACGGCGCTGCGAACGTGGAACCTGCCGTTACCCAGAACCGACAGGCGGCCCCGGGGCGCACCGTCGAGGAGAAGCCATGAGCAGCGCGATATCCGCTCGTACGGGTCGACTCCGTGGGCCGGCCACAGACGTCGTAGTGGGCGTCGACCCCCGCAGGCCGTCCGTGCCCGCCCTGTTCTGGGCCGCCGACGAAGCCGCCCGGAGGGGCGTCCGGATCCGCCTGGTGGCAGCGGTGCAGGGCGGCCCCCACCTCATGGGCGACGGCCTCCCCGGGCACAGCGCCCGGCGCGCCCGCGCCGCGTCGGCCCTCGCCAACGCCGAGGACTTCGTACGTGAACTCCACCCCGACCTGTCACCGGCGACCGAACTGATCGAGGGGCCGCCGGTCACCGTGCTGTCCGAACGGGCGGCGGACGCGGCCCTCCTCGTGCTCGGCGCACGCCGCCCGCACCGACCCGCCGAGGCCCTCACCGAGGGCTTGGTGGTGCCGTCGCTGGCGGGGCGCGCGGACTGCCCCGTCGTTGTCGTACGGGCCCCGGAGCACACACAGGTCCATCCCCGTGTGGTCGCCGTCGCGGCGGACGACACCCCCGAGGGCCGGGCCGCCGTCGCCTTCGCCGTGCGGGAGGCGCAGCTGCGCCGGGTCCGCCTCAGGGCCGTACGAGTACTGCCGCCCTCCGCATCGGCTCGCGGTGACGAGGGCGCAGCCCGGCGGAGGCTCTCCGATTGCGAACGGACCTGGAAGGAGCGTCACCCCGGGCTCGACGTCGTTGCGGAAGTCCTGAACGGGCGGCCGGTAGAACAGCTCGTACTCGTCTCGCAGTCCGCTCTCGCGCTGGTCGTGGGCCGTCCACCGGGCGGCCCCGGTACCGCTGAGCGGATCGATCCGGTGATCCAGGGCCTTCTGCGCCACGCGGAGTGTCCGGTCATCACCGTACCGACGCCGCTGGGGGCCGACCGGCCCCCGACCGAGCCGGCACCGGGGTTGCTCAGCCCCTCGTGAATGAGCCGTCCGGCCCCCCGCCCGACCCCGCACGGTCGCTTGCCCGGCCAGGGGCCCGTGGAACGCTGGAGGTGCAGGGCACGGAACCATCCCGTCCCGTGCCCGATCCGCAGGCCGGGAGCCCTCGGCCGGAACAAGGGGCAGTGCCATGGCCGAACACAGGACAGGACACAGCAGACACCGGTTCGCTCCGGACTTCGACGACTGGTTCGGCAGGGGATTCCCGGGACTGCCCGGCTGGCGTCCTGGCAGCGCACCGCACTCCATCCCGGTCGAGGTCACCCAGCGGGACGGCGTGTACGTGCTGCGCGCCGAACTGCCCGGGATGGCACCCGAGGACATCCACGTCAGCGTGGATGACAACCTCGTCACCGTGAGCGCGGAGCACGACGAGACGGACCAGGACAAGGAGCACTCGGAGTTCCGCTACGGGTCGTTCCGCCGCACCGTCCGCCTTCCCGACGCGGTCCCGGCGGACCGCATCGACGCCACCTACACGGACGGCCTCCTGACCGTCCGTGTCCCGATGCGGGGCCTGGAGCAGAAGCCCGGACAGACCGTTCCTGTCAGGCGCGGCGATACGGAGGACACGAGAGGGGCAAAGTGACGGCGGACCCGTGCTGACCACCCGCGCGAGCGGGTGACGACGATGAACGGCCATTCCAGCGGACATGCCGCACCGGGATCTCAGGATGCCGGCGCCCCGCCGTCGTACGACCCCAGGGAGCCGCTGCCGCGGCTGCGGCACGAACTGGCCACCGGCCCCGAGGGCCTTTCGGCCCGGGAAGCGGCCCGTCGTCTCGCCGTCCACGGGCCCCAACGAGGTGCGTAGCCGACAGCAGTCCTCGTTCGTGCGAGAAGTAGCTGGGCAGCTCACCCATCCCCTGGCCCTGCTCCTATGGGCAGCCGCCGCGCTCGCCTTCCTCGCGGACCTCGCGGTCCTCGGCTGGGCGATCCTCGCGGTCGTCGCCGTCAACGCGACCTTCGCCCTCCTCCAGGAGCGCCAGGCAGAGCGGGCGGTCGAAACCCTCGCCCGGTACCTCCCCGAACGCGCACTCGCCGTACGGGATGGCCGTCCGCTGACCGTTGAGGCCCGCGACCTGGTCCCGGGCGACGTGATCGTCCTGGACAAGGGCGACAAGATTCCTGCCGACGCGCGAGTGATCGAGGGAGGCGTCGAAGTCGACCTGTCGATGCTGACCGGAGAATCCGTGCCCGCCGAACGGATGGCCGCCGAAGCACCTCATGTCGGTGGTCCAGGCCGACGACACCAGCCGGATCATCGTCAAGGGGGCACCGGAGGCCGTCGTCGACCGCCTGAAACCCGGCTCGCCCGTGGAAGAGCCACGGGCGGCGGCGCGACGCTACGCCGAGCAGGGGATGCGCGTACTCGCGGTGGCCGTGCGCGAGCTCGCCCCCGGCGCCGATCCGCCCACCGACCGCCGGGACGCGGAGTCGGGGCTCACCCTGCTCGGCCTCGTGGCGCTGTACGACCCGCCGCGCCCAGAAGTGAGGGCCGCCGTCGGCCGCTGCCACGAGGCGGGGATCAAGGTGCACGTGGTGACGGGCGACAACGGGGCCACGGCTGCCGCGGTCGCACGCGAGGCGGGCATCGGAGTGCCGGAACTGAAGGTGGTCGACGCGTCGGAGTCCCTCGGGGACGACAAACTTGACCGGGTGCTGAACGACGGCTCCGAAGTCGTCTTCGCCCAGTTCATCGTCTACATCTTCACCCACGCCACCCCGGAGATCATCCCCTTCCTCGTGCTCGCGCTGACGGCGGGCGCCGTGCCCCTGCCGCTGACCGTTCTCCAGATCCTCGCCATCGACCTCGGCACCGACACCCTTCCCGCGCTCGCCCTCGGCCGGGAGCGTTCCGAGCCCGGTGTCATGGAGCGCCCTCCGAGACCACGGGGGCAGAAAGTGATCTCCCGCGACATGCTCGTGCGCAGATGGGGCTTCCTAGGTTCGACGTCGGCCGTTCTCGTCATGGCGGGCTTCTTCTACGTCCTGTGGCGCTCGGGCTGGCAGCCGGGCGACCCCACCGGGCCCGGCAGCGCCCCGCACCGCGCCTACGTGACAGCTACGACCGCCACCTTCGCCGGCATCGTCGCCTGCCAGATCGGCACAGCCTTCGCCGCCCGGACGGACCACGCGGCACTTCGCGCGATCGGTGTCTTCTCGAACCCGCTCCTGCTTGCCGGAATCGCCCTCGGGCTCGTATTCACCGCTGCTCTCGTCTACGCGCCTCCGCTCCAGCACCTCTTCGGCACCGCCGCGCTCCCGCTGGACGCGGTGCTCCTGCCGGCTTCTTTCCCGCTCCTTGTCTGGGGCACCGACGAGTTGCGGCCCGCCCGGCGACGCCGCAGAGGTGCGGGATGCCGGTGATCTGGGCGGGGCCCGAGCGGACCCGGACCGGGGCCGACCGGCCCATGCGCCGCCGGGGACGACGGCCGAACCTGGAAGAGGGGACACCCCGTACGCCATGCAGGAGGAAGGTGGACAGCATGAGGGCCGCTGTCTTTCAGGGACCGGGCCGCATCGCCTGGCAGGACGTACCCGACCCGGACATCGTGGACCAGAGCGACGTCGTGGTGCGGGTCGACCTCGTCACCATCTGCGGAACGGACCTGCACATACTCAAGGGCGACGTCCCCGAGGTGACGCCGGGCCGGGTCCTGGGCCATGAAGCGGTCGGCACGGTTGTCGAGGCAGGCCGGGATGTCCGTACGGTACGGCCCGGCGACCGGGTCCTCATCTCGTGCATCACCGCCTGCGGGCGCTGCCGGTACTGCCGGGAAGGCCGTTACGGACAGTGCCGCGGCGGAGGCGGCTGGATCCTCGGGCACACCATCGACGGGACACAGGCCGAGTACGTCCGGGTCCCCTTCGCCGACCTGTCCGTCCACCCGCTCCCGACCGCCGTGGACAGCGCGGACGCCGTCCTGCTCGCCGACATCTTCCCCACGTCCTACGAGGTGGGCGTCCTCAACGGCTGCGTGTGACCCGCCGACGCGGTCGTCGTGGTGGGTGCAGGGCCGATCGGCCTTGCCGCGATCACCACCGCCCGCCTGTACAGCCCGGGCAGGATCGTCGCCGTCGACTTCGCCGCCTCGCGGCTGGACGCCGCGCGGGCGCTCGGTGCCGACGCCACCGTGGGCGCCGATGAGGAGCCGGAACAACTCGTCGCCGACCTGACGGACGGGCACGGCGCCGATGTCGTCATGGAGGCGGTGGGCGTGCCGGAGGCGTTCGAGAGCTGCACCCGCATGGTCCGGCCGGGCGGCCACGTCGCCAACATCGGGGTGCACGGAAAGCCTGCGACACTCCACCTCGAAGACCTGTGGATCAAGGACGTCACGCTCACCACCGGCCTGGTGGACACCGCGTCCACCCCCATGCTGCTGCGCATGCTGGCGGCCGGCCGACTGCCGACAGCGCAGCTGGTCACCCACCGGTTCGAACTCGGGCAGATGGAGGAGGCGTACGACGTGTTCGGTCGCGCGGCCGATACCGGAGCCATCAAGGTCGTACTCGGCGCCCCGCAGCACACAGCCGTGCAAGTCCCGACAACTCCGGCCGCCGCGTGAAAATCCCTCAGGCACCCGGGGCGGTGAAGCGCGAGACCGACGGTGTGCTGCGTGACGCGGCGGCCGTGCATGCCGCAGCGCGGACGACCGCGCTCGGCGTCTGCCTCGGCGCGAACCCGGAGGCCGAGGCGTCCTGCGACGGGGAACGCGAGTGCCGCCGCTTCGTGGACGGCCGCTCCCGCTATGAGGGAGCCGATGCTTTCCTGCGCCACCGAGGCATCCGCCTGCCGCCCAGCGGGCCCGTCCTCGTCGTGGACGGCGATGACACCGCCCGCCTCGCGCTGCCCAGGCAACCGGACCGCGCGCTCCTCCTCCATGCGGCGAGCCGGTTCGGGGCCCGCCTTCACGACACCGCCGTGGTGGAGGACGCGCCGGCCGGCGTACAGGCACGGCGGCGCGGAGGCTTCGAGCGCGTCATCGGCCCGGACCGCGGGCGCGACGCGCGCGGCTCGGTCGCCTTGCGCCGGGAGGGCGCCGACCTGGCCGTCTCCGACCTCCTGGTCCTAGTGCTGAACATGTGGGGCGAGCCACGATGAGCGCCGGGTGGACCTGGGGCTACGACCGCTACGAACCAGAATCCGAGCGGCTGGTCGAGGCACTGTGCGCACTCGGCAACGGCAGGTTCGCCACCCGGGGCTCCGCACCCGAATGCCCCGCCGGACCCGTCCACTACCCGGGCACCTACCTCGCCGGCTGCTACGACCGGCGCAGCTCGGCCGTCGCCGGCCGCACGGTGACCAACGAGGACATGGTCAACCTGCCCAACTGGACCCTGTTGCGCTACCGCTGCCTCCCGGACGACGGACCGCCCGGCCCTTGGCTGACGCCCGACTCTGCGGACCTGCGCCACTATCACGTGCGGCTGGACCTGCGCGCCGGGACGCTCACCCGGCAGCTGTTCTTCCGGGATGCCGAGGGACGCTCATTGCGCGTCGTCCATACACGGCTCGTGCACATGGGGGACCCGTGCCTGGCCGCCCAGCGCAGCACCTTCCGGGCCTACGGGTGGAGCGGCACCATCGAGGTGGAGTCCGTCCTCGACGGAGCGGTCACCAACGCCGGGGTGGAGCGGTACCGGAATCTGGACGGCCGCCATCTCACCGGCCACCGAAGCGGGTTCGAACCCGGCGGCACCGCCTGGCTGACCTGCCGCACCCGCGACCCTGGCACCCGCTTCGCCCTGGCGGTCCGTACGGTCACCACTCCTCCGGCGCCCGCCGCGCAGACGGCCACACGC
Organism: Streptomyces sp. NPDC041814; assembly: GCF_055590565.1. Taxonomy (NCBI): domain Bacteria; kingdom Bacillati; phylum Actinomycetota; class Actinomycetes; order Kitasatosporales; family Streptomycetaceae; genus Streptomyces; species Streptomyces sp. NPDC041814. The sequence continues at coordinate 39,318 of NZ_JBVJAM010000004.1, read as the reverse complement.
ACCGCCCCTGTCCAGACCTACCGCTTGCCCGTCGCCCGGCGCCACGCGGTGAGCGTCGTGAAGACCCTGGCGCTGCGCACCTCCGCCGACCGCCCGGCCGGTGACCCACGCGCGGAGGCGTGCGCCGCAGTCGCCGATGTCGCGTTTTCCCGCCTCCTGGCCACGCACAAGGCGGCTTGGCGGCGTCTCTGGGAGCAGGGTGAGCTGCACGTACCCGGCGAAGCCGGCCGTATTCTGCACCTGCACGTCTTCCACGTACTCCAGACGCTCTCCCCGCACACCGCCGACCTCGACGTCGGCGTCCCCGCGAGGGGACTGCACGGCGAGGCGTACCGGGGTCATGTCTTCTGGGACGAGCTTTTCGTCCTGCCCTACCTGAACCTGCACTTTCCCGAGGTGGCGAGGGCGCTGCTCATGTACCGCCGCCGTCGGCTTCCCGCCGCGCGCACGGCCGCCCGCGACCTCGGGGGCCACGGTGCCGTGTTCCCTTGGCAGAGTGCCGGTTCGGGTCGCGAGGAGACCCAGGAGTTGCACCTCAATCCACGTTCCGGGCGGTGGCTGCCCGATCGCTCGCGTCTCCAGCGGCACGTCGGCTCGGCCGTCGCCTACGACGTCTGGCGGTATGCGCGGACCACCGGCGACCGCGCCTTCCTCCACTCGGCAGGTGCCGAGATCCTCTTGGACGTGGCTCGGTACTGGGCGGAGATCGCTCAGTACGACACGGACGTCCGCAGATATCGCATCCGAGGAGTGGTCGGTCCTGACGAATACCACGATGCCTACCCAGGCACGGACGGGCCGGGCATCGACGACAATACGTATACGAACGCCACCGCTGCCTGGGTCCTCGTCCGGGGCCTCGACCTCTTGAACGAACTGCCTACCGCGCGCCGTAGGGAACTGGCTGAGCAACTGTCTCTCGGCAGCGAGGAGCTGGCGCGGTGGGAGGACGTCTCACGCCACTTGTACATCCCGTTCCACCGTGGAGTGATCAGCCAGTTTCAGGGCTACGGCGACCTGGCGGAACTCGACTGGGAGGGCTACCGCGCCCGGTATGGCGACATCCGCCGTCTCGACCGCATCCTGGAGGCCGAGGGCGACACCGTCAATCGCTACCAGGCCACCAAACAGGCCGACACCCTCATGCTCGGCTACCTCTTCCGGCCCCGGGAACTGCACGAGCTGTTTGCCCGGCTCGGCTACCGACTGGATGACGACTCCTGGCGTGCGACCGAGGCGTACTACCTGCGCCGCACCAGCCACGGTTCGACGCTCAGCAGCCTCGTGCACGGCTGGCTGAGCACGCGGAACATGGGTGCGGATGCCTGGCGCTACTGCGAGGAGGCCCTGCTCGGGGACGTGGCCGACCTGCAGGGCGGCACGACCGGCGAGGGCATCCACCTAGGGGCCATGGCGGGCACGGTCGACCTCGTCGAGCGCGGCATCACCGGCTTGGAGGCCGGTCACGAAGGGCTGCAGATCAAGCCCGTCCCCTTGGCGCAGATCCCCCGCTTCTCGTTCACGATCTGCTACCGCGGCCACCGGGGGATCCGGGTCCGCGTCCTGCCCGGGCGGCTCGCTGTCCGCGTACCCAAGTCGCCCCGGAGCCCGGTCCCCGTTCTGCTGCCGGACGGGCGGGAGGTCAGTGTCACACCGGGGGAGGAGCGCTGGTTCCGGCTGTGAGCCGGTATCTGGGCGACGCGGCAGCGCTCGGCAGACCGCCTCAGACGAAGACGAGGACGTCGCAGACCGGCCGCCGCGGTGTGGCCCGGCCGTGCGGCCCGTACCCCAGGCGCAGCAGCATCTGGACGGAGCCCGTAGTGGAACGGGGATCGCGCGACAGCGCCCGCAGCTCCGGCCACTCCAGCGGCTGGGACATGAGCGACGTGGACAGGCCGTCTGCCGTGGCACGCAACAGGACTCGGTGAAGGGCCTGCCCCGCTGCAAGCCAATCACGCGGAGTGTCGTCCCGCGTACCGAGCAGGGCGATCTGGGGGTGCTTCTCAAACCGGGCAGAGGCTCGGTAAGGCCCCGAATGCTGAGGCTCGAAGTCCCGCACCGGCGAGGTGACGTCGAACTGCCGAGGCCCGAAGGCGTACGCGGGTATCCCCTGCGTGCTCCCGTCGTCGTCCGTTTGGGTACGCGTCCACCCAGCGACCTCCGCGCGCATGTGAGGGTCGGCGGCCTCCAAACGCTCGGAGTCGCGTACGAGCTCCATGAGAGCGTCGATGAACCAGTCCCCTGGGACATCCAGGCGGCAGCCTTCACGAGCCGCTGCGGCCCTCAGCCCCGCCATGATCTCGGCCGGGATCCGCTCGTCCGTGAACGGGAAACGGCTGGTGTGCCGCTCCCGGAGCGCCGGATAAAGCGCGGCCACCTCTTCGTCTCCGGCGTGATCCGACCCCCCGGGACGGAGGCGTACGTCGGCCAAGTGCCAAGGGTCGCGGGGAGCGGGCAGCAGTTCCACCTCCGCCTCCAGGTGCTGGTGCGCGGCGGCCACACGCAGACCGAACAGGGCCGCACCGCAGCCCAGGTGCAGTGCGCGGTGGACCGGATCGGCGTGCGGCATCTCCCGCGACTGGTCACCGTAGAGCTCGACGGTGTCAGTGACCGTTCGGTGGCGGAATTTCCACGGCTGCGCGTTGTGCATGGACGGGGCGCAGGTCGCGTCTTCGATCAGCGACGCCACGAGGGTACGGGTGAGAGCAAGGTATGTCACGGTTTGTCCTGTCCGCCGGCCACGGTGCCAGGTCGGCCTGTGCGCGAAGGGAGCACGGATGCCCCTATCACCACGGTCTCTGAATCGCCGGCGGACGGCGAGGGCCGTACGGTCCATGCTCCGGGCCGGTCGGGCTCGAGAGCCGATGGACTTCGGGACGTTCGGCCCCCGGCCGGCCCCTGGGAGGCCCCTTCGAGTGCCGCCTCCGAAGTGCCAAAGTGGAAGGAGACCGAAGCAAGGCGGCCGCGTCCTTGGGACAGGAGCGGATCATGAGCAGCACGACGGAACACGACGAGATCGCCGTCGGCATCGACCCGTCGAGGGACTGGCGTCTTACCGCGACCTGGGCGGCCGACGAGGCCCACCGGCGCCATCTGGCCTTGCGGCTGGTAGTGGCCGTGCCCCCACAGCACGACACCCATCACGTCGACGACACCCCACGCCACATGGTCCGGGGACTGGAGGGAAAGCATGCCGTGAGCGCGGCGGCGGACTGGGTCCGAGAGCGTCGGCCGCACCTCAAGATCGCCACTTCGGTGGTCGACGGCTTCCCGGCGCAGGTCATGACGCGTGTCTCGCAGGACGCGGTCATGGTCGTACTCGGCTCCCGGCATCTCAGCCGGGCCGAGGAGTACCTCAGCGCGGGCGCACTCGTCGTCCCCGTCACCGCCCAGGCCCGTTGCCCGGTCGTGGTGGTGGGCGAGGCCGGGCACAGCACGCAGGAGCCGCCCTTCCTCGTCGTGGGCGTCGACGGCAGCACGTCCTCTCTGGCGGCCCTCGCATTCGCCTTCGAGGAAGCGGACCTCAGGCAGGCTGGGCTGCGTGCCATCGCGGTGTGGCAGCCACCCGTCTTCTCCCTCCGTTCGAGTGACACCATGTTCGAGGCCGAGCGCAGGCAGCTCTCGGAGATCACCGCCGGCTGGGCCGAGGAGTACCCCGGCGTCCGCCTGACCCACGAAGTCCGCATCGGCTCACCCGTCGAGATTCTGGCGGAAGCCGGCGAGCACGCCCTGGCCCTGATCGTCGGCCGCCGCGGCCGGGGCGGCTACACCGGCATGCGCGTCGGCTCCGCCGTCCACGGGCTCCTGCACCGAGCCCACTGCCCGGTCATCACCGTCCCTCCCCAGTGACCCCGTACGGCCAAACGCGTCATCACCGCTTGCGGTACGTGAGGACGGCGCGCGCCAGCGGAGCTACGGTGAAGCGGGGGATCGGAAACGACGTACGCCGAACCCCCAGCCGCCGGAGGTGCCGATGGGGCCGGAGGAGAGCCGACGCGGCGGAGCACGGTCTCCGCGCCTGGGACTCGACGAACTCCTGGGTGAACTCCAGGTGCGGCTGGACGAGGTCCGCAGCACCCGGGAGAAGCTGGGCGAACTGCTGAAGGCCGTCATGTCCGTCGGCCAGGACCTCGACCTCACCCAGGTCCTGCGCACGATCGTGGAGTCCGCCGTGACGCTGGTCGACGCGGAATACGGCGCCCTCGGCGTCATCGGCGACGACCAGCGGCTCTCCCGATTCCTCACCTCCGGCATCGACGACGAACTCCACGAGCGGATCGGCGCACTGCCCTCCGGCCACGGCATCCTCGGGGAGCTCATCCGGCACCCCGAACCGCTGCGCCTGGCCGAGCTGGCCGACCACCCCGCCTCGTACGGCTTTCCGCCCCACCATCCACCGATGCACTCGTTCCTCGGTGTACCGATCCGGGTGCGGGACGAGGTGTTCGGCAACCTCTACCTGACCGAGAAGCGCGGTGGCGGCAGTTTTGACGACCAGGACGAGGCCGTGGTGACGACACTGGCCGTCGCCGCCGGCATCGCGATCGAGAACGCCCGGCTCTACGAGGAGGCGCGCCTGCGCCAGCTCTGGCTGGCCGCCGGTGCCGATTTCACCGGCGCGCTGCTTTCCGGATCCGGGGAGCAGGAAGTCCTCGACGGCATGCTCGACCGAGCCGTGGACATCGTTGACGCCGACATGGGCGTGTACTACCTCGTCGGGCCGGACGGTTCACTGCGCGGGTCGATGGCGAGCGGTGACGGTGCCGACCGGCACCGGGGTGTCGTGCTGCCCATCATCGACGGGACCGTGGCGGCCGCGGCACTTGCCGCAGGCGGGCTCGTCATCCTCGCGGACATCGAAAGGGACGGGCGGATCGCGGCCCAGACCGAGCGCTGGCAAGGTTTCGGCCCGGCGGTCGCCGCGACAGTGGGTACAAAGGACCGCCTGAGCGGCGTACTCATCCTCCTGCGACGCCAAGGCCGGCCCGAGTTCACCGCCACCGAGACCGCTGCGCTGCCCGCATTCACCGGATCCGCCGCCCTGGCCCTGGAACTGGCCGAACGACGCCGCGACGCCGAACAGATGAGTCTCCTGGAGGATCGCGATCGCATCGCCCGAGACCTGCACGACCTCGCGATCCAGCGCCTCTTCGCCACCGGCATGACGCTCCAGAGCGCCCGCCGATTCGTCGAACACCCGGTGGCCAGAGATCGCGTGGTCCGGGCCATCGACGACCTCGACATCACCATCAAAATCATCCGATCGACCATCTTCGGTCTCCGCGAGCACTCCGAGCCCGCGAACGCCCCCAAGCTCAGGAGCCGGGTCCTCGGCGCGGTCGACGCCGCCGCACCGACGCTGGGCTTCGCCCCCTCGCTGCGCATGGAGGGCCTGCTCGACACCGATGTTCCGGCAGCAATGGGCGACGAGGTGATCGCGGTGGTGACCGAAGCGCTGACCAACGTGGCGCGTCACGCGAGAGCCAGGACGGCGGAAGTGGCGGTCGTCGCGCAGCCCGACACCCTGACCGTCACGGTCAGTGACGACGGGCTGGGCATGCGGAACGACGGCAAGCGCAGCGGTCTTCGAAACCTGAGCGAGCGCGCGGAACGACTGGGGGGAGGCCTCGACGCTCGCACCCGGCCGCCACCCGACCGCGGGACGACACTCACCTGGTGGGTCCCGCTGAAAGAGGAAAGCTGAGAGCTACATGGAGTCGGATCCGTTCTCGTGCACGTGCGCGGCGATCACCGCCACTTGGACGCGCCGCTCCACGCCCAGCTTTCCCAATAGCCGAGAGATGTGATTCTTGACGGTCTTCTCCGAAAGATAGAGCCGCTGCGCGATCTGCCGATTGGTAAGCCCTTCGCCGATCAGGTCCAGCACCGCGAGTTCCCGCTCCGACAGCCCCGCCAGACGCTCATCCTCAGGGGATCTCCCCGTCTCGGGGCCGCGCAGTGAACGCATCAGCCTTGCCGTGGTGGCCGGATCGAGCATCGACTGCCCCGTCGCCACCGTCCGGATCGCCGCCAGCAAGTCGGACCCGTTGATCTGCTTCAGCACGTACCCCGCCGCACCCGCCATGATGGCGTCGAGCAGCGCCTCCTCGTCGTCGAACGAGGTGAGCATCAGACAAGCCAGTCCCGGCATCGCGGAGCGCAGGTCCCGGCACACCCCGATCCCGTCACCATCGGGCAGGCGCACATCGAGGACGGCCACATCAGGCCGCAGAGCGGGACCCCTGGCCACCGCCTGCTGCACCGTTGCCGCCTCTCCCACCACCTCCATGTCGGGCTCGTCGTCGATCAGGTCGCGCAGTCCCCGGCGGACGACCTCGTGGTCATCCACGAGGAAGACTCCAGTAAGCGCTTCGGGTGCTGGACCGGACATGGCGGCCTCTCTGCTCGGCGGACACATACCTGCCCCCACCCAGAAATTGTCCTGCACCAGGCGCCTCGCGCCCACTGCAGAGACCTGCTACGGCAGGCTGACGGGTCGCCTCGGGCGTTGATCCACTTCGCTGTCGAATCCACGCAGCGTGCATCGAGCACGGCATCATCCACCTGCAGAACTGGCGGCACTGGCCCGCCGCCTTACGAGTTGGTGCGTGGTAGTGGGTGAGGCGTGTTGGTCTGTTGGAGGACCGCTGGTTCAGGCTTGAGCGCTGCGGTCGGAGATGAGGCCGGCGATGGCGCGGCAGGTGTCGGCCAGGCGGTCGCGGCGGTGGGTCCTGGGGGTCAGTTGTGTCAGCGTCCGAAGACGCAGGCCAGGACGGTCGGGGACCGCGCACCCCGCTCGGCAAGAAGCGTGCGTATCTCCGCGATCGCACGAGTGATGGTGGAACGGTCGACACCGAACAGCAGGCCCAGCACCGAATGCGGAAGGTCATGCCGCAGATGGATCAATGTGGCAACCAGCCGGTCCACCGACCACCACGCACACCACCACGAGGCAAGAACGACTCCAGTGCCCATCGGCGGGTGATCAACGGTGTTCTCTACCGGGTGCGGACCGGTGTGCAGTGGCGGGATCTGCCCGAGCGGTTCGGGCCGTGGGAGACGGTCTATGAACGGCATCGTCGCTGGTCGGCCGATGGGGCCTGGCAGATGCTGCTGTCCCGCATCCAGGCGGCCGAGGACGCGGCGGGCGGGATCGACTGGGATGTGTCGGTGGACTCGACGGCTGTGCGAGCCCACCGGCACGCCGCCGGCGCGAGGAAGGTATCCCCGGCCGCCGTTCCTCCAAAGGGGGCCGAGCGGGGGACGAAGCAGGTCGATGCGGTGCTGCGGAAACTGGCCGTCCGGCTGGACGGGGTGGTCAGATCGGCGAGTGTCTGGGACGTTCCCGCGGAGGATTCACCACCAAGATCCACCTCGCCGCCGACGGGCGACGCCGGCCCCTCGCGTTCGTCCTGACACCCGGACACTACGGGGACGGACCCCGACTCGAACGGGTCCTGGAGCAGGTGTCGGTGCCCCGCACCGGGAGTCGGCCGGCCTCAGAACGTGATCCGGGAAGCAGCCCCTAGTTGACGCTGATCGCGGACCAGGCGGCGGCGACGGCCGCGCGCTCGGTGCTGCCGGCCCCGTAGAGGTCGGTAGCTGCCTGGAGGGTCGCGGTACGGGCTGTCGCGTAGTCGGTGGACGAGGTCATGTATGTGGTGAGTGCCTTGTACCAGATCTGGACGGCCTTGTCCTGGCCGATTCCGGTGACGGTGGAACCGTTGGCGGTGGGGGAGTTGTACGTGACGCCGCCGATCGTCTTGGTGCCGCTGCCCTCGGACAGCAGGTAGAAGAAGTGGTTGGCCGGCCCGGACGAGTAGTGGACATCAAGGCGGCCCACGGACTTCGACCAGTAGTCGGCCGAGCTGCCGTCCTTGCTGGGCTTGTCCATGTAGCGCAGCGGGGTGCCGTTGCCGTTGATGTCGATCTTCTCGCCGATGAGGTAGTCGCCGGGGTCGCTGCTGTTCGCGGCGTAGAACTCGACTGCGGTGCCGAACATGTCGCTGGTCGCTTCGTTCAGGCCACCGGATTCCCGGCTGTACTTCAGCCCGGCGGTGGACGCGGTCAGGCCGTGGCTCATTTCGTGACCGGCGACGTCCAGCGAGGTGAGAGGTTTGGTGTTGCCCGTGCCGTCACCATAGGTCATGCAGAAGCAGTTGTCCGACCAGAACGCGTTGACGTAGGCGTTGCCGTAGTGGACCCGGGAGTACGCGGCCTTGCCGTCACCGGCGATGCCGTTGCGCCCCAGTTTGTTCTTGTAGAAGTCCCAGGTCATGGCCGCGCCGTAGTGGGCGTCCACGGCAGCGGTCTGCCGGTTGGTCGCCAGCCCGTTGCCCCAGACGTCGTCGGCGTCGGTGAAGAGTGTGCCGGTCCCGGTGGAGCCGCCGTTCAGGTCGTAGGTGCTGTGCCCGCCGCGGGTGGCGTCGGTCAGGGAGAAGGAGGTTCCTGACCCGGTCGTGCCCAGGGGGACGCTTCCGCTGTACTGGCTGGTGCCCGATCCCGTCTCGACTGCCTCGTAGGAGTAGAGCTCCTTGCCATTGGCGGCATCGGAGATGATGTGGCGTTCACTCGGGGTTCCGTCGTGCTGAGTGCCGGTGACGACCGTCTCGTATGCGAGTGCGGGCTTTCCCGTGGCGGCCCAGATGACCTTCCGGGCATCGGATCCCGCGCTCGGAGCGGCTGTCGTGGGTGTCGTGGTCGGGACGGATATCTTCGCTTCCGTGGCCCGGGAGACGCCCTTGAGGGTTCCGTTTTTCGCAGTGTGGGTGATCAGGTCGCCGCCGAGAACGGGCAGTCCGGCGTAGGTGCGTTCGTAGCGGGTGTGGACGGTTCCGTCCGCGTCCTTGATCACATCGCGGGCGACGAGCTTCTCCTTGCCGCCCAGTTGGATCTTTTTGGCGACAGAAGCGGCTTCGGCCTGAGCTTCTTTGATGGCCGCCGCGCGCTGGGAGGCGCTGATCGGCAGAGCGGTGGCGCCCGGCGCCGGGTCCGGTGCCGCGCCTGCCGAGTTTGCCTGTACTCCGACGACGACCATGGCGGCGGACGCGGCGATGGCAGCGGTACGCAGAGCGATTCTCACGCGGTCTCCTTGACTTGGCACACACGAGGTGAGCGAGGTTCCGCAGAGAATGGCACCGGCCAGCACCTGCTTGACAGTGACAGGTCAAACTCTTGACCGGATCTTGTCCTGAGGGAGTGGTCCGCTGTCCGCTATGCGGTCGTCCAGACCGAGGTGCGACGTTCATGGGGACCGGGAAGCAGCCTGTCGTACTGACCCTCTCAACCCTCGAGCCGCTGCTCTCCCTGTGGGCCCTGCCGACATGGAGCGGGCGCAGAAGATGCCTGGGCGACGATTGAAGGCAGGCGGCCGGCCGCCGTGGCTGCCCCGACGAGGCTGGTGGCCCTGCTGGTCGGCTGGGGCCGGGGTGACCGCCCCAATCCCTCGTCGTCGCAGGTGTTCGCGGATGGCCCGGGAGGAGTACGCCTTTTCGTCCTCTTTGCACGTGCCTTTGCCGGACCGCATGGCAGTCGGACAGGTTCTTCAAAGGTTCTTCATCGTTCCGCTCCTACGTTCGCCCTGCCCGCCGTGCCTGCGGCCGGGCCCGACAGGGAGAGCGGGAGAACGATGAGGGAGAACTGGGTACGGCCGGCCGTCGCGGCCTCGGTCATGGTCTTCGTACTGGCCGGCTGCGGCGGAGGCGACGGCGGCGCGGAGGTGCCGACGGCCGGTGGCGGGAAGGTGTCGGCCACGGCCGAGGGGGGAAAGGCCACGGACGACGTGGCCGCGTACGTGCAGGCGCAGCGCGCGTACGTGAAGTGCCTGCGAGAACACGGCGTGGATGCCCCGGACCCCGACGCGAAGGGCACGATTGACTTCGGCGAGGGCGACCAGCGACATGCGCTGAAGCAGGACCCGAAGTTCGGGGCCGCCCAGGAGAAGTGCGCCGCGTACGTCTCCGCCGTGCCCGAGAGCATCGAGAAGGGCAACCAGCCCAAGCTGTCGGCCGCCCAGATCAAGGTGAAGCGCGAGTACGCAGCCTGCATGCAGAAGAACGGTGCCGCCGACTTCCCCGACCCCGGTCCCGACGGCCTCGGCCAGGGCGAGTGGGACCAGAGCGCGGCCGGAGCGAAGCGGGCCGCCCGGATGTGCGGGCCGATCGTCGGGGTCCCCGAGAGCGCGGGTCCGGGCGAGGGCTGAGCGGTGGAGAACGAAACAGACTTCGATGAGGAGCGTGGGCCTCGCGGACGGCGGACATTTCTCGTCGTCGCCGGTGTGGCCGTCGTGGCGGCGGTCGCGGTGACCGGGGCTCTCGGGTTCGGCGGCGGCCGGGACGAGGAACCGAAAGCCCCTCCCAGGGCCAGATCGACCGTCCCCATCACCCGGGCGACGCTGACCGAACGCACCACGGTGGACGGCGCCTTGGGATACGGTCCCGAGATCCCGCTGCCGGTCAAGGCGACGGGCACGGTGACCTGGCTGCCCGTGTCCGGCACGACCGCGGAGCGCGGGGACACGCTGCTGCGCGTCGATGACCGCCCGACGGTGCTGCTCTACGGGGCGCTGCCTATGTACCGCGACCTCGCCCTGACCCCGGCCGCCCCGGAGGACGACGAGGCAGAAGGGGCCGACAAGGCTGAAGGGTCAGAAGAATCCGGCAAGGACGCGCACCCGGCCGCCCACGAACCCGTACGGGGCATGGACGTTATGCAGTTCGAGACGAACCTCGCCGCCCTCGGCTACACGGGCTTCACGGTGGACGAGACGTTCACGGAGGGCACCGCCGCGGCGGTCGAGCGCTGGCAGAAGTCGCTCGGCCTGCCGCAGACCGGCACGGTCGGCGCCGGGGACGTCATCTACACCGCCGGGCGGATACGGATCGGCCGGCCCGGCGTCCGGCTGGGCGCCGCCGTCGGAGAGGGCGCGCTCACCTACACCGGCACGACCCGCAAGGTCGTCGTCAACGCCTCTGCGTCCGAGGCTTCCTGGGCCGTGCGCGGCGCAGACGTCACGATCCGGCTGCCCGACGAGACCCCTGTGAAGGGGCGGGTGGCATCCGTGGGGAAACAGGCTGACGAGGCCGCGGGGGGCGGCGGCACGGACGAGCGGGCGGCGACCGTGCCGGTGACCCTCACCATCAAGGACCAGAAGACCGTGGGGAAATGGGAGAGCGGGCCCGTGACCGTCGAGTACGTGGGGCGGCGGGCCGAGAACGTGCTGACCGTCCCGGTCGCCGCCCTGGTCGCCCTCGCGGAGGGTGGCCACGGCCTGGAGAAGGCGGACGGCACTTTCGTTGCGGTGAAGACCGGGCTGTTCGCGGACGGGGACGTGGAGGTGAGCGGTCCGGCGGTCCGCGAGGGCTTGAAGGTGAGGATTCCGGAATGAGCGGGGAGTGCTCGGCGGTCGTGGAATTCGATGCCGTCTCCAAGACGTATCCCGGCGGGGTCCACGCCGTCCGTGACGTCAGCCTGCGGATCGGACCCAGGGAGCTGGTCGCCGTCGTCGGCCCTTCGGGCTCCGGCAAGTCGAGCATGCTGCATCTGATGGGGAGCCTGGACCGGCCGTCCTCGGGCCGTGTGCTGATCGACGGCCACGACGTGGCGAAGCTGTCCGACCGGGAGGTCTCGGCGCTCCGGGCGACCAGGATCGGCTTCGTCTTTCAGCAGTTCCACCTGTCCGTCGGTGTCCCGGTGCTCGACGCGGTCGGGGACGGCCTGCTCTACGCGGGGGTGCCGCTGCGCCGACGCAGGGCCCGGGCAGCCGCCGCGCTCGCCCGGGTGGGGCTCAGCCACCGCGTCCACCACCTTCCGCATCAGCTCTCCGGCGGTGAGCGGCAGCGGGTCGCGGTCGCCCGCGCGGTGGTCGGCGACCCCGCGGTGCTGCTGGCCGACGAGCCGACCGGGAACCTCGACTCCGCTTCGGGGGCAGCAGTGCTGGACCTGCTGCACGGGCTGCACGCGGCGGGCACCACGGTCGTCGTCATCACCCATGACCAGGAGATCGCGGCCGGGCTCCCCCGCCGCCTCGACATGCGGGACGGCCGGCTGACCGGTGACGTCACCCGCGGCTCGACGATCGGAGCACCCCGATGACGGAGCGCACGCATACTCCCGGGCCGGCCCGGGAAGAGGCCGGGGTGCCCTTGCCGTTCCCACCCCGGCCGGTGCGGAACCGCCGGCGGCGTCCGTTCCGCCTGCGCCCCGCTCGCCTGCGCCTCGCCGACGTCGTACGACTCGGCTCCACCGGGCTGCGCACCCGCCCCCTCCGCGTCTTCCTCTCCGCCCTCGGGATCGCCATCGGAGTCGCCGCCATGATCGCGGTGGTCGGCATCTCCGGCTCCGGCCAGGCCGAGGTGGACCGCAGGCTCGACGCGCTCGGGACCAATCTGCTGCGGGTCGCCCCCGGTGAGTCCCTGTCCGGCGAGAAGGCCGAACTCCCCGAGGAGTCCGTAGCGATGATCCGCCGTATCCCGCCGGTCCAGCAGGTCGCCGCCACGGGCGAGACCAACGCGCACGTCTACCGCAACGAGCGCATCGCCATCGGGCGCACAGGTTCGCTGAGCGTCCTGGCGGCGGACACCGGCCTGCTGCCGGCCGTCGGCGGGCGCCTCCGCGAGGGCCGCTGGCTGGACTCCGCCACCGAGGAGTACCCGGCGGTCGTGCTCGGGGCGACGGCCGCCCAGCGGCTGGACGTGTACCGGCCGGGCATCCGGGTCTGGATCGGCGGCCGTTGGTTCTCGCTGATCGGTGTCCTGGACCCGGTGCCGCTCGCCCCGGAGCTCAACAGCGCCGCCCTGGTCGGCCGGCCGGCCGCGCGGACCTACCTCCGCTACGACGGCCACCCCTCCACGGTCTACGTACGAGCGGAGGACAGCCGGGTGACCGCGGTGCGGGACGTGCTCCCGGCCACGGCGTACCCCGAGAAGCCGGGCGAGGTGCGCATCTCGCGGCCCTCGGACGCGCTCGCCGCCCGCGAGGCCACCGAATCCGCGCTGACCGGGCTGCTGCTGGGCCTCGGCGGGGTCGCCCTACTGGTCGGCGGGGTCGGCGTCGGCAACACCATGGTGATCTCCGTACTGGAACGGCGTACGGAAATAGGGCTGCGCCGCGCGCTCGGCGCGACCCGGGCGCAGATCCGCACGCAGTTCGTGATGGAGTCACTGCTGCTGTCGCTCATCGGCGGACTCGCCGGCACGGTCCTGGGGACGCTGATCACCTCGGGGTATGCCCTCAGCCGCGACTGGCCTACGGTCGTGCCCGCGTGGGCGAGCGCCGCGGGCATCGGGTCGACCCTGGTCATCGGCGCGGCCGCCGGGTTGTATCCGGCGGTACGGGCCAGCAGACTGGCACCTACCCAGGCGCTGGCCGGCACCTGACAGGAGGGGGCAGGGTGAGCTTCCGGATCAGGGCCCTCGGCCTGCTGATGCTGATCGCGATGACCGCCACCGTGGCTACCGCCTGGCTGACCCTGCGCCAGGCCAACCGCCAGGTGCGCGAAACCGTCACTGCCGGACAGCAGGACACCGCACGGATCGCCGGGGAGCTGCGCGGGTACGGCCTGGCGCACGCCACCTGGGACGGGCTCGCGCCGACGGTGGCGGCGCTCGCGAAGGAGACCGGGCAGCGTATCCGGGTGGTCACGGAGGCCGATGCGCTGCTCGCCGACTCCGACACTCTGGCCGGCCGCTCACCGCGCACGGTGAGCCGCCGGCCGCCGGTGCTGGTCGACGCCCGTCCCACGCTGCGGCTCGTCGCCGGACAGGTGCGGCGGGCCTCTATGAAGCAGACCGCGTCCGCCGTCGCCGCCTACCGTTCGTACGCCGCCGACGCGGCCTGCCTGACCCGCGCGGGGGCCGAGACCGTCACCGGGACCGGTGCCTTCGGTGTGCCGACGGTGCGTGCGGAACACAGGCCCGCCCAGTGCCCGAAGCCCACGGACGCGTACGACCCGCTGACCTCCCGGGACCTTGACGCACTGCGGCCGTGCGAGTCCGACGAACGGTTCCCCGACTGCTTGCAGCGGGTCTTCGACGAGCGTGTCGCCTCCGAGGCCCCGCCCCGCCTCGAAGTCGGGCTCGGCTTCCGAGACGAGTCGCCGCCCACCCTGGCCACCGCGCCCATCGCGGCCGTCGCGGCGGGCGTGACCCTCGTCGTCATCCTGGGCGGGCTGCTGCTGAGCAGGGCCGTCCTGCGCCCCGTACGAGCCCTGACGCACGCCGCGAAGAGGCTGGGGGAAGGCGACCTGGGGCGACGGGTGCCCGCGTCAGGACGGGACGAGATCGCGCAGCTCGGCGGGGCCTTCAACCGCATGGCCGACTCGCTCCAGGCGAGCGAGGAGCACCAGCGCCGCCTCACCAGCGACATCGCGCACGAGCTGCGCACCCCACTAGCCAATCTGCGGGGCTATCTGGAGGCCCTGCGCGACGGGGTCCTCGAACCGACCCCCGAACTCCTCGAATCCCTCCACGAGGAGGCGCTGTTGCAGCAGCGGATCGTGGACGACCTGCGGGACCTCGCGCTGGCCGAGGCGGGCGCGCTGGCCTACCACCGCAGCGACGTAGATCTTCGCGAGCTCCTGGAGACGAGCCACCGCGCCTACATCCCCCAGGCCGGGGCCGCCGGTCTCGTGATGGCCCTGGAGGCGCCGCGTCCGGTGTACGCACGGGCCGACCCGGACCGGCTGCGCCAAGTCGTCGGCAACCTCGTCCGTAACGCGCTGCGCGCCACCGCCCCGGGGGGAACCGTGACCCTGGCCCTCCTCGGAGACGGCGACAGGGCCGTCCTGGAGGTACGCGACACGGGCACGGGGATAGCGGCCGAGGACCTGCCGCGGCTCTTCGACCGCTTCTGGCGGGCGGACGAATCGCGGAACCGGGCCACCGGAGGCACCGGTCTCGGCCTTTCGATCGCCCGCCAGATCGTCGCCGACCACGGGGGCGCCATCGAGGTGCGCAGCACGTTCGGGGAGGGGACGACGTTCGCGGTCGCCCTTCCCCGGGCACGGGGAGGTCAACCCCCGGCAGGGGGTGACGCGGAGACGGGACCGTCCGTGAGCCGGTAGCCCCTCCCGTACACCGTCTCCACCGGGCTGCCGTCCGGGCCCGTCCCCAGCTTCCGCCGCATGTTCATCACATGAGCGTCGACGGTCCTCTCCAACACGTCCCGGTCGAAACCGAAGACCCGCTCGATGATCTGGGCACGGGTGAAGACCCGGCCCGGCTCCCGCGCGAGCGTCTCCAGGATCGCGAACTCCTTCGCTGTCAGCTCCACCGGCCGGCCCGCCACCCGGACCTCGAACCGCGCGGTGTCGAGCTCCACCTCGCCGACCCGCAGCACGGCGGGCCCGTCGCCCCCGCCGGACCTTCCCGAGCGGCGCAACAGCGCTCGGACCCGGGCGGCCAGCTCACGCGGGCTGTACGGCTTGGTGAGGTAGTCGTCGGCGCCGAGGTCGAGGCCGAGGAGCATGTCCTCCTCGGCCACCCGTGCGGTGAGCAGCAGGATCGGCACATCGGACTCGGTGCGCAGGATGCGGCACACGTCGAGGCCGTCGACCAGGGGGAGCATCACGTCGAGGACGATGAGGTCGGGCCGGGCCGAGCGCGCCCGTTCCAGCGCCGCCCGTCCGTCCGCGACCACATGGACCGCGTGTCCTTCTCTTTCGAGATAGACCCGGATCAGACGGGACTGCTTCGTATCGTCCTCGGCGACCAGAATGCGAGCGCTCACGTTCCCCCTCCACGGCCTCCTGCCGGTGCTCGAACGGTAGTACAGAATGACCGTGCGCATCCGGTACGGAGGGAGGGTCCCGGATACGCGGACGGGCGCCGGAAGACCGCGAGGTCTTCCGGCGCCCGTCCTGGTGCGTGTGCTGTCGTGCGGGGTGCCCGGGTCAGGCGCGGCTGGAAGAACTCTCCTTGCGAATCGCACACCGCTTCTCCCGCCTCGAGCCTAGACGCCGGATACGGGACTACGTGCGAGGACTGCTCGGGCCCGTGGGGCACAAGAACTCCTGGCAGCTGGCCGAGTTCGCCGGGCATCCCACCCCTGACGGTCTCCCAGCACCTCTTGGCGAAGAGCCGCTGGGAGGCCCGGCGTTGTACCCGTCGCCGAAGCCCGGCACCTGTCCGGCGCCGCTCCCACGCCCGGCAGTACCCCGGCTGCCGGGGGAACCCGTGGCGCACCGCACGCGGCCGCCGCCGGGGCTGAGTGGTGGCCTCCACCACCCGACCGGTGCACGGGGGGGAGTGGAGACCACGGTAGAGCGCATCGGGTGGTCCACTCGGTGCGCTCCACTCGGTGGGCAGTGCGGGACATCCCGGCATCCGGAGCGCCCGGTGAGGGACATCAGGCGCCCCGGTGCACCCGACGACGATGCGGCGCACTGAGCCATCGTCAACTTGAAATAGCAGGTCAAAGGGCTGGTGCGGCCGGTCCTCGGGGTACTTGTGCCGGTCGTGAGCGGAGCCCACTGAGAAGATCAAGTCAGCGGTCGACTTCGAGGCTCGTCAGGACGAGCAGGGCCCGCAGGAGGCGAGTGGCGCGGGCGGGGTCGGTGCGGAGCTTGGTGAGGATCCGCCAGTTCTTGAGGTGGGCGAAGCCGTGCTCGATTGGTGCGCGTCCGACGGCAAGGACCACGTGCAGAGCTGCTTCGTCCAGCGTGTTCCCGCATGCCAGGCCGGTGCCGGCCCCCACTGCGTCACCCACCCACCCCGCCGCCCCGCAGAACAGCCCGGGCCCCCGAGCGCCGTCACCGCGGGGCAGCTCCTGCCCGGCATCGCGGGGAGTGAACCCTGTTCTGTCACGACCTCAGCACAGGGGAACGGTGCCGGGCCCTGACCGACCCCTACGGCGACGCCGCTCCAGAAATCACGGGCTCTCCGGTCGCAGCGCGGTGATCAGTTCGAGGAGGCGGGTCACCGTCGGGTCGGCGTCGAAGCGGTGGATTGCGTAGACGGAGGTGTCCAGGTGGCCGGTCCCGCCGCGCAGGGGAAGGAGGGCGACGCCGGCGCTGGTCAGGTGCCGCAGCCCCACCGGGACCAGGCTGACGCACAGGTCGGCGGCGACCCAGCGGAACAGGCCGGTGAGGTCGTCGGCGGTGGCTACCTCTCGTGGAGTGAACCCGGCTTGCCGACAGGCGGTGTGGACTTGCTCGGCGAGGATGGGGAGGGAAGCCGGGTCGGGCAGTACGAAGTCTTCCCAGGCCAATTCCGCCAGCTCGATCCCGTCGACGGAGTCGGCGAGGCGGTGGTCGTGGTGGACGGCGGCGGCGATGGGCTCAAAGGTGATGACCCGGCTGACGAGATCGTCGGCGAGTCGGCGCGGATCCCGCACGAGCCCGAGGTCGAGGGTGCCGACGCGGACCCGGTCGGCGACGCCCGCCGACGAGCCGTGCTGTAGGTGTACGCGCAGTCCTCTCACGTCGATCAAGAACTTCCTCATCGCCGAGGCGAAAAAGACACCACGGGGCAAGCTCCGGCGCCGTATTGCCCGGCTGATGAGTGAGGACGCGGCCTACCGCAAGCTGAGAGGGTTTCCGCCGCGCTGGGTACTGGTCGTCCGGCCCAGCAGTCGGAGGCCCCGTACGCGGCCCTCGACTCGAGTGTCCTGCCGGATGCGCTGACCGACCATGGGAACGCGAAGCTGTTCGCCCGCCTCTACGCCGATCAGTTCCGCTATGTGGTCGGCATGGGCTGGCACTCGTGGGACGCCGGGACATTGCTGCGCATCGCAGGCGCTCGGAGTCGACGGCCGGTGTGAAGGCCATGCTCTTCCAGGCTCAGGCGGCCCCTGGCATGCGCCTGGACCCTCAGGTTCTGGACGGCGACATCTACGCTCTGTGCACGCCGGGCGGGGTCGTGGACCTGCGTACGGGGAAGCTCAGCGACCCGAACCCGCTGAGCGACATGCCTCGCGCGCGACCCAGGTCGCCCCCAGGACCGGGACGATCCCGCGGTGGCAGCGGTTCCTCGGCCAGATCTTCGGCGAGGACGAGAGGGACGAGCGGGCCTGGAGACCACTACCTTCCTGCACCTGCTGCTCGGTTACTCCATCACCGGTGACGTCGGCGCCCAGGTCCTGCCCTTCCTCTACGGCACGGGGCCAACGGCAAGTCGGTCCTGCTCGAAGTCATCCCCCAGATCCTCGGCGACTACGCGAACGCCGCCCCGCCAGGCTTCCTGATGGAGAAGGGGAAGTTCGCCGAGCACAGCACGGAGCTCACCGAACTGCACGGCCGATGGATCGTGGTGTGCAGCGAGCTGAAACAGAACGACAAGTTCAACGAGTCGAGGGTCAAGTTCCTGACCGGCGGCGACCGCATCACCGCTCGCCGCATGCGGCAGGACTTCATGACCTTCGCCCCGCCGCACAAGCTGTGGCTGCTGGGCAACCACCGTCCCGAAGTCGGCACCGGCGGGCACGCGTTCTGGCGCCGTATCCGCCTCATCGCCTCCGAGCGCACCGTCCCGAACGAGCTGAAGATCGACAACCTCGCAGCCCAGCTCGTCCAGGACGAGGGCTCCGGCATCCTGCAGTGGTTGGTCGACGGCGCCCGCCGCCACCTCAGCGCCCGCGACCCGCTGACCGGCCCCGGCTCCGTACGCATGGCGACTGCCGCGTACGAGACGACTGAGGTCCACATCGGCCGCTTCCTCACCGAACGCTGCACCCGCGGCACCGACGGCCGCCCTAACCCGGATCTGCGGGTCGAGCAGAAACTGCTCTACGAGGTCTACGGTCGTTGGTGCTCGGAGGAGATGATCCGCCCCTCCACGAGCCGGGCCTTCGCCGCCCGCATCCGCCAGGAACTCGGCCTGTCCTCACCGGCGGACATGATCAAGAACAATGCGGCCAAGCTCTACCCCGGCCTCGCTCTCCTTCCTGAGGACAACGACGGGGAGGGAACACCGTGATGCCGAGGACTGGCAGCCCGAGGCCGCGGGAAGAACGACAGCACGATGGAGTGCGCCTTCCACAGCATCTTCGCTCGTCTCACCAACGGCGGGCAGTATGAACGCAGCATCTGCCGGCGGGCACCGGGCCGCAGACCACCAGGAGGCGACATGAGCGCGATGCCACGGGAAGGCGATCTCGCCCAGGAAGCCGAAATCGTCTGGCTGGAAGGCATCGAGGACCTCGACTACGTCCGCCAGGCCCCCGACAAGGTCACCACCCGCCGGGGCAAGCCCCGCTACGAACGCGACGGGCGGCTCGTCGGCTACACCAACCTCGTCCCGAAGGCGCGGGCGTTGCCGGACGGCGGCCTGTTCGTCCGCCGTACGTTCTTCCTCCTGCCGCACGACCGCCCCAACCAGCCCGGCGACCCGGACGGCCCGTACGCGGTCGGCTCTCCCCTGGAAGCCGTCGATCCCCGCACCGTCGACGTGGGTAAGCCTGGTGCCAAAACGCCCCGCTCGCAGGCCACCGCAGAGATACAGACAGCTTCCTCCTGAGCCGGAGTCGTGGCTCCCGACGCATCGTTCCGTCATGCGGGGACGATCCGATACGGCGCTAACTTCCGCCGGTGCAGGCTGATCTTCGGATCTGTCCGGATCGGCTCCCTGCCCCGACCACAGGCGGCAGCGGTCTGACGGGCCCGCCACGGCGGTCTATACCGCCATCTCCTCGGGAGAACGACGGGTGATCTTCTTGCCCGCTTCGGTCTCCACCAAGATCGCCGCACCGATCCAGTTGTCGCCATCCGGGTATTCCCAGTTGGCCGCATCTTCGAGGACCGCTTGAAGCTGACCGCGAGGCACCAACTCCCCAGGCTGGAAGCCCTTCTCCCCTGACGGCGACGTCCACGGGGCGACTCGACGAACCTCGATCCATCCACGATCGATGAGAGTGAGCAAGATCCCTGCCAGCTCATTCACAGGCCGGGACTGATCGGCATCGTCGAGGTCTCCCCAGACACCAGCCAGGATGTCGATCTCATACGAATTGACCATGAACGCTTCCTCGGACTTGGTCAATGCCTGCCACTCACGCTCGCTCATTCACCGATCATCGCAGGACACCCCGGTGATCGTTTCCGGTCAGAGCACTAGGAAGCCCCCCCCCGGGGTACCGAGCCAGGGGGCGAGGCACGGTCCAGGGAAGAGTGGGCCCCGGGGGCGTCGGCTTGTGTCGTGTCGACAAGAAGGGCTCAGACTGTAGGACCTGATAACCCGTTGACTCAGCCGACTGCACCCGGCAGCATGGGTTTCAGCACAAAGCGCTTGAGCGCTAGAACCCCCTCCTCTGGCCTAGGTCGTCCGACTCCCGGGCGGCCGGTCTAGGTCACAGGAGGATCAAATGAATACAGCGGGTAACAGCAACCAGTTCCAGCCGGAGCGCCAGGAAGCTCCTTGCGATGCGAGTAGCGCCAACGTACGCAAGGAGTTGGAACATGTGAGGCCGGAGTATTCCGGCCATCCACAGTCACCATGTAATGAACGACCCATACGTGTGCAGCGTTGGCTGCCGGTCTTTCAGATCTCGTATTATGTTGCCAGTTTTATTTATTTGATCCTTTGTTTCCTTGGCTTTGATGATATCGCGGCAGAATTTCTGATGGAGTATCTCTCTAAGTGATCGCAGCCCCGTCTCGACGTTGTCTGTCGAGGCGGGGCTGTTTCGCTGTCAGGCCCCGGTGGGCCTCGTTGCGCCATTCCACGGGCAAGCCCCCAGCGGCCTGTCAGCGGATCAGTGATCTCCCCTTCCGTGCTTCGCGCCCTAAGGCTGAATCCCGGCGGCCCGTGACCTAGGGCTGCGGATCAGGCTCGCGCTGCTCCGCGCCACCCGCGACATCGGCGACGAGATCCGCGACAACATCCAGCGCGGACTGGCTGCGGCGTCCGTCAGTATCCGGGTCGACAACGCCCCGCCCCTCCACCCGCAGAGCCACGGTGGCTCGTCGGGGTGCGGACGAAGCGGCGAAGCGATGACTTACTGCACTGAGAGCCGTGAGAAACGGTCATCCTCGCCACGACCACCCTTACAGCGCCGTGAGGATGTCGTGGGTACCGATGCGGTGCCAGACGATGTGCTGCTCGCCCGGGACTATCGGCGTCCCATAGGACCAGGTCGCGCGCCCGTCTCCGTCCCAGGCGAGCTCGAAGACGCCGGGCACGCGGCGTACGCCCTTGAAGCGGAGGCCGGCGCGGAAGCGTCCTCCGGCGCGCAGGTCCTCGATGAAGGCCGCCACGGTCTGGCGGAACTTGCGGCGCTGGTCCGGGGTGAGGCGGTTCAGGTCGGTGGTGAAGCGCGGCAGGGTCTCGTACGTGGGCACGGTGAACCTCCAGGACGCACGAAGCCCCCGGCCGGAGTCGGCCGGGGGCGGTGGTGGCTGTTCGTGTTGAAGGGCGTCGATGACGCGATGCACTCAGCGGTGGTGGATGGGGCGCGTTGGTTGTCCTGTGCGAGTGATTCCTGCGAAACGCTGGGCCGGTGGCCTGCGACTCGCAGGAATCACCTGGCGGTCGGTGCGGACTCCGTGCAGATTGGCCTTGCGAATTCGACGGGAGGGCGAGGAGCGGATGGAACCAGGCGGGCTGCGGGCAGACGGCAAGGGTGGAGACGGCGACGACGTTCACGAGCGCTGGTTGAGGCTGCTCAACCGTTCCGCTGGGGATCCTGGCTACCGAGATGAGTGGTTCGACGAGCAGTGCGGCGGATGCAGGTTCTGGGTCGCGCTGAGCGGCGAGCTGGGCCTGGACTGGGGAGCGTGCGCCTGCGCCGGCTCGCCGTTCGACGGGCAGGTGCGTTTCGAGCATGACGGCTGCGAGCGCTTCGCCGTCCGAGCCGACGGCACGTTCGGCTGAGGTCGTTCCGGGGTCAGACGCTTCGCAAGGTTCCGGCGGACTACGAAACGTGTCTCGCAACCTGATCCGGAACTCGCAGGGTTCACCTACACAGGACAGGTGGCGCTGGATGGCGTCGTTCGGGCCGTGGTGTGCGTGCTGCCGGAGAGCGATGACATGCGCGTTCGGCCTCGGCCGCTTCCCGCCCAGCGGGCCCCGGTGAAGAGAGTTCGGCTGCTGTTCCCGCCTGGCGGGACGTCCCGCTGGCAGCCTTTTCTTGCAGGTAGGGCCGTGTGGCGTGGTCTCCATGACAGTGGATATCAGGGTGATCCGGGCCGGTCAGATGTACCGCTACTACCTGCGCGAGACCGTCGTCGGCGACGGCCGGCGCCCGGCTCGCACATCTCTGCGCGTCGCCCAGGAGCAAGCCGGGGTCCCGGTCGGGCGATGGATGGGACGGGGACTTGCCGTGCTCGGACTGGCGCCGGGTGAGGAGGTCACCGAGGCGCAGCTGCGGAACCTGTTCGGCGAGCGGGGCCGGCACCCGGACGCGGACCGGATCGAGGCCGACCGGCTTGCCAAGGGGCACTCCCCGAAGGAGGCGTTCAAAGCCGGCGCTCTCGGCCGCCGGGTGATGGTCACGGGCGTGGACTTCGTGTTCCGGCCGCAGCCGACGATCTACCTCCTGTGGGCGTTCGGGGATGAGGAGACGCGGCGGGTGATCGAGGCCGCGCACGAGCGGGCGATCGAGCGGGTGCTGGAGTGGATCGAGGACGAGGTGGCGGTCGAGACGAGCAACTGGCGGGTCTACGACGGCCAGACCCTGAACGCCCCGCGCGCGACCTCGCTGCGCGGAGCATGCTCCTGCGGATGGCGCGGCACCACCCTGCACCCCATCGACTGGCAGCAGGTCGCCGCCGAGGGCCCGGAGTGGTACGACACCAGCGGGCCGCACGCGGACTGGAAGCAGCACATGACGGACGTTGAGCACCGCAGCGTCCCGGTCCCCGAAGACGTCTCAGATCTCCATACCCGCCTGCTGGAGCGCCTGGACGTCCTGGCCGTCGACGCGCCCTTGGCCGCTCTCCGGCTCGTCGCCCTCCTGGAGTCCTCGATCGCCGAGGCCGGCGCGGTCGCCGCGTATGCGGCCCGGGGCGACGACCAGTCCTGGGAGACGATCGCCACGAGCCTCGGCCTCACTGAGTCCGAGGCCCGTACGCGGCTCCACCGCTACGCACGCAGCTACTTACCGAGACGCCGTTCATCTGGGCGGCGTGCAGGGGCAGTCTCTGGTCCCAGGCCTATGTGAGGGTCAGCGGGCGAGGGTGACGTGGACGGGCCGGTTCGGGCAGGAAGCGGTGCCCTGAACGAGGGTGTTGTGTTCGCTGTCGTCGATGGTGAGTTGCCAGCGGAGCTTGGTGGCGATCCAGTCGGTGAGGTACTGGCAGTGGTAGGGCTCGTACGGAGGCATCCACTGGGCCGGGTCCTGGTCGGCCTTCGATCTGTTCGTTGCGGCGGTGACCGCGATCAGGGAGCGGTCCCTCGAGGTCGTTCGCGTACGCCTCACGCTCGGCCGGCGTCCAGCTGGAGGCGCCGGAGTCCCAGCTTTCGGCGAGCGGCACGAGGTGGTCGATGTCCAGGGCGCCGGGGGAGTCGACGTAGGTGTTGCTGTACGGGCTGTACCACTGCCCGCCGGACAGCTTGCACCGCGCACCCTGCTCCGGAGCGACGACCGCCTCGGCCAGGAGGACCTCGTTGCGGGTGTTGCAGCCGTCCTTGTCCGCATCTACCTAGTGCTTGAACTTGCTCCGCTCGTAGCCGGTGCGGCTCTCGTCCGCGACGGGCAGCGCCTGCAGGGCGTCGGCCAGGGGCAGGGTCAGGACGCTGCCCTTCTCGCCCAGGGCAAGGCCCACGGCCCCGGCCCTCGGTGGCGGGGCCGCACGTCGGTCCATGGGTCCTCCGAGTGCCGTATCGGCCAGGGCATGAGCATGCCCGTTTCTGTCCGCGGTAGGTCGACGACAGGGGAGTTATCGAGAGCCAGGAGAAGCCAATCGGGCCAGCCGACGGTGTGGGCGGCCTCGGCGGCGATGCCGCCTGCTGTTCCACCAGCAGACGCGGACCTGACTTCGGCACGACCGATGTGAACGCCGAGCCCCGCCGCGATTCTCGACGCTTTGCTGCCTACCGCGCACGAGCTCGCAGACCGACCCCCTCTCCTCGGCCGGGCTGGGTGGCGGTAGCGCTCGTAGCAGGAACAGGGTCTGTAGCATGCGTGACGGGGATAGTGCATCAGTATCTGCGGCACTCGGCCTGCCAACTAGCTCATGGGGGACGGTACTTGGCTACGGATATATATCGTCGGCGCCTGCTTTCTGAGGTCGCTGCGTTGGCGACTGTCTACCTTCACGACGTTGGCTCGGGAGCCGCTTCTGTCTGGTGCAGCGGGACCCTCGTGGCACCCGGCTTGATTCTCACTTCAGCCGACGTACTACGGCCTCATGTCGCTGATCATGCGGACCGGCTCGTGGGTGTTTCGGGTCCTGGGTTCAAGGGCAGAGCGCCTGTGTTGGCCAGCATTGAGGACTGGTCGCCCGACAACGTCTTTGCGCTGCTACGAGTGACCGATCCAACGGCGTTCGGGCACCACTGTGCTTGGCTCAGCGACACTCCGTGGCCTTTTGGCAGTGGAGAATGCTTCCATCTCGGGTTTATGGCCTGGAAGGGAGACGCCTCCCTCCGTGAGACCTTAATCGATGCCATCGCCGGGTTCGGCACGGAAATGAGGCTGATGGGCACTGGGGAGGCGACGATGCCCGAGACCCTTGCTGGCGGACCCGTCGTTGCTTCTGATATCGGCGCAGTAGTGGGAATGATCGTACCGGCGCTACGAGGCCGGGATATGGCCGTTCCGATCACGGCATTACGGAGGCACGGCACGGTCTATCGGGATCTGATTGCCGCGCATGACCGGCTGCACGGGAGTCGCCGGCCCGCTGATCAAGGTCCCGATTGGTGTGACGTCCAGCAGGAATTTTTCCATGATTCGGATCGTGACCACGATTGGTCGCCGGTCGATCGACGGGCTGCACTTGGTCTCCTGGCCGACCTTCCTCACCCTGCGAACGGTTCAGTTGTCAGCGACCTCATCGATACAGTGGCGTTCGACTGGAGGATGTTCCCGTCAGAGGAAGGGGAGTTGTTGTGCTGGCGCGATGGGCACGGCGTACTGGCCAGACGCAGGGCCCCTGCGGCGGCTATCCTGCAGTATTTGGCCCTGATCGCTGAGTTGCTCATCAGCGATGGAGTGGACGCGGGACGCCTCTACTCGTGGGTGTGTGACAGGCGTGAACACCTTAGCCCGTTTGAGCGACGGCAGGTGTCACTGCCCGCTCCTCGTCGGTCCCCGATGGCCTGCTGGGCCTCAGGGGGCGCTGTCCTTGTCGGCGTCGGCAGCTACGCTCATCTCTCCGACGTCCCGTCGATTCAGAATAATCTCGATGATCTTCAGCAGGTCCTGCGGTCAACAGAGTTCGGGATCTGCGAGGAGAATCTGCGCGTCATCCGTGACCCACACGACCGCGAGTCCATCCATGAAGCGATTGAGGAGGTGGCTACCAGTATCGGTCCCGCCGGAGCCTTTCTCTTCTACTATGCGGGACACGGGCGCTCGCATCCCTCGAGCGGACAATTCCTGCTCTCGCTGGCGGGCACAAGGGGAGACAAGCCGTACTCGTACTGGAGCTTCGACGATTTGCGGCACAGTCTCCGGGAGATTCCTGTAGCTCAGAGACTCGTCATCCTGGACAGTTGCTACAGCGGCTCCGCGCTGGACCATCTCTCGGGGTTCCCGGCTTCGTCCGTGGCAGTCCCCGGGTCCTACGTCATGACCTCGTCCGGCGCCACGCAACCGTCGCTGGTCCCGGCGGGTGCACGCCACACCGCGTTCACCGGGCTCGTCCTGGCTGCGCTGCGCGACGGGGTTCCGGGCGCAGGGCCTGTCCTCTCCGCGGACACTCTCTATGAGGCTGTGCAGGCAGAGTGCCGCGCGCGCCAGCTACCGCTCCCCGCTCGCCAAATCCGGAATGACGGCGCCCGGATTCCCCTGTGCCACAACCCTGCGTATCTGTCCGCCGTGCCGACCGACCACCCTCATGAGGAGCTATGAGCCATCACGTCATACTGACCAGCGGTATGGGAGAAGGCCTTCCCGATGGTCTACGACTCTTCCTCCTGCGAGACCCGGGCCTGCAGGGCTTGGCCACCGCTCGCTGGCAGCCCGCCGCGCCCCCTCGCCCCAACGAACTGGGTCAGGCCCTCGATATCCTTACGCTGGCTATTACTGGAACGCTGGCACTGCCCGCGGCCGTTGAGACAGTCCGCCGCTGGTGCACTTCGACCAGTGCAACCGAGACGTCCGTCACTATGACCGTCGGCGACGTGTCTGTCACCGTCACAGGTGGCACGACCGAGACGGAGGCAGCAGCTGCCGCAGCAGCGCTCGACGCAGCACTACGAGCGCAAGGGCATGTCCCAGAGAATCGCTCTTGAGGACCTGCGAGTTGGCCGCCCTGCCGTGCGTGGTCCAACTCGGCATTCAGCACCGCACGAGGACCGGGCAGGCTGGTGCGACGAGCATAGAAGGCGGTCCGGGAGACCTTCATCAGCCGGTGCCGCTTCTTCAGCGCCCAGAACGCGTTCTCGTATGCCTGCCGTAGCCGTACGCGGAGGCGCTCCTCCTTTGTGGCATAGGCCACTTCGCAGCTTTGCTCTCTTTGCGCAAACTTATGTAGGGGTGGGTTCAGGAGAGAGGCTTGCTGTTGGTGAGGCTGGCGCTCGGTGGCGCGAGGTGGCTATTGCCGCTGCGTAAGCAGTTGGGAACACCTGTATGTCACCAAGGTTTCGCTCTCGGTGACATTCTTCGGGTTGCCACTGCACACCGGCGCGTTACGCGTCGTCGTTGTGATGAAGGCGCACTCCGGCGCACTCCCGGGCACACACACCAGCCGCAGCCCGGACCTTCACAGGAGAGGGGCCAACGTCTGTGACGACCCAACTCGCAAGTGACCTGATCATCCTCGCCCTGACGGCCCGCGTCTTCGGCGCCGACGCCATCGCCCTGCTCCGCCGCCTGGCCGCCGCGGGCGTACGCGCTGGCGTCAGCGAGATGACCCGCCACGAGCGTGAGGGCGGCCGGTGACCAAGAACCGCACCCGCGACACCTCCGGCGCTCCCTCCATGACCTCGTCCGCCCGCCCGGACCTGTCCTTCACGGCGTTTCACCGCATGAACCGGCCCAGCTACGTCCGCTTCGCCGAGACCTACCTCCACCACCGCCAGGACGCCGAAGAAGCCATCGACAGCACCTTCGAGCACCTGCTGCGCACCTGGGACCAGGTCCTGCTCTCGGAGAACCCCGCCGCCTACGCCTGGACTGTGATGCGCAACAAGGTCATCGACCTTGTCCGCGCCCGCACGCGTCGCCCCCCGCTGATCGACGAGGCGGCCTTCGACACCGTCGCCCTGCGCGACGCCATCGACCCCATGGGCCAGATTACCGAATCCCTGGCCCTCTTCCGCGCCCTGCGCCAGCTCACCGACCGGCAGCGGGACGTCATGGTGATGACTTACCTCCAGGGCATGAAAGCCCCCGAGGTCGCCGACGTACTGGGCATGAGCAGTGCCACCGTCCGCTCGCCGCCGGAGCCGGCGACCCCGCCTCCTCCTACTGCCTCTACCTCCACCACCGCGCCCTCGGCGAACACGCCCCCGCCCGCTGGTGGCACGAACAGGCAGAACTCCTGCAGAACACACCCTCCACCGACGCCCCCCTTACCCCGGCCGAAACCGCCGCCGAGGCGGAACCCGACGTCGTCCCCCGCGCGGTCACCGCAGCACTCAAGGATGTATCCGCCACAGACGCGGACCTCCTGCGCATCCTCGGCGCCCTCAAGACCAGTCGCACTCCCGTACCGGCCGCCGTCGGAGCCATCATCGACTACGCCCCCGCCGCAGTCGGCTACGTCGACGACTTCGAGCTCCCACTGACCGACCCCGACTTCACCGACCACATCCGCACCCTCATCGCCACCGACAACGCCCCCGCCCGCATCCGCAACCGGCTCCAACCGCGCCCCAAGGTGTCGCGACCTCTGATCGCTGCCGCCCACCGACCCAACACGTGGGCATGGGGATGAACAAGGCGCGCCGGAACTGCCCGGCGAGGACGTCAATCGCGGTCTGACCCGGCGGTGGTCAACGGTCACGGCCGCCGAAAGCGTTCTCGAGTAGAGCGGTGGCTTCAGCGCTACGTCCGGCGTTTGTGTAGGAGTCGGCGAGGTTGTGGCGGGCGGTGAGGGTGTCGGGGTGGTTGGGGCCGAGGATTCGTGCGCGGTCGGCGAGGACGCTTTCGTATAGAGCGGTGGCTTCGGTGATGCGTCCGACGTCTGTGTAGGAGGTGGCGAGGCTGTGGCGGGCACGCAGGGTGTCGGGGTGGTCGGGTCCCAGGAGCCGTTCGTAGTCGGCGAGGACGCCCTCTTGGAGCGTGGTGGCTTCGGTGGTGCGTCCGGCGTCGGCGTAGGAGATGGCGAGGTTGAGGCGGGCACGGAGGGTGTCGGGGTGGTCGGGTCCCAGGAGCCGTTCGTAGTCGGCGAGGACGCCCTCTTCGAGGGTGGTGGCTTCGGTGGTGCGTCCGGCGTCTGTGTAGGAGATGGCGAGGTTGGCGCGGGCGTTGATGGTGTCGGGGTGGTCGGGTCCCAGGAGCCGTTCGAAGTCGGCGAGGACGCCCTCTTGGAGCGTGGTCGCCTCGCTGGTACGTCCCGCGTGCGCATAGGAAATGGCGAGGTTGTGGCGGGCGTTGATGGTGTCGGGGTGGTCGGGTCCCAGGAGTCGTTCGCGGTCGGCGAGGACCCCTTCTTGGAGAGTTATGGCCTCCGCGGTGCGTCCGGCCTCCGCATAAGAGGCAGCGAGGTGGCTGCGGGCGGTGAGGGTGTGGGGGTGGTCGCGTCTCAGAAGGCGTTCGCGGTCGGCGAGGACCTGTTCGTGTAGAACGGTTGCCTCCCCCGTGCGTCCGGCGTGCGTGTAGGAGATGGCGAGGCTGTGGCGGGCGTTGATGGTGTCGGGGTGGTCGGGTCCCAGGAGTCGTTCGCGGTCGGCGAGGACCCCTTCCTTGGGGGCGGTGGCTTCCGCGGTGCGCCCAGCGTCCGTGTAGGAGATAGCGAGGTTGTGGCGGGTGCTGATGGTGTCGGGGTGGTCGGGTCCCAGGAGTCGTTCGCGGTCGGCGAGGACCCCTTCCTTGAGGGCGGTGGCTTCCGCGGTGCGCCCGGCCTCCGCATAGGAGATGGCGAGGCTGTGGCGGGCGGTGATGGTGTCGGGGTGGTGGGATCCCAGGAGTCGTTCGCTGTCGGCGAGGATGCCCTCTTGGAGGGTTACGGCCTTCGTGGTGCGTCCGGCCTCCGCGTAGGAGATGGCGAGGTTGTGGCGGGCCCTGAGGGTGTCGGGGTGGTCAGGTCCAAGTACCTGCTCGCTAGTAGTGGCGAGCCGTTCCGCATACGTGACGGTCGCGGCTATGAGGCCCGCATCGTGCAGGCTGGCGCAGACGCGGGACAAGAGCCCGTGACCGTCTGGCTGCCAGAGGTGGTCTCCGGTGTGCTGCTGGAGGTGCTCGGCGTTGGCACGCAGGGCTGCGGCTAGATCAGGCGCGACCTGGTCGACGCTGGGCCAGATGTCCAGAAGAGCTTTGGCGGTCGTGCGTGCGAGGTGGGGCAGGGTTTCTTCGGGTGTGTTTTCGCGTACGGCGCGGGCGGTGAGTGCGTGGACGCGGACGGTGTTGGGGTGTTGGCTGCGGTCGCTGCTGATCAGCGCGTAGCGGTGCAGGACCCGCAGCACCGCGTCGGCCTGTTCCGCACTGACCGGTTCACGGCTTTCATCGGCGGCCATGCTGCTGTCGGAGGGCTCGGACTGTTGGCCGAGGTAGGCGAGGACGGTGGGTGTGTTCCATAGCTCGTGGGGGTGTCCTGCCGGGCCGAGCAGCGCGGCGAGTCGCAGCACTGGTCGGGCGAGGCCGGCGGGATGGGTGCGCTGGGCTGCGTCCAGGGAGAGCAGGAGCGTGGCCGCGACCTGCTGCCCGTAACCCTCTGCGTCAGCGCCCTCGGGCAGCAACTGGTCCAGGCGCCGGTCATGGTCTTTGAAAAGGGCCAGGTACTCGGTGACGGTGATGTCCTGGTTGAGCATGTACGCCGCGGCATGGCCCAGGGCCAGCGGCAGGTACCCGAGCGCGACGGCGAGGTCCTCGACGCTGTCGGACAGGAGATGCGCTGCGCCGTCGTCGGTGAGCCGCCCGTGAAGGTAAGCGGCGGCCTCGCCCGGGGTGTAGACATCGACCGGAACGCGGCGGCGCCCATTCCCTGTGAGAGTGGCGTCGTGCAGTCGGGTGGAAGCCAGCACCCACCCTGTGCCCGTCCTGCTCGCCGGCCACCATGGCGCCATCGCGGCTGGGTCGGTGATGTCGTCCAGCACGACGAGCCATCGCCGGTCGGTGGTCGCCAGCCATGACAAGAACGCCTGAGCGTCGTCCTCGGGGTCCTCGCCGCTTGCTCCGGGGGCTGAGACGAGGCGCGCGGCCTGCGCATAACGGGTGATGACCTGCTTGGTATCGGCCGCATGCGCCCACAGGACGAGATCGGTTCCGTCGCGGAGAGCTTCGCTCGCGTACTTGGCTGCGATCTGCGACTTGCCCACGCCGCCGCCGCCGGAGAGGACCTGCGTCAGCACCGCCGATTCACCGGCCATCCGCGCAGTGTCGATCTGTTCACGCAACCCCACACGCGGCTGGAACGCGGTCGCGAGCGCAGGAATCCCACCGATCTCCACCGGCCAGGACACGTCCTTCGCCGGGGCCGGCAGAAAGTACTGTCGGTTGTCGACGACCTGGCTGTTATCACCGATCGCGTTGTGCGAGACGTCGCCCCCTGCTCCCACACCCCCGCCCCCGACGATTACCTGCCCGGGCCCGCCAGGATCCGGCCGGGATGCAGAGAGGGCGTTCGGGGCGGCCGTTGCCGCAGGCACGCCATCCTTGTTTCGGCGGCGTGGCCACAGGGGGGTCATCGGCGTTCGCTGTCGTCGCCGAGGGTGTTGTCACGCACATCCCCGCCGGCCGCGAGCCCGTCACGCCCCGCACGGACATCCCCGCCACCCGCAGACTGTGCCCCGGGGGTGCTCGACGGCCCCACCACAAGGGAACGGTCCCCGATCGCATTCCCGGCCACGTTCCCGCCAGCAGCGATCCCCCCGCGGCCCGCACGCACCCGACGGCCAACCGGGGAGCTCCCCCCTCCCGGGGAACGGACGAGGGCCACCACGGCCACGACGAAGCCGGCGAGCCCGACAACAGCACCAGTCACACTCGCGGTCCGGTCAGCCATGTCAGGGTTCACCAGCAGCGCCACAATCAGCCCCGCCGACACCGCCCCAGCCACTACAGCGACCACCCAGACGACAACCCGTGTCGTTCCCGAAACTGCCATAGCCCCGCCCCTGATTCCGTCCAACGCCCCTTCACTGAAAGGGGATACAACGATACGCCGAGCGGTCAGAGTCAGCCCAGCATCGAGGCCCCTTCCCGCCCGTGTCTGCGGCAGCGAACCCCGGTCCTCGCCAGGCGTACCCGGCCCACCGTTCAGGTCGCCGCCCAGTCGAGCCCCAGGTCGGCCAGGGCGGCGCGCTGTTCCGGGGTGAGCTTGTCCCGCCTCGCCTTGGTGTTGGAGAGCCATACCCCCAGTTTCACCGTCACCGTCTCGGAGTCGACCACGACGTCCACCACCGCCCCGCGCGGTACGGGCCGCTGCCCTTCCTCCAACCACTGCTCCAGGGCTGCCAGGCCGCGCTGGAACGCGGCCTGGGCCTTGCTCCCGGGCTTCTTCGGGCCTTTGAGCGCGGCGGCCAGCCCGGGACGGAGCTCCGCCGGGGCCGCGGCCGCGACGGGGAGGGTCGCGCCCCGCACGCCCAGCGCCTCCAGCCGCGCGCGCTGCTCGGGCAGGAGCTGGGCCCAGGTGCCGGGTTCCTGCTGGCGCCACCGCCAGGTGCCGATGTCGTCGCCCTCGAACGTGACGCCGGGTGCGATGTAGGGCAGGACGCCGTCGGCGTCGACCAGGTCGGCGAGCACCCGGTAGTGCCGCTGCCAGTTCAGAGACCAGGGGCAGTTCCAGTCCTTGTCGATCGCGGCGAGCTGCGCCGCCCGCTCCGTAGCCCGGTCAGGGTCCTTACCGAGGCCGCTCTTGCCGCCCTTGCGGCGGAGGTTGGCCATGATCTGGCCGATGGGGACGGCCCCGGGGCCGGTGGGGTCGTCCCAAACGGCGTCCTGCCGGGGTGCGAGGTGGCCGGTGGCGCGCCGGTAGGAGCGGAGCGCGGCGAGTTTGTTCTCCCACGCGTCCTCGCCGGGCTCTCAGAGCATCCCGGCTTCCGGCGCGTCCAGCAGCACCTTGCGCCGGTCCTCCAGCTCCCCGGCCCGCAGCGCCTTCCGCTGCTGGTGCACCCCCCGCCCCAGCGGGAAGTCCTTCGTGACGCCGACCTCGACCTCGGTGTCGTACGGGACGGCGAAGACGCCGGTGATCTCGTTCTCTGCCCGCCAGCGGATCAGGGCTTGGTAGCCCTCCAGCCACACCAGGGATTCCGGGCGGTAGACGCGGGTCCGCAGGAATGCGGAGATGGTGGCTGCGTCTCGGGGGCTGGAGAAGTGCAGCAACGCTGACTCGGCTGCCGCGTCAGTGCTGCCGCCATCGTGCTCCTGGCCCTCGCCGTCGACGTCGCTCTCGCCCCCGGCGCCGACGATCCGTCCGTCCTCGTCGCGCTGGACGTGGATCTGCCGCTGGCCGCTGGTGAGGGCGCGGGAGGCGAGCTGCTCGACGAGGTGGGCGTCGTGCGAGCGCAGGCCCTGGAGCACAGCGACCAGTCCGGCATACGAAGAAGAGGCGACCATGGCCTTCGGATCCTCCTCGGGCTCTAGGAACACCGGGACGATGATCCGGGCCACCTTGGTGGAGCCGTCGCGGTTCAACCTGAGCGCTCGGCCGATGTTCTGCACGATCTCCACCTGGGAGCCGCGGGTGTCGGCGAAGCAGATCGAGTCGACTCCCCGTGTGCCGGTGATGTCGACCCCCTCACCGAGGACGCGGCAGCTGGCGAGGAAGGCGCGGTGGACCCGGTGGCCGGTGGCGTCGATACCGTTGGCGAACTGCCGCAGCACTTCACGCCGCTCGGTGACGAGGTGGTCGCCGCACAGCCACGCCGACCAGACCCGGTCTGGGGTACGTGGCGGCCGGCCTCCAGCGGAGACGTCCAGGGCAAGGGGCTGAACGCCGCCACACGGCCGCCACTGTCCTGGCCGCCTTCCGCGAGAGCGCCCCGGTCTCCTCCCGTCTGGAGACGGTCGGTCTGAAGATGTCCTGCGCCCTGGCCCGCAGTGGCACCGAGGACCGGTTCGTCACCGCGGTCCTCGCCGAAACTGACCGACGACGGCACCTTGACCCTCGTCAACTACGGCCATACCGCACCACTGGTGCTGCCCGCACCCGGCGGAGTGACGGAAGCGGCCCCCGACCACCCCGGCATGCCCCTCGGCCTGGGCGCACTGCGCAACATCAGGCCCGGTCGGTACGGCCGCACCCTCGCCCCCGGGGATCGGATGCTCTTCCGCACCGACGGCCTTGACGAGGCTCGCGATACCGCCGGGCGATTCTACCCCCTGGCCACCCGCACCGGCCTCCTCAGGACCGGCACCCTGGCCACCGGATGGAACAGCTCCGTACCGACGTGCACCGGCACCCCGCACCGGCCGCCCGGGCGGACGACTCCGCGCTGCTCCTGCTCGAATCCACCGGAGCACCCCGCTTCTCAGCCGACGTGCGGCCCGGGCCGCTACCCGCAGCCGCCCGGCAGGGATGCGAGAAATGCGTCGTCGTCGACTGTCCGATACGTCCTAGCGGCAATGAGTGAGGAGGCCGTCGATCGGGAGGGGAGGGGTGTCAGCCTTGGCGGCTTGGGAGCATGGCCAGAGCTCGGGATCGCTGTGCGACGAGCTCGTCGTAGGTGCCGTGGCGCTCGGCCCAGCGGTGCACGAGGACGCCCTTCACGAGGATTTCGTGGGGGGTGGGGTCCTGCGAGAGCAGGTGCATGACCTCGGTGGCGAAGTCGTTGAGCGGCAGCGCGTGCGGGTTCACCTTTTCCTGTCCTGCCGTGGCGACGGCCGGGGGGACGAGCTCGACGACGCCAACACCGGTGCCGTCGAGTTGCGCGCGCAGTGCCTCGGAGTAGGCGTGCACCGCGGCCTTCGAGGCGGCGTAGCTGGGCATGGGCGGGAACGGCAGGAAAGCGATGCCGGAGGTGACGGTCATGAAGGTGCCGGTACCCCGCCGGACCAGATGGGGGGTGAAGGCGTCGACGACTCGGATCGTGCCGAGCAGGTTGGTGTCGATCGTCGTCGCTGCCGCCTCGAAGTGCGCGGGGTCGCGCAGGTCCTCCAGCAGCATGACTCCCGACATGGTCACCACGGTGTCCAGCTCGGGGTACCGGGCGAGCGCGGCGTCACGGGCAGCTGCGACGGAAGCACTGTCGGTGACGTCGATGCTGATCGTGCCGAAGTCTTCTCCGGCAAGTTCCGAGAGTGCCTTAGGGCTGCGACCGCCAACGGCCACGGTGCTGCCTGCCGCAGCGAACCGCCGGGCCAGCTCTCGCCCGATACCCGAGGTTCCGCC
The DNA here is from genome assembly GCF_055590565.1 of Streptomyces sp. NPDC041814. Classification (NCBI taxonomy): domain Bacteria; kingdom Bacillati; phylum Actinomycetota; class Actinomycetes; order Kitasatosporales; family Streptomycetaceae; genus Streptomyces; species Streptomyces sp. NPDC041814. The sequence goes on along the minus strand of NZ_JBVJAM010000004.1, from coordinate 4,787 downwards.
GACGATGAGAACGGTGCGGTTGGAGAGATCCATGAGGTCTTCCCTTCAGTCCAGGGCGCCGCCGGCGTTCAGGCCCGCGGCGCAGGCCGGGCGGCTCTCTGTCTCGTTCAGAACAGTGCTATCGCAGTCTTGACGGCATTCGCCGGGTGTGGCAGGGCCCCCGTCTTCCCTGGTCCTGCCAGGGCCCCCTCTGGGACACGCGCACCGCGTTACGGTGTCGGTATGAAGGAAGAGGAATCCGGCAACCGGCTCGGCAGCTACCTTCGCGCCAGGCGTGAGCTGGTCTCCCCGGCGCAGGCAGGACTCCCGCCCGGGGGCAGCCGCCGCGTGCCCGGCCTGCGCCGTGAGGAAGTCGCCCTGCTCGCCGGAATCAGTCCCGACTACTACCTTCGCCTGGAACGGGGCCGTGACAAGAACCCCTCACCACAGGTCCTTGAATCACTCGCGCGGGTCCTGCAGCTCGACGGCATCGAGCGGACGTACCTGCTCGGCCTCGCGGCGGCACGCCCCAGGGCGCCGCGGCGCAAGCGGCCCGAGCACGTACCGGCGCGCGTACGCGAACTGCTCGCCCACCTTCATATCCCCGCGTTCGTCGAAGGGCGCGCGTTCGATGTCCTGGCCTCCAACCCCATGGCGGTCGCGCTCTCCCCCCGCCTGCAGCCCGGCCAGAATCGGCTTCGTTCTCTCCTCCTTGATCCTGAGGAACAAGCCTTCCACCAGGACTGGACGAAAGCCACCGCCGATTTCATCGCCGCCCTTCGCACCACCATCGGGGACGACACCGACAACCCCCGGTTCACCGAACTCGTCGGAGAACTCGCACTGTCCAGTCAGCGGTTCCGTACCCTGTGGGCCCGCCATGACGTCCGCAGTCTCGAGGGAGGCACGACCACCGTCCACCACCCCGTTGTCGGTGAACTACGGCTCCACCGCGACAAACTCGCCATCGGCGACGTCATCCTCGTCGTCTACTACCCCGACAAGGACAGCGACAGCGACGAGAAACTGCAGCTCCTTGCCGTACTCTCACACACCGAGTCCGTCGGTACTGCACACGACAGACCGGCGGACGCCCCGCGCCCGAAGACACGCTGACGACTACCGTGTCTGCGGGGCCAGGAAGGTCTGGCGTGAGCTGCACCGCCAAGGCCACATCGTGGCCCGGTGCACGGTCGAACGCCCCATGCGCGAGCTTGGCGTCACCGGTGCCCGTCCGCGGAAAGAAGATCATCACCACGATCCCGGACAGCTCAGCCTGGTCGGCGTCCGCGTCCAGGAGCCACCTGCCGTGCCGGATGCACACCCGGGATCAGAGCGGCATGTACCGCACTACCGGTAGGTCTGCCCCCCTGCGCCGCGCCGTGCACAGACGGCAGCCGTACGCCACCGGTCCGGCGGCCGCACCTCCGATCCGCCCCACCGCCGCCGGAGCCCCGTCCTGTTTGGCGGGCAGCCTGGCATCCTCCAGATTCCAGGACGGCAATCCCCGTGCCAGCACGTGTTCGTCGACGCCGCACAGCTGGGCCAGCAGCCGCCTGCCCCCGGCGTTCAGCAGCACTTCGGCATCGGCCCGAGGAGCCCCGCCCTCATGTCTGGGCTGCTGGCTGCGCCACTTCCAGCCGGGCCGCAGCGACGCTGTCTCCAGCCCGTAGGAGGCGGCGACACGGCCGATCAATGAGGCCGTGGTCTCCTGCGCCAGGGGAGCAGTACGAAGAATTCCAGCAGGAGAGGGACGACCTTCTGGGATGCCAGGAACACGGATCATGTCGGGCCTCAGGCTTTCCTGTTGGCATATGCGTTGCGTGCGGACTGCAGCAGCGGGCAGCGCCCGCCCTCCCGGTCGAGGACGCAGGATCGGCTGGTGAGCACCCGCAACCACCAAGATCGTTTTTGCACAATTGTGCAAGTGGGCTGGGCCCCGGGTTTTGGCGCTGGACGACTTTTCCGCGTGGAGGTACATACGGCATGCCGGTCTTCTACCGTGCCCAGGCCATGCCGAGGTCGGAGAGTGCGGCGAGCTGTCCGGCATCCAGCCGATCGCGTCGGGCGCGGGTGTTGGAGAGCCATACGCCGAGCCGGATGGGTACCGGCTCCTTCTGTCCGTCGACGGTGATCTCGACGACGGCTCCGCGGGGGACGGGCCGCTGTCCTTCCTGCTCCCTCCACTGGGCCAGGGCGGTGAGGCCGCGCTGGAACGCCTGCTGCGCTTTGCTTCCCGCCTTCCTTGGCCCTGGCCCCTTTGTTGTGCGGGGTGCCGTCGGGTCGGGAGACGGGGCCTCGGGGCCCTTAATGCCGAGCTTGGTGAGCCGGTCGCGTTGTTCGGGCGTCAGCTGCGCCCAGGTGGCCGGCTGCTTCTGCTGCTGGAGCCACCGTCCGATGTCGTCGCCCTCGAAGACGACACCTGGTTCGATGGTCGGCAGGTGGCCGTCGGCGTCGACGAGGTCGGCGAGTACGCGGTAGTGCCGCTGCCAGTCCAGCGGCCAAGGGCAGTTCCAGTCCTTGTCGATCGCGGCGAGCTGCGCCGCCCGCTTCGCGGCCCGGTCGGGGTCCTTGCCGAGCCCGTTTTTCGTGCCCTTGCGGCGGAGGTTGGCCATGATCTGGCCGATGGCCACGGTCCCGGAGCCGGCCGGGTCGTCCCAGACCGCGTCCTGCCGGGGCGCGAGGTGTCCGGTGGCGAGCCGGTAGGAGCGGAGCGCGGCGAGCTTGGCCTCCCAGGCTTCCTCGCCGGGCTCCCAGACCATCCCGGCCTCCGGCGCGTCGAGGAGTTCCTTGCGGTGAGGATCGAGCTCCCCGGCCCGCCGGGATTTTCGCTGTTGGTGCACCCAGCGACCAAGGGGGAACGACTTCGTCACGCCGACTTCGGCCTCGACGTCGTAGGGAACGGCGTGCACGCCGGTGATGTCGTTCTCTGCCCGCCAGCGGATCAGGGCTTGGTAGCCCTCCAGCCACACCAGCGACTCCGGCCGGTAGACCCGGGTCCGCAGGAACGCCGCGACCGTCGCCGCGTCGCGGGGGGTGGAGAAGTGCAGCAACGCGGACTCGGCGGCGGCTTCAACGCCGTCGCCGTGCTCCTGGTCCTCACTGTCGGCGTCGCCGGCCCCGACGATCCGCCCCTCTTCGTCACGCCGGACGTGCACCTTGCGCGTGCCGCTCGTGAGCGCCCGGGAGGCCAGCTGGTCGACGAGGTGGGCGTCGTGCGAGCGCAAGCCCTGGAGGACGGCTACAAGGGGGCGGAAGCTGGCAGAGGCGACCATGTCGGTGGGGTCCTCGCCGGGCTCCAGGAAGATCGGGACGATGATCCTGGCGACCTTGGTGGAGCCGTCGCGGTTGAGGCGGAGGGCCCGGCCGATGTTCTGGACGATCTCGACCTGGGAGCCGCGGGTATCGGCGAAGCAGATCGAGTCGACTCCCCGTTCGCCGGTGATGTCGACGCCTTCGCCGAGGACGCGGCAGCTGGCGAGGAAGGCGCGGTGGGCCCGGTGCCCGGTGGCGTCGATGCCGTTGGCGAACTGACGCAGCACTTCACGCCGCTCGGTGATGAGGTGGTCGCCGCACAGCCATGCCGACCAGACCCGGTCCGGGGGTACGTGGCGGCCGGCCTCCAGCTCGTAGAACTCCGCGTCGATCGAGGACGCGGGGAGCTTGTCGGCGGCGGCCAGATCGGCGTCGGAGGCATCGTTGAGGTACAGCTCGGCTGCGGTCTGCGGGAGCTTGTCCGCGAACGCTTTGGCTTCTTCGACCTTCTGGTGGAAGGTCATGACGGTGCGGAGGTTGTATGCGGCGGCGTGCTCCAGGAGCGCGGTCTGCAACAAGGCGAGGCGCCGGCCGCGCCGCGCTTCTTCCGTCTCGCCGACGGCGGGGGAGGGGTCGCGGATTTCCAGGACGTCGATCTCGAACCCCGCAAGGATTTCGCGCTCGATGGCCTCCGACAGTCCGAGCTCGGCGAGCCAGGCGCCGTAGGTGCCCTCCGGGTCGTCCGACATCGTCGCGATCTCCACCTCCTGACCGTCCGCGCCCTTCTGCGGCCGGGGTGCGGCGAGGATGCGCGGGGTCGCGGTGAGGTAGAGCCGGAAGTCCGCCGGGATTCGGTGGTTGTCGTGGATCGCCGCCCACGGACGGCCCAGGTCGCCCGCGGTTGAGTGGGCCTCGTCCACGATCGCGAGGCCGAATCCGTCCATGCGCTGCCCATACAGGCGCTCCCCGCCTGCCAGGGCAGCCTCCAGCGGTCCGCGGACCTTGCGCTGGGCCTCCTCGGGTGCATCGATGTCCTCGCGGTCCACGAGAGAGGCGTACGTGGCGAACACGACCACGGGCCCGCGCCCGGCCCACAGGGCGAGCTGGACCGGGTTCGTCGTCGTCCGCACCCCGAGCGCGCCCAGCACCGGGTCGTTGTCCAGCGAGCACACCGCGACCATCGGCGCCCGGTGGCCCACCGCCCGCCACGCCTGGGCGGTCTGGGCGAGCAGGTCCAGAGTCGGCACGGTCACGAGAATCCGTCCGCCCGCGAACGACTCCAGCGCGCACGTGGCGGCCGTGATCGTCTTGCCCGACCCGGTCGCGGACACCAGTGTGCCCCGCGCCCCCTCGGCGGGAACTGACGATCTTGCAAAGAATTGGACCCATTCTCGGATAGCTGTTTTCTGGGTCACCTGATGTTCCCGGAGACTGATCACAGCATTCGATCCTTTCCTTTTCTGATGGTTGGCATTTGGTTTTCAGTGGTCGGTGTTTTGTTTTCAGTGCTGGGTTATGCCTGGTGGTGGTGGGTTGGTTGGTCGTTTGCTGAA
>NZ_JBVJAM010000003.1:0-619933 GCF_055590565.1 Streptomyces sp. NPDC041814 | reverse complement strand
CGCCGCGGGGGGGGGGGGGGGGGGGGGGGGGGGGCGGGCGGGGGGGGGGGCCGGGCCGGGCGGCGGGGGGGGGGGGGGGGGGGGGGGGGGGGGGGGGGGGCCCCCCCCCCCCCCCACCCCCGCTCCTCAATCGCCGGAGGGGCTTGAAGTGCTCAGAAGAACGTGCGGACGAAGTCCGTGACCGTGCCGTCCGCCTCCACGAGCGGGATCAGCTGCCACTTGTCGAAGCTGGTGCAGGGGTGGGACAGGCCCATCCCCACCCAGTCCCCGACCTCAAGGCGCGCGCCCTCGTCCGTGCGGACCCAGGTGTGCTGGTCGGACAGGCCGGTCACGGTGATCCCCTCGGCCGGGCGCACCGAGCCGTCCCGGCCCGAGCGCACCACCTGCGCCTCGGGCAGGTCCAGGTCGTACGCCGCGTCCCGCTTGCCCGCGTTGAGGAACGCCTGCCCGGCGGACGGGCGCGACACCACCTGCGCCCAGAGCCGGAACGCGGGCTGCAGGGCGCCCTCCTCCGGGACGCGGTTGAACGGTGTCAGGTGGCGGTAGTGGCCGTCGTCGTGCGAGACGTACGCCCCCGAGCGCAGCAGCTTGAGCACGGGGGCGGAGAGCTCCGGGATTCCGGCGAACACGTCCGCCACCGCGTCGAACCAGGCGCTGCCGCCCGCGCTGACCACGATGCGCTCACCGGCCCCCAGCGCGGCGAAGCGGCCCGCCGCGTCGAAGTCCGCCGCCAGCGCGACGAGCCTGCGCAGCCAGGCCCGGACCCGGTCACCGTCCGCGTCCGGCACCTCGCCCTCGTACCCGGCCACGCCGACCAGGCGCAGGGCCGGCGCCCCGGCCACCGCGTCCGCCACGGCGGCGCAGTCCGCCTCGGTCCGGGCGCCGGTGCGCGCGCCCTCGCCCGCGCCCAGCTCCACGACGACGTCGACCGGGCGGGAGGCGCCCGCAGCCCGCAGGGCCTCGTCCATCAGCTCGACCCCGCGCACGGAGTCCACGTAACAGACGAAGGCGAAGTCCGGGTCGGCGTCCAGCTCGCCCGCCAGCCAGCGCAGCGCGGCGGCGTCGACCAGCTCGTTGGCGAGGAAGATCCGGCCGATCCCGTACGCGCGGTAGACCCGCGCCTGGTGGGGAACGGCGGCCGTGATGCCCCAGGCGCCGTGCTCCAGCTGGCGGGCGAAGAGCTGCGGGGACATCGACGTCTTGCCGTGCGGGGCGAACGCGAGGCCGTGGCGTTCCGCGTACGTCTCCAGGAGCGCGAGGTTGTGCTCGACCGACTCGGCGGAGAGCGCGAGCACGGGGGTCGTGAACCCGCCGCCGAAGAGGTTGCGGCGCTCGGCCGCCAGGGCACCGACGGTCAGGCCCTCGGCGTCGGGCGGGAGGCCCTTGAACCGGTGGTCGACCGGTTCGTCGGCGAGAGCGGTCACGTCGTGCGCGGCGGCCATGGGGGTCTCCTCGGTCCGGGTCCGGTCAGCAGTCGATTGCAACATATGCAACACCCATTGCGTATATCGCTCAGGGCTGTCTAACATCCGAGCCGACGCCCGGTCAATGGTGAGTGCCGGTGCCGCCGCCCGACTGCTGAGGAGCCCCGCGTGTCCGGAACGACGCCCGCCGATGTCGTGTGCCTCGGTGAGTCCATGGTGACGTTCCTGCCCTCACGGCCCGGACGCCTCGCCGACGTGCCGTCCTTCGACCGGGGCATCGGCGGCGCCGAGTCCAACGTCGCCTGCGCGCTGGCCGCGGCCGGGCACCGGGCGGCGTGGGTGAGCCGGGTCGGCGCGGACGGCTTCGGCGACCACCTCGTGGAGGCGGTCGCCGCGTACGGCGTGGACACGTCCTTCGTGCGGCGCGATCCCGCGCGGCCGACGGGGATCTACTTCCGTACGGCCACGGACCGGGCCACGGATGTCCACGAGGTGGCGTACTACCGGGCCGGGTCCGCGGCCTCCGCGATGTCGCCCGCGACGGTGCCGTGCGACGGCCTGCCCGCCGGGCGCGTCCTGCACCTCTCCGGGATCACCGCCGCGCTGTCGGCGGACTGCCTGGCCCTGCTCCACGAGCTGACCGCCCCGCGGGCGGAGCGGCCGTTGATCTCGTTCGACGTGAACTACCGGCCGGGGCTGTGGCGGGGGGAGCCGGCCGGGGTGCTGCTGGAGCTGGCGCGGCGGGCGGATGTGGTGTTCGTGGGGGAGGACGAGGCGGAGGAGGCGTGGGGCGTCGTGGGCGCCGCCGCGATCCGGGAGGCGCTGCCGGAGCCGGGGGTGGTCGTGGTGAAGCGCGGTGCCGACGGCGTGACGGTGTTCTCTCATGACCCGGGGCCCCGCCCCGGACCCCGCGCCTCGAACGCCGGCGGGGCTGATGAGGTCACCCACGTCCCCGCGCTCCGCGTCGACGTCGTCGCCCCCGTGGGTGCCGGCGACGCCTTCGCCGCCGGGTTCCTGTCCGCCACCCTCCGCGGACTCCCGGTCCGGGAGCGGGCGCGGCACGGCCACCTCATGGCCGCCGCCGTCCTCACCGTCCCCGGCGACCTCACCGCGCCCCCCGCCCGCGAGCACGCGGACCGCCTCGCGGCACTGGACGACGACGCGTGGGGGAGACTGCGACTCGGCCCCGGGTGGACGGGGGACGACACGGAGGTACGTACGCCATGAGCCAGACCGTCGACCGCGCGCTGAGCATCCTGCCGCTCCTCGCCCAGGGGCCCGCCGACCTCGGACAGGTCGCCGACCGCCTCGGCGTCCACAAGTCCACCGCGCTGCGCCTGCTCCGTACGCTCCACGAGCACGGGCTCGTCTACCGGCAGCAGGACCAGCGCTACCGCCTCGGCGCCCGGCTGTTCGCGCTCGCGCAGGAGGCGGTCGAGAACCTCGACGTACGGGAGATCGCCCACCCGCACCTCGCCGAGCTGAACGAGCTGTGCGGCCACACCGTCCACCTCGCCGTGTACGAGGAGAACGAGGTCCTCTACATCGACAAGGTCGAGAGCCGCTACCCGGTCCGGATGTACTCGCGGATCGGCAAGCCCGTCGCCATCACCGTCGCCGCCGTGGCCAAGCTGCTCCTCGCCGACCTGAGCGAGGCCGAGCGGCGGGCCATCGCCGAAAAGCTCGACTACCCCATGTACACGTCCCGTTCGACGCCCGGCGCCGCCGCGTTCCTCAAGGAGCTCGCCGCCGTACGCGAACAGGGCTGGGCCACCGACCTCGGCGGCCACGAGGAGTCCATCAACTGCGTCGGCGCCCCCATCCGCGGCGCCGACGGGCGCGTCGTCGCCGCGATGTCGGTCTCCGCGCCGAACGTGGTCGTCACGGCCGAGGAACTCCTCACCCTGCTCCCGCTGGTCCGTCGCACCGCCGACACCATCAGCCGGGAGTACTCCGGCAGCAACCGACCCAAGAAAGCCTGATCCCCGATGACCGACAAGACCGCGCTCACCCCCAGCACCCACACCACCCCGCCCGCGAAGTTCTCGCACGGCGTGCGCAAGGGCAACATCCTCCAGGTCGCCGGCCAGGTCGGCTTCCTGCCCGCCGTCGAGGGCCAGGCGCCCACCCCGGCCGGCCCCACCCTGCGCGAGCAGACCCTCCAGACCTTCGCCAACGTCAAGGCGATCCTGGAGGAGGGCGGCGCGACCTGGGACGACGTGATGATGATGCGCGTCTACCTCACGGACGTGGACCACTTCGCCGAGATGAACGAGATCTACAACGCGTACTTCGCCGAGCAGAACCTCAAGGAGGCCCCGGCCGCGCGCACCACGGTCTACGTCGGCCTGCCGAAGGGCCTCCTCATCGAGATCGACGCCCTCGCCGTCCTGGGCTGAGCCATCCCCGTAATCCGCACCCCGCCCGGCACGGCGCCGCACATCCCCGAGGCGCCGTGCCGCGGTCCCCCCTGCCCAGAAACATGGACGAACAACGGAGTTACCCATGCAGCTCGCCGCAGGTCCCACCCCCGCCGAGGCGCCACCCCACACCGGCGGATTCCTCCTCCTCGTCGACGGCACGCCCGGTCTGCTGACCGTCGCCGCCCTCGGAATCGCGCTCCTCCTCTTCCTGATCATCAAGGTCAGGCTCCAGCCGTTCGTCGCGCTGCTCGCGGTCTCCATAGCCGTCGGCCTGGGCGCCGGGCTCTCCGTGACCGAACTCTTCGGCACCGTGCAGAAGTCCGCCGCCGTCTCCGTCATCGAATCCGGCATGGGCGGCATCCTCGGCCATGTCGCGATCATCATCGGCCTCGGCACGATGCTCGGCGCGATCCTGGAGGTCTCCGGCGGCGCCGAGGTGCTGAGCGCCCGGCTGCTGCGGCTCTTCGGCGAGAAGCGCGCCCCGCTCGCGATGGGCCTGACCGGTCTGATCTTCGGTATCCCGGTCTTCTTCGACGTCGGCATCTTCGTCCTCGCGCCGATCGTCTACGCCGCCGCCAAACGGTCCGGAAAATCGATCCTGCTGTACTCCATGCCGCTCCTCGCGGGTCTCTCCATGACCCACGCCTTCCTGCCGCCGCACCCCGGACCGGTCGCCGCCGCCGGTCTCTTCCACGTCTCGCTCGGCTGGGTCATCCTGATGGGCGCCCTCGTCGGCATCCCGTCCGTGCTGGCCGCCTGGGGCTACGCCGCGTGGATCGGCAAGCGGATCTTCGTGGATGTCCCGCAGGACATGGTCGAGGCAGCCGAGGAGGCGAAGGCCGCCGTCGTCGCCGAGCAGCGGGCCGCCGGGGTCACCCCGCGCGAGGAGCCGGTCGCGCTCTCCACCGTGCTCGCCATCATCGGCACCCCGCTGATCCTGATCCTCGCCGCCACGTTCTCCTCGATCGCCATGGACCCCTCGACGGGCCGCTCGGTCATCGAGTTCTTCGGCAACCCCTTCGTCGCCCTGACGATCGCCCTGCTGCTCGCGTACTACCTGCTCGGCATCCGGCGCGGCTGGTCCCGCAAGTCCCTGGAATCCGTGTCGACTTCCTCGCTGAAGCCGGTCGGGAACATCCTGCTCGTCGTCGGCGCGGGCGGCATCTTCGGCGCCGTGCTCAAGGGCAGCGGCATCGCGGACGCGCTCGCCGACACCTTCAACGACGTCGGCCTGCCCGTCATCCTGCTCGCCTGGCTGATCTCCGCCGTGCTGCGCATCGCCCAGGGCTCGGCGACCGTCGCCATCGTCACCACCGCCGGCATCGTGGTGCCGCTCGTGGAGAACCAGGGCTTCTCGCAGGCCCACCTCGCGCTGATCATCATGGCGATCTCGGCCGGATCGATCATCGCGTCGCACGTCAACGACGGCGGCTTCTGGATGGTGTCGAAGTACTTCGGCATCTCCGAACGCGACACCCTGAAGTCCTGGACCGTGCTCGAAACCGTCCTGTCGGTCGCCGGGTTCGCCGTCGCGGCGCTGCTCAGCCTGGTGATCTAGGGCCTGCTACGCGTACGGGTCAGGCCGCCGAGGCGCAGATGATGCTGCGGCCCTGGTTGACCTGCCAGTACCAGAACCGCTCGCCGGGCCCCGCCGGACAGGTCCAGTTCTGGCCCTTCTTCGGGGCCCGGTAGAAGCCGGTGATCCGCAGGATCGACTGGCCCGCCTTGGGCACCTTGGCCGCGTTGCAGCGCCACACCACCGTCAGGTCCGCGTTGGTCTCCCCGTTCACCTTCGCCGGGAAGCACTGGCCCGCCCTGTACACCCGGTCCAGGCACAGCGTCCGTGTGATCCCGTCGTCGCCCGACCGGCTCCACCAGGTGAAGCCGGCGCCCGTGTCGCAGGAGCTGGACGCACCGGTGCGGGTGCTCACCCGGTTGACGTGCATGTACGCGTTCGAGGCGTCGCAGTTCACACGGTTCGGGCGGCTCGCGCTCATGTTGTCGTAGCCGTCGTTGTAGACGTTGAGGCAGTCGCCCACGTGCACGGCGGCGAACGCGCGGTCGGTGGCGTCCATGGTGGGCGTGGGGGTGGGTGTCGGGGTCGGCGTCGGCTCTTCCGTGACGGTGTCGTCGGAATCGGTGTCGGTGTCGGTGTCGCTGTCCGTGGAGCCGCCGCCGCTGCTCGATGTGTCCGTGTCCGTGTCGGCGGTCGTGCTGTCGTCCGCGTGCGTGTCGAGGTCGCTGCCCGAGGTGACGGAGCCGGACGCGCTGCTGCCCGACGCCGAACCGCCCCCCGCCTTCTCCCACGGCTGCCAGGTCAGCAGCCCCGCCACGGCGACCAGGGCGAGCAGCCAGCCCAGGGCGGCGGCGCCGGAGGACGACGAGCCGGTGCGCGGGCCCGCCGGGGCGGGTACCGGGGTGGGCGAGGCGGTCCGGGCCCGGGCCGCCCGCTCGGCGCGCTCCCGCTCCGCGCGCTGCCGGGCCGCCCGCTCCTGCTCGGCGCGCTCGCGGTCGGCCCGCTCCTGGGCGGCCCGCACCCGCGCCACGCGCTCGGCCTCCAGGCGGGCGGCTTCGCGGCGGGCGGCTTCGCGGCGGGCGGCCTCCGCGCGCTCACGTTCCTCCCGCTCGGCCCGCACCCGGGCAAGGCGCTCCGCCTCCTCGCGCTCCGACTGCTCCCGCTCCGCGCGCTGCCGCTCGGCCAGCTGGGCGAGGGCCGCCATCTCGCGGCGGGTGCGGTCGCGGTCGGCCCGGGCCTGCCGCTGCGGCGAATACACCAGCGTCGGGGGCGGCTTCGGCACCGCGCGCGTCCGCTGCGTCACGGTCGGGGCGTGCGACGGGCCGCCCGGGGCCCGGCCGCCCGCCCACTCCAGGCCCTGCTTCGCGTACGCGTCGATCAGCGCCGTCCAGCGCGGCGGCAGCCAGCGCGTGCCGCTCGTCGTCACGGGCAGCCCGGCCTGCTGTTCCCGGAAGCGGGCCAGCAGCTCGGCGGGGGTCGGACGGTGCCGGGGCTGCACGGCCAGGCACGGCCGGATCGTCGCGACCAGCTCCTTGGGCAGCCCGGTCAGATCGAGCTCGCCGCGCTGCACCCGGGCCAGCAGCCGCAGCGTGTCGCCGTCCGCGCGGTAGGGCGCCCGGCCGGTGGCCAGCAGGAAGAGCGTGGCGCCCAGCGAATACACGTCGGACGCGGCGGTGGACTCCTCGCCACGCGCCTGCTCCGGCGAGGTGAAGGCGATCGTGCCCAGCGTGAGGCCCGTCAGGGTGAGGTCGCTGGCGTGCGAGATGCCGAAGTCGATGACCCGGGGCCCGTCCAGCGGCAGCAGCACGTTCTGCGGCTTCACGTCGCGGTGGACGATGCCCACCCCGTGCAGGGTGACCAGGGCCTGGGCGGTGCCGGCCGCGATCCACCGCACGGCCGATGCGGGCAGCACCCCGCAGGAGCGGACCAGTTCGGAGAGCGGGGGCGCGGCGATGTAGTCGATGGCCATCCAGGGCCGCTCGGCGTCCGGATCGGCGTCCCGGACGCGCGCGGTGTAGGCGCTGTCCACCCGCTGGGCGACCGCCACCTCACGGGCGAAGCGCCGCCGGTCGGTGTCGCTGACCCGGCCCTCCGCGAGGAGCGTCTTCACGGCGACGAGGTCCCGGCCGCCCGCCCGGGCCAGATAGATCCGGCCCATGCCGCCGGACGCCAGCCGCCCGAGCAGCCGGTACGGCCCGAGCGTCACCGGATCGTCCCCGCCCAGCGCTTCGATCCGCGCCCCGGCCATGTCACTCCCCCTGTCGCCCCAGAACCGCGCCCCACAACCGTGCCACGTGCGAGCGCGGACAGCCATGCGGTGGGGCAACTCCCGTACACGACTGTTGCGTTACCGGTACCGAAGCCGGGCCTTCACGTGCTGCGCCGAGCCACCCCGTACACGCAGCAGCGCCGCCGGGGGAGCGGCGGCGCTGCTGGTCATGGGGATGTGGTTTACGGGAGGCCGTGGACGTGCGGGCCGACCGCGTTCGACCAGGCGTTGCCGGCCGTCGCGTCCCAGTTGGTCGACCAGGTCATCGCGCCGCGCAGACCCGGGTAGGTCTTCGACGGCTTGAAGCTGCCGCAGCCGGTGCCCTTGGCCAGGCAGTCCAGGGCCGCGTTCACGACCGACGGGGCGACGTAGCCGCTGCCCGCGCCCCGGGTGGAGGCGGGGACGCCGAGGCCGACCTGCGAGGGGTCGAGACCGCCCTCCAGCTGGATGCAGGCGAGCGCGGTGAGGAAGTCCACCGAGCCCTGCGAGTAGACCTTGCCGTCGCAGCCGAGCATCGAACCGCTGTTGTAGTACTGCATGTTGACGACGGTCAGGATGTCCTTGATGTTGAGCGCCGTCTTGAAGTACTCGCCCGCGGTGGACTGCATGTCGATGGTCTGCGGGGCCATCGTGATGACGAGGCCGGAGCCCGCCTTCTGCGACAGGGAACGCAGCGCCTTCGTCATGTACGTGGAGTTGAGGCCGTTCTCCAGGTCGATGTCGACGCCGTTGAAGCCGTACTCCTGGATCAGCGCGTAGACGGAGTTGGCGAAGTTGGTCGCGGACGCGTCGCTGTTGACCGAGACCGACCCCTTCTCACCGCCGACCGAGATGATGACGTTCTTGCCGGCCGCCTGCTTCGCCTTGATGTCGGCCTTGAACTGGTCGACCGTGTAGCCGTTCAGGCCCGCCGAGTCCAGGTTGAAGGTGACGGCGCCGGGCGTGGTCGTCGCGTCGGCGAAGGAGACCGCGATGATGTCGTAGTTCGCGGGCACGTCGCTGAGCTTCTGGACGGTCGCGCCGTTGTTGAAGTTCTGCCAGTAGCCGGTGACCGCGTGCTTCGGCACCGAGGTGCCCGGATTCGGGTTGGTGCCGCCCGACGTGGCGGTCCGGCCGCTGACGGTGGCCGACTTCACTGACTCACCGGCCGCGTTGGTGGCGGTCACCGCGAACTGGTAGGCCGTGTCGGCCGCGAGACCGGTGACGGTCGCCGAGGTGCCGGTCGAGGTGGTCGCCTTCACGCCGTCCTTGTAGACCGTGTAGCCGGTCGCGCCGGACACCGAGTTCCAGGACAGGTCGATGGAGGAGGACGTGGTCGAGCCGACCGCGAGCCCGGCCGGGGCGCCGGGGATCGACGGGCCGGGGTCGGTGCCGCCGCCCCCGTCGGGGCCGGTCACCGAGAAGTCGTCCACGAGGTAGGCCGCCTGGCCGTACCAGCCGTGCGTGTACACGGTGACGGACGTGGTGTTCGCACCGGTCGTGAAGCTGGTCTTCAGTTGCGTCCAGCCGGTCGAGCCGGGCGTCCACGTCGAGACGTCGGTGGTGCCGGTGCCGCTGGCGCCCAGGTACGCGTAACCGCCCTGGACCCAGGAGCTGAGCTGGTACGTCGAGTTGGGCTTGACGGCCACGGTCTGCGAGCACTTGGCGTTGTCCTGGCCGGCCGGGGTGGCCTTGAGGGCGGAGGTGCCGCCGTGCACGGGGGAGGAGACGGTGGTGCCGGAGTTCCCGGTACACGTCCAGTTGGCGAGGCCCGATTCGAAGCCGGCGTTCTTGGCGACGTTGACGTCGGCGGCCTCGGCGCTGGTCACGAGGCCGGTGAGGGTCAGGGCGCCGGCCGCCACGACGGCCATGGCGGAGCCGAGGACCGGGCGGGTGCGGCGTCGTCTGCGGCTCGGGGCGGGGGAACGATCCACTTGCTGCCTCCGGGAGGAGTCGGGGATGGCGGGGGGACGACACGGGGGTGCCGGGGTGTGGAATCGAGGAACGGTGGCCACCGCTGGCCGATAAACTGGTCCAGACCAATCAAGTTGTCAAGACCTCTGGCGGTCTCCGGTCCCCCCGGAGCCGCCCGTGACCTCATCACCCGTGCTCCGCGGGCTTCTTGAAAGTGTTCTCTGTCCTGCCGTACGTGGATAAAGTGCTCAGGCGGGAGCATCCGAGCGGAAGCACCCGGCGGGAGCGAGTGCGGCCGTGCGCGGCGGCCCGAGGAACGGGGAGCGGCGTGCCGACAGCCATAGCAGTGACCGGTCCCGGCCTCGCCCTGCCCCCGCAGGACCGCCAGACGCCCCCGGCAGTCGTCCTGCGCGCTCCCGGCGAACAGTCCCTGGACCAGGCGGTGGACGACATGCGGCTCCTCCTGGAGCAGCACGGACACGTCATCGCCGTCTACCCGGCCGGCATCCCCGCCGCGCACGAACGCCGCCTGCACACCGTCCGCTCGGTCCTGGAGAGCGACCGGATCGCCCTGCTCAAATCGGACCTGCCGCCGCTCGGCGTGGCCGTGCTGGTGCGCCAGTTACGCCAGTTGTCCGTCTGCGACTTCAGCGCCGGGGTGATCGCCTCCGCCGCGCGGCTCCTCTCCCACTACGTGCACGCCGGGGCGCTGCTGCACTCCGTGACCCGGCTCGACCGGGTGCCCGTCAGCCTCAAGTCGCACGCCAAGTCCTGGGTCCCCGGCGCCCAGTTCGGCGTGCTCGCGAACCCGGAACCCCAGCTCGTCAGGGCCGGTACGGGGGAGCTGTCCGGCCCCCGGTACGCCACGCACCTCCTGGTCGCCCGGGGGCAGTCCCCGTCCGAGTGGGTGACCGGGACGCTGGCCCGCGCGTGGCAGGTGCAGGCGGTGCACGAGGCCGTCCTGCCCGACGAGTCCCCCGGCTGGTGGGGCACGCCGAAGATGATCGAGTTCGTGGCCTATCTGCCCGACATCTCACTGATCTACCAACTGGTCTCCTCGGTGCGCAGAGAGGTCTGTACGTGGTGCGGAAACGAACTCATCGGCGACCGCTGCGGCCTGTGCAACGCCCCCCTGAACCCGCCCGAGGACCGCACGCGCGGCCCCGCCGCCCTGAATCCCTGAGGTCCCCCGAACCGCCCCGACCGTCGGCCCACATACCCCAGCGAGGTCGCTCCGCCCATGAATTCACGGCAACGCCGCGGCGTCATCCTGCTCGTTCTCTCGGTCCTGTGCGCCCTCGCCGCCTTCGCCGGTGTGATCTGGGTGATCGGTGACGTGAACTCCAAGGTGGGCCCCGAGGTGACCGCGTACCGGGTGAAGACCACCATCGCGCCCTACAAGCCGCTGGAATCCAGTCAGTTCGAGAAGATCTCGATGCCCGAGCGGTGGCTCTCCAAGAGCGCCGTCACCGACCTCTCCGCGCTCCGCGGAAAGATCGCTGTCACCGAACTGCACCCGGGCTCCCTGCTCCAGGAGGACATGCTGGTCGACCGCCCGAAGGTGAAGGGCGGGCAGCAGGAGATCGCCATCATGATCGACGCGGCCACCGGCGTCGCCGGCAAGATCCGGCCCGGCAACCTCGTCAACATCTACGCCACCTTCGCCGGCCGCACCGACAAGGAGAAGCCCACGTCGCGCGTCATCGTGGCCAACGCCCGCGTCATCGACGTCGGCACGCTCACCTCGCTCGACCCCAAGCCGGAGAACCGCGGCGAGGGCCCCACCGAGGCCGTGCCGATCACCTTCGCCCTGGACACGGACGACGCCCAGCGCGTCGCCTACGCGGAGTCCTTCGCCGAACACGTACGCCTCGCCCTGCTCCCCGCCGGCGGCTCGACCACCCTGCGCCCGGGCGAGGGCAGCTACGACCTCGACGAAGACAAGAGCAAGTGAGGACCGGATGAGCACACGCATCCTCCCGGCCGTCGGTGACGCCGACGCCGCCCGCGCCGTCTCCGGGCTCCTCGGCCAGCTCCCCGACGCGGAGCCGGCCGCCCCGCTCGGCGACTCGACCTCACTGCTCGACACCCTCGCCCGGCTCGCCGCCGAATCCCTGGACGAGCTCCCCGAGGTCGTCCTCGTGCACGAACGGATCGGCCCGGTCCCGGCCCTGGAGCTGATCCGCGAAGTGGCCCTGCGCTTCCCGGCCGTCGGCGTCGTCCTCGTCACCGCCGACACCAGCCCCGGGCTCTACTCGGCCGCCATGGACTCCGGCGCCCGCGGCCTGGTCGGCCTGCCCCTCTCGTACGAGGAGCTGGCGCAGCGCGTCCAGGCCGCCTCCGGCTGGTCCGTCGGGGTGCGCCGCCACCTCGGCGCCGGTGCCGAGCTGCACACCGGACCCGGTGGCACCGTCGTCACCGTCAGCGGTGCGAAGGGCGGCGTCGGCACCACGGTCACCGCCGTCCAGCTGGCCCTGGCGGCCGCCGCCTCCGGGCACACCGTCGCGCTGGCCGACCTGGACCTGCAGTCGGGGGACGTCGCCTCCTACCTCGACGTGCAGTTCCGCCGGTCCGTGGTCGACCTCGCCACCATCCAGGACATCTCGCCCCGGGTCCTCCAGGACGCCCTGTACAACCACGAGTCCGGCGTGGCCCTGCTCCTGGCCCCGGCCGACGGCGAGCGCGGCGAGGACGTCACCGACCGGGTCGTACGCCAGACCGTCAGCGCCCTGCGCCACCGCTACGAGGTCGTCGTCATCGACTGCGGTACGTACATGAACTCGGCCAACGCCGCGGCGGTCGAGATGGCCGACCGCACCGTGCTCGTCACCACCCCGGACGTGATCACCGTCCGGGCCGCCAAGCGCATGGTCCGGCTCTGGGACCGGCTCCAGGTCCGCAAGGCCGAGGAGACCATCACCCTCGTCAACCGGCACACCCGCCACACGGAGATCCAGCCCGCGCTGATCGAGAAGATCACCGCAACCAAGGTCGCCCGGCTCGCCGTCCCGGCCAACTTCAAGGAGCTCCAGGCCGTCGTGGACGCCGGACGCCTCCAGGACCTGGACGCCAAGTCCACCGTGAAACAGGCCCTGTGGGGGCTGGCCGGAGACCTCGGTCTGGTCAAGAACGCGGAAGCGGCCGCCCGGGTGGGCAGGCTGAAGGGAGACCGCGGCGCGTCGGGCGGCCGACGGGCGCGGGCGAAATGAACACCGAGGGGGAGTGCCGTGCCATGAACCTCTTACCCGCGCACCGGCGCCGGGCGGCGGCGGGCCGTGACGCCCGCTCCGACCGGGGCCAGACCGCGATCGAGTTCGTCGGCACCCTGCCCCTGATCCTGCTCACCCTCGCCCTGCTCTGGCAGGCGGGGCTCGTCTGCTACACGTACATCCTCGCCGGGAACGCCGCCGACAAGGCGGTCCGGGCCGCCGCGGTCGCGGAGGGGGACCCGGGGGCGGCATGCGCGCGGGCGGTACGCGAGGACGTCCCCGGCGGCTGGGCGACCCAGGTGGACTGCGGCGGCTCCGGCGAGCTGGTCACGGCGACCGTGCGCATCGACGTACCGCTGCTGTTCCCCGGGGCGTTCAGCGTGCCCATGCACGCCACGGGTGAGGCCAGTGCCCGGAACGAGCGGCGGGAGGCGTGGTGACCCGCCGCCGTACCGGCTCCCGGCAGCGTGGCCAGGCCGCCGTCGAGTACGTGGGCGTGCTCGCCCTGCTCCTCCTCGTCGCGCTCGCCGTGGCGCAGCTCGGCATCGCCGTGTACGCCGCCCAGCAGGCGGGAACGGCCGCGCGGACCGCGGCCCGGGTGGCCTCGACCGAGGACCAGCAGGGCCGGGCCGCGGCCGTCGCGAAGCAGTCCATGAGCGGCTGGCTGGCCGACGGGGCCAGTGTCGGCGAGGAGACTGGCGCCGAGGCCGTGACCGTACGGGTGCGCGTGCGCATCCCCAGCCTGCTGCCGGTGCTCTCCTTCGGCTCCGTGGAGAAGAGCGCCACCATGCCCCGTGACTGACCAGGACCGAAGCGGCGCCGACCGGAATCGAAGGAGTTGAGCACATGAGCCTGCGGGCACGCATCACCAGTCCCGAACCCGCGAACGGGATGAGCGAGGAGACCCGGCTCGTCGGCGCCTACCGCGCCAAACTGCTGGAGGAGATCGACCTCGCCGAGATGTCCGCCCTCCCGGCGGCCGACCGCAGGGCCCGGCTCGAACGCGTCCTCGGCCACATCATCAGCCGTGAGGGCCCCGTCCTGTCCTCCGTGGAGCGCTCGCAGCTCATCCGCCGGGTCGTGGACGAGGCCCTGGGCCTCGGCATCCTCGAACCGCTCCTGGAGGACGCCTCCATCAGCGAGATCATGGTCAACGGCCCCGAACAGGTCTACGTGGAGCGCGGCGGACGCCTCGAACTCCTCCCGATGCGCTTCTCCTCCCACGAGCAGCTGATGCAGACCATCGAGCGCATCGTCTCCACGGTCAACCGCCGCGTGGACGAGTCGAACCCGATGGTCGACGCCCGGCTCCCCTCCGGCGAGCGCGTCAACGTGGTCATCCCGCCGCTCTCCCTGTCCGGCCCGATCCTCACCATCCGGCGCTTCCCCCGCGCCTTCACGCTCCAGGAGATGATCGCGCTCGGCTCGCTGGACGAGCACATGCTGCTCCTGCTCGCCGGCTTCGTCCGCGCCAAGTTCAACGTGATCGTCTCCGGCGCCACCGGCACCGGAAAGACCACCCTGCTCAACGCGCTCTCCGGGCTGATCCCCGACGGCGAGCGCATCGTCACCATCGAGGACTCCGCCGAGCTACGGCTCCAGCAGTCCCACGTCATCACGCTGGAGAGCCGCCCGCCCAACGTCGAGGGCAAGGGCCGGGTCACCATCCGCGACCTCGTCCGCAACTCCCTGCGCATGCGGCCGGACCGCATCATCGTCGGCGAGGTCCGGGGCGGTGAGACCCTGGACATGCTCCAGGCCATGTCCACCGGCCACGACGGCTCCCTGGCCACCGTCCACGCCAACAGCGCGGAGGACGCGCTGATGCGGCTTCAGACCCTCAGCTCCATGTCCGAGGTCGAAATCCCGTTCGCCGCGATCCACGACCAGATCAACAGCGCGGTCGACGTCATCATCCAGCTGACCCGGCACGGTGACGGCTCCCGCCGCGTCACGGAGATCGCCGTGGTGGACTCGTACGGCCGCGAGGGCTACCGCATCGTCTCCGTCTGCCGCTTCGACGCCCTCCCGATGGCCGCGGACGGGCGCGTGTACGGGCAGTTCGCCTACTTCCCGGTGCCCCGCCGGGTCGCGGACCGCTTCTACATGGCGAACGAGACGGTCCCTCCGGCGTTCGGGGTCGCCCATGCGGACGAGCAGCTGCTGACCCGTACGCCGACGGCCTGAACCCCCACCCCCCGCTTGGAAGGCGCTCCCCGACATGGACAACCTCCCGCTCCTGACGGTCGGCGTGACCCTGCTCGCCGGTGTGCTCGCCGTCGTCGGCCTGCATGTCTTCGCGTCCGGCAGGGAACAGCAACGGGCGCTCATCGAACGCCTGTCCAGGACCGGCCCCCTGGCGATCGAGGGGCGCGTCCGGCGCTTCCGGTCCGTCGACCGCAGGCTGCGGCGGACCGGCCTCGGCAAGCGCATCGAGCGGAAGCTCGCGGTCACCGGCCTCGACCTCACCCCTGGCGAGTACGCCGTGTACGTCGCCGCGGCCCTGCTCGGGCTCTACTTCGTCACCGCGGCCGTCTTCGCCCCGTTCTTCGGGCTCCTCGCCGTCCTCATCGGTGCCTGGGGCGGCAACGCCTTCCTCAACTGGCAGCGCGCCAAACGCACCGAGGCGTTCATCAGCCAGCTCCCCGAACTCACCCGCGTCCTGGCCAACGCCACCCAGGCCGGACTCGCCCTGCGCACCGCGATCTCCATGGCCGTCGAGGAGCTGGACGACCCCGCCCACGAGGAACTGCGCCGGGTCGCGGACCGCCTGGCCATCGGCCACTCGCTGGACGACGCCCTGAACGAGCTCGTCGAACGGCTGCCCTCCCGCGAGCTGACCGTCCTCGTCTCGACCCTCATCCTCTCCAACCGGGCGGGCGGCACCATCGTCTCCTCGCTGCGCAACCTCACCAACACACTGGAGGAGCGCAAGGAGACCCGGCGCGAGGTCACCACCCTCCTCTCGCAGGTGAAGGTCACCGCCGTCGCCGTCCCCGTCCTCGGGCTGCTCTTCCTGCTCCTCATCAACACCATGAGGGGCGGGGCGCTGGACGACATGGCCGCCGCGACACCCGGCCGCATCGCGATCGTCGCCGCCGCCGGGCTCTACGGCCTCGGCTTCTTCCTGATCAACCGCCTGACCCGCGTCCGCATCTGACGGCCGGAGAGGAGACGCACATGGAGATCCTGCTCGCCGCCGTCATGGGCCTCGCCGTCCTCGGCGCCTTCCAGGGCGTCCGCATGTACCGCGCGGACGCCAAGCTCCCCGGCGACCTGGCCGTCGCCCTGGAGATCGGCGCCAGCCGCACCAGCGCCACCGGATCGGCCATCGACCGCATCGGCATGCGGTACGCCCCCCGGGTCCTGTCGCTGATGGGCCCCCGGCGCGTCGACCGCATCCGCCGGAAGCTCGACATGGCGGGCAACCCGCGCGGCCTGACGGTCGACCGCTACGCCGCCCGCCGCGCGGTCTTCGGCGGGCTCGGCATCCTGGCCGCCCTGGCGATGCTGATGAACGGGCAGGTGTTTCTGGCCGTCGTCCTGCTGGTCTACGGCCTGTTCTGGACGGACGTAATCATCCGGGCGGCCATCGCCCGACGCAAGGACGACATCGAGCGCACCCTGCCCGATTTCCTGGACGTCCTCGCGGTCGTCGTCTCGGCCGGTCTCGGCTTCCGGCAGGCGCTGGAACGGGTCGCGGAGAAGTACACCGGCCCGTGGTCCGACGAGCTCCGCATCACCCTGCGCCAGATGGACATGGGCGTCAGCAGACGCGACGCCTTCGACCAGCTCCGCCGCCGCAACGAGTCCGAGCAGGTCTCGATGTTCGTCTCCGCGCTCCAGCAGGGCGAGGAGCTGGGTGCGCCCATCGTGGACACACTGATCCAGATCGCCAACGACATGCGCCGCACGGACGCCCAGAACGCCCGCCGCAAGGCGTCCAAGGCGGTCCCCAAGGCGACGCTGATCGTCACGAGCTTCATGCTCCCGGGCACGATCATCCTGATCGCGGTCGGCTTCTACTACGCGGCGAACGTGAACATCAATGAGATCTTCGGCAGCTGAGCCCGCGAAGTGGTCTCTCCAGAGGGCTATTTGTGGGACATTCGGAGCTGAGGGGGGCGGGAGGGGACGGCATGGCTGAAAGCGATACGTCTGACGGGCCCCGGGAGCGGGAATGGGCCCGGCAGCCCACGACGAAGGCCACTGCACCGACGTACTTTGCCCGTAGCACACGGACTTACGGACCAACATCGACCGATTCCCGGTCGGTCGAACCCGGAGGGGGACATCGCCATGAAGGACATCGCGCTCAGGGCGGCGGTGCGGACGCAGACTTATGTGAACCATTGGGCGCACACCACGGTGGACCGCATGAAGCGCCGGAAGGACGAGGGGCAGGGGGCGATCGAGTACGTCGGGATCACGATTCTGGTGGTGGCGATCGTGATTGCCCTGCTGAACACGGATATGGGCTCCACCATCGGGAACAAGTTCACGGCGAAGATCAACTCAGTTCTCAACAGGTGATTGGCTGGCGGAAAGCCGAAGCAGGGCAGGCTTCGCCGCTTTACCTCGCGGCGGTGGTGGGGGTGCTCTTCGTTGCGCTGGTTCTATTCGCGTTTGGCGAAGCCGATATTCGCCGCAATGGAGCACAGGGCGCGGCAGATGCCGCCGCGCTGGCGGCCGCCAAGGAATCGCGCAGCCTTCTGGAACCGGATCTGAAGGCCCACCTCATGGACCCCGAATACTTCGAATCCGTGTTTGGTGAGTCCTTCCCCGGGGGGCCGGTCAATGCTTGCTGGAAGGCATCGGACTTCGCCGCCCGGAACAAGGCGGGCGACGTCCGGTGCCGTCCACTGACCGATGGCAGATGGGGATACAAAGTCCGTCTGAAGTCGGGCAAGGGTGTGAGCACGGACATCGTTCCGGGCACGGAAGGGAAGAGGGCGGAAGCCATGGCCGTGGCCGTGATCGAGCCCCGTTGTGCGTTTGTCCCAGCCGAAGTCCCGACGCCCGCCCCGGACGCGGGCACGGATCCGCCATCCGCGTCGATCGGCAGGATCCATTGTGACGATGGCCCGGACTGGTCGGTTGACCCAGAGGATCCGGCCCTCGTACCGGCCGTGGCTGATCTTTTCACCGTACGTCTTGCCGAAGACTGACTGAGACTGACCGCAAAGGATAGGGATCGATGACTGCTCGGTACGTGAGGAAAACGCGCCGGACCGGTGTTGCCGTGCTCCTGGTGGCGATGCTGGCCCTCTCCGCGGCCGCGTGCGGCGGCGATGACGAAGGCAGCGGCCAGGACAAGGGGGCGCCGAGTCCTACGACGACACGGGATTCCGGGAAGGCGAAGAGTAAGTCCGAGACGACTCCGGAGACCGACACGGTCCTGGCGAACGTCAAGGGGGACTCGGGCGTGGAGATGGTCATCACTTCAGCGATGCGAGACTCTGGTGGATTCCTGACGGTGAACGGGCAGTTCAAGAACACTGGGAGCGGCGCCTACACCACACCGATTCAATGGAGCGGCCGGGAAACCGCGGTTGCGGCCAACGGCCGGTCTCTCGCAGCGATGATGCTGGTGGATTCCAAGGCGAAGAAGCGCTACTACGTCCTCCGTGACACGGACAACCGTCCGCTGACGACGAGCGGCTATGAGCCGAGCATCGAGGCCGGTGCCGCGCTCACGTTCTTCGCCCAGTTCCCCGCGCCCGAGGCGTCCACCCACGAAGTGGGCGTGCAGTTCCCCGGCTTCCCCAACGCAACGATCGAGATCTCCGGATGACCCCCCGCCGCGTCGCGACAACCCTCCTCGCCGGGGTGGTCGCCCTGGGGGGTGTCGGGGCCGTGGCCCCGGAGGCGGTTGCCGGGGACAGCCCTTATCCGTCCGCGTCCGCCGAGCCCCCCGTCGAGATCGACCCCCACGACACCGACCTGAAGCTTCCCGAAGGCGCCACCCTCGCCCCGCCCAAAGTCCTGGACATCAAGTCAGTCATCGAGGACCTCGGCGGCGAGGAGCGTCGCGAGGACACCAACGCCGACATCAAGTTCGCCCTCCAGGCGGAAGTGCTCTTCGGCAAGGACAGCGCCAAGCTCAGCGGTGAGGCCAAGGGGCGGATCAACGCCATCGCCGAGGAGATCAAGCGGCAGGACGCCAAGAAGGTCAGGGTCTTCGGGTTCACCGACGACCTCGGCTCCTCCGAGCACGGCGACGTGCTGTCCAAGAAGCGCGCCGAAGCCGTCCACAACGTGCTGGACGAGGCTCTCGGCGGCTCCGGGATCACGTTCGAGATCCGGGGCTACGGCGAGGACTACCCGATCGCCAGCAACGAGGACGAGGACGGCCGCCGGAAGAACCGCCGCGTGGAGGTCTCCTTCCAGCGCGGCGAGACCGGCTCGCAGAGCTGACCCGCACCGTGCGGCGGCGGCACCGCGACCGGGCCGCCGCCGCACGGGCGAATCAGCGCAGGGCCTGGTAGATGTTGAAGCCGTAGCCGATCCGGATGCGCTTGTTGATCTGGCCCGTCCCGGTGGACGTGTAGCGGTACAGATCGCCGTAGCCGTTGACCCCGACCAGGTCGGTCCGGCCGTCACCGTTGAGGTCGCCGATCGCGGCGAACTTGTTGTAGATGTCGAAGCCGGAGCCGATCTTCACGCGCGCCTTCAGCGGCGCGGACGCCTTGCCCGTGCCTTCGTACAGGTACAGCGTGCCGTCCTTGGCGATCCCCGCCACGTCCGCCCGGCCGTCGCCCGTCAGGTCTCCGGCGCCGACGATGTGGCGGTACGAGCCGTAGCCGTAGCCCACCTTGATCTTCGCCGCGAGCGCGGTGCCCTTGCCGTTCCCCCGGTACAGGTACAGGTCGCCCTTGGCGTCGCGCGCGAGGATGTCGCCCGCGCCGTCACCGCTGAGGTCGCCGGGGCCGATGAGGTCGTTGTAGCCGCCCCAGCCGCCGCCGATCCGGTGGCCCGCGATGTACAGCACGCCGTCGTCCACCCAGAGGTTGTCGGCCTGCCCGTCGTCGTTTAGGGAGACGGCGAGCCACCCCTCGGGCTGGGGGAACCGGCCCACGCGGCTGAAGAGCTCGCCGTTGTTCCTGGAGTCGTACCAGAATCCGCCGCCCTTGGCGTTGACGCCCAGGATGCTGCGCTTGGCGGCGCCCGGGTTGCCGCCCGCCCCGACGAGCATGGCCGCCTTGTGCCACCCGAAGGTGCCCGGGATCCTCATCCGGAGGTGGCCGTTGGAGAGGGCTCGGTAGATGTACGTGTCCCCGTTCTCCTTGCGGCCCATGAGGTCGCCGAGACCGTCCCCGTTGATGTCGTCGACACCCACGAGCTGGTTGTACGTGTCGAACCCGTAGCCGATCCGGATCGGTTCCTTGAACGGCTTCGACGGGCTCCCGGTGCCGGCGCGGAAGTACAGGTAGCCGCTGGGGGTCCGGGTGACGACATCGCCGATCCCGTCGCCGGTGGAGTCGTTCATGCCGACGATCTGGTCGTACGCCTCCCAGCCCGACGCCACCTTGACGGCGGGTTCGAAGGGCTCGCCGTCGATGCGACCGGTGGAGACATAGAGAAAGACGTCACCGGCGGGCGTGCGCGCGATCAGGTCGTTGTGACCGTCACCGGTCAGGTCGCCGGGCGCGACGATCTTGTTGTACTTCTGCCAGCCCTTTCCGGACCAGGTCGGGGGGTTCCCCGTCGGATCCATGCCGAACAGCGGGTGGAGGGTGAGGGTGCCGGACGCCGTCAGGGTGAGGAGCTCGGGCATGCCGTCGCCCTGCAGGTCGCCCGGAGCGATGATGTCCTTGTACACGAGCTGTTCGTCGGGGTCGTCGGGGTCGTTGAACCCGACGGGGTAGTCCGCCACCGGCGCGCCCACCGACTGGAACAGACGGCCCTCCCGCGTCTGGTAGAGGATGTCGCTCTTGCCGTCGCCGGAGATGTCCATGCGCGGCGTCGAGCCGACGGCCTTCGTCGCGTCGGCTCCCTTCGCGTCGTCGGCCGAGGCCGGGGCCGCCAGCAGCATGCCGGCGGAGAGGACGAGCGCGGTGCAGGCCGCGATCCGGCTCGCGCGCTTCGAGCGAGCGCGGCCGGTGCGGCCGTATTTCAGTGAAGACAGGTGCAAGGCCCCCCCAGGGGTTGTCCATGAGCCAGCTGTCCCTATGTCGGCTGGTGTTCATATGACCGATACCGGCCCCCTGTGGAGGGGGCTGTTTTCCGCCATCGCGCCAGGGGTTCACCAGCCAGTCACGCCGCCTCCGTACGCTCCACCACCCGTCCACCGTCCAGTTCCAGCCGCCTCCCGCGGAAGCGCTCCCGCAGTCGCCGGTCGTGCGTGACGACGACCACCGCACCCCCGAACCCGGCCAGCGCGCCCTCCAGTTCCTCCACCAGCGCCGGGGAGAGGTGGTTCGTCGGCTCGTCCAGCAGCAGCAGGTCGACGGGTTCGCCGACCAGACGGGCCAGTTCGATCCGGCGCCGCTGCCCGTAGGACAGCTCGCCCACCCTCAGGCGCAGGTCCGCCGGGCCGAACAGGCCCAACGACAGCAGGTGTTCCGTGTGCGCGTCGAGGTCACCGCCGCGCCCGTGGGCGTAGGCCTCCGGGAGCGTCAGACCGGCCGGCCACGGCGTCTCCTCCTGCCGCAGGTGCCCGACCCGCCCCCGCGTCCGCACGGTCCCCGCGTCCGGCCGCAGCTCACCCGCGAGCACCCGCATCAGCGTCGACTTGCCGGCCCCGTTCGCCCCCGTGACCAGCAGCCGTTCCGCGCCCCCGATCCGCAGCGCGGGCACCGACAGGCGACGGCCGACGCGGATCCCGGCCAGCTCCGCCGCGATGGGGGGAGCGGACGCCTCCGCGGTGGTCACCCGGGCGGCGAACACCAGCGGATCCGGCGGCGGCGCGACCGGCCGCTCCGTGAGCCGTTCGACGCGCTCCTTCGCGTTGCGGATGCGGACCATCGCCCCGTGCCCCCGCCCCCGCGCCCGGAACCCCCCGTGCCCGAACACACTGAGCGGCACCTTGCGCGGGATCGCGTCCAGCCGGGCCACGTTGGACGCGGCCAGCTCGCGGTTGCGGGCCAGCTCGTCGCACCAGTCCGCGTACTCCCGCAGCCGGCGCCGGCGATCGGCGGCCTTCGCGGCGAGGTAGCCCTCGTAGCCGTCCCCGTACCGGGTCACCCGGCCCTCGCCGACCTCCAGGACCGTCGTGGTGACCCGTTCCAGGAACACCCGGTCGTGCGTCACCGCGAGCACCGTGCCCCGGTGCGCCCGCAGGTGGTTCTCCAGCCAGTCCACCGCCCGGTCGTCCAGGTCGTTGGTCGGCTCGTCGAGCAGCAGCAGCTCCGGCCGGGAAGCCAGCGTCCCCGCCAGCGCCAGCCGCGACCGCTCGCCGCCCGACAGGGTGGACAGCGGCCGGTCCCGGTCCAGACCGGGCAGCCCGAGACCGTGCAGGGCGATGTCCACCCGCGCGTCGGCCTCGTAACCCGCCCGCGCCTCGTACCGCGCGACCAGCCGCGCGTACGCGTCGAGCGCGGCGGCCAGCTCCGCGCCCGCCAGGCCCGCGAGCCCGGCCTCGGCCCGGCGCATCCGGGCCTCCAGCTCCCGCAGCCCGGCGAGCGCCACGTCCACCGCGTCCTGCACGGTGGCCCCGGCGGGCAGGGCGAGCGACTGGGCGAGGTAGCCCGTGCCGCCGGGCGCGACGACGGTCAGCTCACCATTGTCGGGCCGGTCGAGCCCGGCGATCAGCCGCAGCAGCGTGGACTTGCCGGCCCCGTTGTCGCCGATGACGCCGGCCCGCTCGCCGGGCCTGACGGTGAAGGTGACGTCGTCCAGCACGACGCGGTCGTCGAAGCGGCGGGTGACGTTCTGCAGTGTGAGTTGTCCGGTGTGCATGCGAAGCCCCTGATTCTCGGCCCGTGCCGATCGATGCGCGGTGGTCGGGGCGCGTCCGCGCACGCCGACGGCACACCGCGGGCGCGTGCCGGAAGGGCAGCGTCACGGAGCCGCGAAGGCGTGGGAGAGCGGATGCGCGGGAGAACGCGCTACTGCGGAGCCGGGCTCAACGCAGGCGCGGGGGGAGTATCACAGAGAACCCATGCGCACCAAGGTAGGCGGGGGCCGGGGCCTCAGCAAACGGATTCCGGTCGCTCAGCGCTCGCTTTCCGCCGAAAGCTCCGCGATGAGGTCCGGGTCGCGCATGCCGGGCAGTTCGTAGCCCCTCGCCTCGTCCCACTCGACGTCCAGGTCGTCCATGTGCACCTGCCAGTCGGCGTCCGGCAGCGCCCGGCGCAACTCCGTGACCGAATCCAGCACATGGGCGACCACCGGCAGCAGTCGGCCGGGGTCGAACGGCATCTTGGTGGAGCCGTCGAGGACGGTCCCCGGCTCCGCCGCCCGGGGGTCGTACACGTACAGGCTCTCCTCGTCCTCGTACGAGAACGACGTCTGGCGTGCGCTGACGATACGGGTGACGGCGGCCGATTCGGACCCGGTCAGCGGGGTCGCGCGGCGCGCGGTGTAGTAGAGGGAGACGCTCATGGGGGGAGCGTACGGGCGGGGTACGACAAGGAGGGGCCGACGGCTCTCCCCGGTGCGGAACGGGGTGTACCGGGCGGGAACGCGAGCAGAAGAGGAAGGGCGGGGGCGGGCCCGGCTCCGTACCCCGACGCAGCCCCGTTCACCCCGCTCACGTCCTCGGAGCCGCAACCGTGTCCAGTCAGTCCAGCGGCACCGCCGCCGGGGCCCCGCCCCACCCGCGCAGAACCTCGCAGACCGCCCCCGGCCCCCGTCCCGGAGGGCCCCGGCGCTGGCCGCTCGCGCTGCGCCGCACGCCCGTCTCGCTGTGGAACGACGACATAGCGGACTGGGCCGCGGCCCTCACGTACTACGCGATCCTCGCCCTGCTGCCCGCGCTGCTGGTGACCGTGTCCGTCATCGGGCTCGCCAGCCCCGGCGCCACCGGTGCGCTGATCGCCGACATCACCGCCCTCGCGCCCGCCGAGGCGGCGGCAGCGCTGCGCGAGCCGCTGGAGGCCGCCACCCAGCAGCGCGGCGCCGTCTGGCTGCTCGTCGCGACCGGGTCCGTCAGCGCGCTGTGGTCGGCGTCCAGCTATCTCGCGGTGTTCCGGCGGGCGCTGCACGCCATGCACGGCGTACGCGACACCCGGCCGGCGCTGCGCCAGGCGCACATCATCGTGGCGTGGGCGGTCGGGCTGCTCCTGCTGATGATGACCAGCGCGTTCGCTCTCGTGCTCACCGGGCCGCCGGCGCGCTGGGCCGGGCGCCGGCTCGGCCTGACCCATGTGGGGGACGCGGTGTGGGCGGTGCTGAAGTGGCCGCTGCTGCTGTGCCTGGTCGCCGGGCTGATCACGGTCCTCTTCCGCACCGGCCCGGCCCCGGCCCGCCGGGCCCGGCAGGCGCTGCCCGGCGGGGTGCTCGCGGCACTGCTGTGGCTGGTCGCGTCGGCGGGATTCGCGCTGTACGCCACGTACATCGGCTCCTACAGCCGGCTGTACGGCTCACTGGCGGGGCTGGTGGTGTTCCTGATCTGGGTCTGGTTCACCAACCTGGCGCTGCTGTCCGGGGCCCAGTTCAACGTCGAGCTGGACCGGGCCCGGCCTTCCGCAACACCCCTTAGTCCCCGGTGACCCCGTCCACGATCTCGCGGATGATGTCGATGTGGCCGTTGTGACGGGCCGTCTCCTCGACCAGGTGCAGCAGGATCCAGCGCAGATCGGGACTCGTGCCGTTGGAGCGCTTCCGCTCGGCCCGGGTGTCCAGACCGTGGGCCGCGACCAGCTCCCGGTAGCGGGCGCACTGCTCCTCGTACTCCCGCAGCACATCGGCCAGCGGCATGTCGACGGCGATCCGCATCTCGCGGTCCGGGTCCTCGTCCGTCCACGGGCCCTCGTCCTCGCCGCCGAGGAACACCACCTCGAACCAGTAGTACTCGACCCAGCGCAGATGGTTGACCACCCCCGCGATCGTCATCAGCGGGGAGCCGGGCAGGGGAGCGCGGACGGCGTCCTCCTGCGAGAGCCCTTCGCACTTGGCGACGGCCGTGGCGCGGGTGTAGTCGAGGAAGGTGGTCAGCTGGGTGCGCTCGTCCCATGCGGGAGGCGTATCGGTGCGTGTCATCGCCGCACAGCTTCCCGGGGCGGGACCGGGTTGTCCAACGCTTATGCCCCGGCGCGCAGGGCCGGATCCCGCAGCGCCGGGTGTTCGGGGCCGAGGAACACGGCGATGTCCGGGCCTTCCGCCGGGCCGGGCACCCGGCGCCAGCCGAGCCTCCGGTAGAGGCGCACCGCGGGCTCGGCGTCCCCCGAGGTCAGCAGCCAGCAACGGCCCCCGGGCGCGGACGCGGTGACGGACTCCAGCAGCGCGGCCGCCAGGCCGGTCCCCCGGGCGTGTGGGCTGACCGCGAGTGCGTCCACCTCCAGCGCGCCGACGAGCCAGGCCGCCGGGCGTCCGCGCACGGGCTTCCTGGACCCGGGCCCCGGACCAGGGGTTGCCCGTACGCTCGGATACCGACCACCCGCCGGCCCCCACGCCGCCGCCCCGTGCGGTGGACGCGCGCGGGGCGGGCAGCCACCACGAGTTCCGAGGTGACGCGCCGATGAGTGACGGTTTCTTCTGCTCGTACCACCTGTGCTGGAGTCGCCCCGACGCCGAGTCGCTGCTCGGTGACCTGGAGGCGGCGGGGGTGCGGGCGGACCACCCGGTCACCCGCCGCATCACCCTGATCAGCCCCGGCACCGAACCCTCCGGTACGCAGTCCTGGGTGAGCCGGGACCAACTCGTGCTGCTGGCCGGGCTGCAACGCCTCGACCGGATCGACTTCCTGCTCTGGCTGCCCGACGGCGAGGAGATACGGGCCAGGATCGGCCGGACCGACGACGGCACGGTGGAACTGCGCTTCGGCCTCGGCGCGCTGGACCGCGACGCCCGGGAACGGGTGGTCCGCGCGGTGCGCGAGGCGATCGGACGGGCCTCCCTGCTCTGCGTGGGCTTCGTGCTCGACCGCGAGGGGGCCTCGACGGCCACCGACTGGGCGGGCTTCATCGTCAAGGGGTCGGTGTACTTCGACTGCTGGCCGGACACGCTCGCGCTGCTGCCCGAAGTGGCCGCCGCCCAGCCGCAGCTGTCCGGCGTGAACTCCTTCCAGCAGTCACCGTGGGTCGTCTACGGCAGCGACGTGCCCCGCAGATAGCGCATGGGCCCCTACGGAGCCTGCTCGACCCGGACCTGTACGCCCGGCCGCAGCCCCCACGCCGTCATCGCGCCCGCCTCCGCCTCGATCACATGACGGCCGCGCGGCCGGGGCAGTCCCAGCCGGCCCGGCTTCATGGTGTGGACCGCCAGTACGTTGAACTTCCGGTCCAGGTAGGCCACATCGATCGTGAACCGCATCCGGAAGGAGTGCACGCTGCCGCACGGCGTGATCATCAGCGCCCCGTCCACCCCGTCCCGGCCGAGCAGCCCACGCGCCCGGTGCCGGTACGAGGCCGCGATCCGCAGCGGCACCCGGGTCTCGGTCACCCCGTCCCGGTCCGTGATCGTCAGGGTCCCCGCGCCATCGCGCCATCGAGCCATGGCCCGACGGTAGCGGCGCCGGCCCGCCGCCGGGCCCGAATCCACAGGCGCAACCCCCGTCCGGGGCACGCCGATTAGGATCGCCCAGGTGTACGCCATGCTGATAGGGGTCGCCGCACTCTGGGGCGCCGCGACCGGGCTCCTGGTCCCGCGCGCCGCCTACCGGTTCTCCGTTCCGCCCGGCGAACCCTGGCGGGACGCCTGCCCGGCGGGCCACCCCCTCACCGGCCCCGGCCGTGCCTGGCTCGGCGCGGCACGCTGCGGCGGGTGCGCGGAGCGGGCGATCGCGGAAGTGCCCACGGGGGCGCCCGGCGCCGTCCCGGCGGCCGGGGGCGCGCCACGGCCCGCCCCCCGATACGCCCCCCACCGCCTCGCCCCCGTCGTCACCGCGCTCGCCTGCGCCGCCCTGGCCTGGGCCACCGGTACGCGTCCCGAGCTGGCGGCCTGGCTGCTGCTCGCGCCGGTCGCCGTGCTCCTCGCGAGCATCGACCACCGCGTGCACCGGCTGCCGGACGGGCTGACCCTCCCGGCCGCCGGAGCCTCCGCCGTACTCCTGGGCCTGGCCGCGCTCCTGCCGGAACACGCGGGCTCCTGGCTCTCGGCCCTGCTCGGCGGGCTCGTCCTCGGTGCGTTCTACTTCCTGCTCTTCCTCATCAACCCGCGCGGCATGGGCTTCGGCGACGTCAAACTGGCCCTCTCCCTGGGCACGGCCCTCGGCTGGTACGGCTGGCCCGTCGTCTTCGCGGGCGGCTTCGCGGGGTTCCTGTTCGGCGCGGTGTACGGGGCGGCGCTCGTCGCACTGCGCCGCGCGGACCGCAGGACGGGCATCCCGTTCGGCCCGTTCATGATCGCGGGGGCGTTCCTGGGGCTGCTGTTCGGCGCGCTGGCGGCGTGACCACGGAGGGCTCGGCGCGCCCGGGCGCCGTTGGCGGGCGTGAGCCGACCCGTAATGCGGTCGCCGTCCCCCCGGTCCGGCTGGGACCATGGGGCCATGCCCGCAACGCCCGACGCCATCCCGCCCACGCCCCGCGAAGCCGCCCGGTTCGATGCCCTCGTCGCGGAGGCGGACCGTGTTTCCGTCGACGGGTGGGACTTCTCCTGGCTCGACGGGCGGGCCACCGAGCAGCGGCCCTCCTGGGGGTACGCGCGTGCCATGGGGGAGCGGATGGGGCGGGCGCGGGCCGCGCTCGACATCCAGACGGGCGGGGGTGAGGTGCTGGCCTCCGTGCCGGAGTTGCCGCCGCTCGCCGTCGCCACCGAGTCCTGGCCGCCGAACATCGCCCGGGCCACCGCGCTGCTGCACCCGCGCGGGGTGGCCGTCGTCGCGGACGAGGACGAGCCGCCGCTGCCGTTCGGGGACGGGGCGTTCGACCTGGTGGTCAGCCGGCATCCGGTGACCACGTGGTGGGCGGAGATCGCCCGGGTGCTGGCCCCCGGCGGCACGTACTTCTCGCAACAGGTGGGCCCCGCGAGCGTCTTCGAGCTGGTGGAGTACTTCCTCGGGCCGCAGCCCCCGGAGGTGCGCGGCGCCCGCGACCCGCAGCGGGCGCGGGCCGAGGCGGAGGCGGCCGGGCTCGACGTGGTGGACCTGCGGTCGGAGCGGCTGCGCACCGAGTTCCTGGACATCGGGGCCGTCGTCTACTTCCTGCGCAAGGTGATCTGGATGGTGCCCGGCTTCACCGTCGAGCGGTACCGGCCCCAACTCGCGGCGCTGCACCACCGCCTGGAGACCGAGGGCCCGTTCGTCGCCCACACCACCCGCTTCCTGATCGAGGCCCGCAAACCCGCGTGAGACCAACACCCCCACAGGACCCGAACAATGGCACCCTGGTCCCGAGCGCTCGGGGAAGGAGCTGGCCATGAACCTCGGCACCGACGGGGATGCCGCGCGCGGCCCGCGCCGGGGTGGCGCCGAGTGGCTCAAGGGGGCCAGGATCGTCCGCGTCCTCGGGGTCTTCTACCGCCCCGAGGGGCGAATGGGTGAGCCGGAGGCCGTCTCCTTCATCCTGGACGACGGCCAGTCGGTCCGCCTGACCTGCGCCTCCGACGGCACCCTGCACGTGGGCGCCGGCACCTGGCCGCGGCTGCCCGACTGGTGTGTGCCCGCCGCCCAGTGGGAGTTCGCCGGTCTGGCCGGTCTGCCTCAGCCCCCGGAAGGCGGCTGGACGGTGCTGAGCACGGACGAGCGCCGGGACGAGCGCGGCGAGGTCCACGAGGCCGTGATCCGCTGCGAGGGCGGCCGCTTCGTGGTCGTCGGCGGGGACACCGTGGGCGTCCGCTTCACCCGTGGCCACCGCGGCGCGGCGGCCGCTACGTGACGGAACGGCATCGGGTGGCAACTCCCGCCGCCACCTGCCGGGTTGATCTTCCATACTCGTACCCATGACCTCCGCGAGACGTACGGCCGCCCTGCTTCTGACCGCCTCCGCCCTCACCGGCTGCGGTGACGTCCGGGCCGCCCCCGGCGACGCGGCGCCGCCTCCGGCCTCGGCCGTCTCGGTCCCCGCGAGCCCGAGCGCCGCGCCCGGCACAGAGCCGAGCGCCCCGCAGGGCGGTGACGCCAACCCGCACTACGCCGAGAACCACGCCTTCCAGTCCACCCTCGACCTGTCCGACGCGGACCGCGTCCGGGGCGAGACGGAGGTGAAGCGGGTGAAGCAGGGGCTCGCCGCGCTCGCGGAAGGGGGCAAGTCCACCGAAGAGACGGTCTCGCAGGCGCTCCGCGCCCTCGGATACCCCGAGGGATCGGTCACCACGAGCACCTTCGGAACGCACCGCACCTCGTTCACCCTGACCCTCGGGACCCTCTGCGTGGACGGTTCGCTGGACGGCGTCGTCAACGGACTCGTCAACGCGGAGGCGCACGGTCGCTACATGGAGGGAACGGGCTGTGTGAAGCCCCGGGGCGGCCACTGACGAGCGGAATGTGGACATCCTGTGGACGTCTCGGGCGTGTCTCCGTTGCCGATCCCGGGCCGGACGAGGTCCCCGCAGGTCAGAGGCGTACGGCGAGCGCCGACCAGCGACCGGAGCGAAGCCTCTCACTCTCGGAGAGTAATTATTTCGCGCCGCGGCACCCAGCATCACTTACGAAGGGTTATGGTGGAAACCCCCCCTCGGGCCGGTCCGTAACCCCCCCCCACGGACCGGCCCGTTTTTTTGTGCCCGGCACCGGGCCGGGCGCGCGTTCAGCCCCGCGCGGCCCAGATGTTGGTGCCCTCGGTGTCGACGGCGAAGACGTCGATCTCCTTCAGCTCCTCGGCCGACAGCTCCGGGCCTGCCAGCGCCGCGACGTTCTCCTCCAGCTGACCCACGCTCGACGCGCCGATCAGGGCGGACGTCATCCGGCTGTCGCGCAGCACCCACTTCAGGGCCAGCTGGGCGAGCGACTGACCCCGGCGGCGCGCGATGTCGTTCAGCCCGTTCAGCCGGCGCACCACCTCCCGCGACAGCAGGTCCGGGTCCAGCGACTTGCCCTGTGTGGCCCGCGAGCCCTCCGGGATGCCGTTGAGGTACTTCCCGGTCAGCAGGCCCTGGGCCAGCGGCACGAACGAGATGCAGCCCATCCCGGCCGCCTCCAGCGTGTCCAGGAGCCCGTCCTCCTCGGTCCAGCGGTTGATCATCGAGTAGGACGGCTGGTGGATCAGGGCCGGTACGCCCATCTCCCGCAGCAGCCGCGCCGCCTCGGCGGTCTGCGCGGAGTCGTACGAGGACACCCCCACGTACAGCGCCTTGCCCTGCTGCACGGCGGAGGCCAGGGCCCCCATCGTCTCCTCCAGCGGGGTGTCCGGGTCGAAGCGGTGCGAGTAGAAGATGTCGACGTAGTCCAGGCCCATCCGCTTCAGCGAGGCGTCCAGCGACGACAGCAGGTACTTGCGCGACCCCCACTCCCCGTACGGCCCGGGGTGCATCTCGTAGCCCGCCTTGGTCGAGATCAGCAGCTCGTCCCGGTACGGGGCGAAGTCCTGGCGGAAGAGCTTGCCGAAGTTCAGCTCGGCCGAGCCGGCCGGCGGGCCGTAGTTGTTGGCCAGGTCGAAATGGGTCACACCGAGGTCGAAGGCGCGGCGCAGGATGGCCCGCTGGGAGCCGAGCGCGCGGTCGTCGCCGAAGTTGTGCCAGAGGCCGAGCGAGACGGCGGGCAGCTTGAGCCCGCTGCGTCCGCTGCGGCGGTACTCCATGGAGTCGTAGCGGGTCGCGGCGGCCTGGTAAGGGGAAGAGGAATCAGTCACGAATCTCTCCTTATCACGGACTTGTGACAGGCCGGGTTGGGTGGGTGCGGGGCCCGCGCAGTAATGTGGCCTGACGGGACTGCCATGACACGGCGGGGCGATCCGCCCCCTTCCAGTGCGGCGATCCGATCCCCAGGGGACGACCCCGGACCCCTGGCGAAGGGGCCGGCGGGCCCGCACGGAACCGAGAGGTGGACTCAGTGAACTTGCGCGACCTGGTGTACGGGCTCTACGCGCGCCGGGTGGAGGCCCGCCTCGACCACTCCCAGGTGCCCAAGCACATCGGCGTCATCCTCGACGGCAACCGGCGCTGGGCCAAGGCGTCCGGCGGCACGGCGGCCGAGGGCCACCAGGCCGGGGCCGACAAGATCAAGGAGCTCCTGGGCTGGTGCAGCGAGACCGACGTCGAGGTCGTCACGCTCTGGCTGCTGTCCACCGACAACTTCGACCGGCCCGAGTCCGAGCTGACCCCCCTGCTCGGCATCATCGAGAACACCGTGCGCGGCCTGGCCGCCGACGGCCGCTGGCGGGTCCACCACGTCGGCACGCTCGACCTGCTGCCCGCCCACACCCAGACCGTGCTCAAGGAGGCCGAGCAGGCCACCATCGGGGTCGACGGGATACTCGTCAACGTCGCCGTGGGCTACGGCGGCCGGCAGGAGATCGCCGACGCCGTGCGCTCCCTGCTCCTGGACCACTCCGCCAAGGGCACCTCCTTCGAGGACCTGGCCGAGATCGTCTCCACCGACCTGATCTCCGAGCACCTCTACACGCGCGGCCAGCCCGACCCCGACCTCGTCATCCGGACCAGCGGCGAGCAGCGCCTCTCCGGCTTCATGCTCTGGCAGAGCGCGCACTCCGAGTACTACTTCTGCGAGGTCTTCTGGCCGGCCTTCCGCCGGGTCGACTTCCTGCGGGCCCTGCGCGACTACGCCGCCCGCCACCGGCGCTACGGAGGCTGAGCCGGGGCGGGGCCCGCCTCGCAGTCCCCGGAAGAGATCCGGTCGGCATGGCCGGCCGGGTATGAGGGCATATCCCTGACAGGCCGGCGCCCGGTCGCCAACCAGGTGGGCGCCGATGACAAGCGGGATGCTCCGCGACGGCCCGCCGTCGCACGCCAGCCTCTTCCGAGGGGGTACGTCCTTCCGTGGTGACCAGCACAAAGCGCCGCCTGCCCGACAGGCGCACCTACGTCCTCGACACCAGCGTCCTGCTGGCCGATCCGAACGCCATGGCCCGCTTCGACGAGCACGAGGTCGTGCTCCCCGTCGTCGTGGTCACGGAACTGGAGGCCAAACGGCACCATCCGGAGCTCGGCTACTTCGCCCGCCAGGCCCTGCGCCTGCTGGACGACTTCCGGGTCCGCTACGGCCGGCTGGACGCGCCGATCCCCCTCGGGGATCTCGGCGGGACGCTCCGCGTCGAGCTCAACCACTCCGATCCCGGCGTCCTGCCCGCCGGCTACCGGCTGGGGGACAACGACTCACGGATCCTGGCGGTCGCGCGCAATCTCCAGGCCGAGGGGTACGACGTCACGGTCGTCTCCAAGGACCTTCCGCTGCGCATCAAGGCGTCATCGGTCGGCCTCCTCGCCGAGGAGTACCGCGCGGAGCTGGCGATCACCGACTCCGGCTGGACGGGCATGGCCGAACTGTCCCTCGCCGCCGACCAGGTGGACCTGCTCTTCACCGAGGAGACGCTGTACGTCCCCGAGGCCGCCGAGCTGCCCGTGCACACGGGCCTGGTCCTCCAGTCCGAACGCGGCAAGGCGCTCGGCCGGGTCACGCCCGAGGGCAACGTGCGGCTCGTCCGAGGCGACCGGGAGGCGTTCGGCATCCACGGCCGCAGCGCCGAACAGCGCATCGCCCTGGACCTGCTGCTCGATCAGGAGGTGGGCATCGTCTCGCTGGGCGGCCGGGCCGGCACCGGCAAGTCGGCGCTGGCGCTCTGCGCGGGGCTCGAAGCGGTGCTGGAGCGCGGGCAGCACAAGAAGGTGATGGTCTTCCGCCCGCTGTACGCGGTGGGCGGGCAGGAGCTCGGCTATCTCCCCGGCAGCGAGGCCGAGAAGATGAGCCCCTGGGCGCAGGCCGTCTTCGACACCCTCTCGGCCGTCTCCGGGCGCGAGGTCATCGAGGAGGTGCTGGGGCGCGGCATGCTGGAGATCCTGCCGCTCACCCACATCCGGGGCCGTTCCCTGCACGACGCCTTCGTGATCGTGGACGAGGCCCAGTCGCTCGAACGGAACGTCCTGCTGACCGTGTTGTCCAGGATCGGCACGAATTCCCGGGTCGTGCTCACGCATGACGTGGCCCAGCGGGACAACCTCAGGGTCGGCCGTTACGACGGAGTGGTCGCCGTGGTCGAGAAGCTGAAGGGGCACCCGCTCTTCGCTCATGTGACGCTCACGCGTTCGGAGCGTTCCCGCATCGCCGCACTGGTGACCGAAATGCTGGAGGAAGGTCAGATCTGATACGGGTTGGGACGTTGACGCCGCCCGGCGGGCCAAGCAGCCTAGCCGGGCGGCGGCGTGTTGCGGCGTCTTTTCCGTAATTCAGGTCCGCCAAACGGGGTGTGACCTTTCACACGCAACGGAGAATTGCTTCCCGCGGTCCCGTTCCGGCAGAGTCTTGCTTCCGTCAGGCCCCGCATACGGCACACCGGCACCTCCAGAGGCGCCACGCACCACACAACTCAACAACCGCCGTCCGTATGCCGCCCGCGAGCACCACGCGGCGCTCCCTCCGGGGAGTCGCCCACCGGGCCCGTGCCTTCCCGTGACCCAAGCAGTAGGGAGGCCAGTGCCAGGGGCACGATTGCGCCCGCGAGGTCACCTAAGCGGGCGATGCTGGAAGGACACCGTGTGAGCCGGATTTCGGTCCGGGGGTTCGCCGTGGCATCTGCCACCGCGGTCACCACCGTAGGCGCCGTCGTAGGCGTTGCATCGGGCAGCACCCCTGCTGCCGACGACAACAACTTCGAGGCGACCGCAGCCGACACCACGCTGCTCGCAGACATCCCCGCGGGCCAGCAGGCCCAGGTGCAGACCGCTTCGCTGACGCAGCAGGCCGACGCCCAGGCGTCCGCCGCCGACGCCGCGGCGAAGAAGTCCGCGGAAGAGACCGCCCGCGTCCAGGCCGCCAAGGACGCGAAGTCCAAGAAGCAGGCCGCCGAGGACAAGCTGGAGCGCGAGCGCGAGGCGAAGAAGAAGGAGGCCCAGGAGCGCGCAAGCCGCTCCGAGGTCCGCTCCACCTCGTTCGCCCAGCAGAGCTCGTACACCGTGGCCGAGGTCCAGGCCATGGCGCGGCAGATCGTGCCGGCCGACCAGTTCCAGTGCTTCAGCAACATCGTGAACCACGAGTCGAGCTGGAACTACCGGGCGAGCAACCCGGGCTCGGGCGCCTACGGTCTCGTACAGGCCCTCCCCGGCTCCAAGATGGCTTCGGCCGGCGCCGACTGGATGACCAACCCGGCCACCCAGATCAAGTGGGGCCTCAGCTACATGGACAACCGCTACCAGAGCCCCTGCGGTGCCTGGTCCTTCTGGCAGGCCAACCACTGGTACTAGAACCAGGGTTCACCAGCTCAACCTCGTGAAGCCCCCCACCGTCCTTCGGTGGGGGGCTTCACGCGTGTACGGTCGTGCGGAACGCTCCCGGGGGAGCGGTGGGGAGAGCGGACGGGGGTAGAGGAAGCGTTATGTCGAAACTGCCGGGGTGGCTCGGACAACTGGGTGCTGAGCTGAGCAGGCTGAGCGAGCGTCTTGACGAACGCCGGGCCGAGACGGAGGCCGACGACCCCCTGGCCGGGGGTCCGTCCGGTCCGGCCACCGCGGGGACCGGGAAGGACGAACCCGCGCACGTCGACCAGGTGCCCGCCCCGCCCAGCTACGCGCCCACCGTGGCCGCGCGGCCCGATCCGGTCGCTGCGATCCCGTGGGGGATGCGGGTCGCGGCCGAGGCGGGCTGGCGGCTGCTGGTGCTGGCGGGGACCCTGTGGGTGCTGATGCGCGTCATCAGCGCCGTGCAGCTGGTCGTGCTGGCCTTCGTCGCCGCGCTGCTCGTCACCGCGCTGCTCCAGCCGACCGTGGCCCGGCTGCGGCGCCACGGGCTGCCGAGGGGGCTGGCGACGGCCGTCACCGCGATCTCCGGCTTCGTCATCATGGGCCTGGTCGGCTGGTTCGTGGTGTGGCAGGTCATGGACAACATCGACACCCTGTCGGACAAGGTGACGAAGGGGATCGACGACCTCAAGAACTGGCTCCTGGACAGCCCGTTCCATGTGACCGACAAACAGATCAACGACATCGCCAAGAACCTCAGCGACACCGTCGGCACCAACACCGAGGCGATCACCACCGCGGGCCTCCAGGGTGTCACCGTGGTCGTGGAGTTCATGACGGGCGCGCTGCTCGCGATGTTCTCGACGCTCTTCCTGCTCTACGACGGCGCGCGCATCTGGCAGTGGGTGCTCAAGCTGGTGCCCGCGCAGGCGAGGCCCGGGGTCGCCGGGGCCGGTCCGCGCGCCTGGCGGACGCTGACCGCCTATGTGCGCGGCACGGTCATCGTGGCCCTGATCGACGCGATCTTCATCGGGCTCGGGATCTACTTCCTCAACGTGCCGATGGCGGTGCCGCTCGCCGTCTTCATCTTCCTGTTCGCCTTCATCCCGCTCGTCGGCGCGGTGGTCTCCGGGGCGCTGGCGGTGGTCGTCGCCCTCGTCACGGAGGGCGTGTTCACCGCGCTGATGGTGCTGGCTGTCGTCCTCGCCGTGCAGCAGATCGAGGGCCATGTCCTCCAGCCGTTCATCCTGGGCCGGGCGGTGCGGGTGCACCCGCTGGCCGTGGTGCTCTCGGTCGCGGCGGGCGGCATGATCGCCGGGATCGGCGGTGCGGTGGTGGCGGTGCCGCTGGTCGCGGTGACCAACACGGTGGTCGGCTATCTGCGCAGTTACGGGCAGGAGGAGTCGCGCCGCCACTCGCCGCCCCCGCACGGGTCGACGGCGCTGGACGCGGCGCCCGCCCCGGACTCCGCCGGCCCGCCGGAGAAGGCGGACAAGGGCGGGGACGAGCCGTCGCCGGACGCCTCGTAGCGCGCACGCACAGGAAGAAGGGCCCCTCGGACGGTCGGTCGTCCTCGGGGCCCTTCTCGTATTCAGGGTACGGCGCCTACTCGGCGAGCACTGCCTCGGCGTCGAGGGTCACACCCACCGCCTGGATCACCGAGGCGATCTTGACGGCTTCCTGGATGGTCTCGCGGTCCACGCCGGCCTTGCGGAGCACCTGCTCGTGCGAGTCGAGGCACTGGCCGCAGCCGTTGATCGCGGAGACGGCGAGCGACCACAGCTCGAAGTCGATCTTCTCCACGCCCGGCTTGCCGATGACGTTCATCCGCAGGCCCGCGCGCAGGTTCCCGTACTCGGGGTCCGAGAGCAGGTGGCGGGTGCGGTAGAAGACGTTGTTCATCGCCATGATGGCGGCGGCCGACTTCGCGGCGGTGTACGCCTCCGCGGAGAGGTTGGCCTTCGCCTCCGGCTCCAGCTCGCGCAGCACCTTCGGCGAGCGCGAGGCGATCGCGCAGGCCAGGACGGTGCCCCAGAGCTGCTGCTGCGGCAGCTCGCTGTTGCCGATGACCGAGCCGAGGTTCAGCTTCAGGTCCTTGGCGAAGTCCGGTATGGCGGACTTCAGTTCGTCGAGAGCCATGGGGGTATCAGCTCACTCGCCCGAGAGGAGCGCGACCGGGTCCAGGGTGTTCTCGCCCTTGGTCCAGTTGCACGGGCACAGCTCGTCGGTCTGCAGGGCGTCGAGGACCCGCAGGACCTCCTTGGGGTTACGGCCCACGGAACCGGCGGTCACCATCGTGAACTGGATCTCGTTGTTCTGGTCCACGATGAAGACGGCGCGCTGCGCGAAGCCGTCCTCGCCCTCGATGCCGAGGTCACGCATGAGCTCGTGCTTCGAGTCGGCCATCATCGGGAAGGGCAGGTCGGTCAGGTCCGGGTGGTCCTTGCGCCAGGCGTGGTGCACGAACTCGGAGTCGCCGGAGAAGCCGAGGATCTGGGCGTCACGGTCGGCGAACTCGTCGTTCAGCTTCCCGAAGGCGGCGATCTCGGTGGGGCACACGAAGGTGAAGTCCTTCGGCCACGCGAAGACGATCTTCCACTGACCCTCGTAGGTCTTGTGGTTGATCTGCTCGAACTCCTTGCCGCTCTCCAGCGACACGCAGGCGGTCAGGTCGAACTCGGGGAACTTGTCACCGACAGTGAGCACGCGCTCTCCTTGCAGCGTAGGTTCTCCCCTTTTGAGGGAGTTCCTGGGGGTTGGACGATCTCCACCTTGGCACAGAGTGCATTGATCGCGGAAATAGCTACACTCGGTCGTGATGATCGGAGGTACCTATCAGTGGTGCAGAGCAATCCGGGCAACCGGCTCAAACAGCCCAGCCTCTCGCAGTTGCGAGCCTTCGTCGCCGTCGCCGAATATCTGCACTTCCGGGACGCCGCGGCCGCAATCGGGATGAGTCAGCCCGCGCTCTCCGGGGCCGTGTCCGCGCTGGAGGAGGCACTGGGTGTCCAGCTCATCGAGCGTACGACGCGCAAGGTGCTGCTCTCGCCCGCCGGGGAACGGCTCGCGGTGCGGGCGCGGGTCGTGCTCGACGCCGTCGGCGAGCTGATGGAGGAGGCCGAGGCGGTCCGCGCCCCCTTCACCGGGGTGCTCAGGCTCGGCGTGATCCCCACCGTCGCCCCGTATCTGCTGCCGGCCGTGCTGCGGCTGGTCCACGAGCGCTACCCGGCCCTCGACCTCCAGGTGCACGAGGAGCAGACCTCCTCGCTGATCGAGGGGCTCGGCGCCGGACGGCTCGACCTGCTGCTGCTCGCCGTGCCCCTCGGAGTCCCCGGGGTCAGCGAGCTCCCACTCTTCGACGAGGACTTCGTGCTCGTCATGGACCGCGGCCACCCGCTCGGCGGGCGCGCCGACATCCCCCGCGACGCCCTCCGGAAGCTCCCGTTGCTGCTCCTGGACGAGGGGCACTGCCTGCGCGACCAGGCCCTCGACATCTGCCGCGAGGCCGGCCGTACGGAGGGCGCGCCGGTCACCACGACCGCGGCCGGGCTCTCGACGCTGGTGCAGCTGGTGGCCGGGGGCCTCGGCGTGACGCTGCTGCCGCGCACCGCGGTCACCGTCGAGACGGCCCGCAACGAGGCGCTGACCACGGGGTGCTTCGCGGACCCGGCCCCGACGCGGCGGGTGGCGCTGGCGATGCGGACCGGGGCGGCGCGGCAGGAGGAGTTCGAGGAGCTGGCGGGGGCGCTGCGCGAGGCGATGCGGGCGCTGCCGGTACGCGTGACGGAGGGCGGCCGGACGTAGATCGCGTCGTCCGGCCGCCCTCCGCGGGGTCACTCGCTGCGCAGCCCGTCCGGGCGCATCATGCGCCACAGCGGCGGCAGGGACAGCAGCGTGACCAGCAGGATGAGCGCCCCGCCCGCTCCCGCGAGAGGCAGGAACACCAGCCAGTCATCGACCTCCTTGCCGACCATCCAGCACAGCGCCGCGCCCAGCGAGAGGCCGCCGGCCACCGCCACCGCGAGCCCGATGACCACCGGGAGCGCGGTCTGCCAGAGCACCGACCAGGCGAGGGTGGTCCGCCGGGTGCCGAAGGCGACCAGCACCGAGAGCAGCCGCTTGCGCTCGCGCAGCTGTTCCAGCTGGGAGACCAGCATGGAGGCGGCGATCAGCAGCAGCGTGACCGTG
The DNA here is from genome assembly GCF_055590565.1 of Streptomyces sp. NPDC041814. Lineage (NCBI taxonomy): Bacteria > Bacillati > Actinomycetota > Actinomycetes > Kitasatosporales > Streptomycetaceae > Streptomyces > Streptomyces sp. NPDC041814. Next base: position 581,624 of record NZ_JBVJAM010000003.1, on the reverse strand, counting down.
GCGCCGACCTGGAGGCCGGTCTGGACGCTGGCGTACTGGCGGTCGCGTGAGACGGACGTGAGGGTGACCAGGCGCATGCCGGGGTCGATGCGGGCCGCGGTGTTGCGTACGTACTCGGCGGCGTCCGGGACGCTCTCGTCGATGCGGATCTGCGAGGCGGTGATCGCACCCGGCAGGGTGGTCGCGTCGATCGCCCCGGGGGTCACCATGATCCCCCAGCGGTCCTCACCGATCGGGTCCTTGCGGCTGACGACGGTCTTCGCGTCGGCGGGCAGCGTCCAGCGCAGCTTCCTGCCGCTCCCCGACTCGAACTCGACCTCCTTGCCCTTGCGGGCGGTCTTGTCCATCCAGCCGGCCATCTCCTTGTCGTTCCTGGGGTGCACGACGAAGGAGTCGCCGTCCTGGCAGGAGTCGATACGGGCGACCTCGCGCAGGGTGGCGCAATCGCCGACGTTCAGCGAGGTGGTGGGCTGGATGTCGTCCTCGCCGTACGTGCCGGGCTTGCTGACGTACGCCTCGACCATGCCGATGACCTGGGTGACGCCCTTGGTGGCGCGGAACTCCTTGATGGTCTCCACGGCCGCGTTGCCGCCGACCTGCTGCGACACGGCGTAGAACTGGGCGCGGCTGGGGTCCTGCCCGGTGACCTTGTTGAAGTCGGCGTTCATCGAGGCGAACAGCATCTGCACGGCCACCGCGCCGGCCACCGCCACGGTGACGCCGCTGACCGCGCGGGAGGCGGTCCCGCTGCTCAGCTGGAGCCTGCGGGTGGCGAGCTGCCAGGGCACCGGGCCGCCGCGCAGCCGGTTCACGCACGCCTCGACCAGCCACGGCAGCAGCAGGGCGAGTCCGACGAGGACCAGGATCGCGCCGGTGGCGATGGCGTACGGGTTGACGACCTCGTACTCGCCGGACTGGCCGTTGAGTGCGAGGACGCCGAGCCCGGCGAGCGGGAGCAGCAGCCGCCACCACAGACGGCGCTTGCGGGCCCGGCTGTTGCGTACGACCCCGAGCGGTTCGATGACCACGGAGCGCATCGCGGACAGCGTGACCAGCACGGCGGTCAGCGGGACGGCGAGCGCGATGAGCAGGCACAGCCGCCGGTCGGGGGCGAGGTCCGCGGGGAAGGCGCTGACGTCCCAGACCTCGATGTGGCTCACGAACTGACGCCCCACGAGGAAGAGGACGAGGCCGATGAGCACACCGAGCACGGAGCCGAACAGGGCCTCGCCCGCCGCGATCCGCCGGGTCGACCTGATGTCCGTACCGACCAGGCGCAGCGCGGCCAGCCGGCGGTCGCGGCGGTCGCCGCCGAAGCGCACGGCGGTGGCGATGAAGATGGCGACGGGTGCGAGCAGCACCACGCAGCCCATGATCACCAGCACGACGAGCAGCGGGGCGAGCGGCGGGGTCGGCTCGGGGTCGCCGTATCCGGTGACGCGGTGGCCGCCCGAGGCCGTGGTCAGGGTGTCGCTGCCGGCGTAGAACCACAGCTCGTTGGGCGACCGCAGGCCGTCGTCCGCGATGGTGCCGGTGATCCTGTACGGGTACCGCTCCTTGAGCAGAGCGTTGTCCGGGTCGTCCAGCAGGTCCTTCAGGGCGGGGGAGACGACCATCTCGCCGGCGGCGGGTATGGCGTCGATGCCCGGCGGGAGCACCGGGTGGCTGCCCTCCGCGCGCATCAGATAGCCGCTGATGCTGCGGTCGTGGTATTCGCTGTCCGCCCCGATCCGCAGGACGGAGGTGTCGGACTTCTTGCCCTGCGCGTCGGGGTTCTCGGAGATCTTCGTCTCGCTGCGGGCCGTGTCGCGGTCGTTGCGCGCGTCGAGCGCGTGCGGCACGGAGGCGGCGAGGAAGAGCAGCGTGACGCCGAGGCCGACGCCGATCGCGGTGAGCAGCGTGCGGGTCCAGCCCTCGCGCCCGCCGGCGGCGGCGAACCGGACGCCGAGGGCGAGGTCGCGCAGCCAGGGGGCGGTGCGGGATGCGCGGGCCGGCGGCGCGGGGGCGGGGGCCGGGGTCCGCTTCTCGTCCAGGAGCGTCATACGGCGTGCTCCAGGTCGAGGGCCCGGCCGTCGCGCACGGTGACGTCGCGGTCGGAGTAGGCGGCGACGCGGGCCTCATGGGTCACCAGGACCACCGCGACGTTGGAGGAGCGGGCGGCGTCGGTGAGCAGCTGCATGACGCGCTCGCCGTTGAGGGAGTCCAGCGCGCCGGTCGGCTCGTCCGCGAAGATCACCTTCGGGGACGCGGCGAGCGCGCGGGCCACGGCGACGCGCTGGCCCTGGCCGCCGGAGACCTCGCCGGGGCGCTTGGCGCCGATGTCCTCGACCTCCAGGCGCTCCATCCAGGAGCGGGCGGTGCGCTCGGCGTCCTTGCGGCGGGTGCCGCCCAGGCGGAGCGGCAGGGCGACGTTCTCCACGCAGGTGAGCTCGGGCACGAGCTGGCCGAACTGGAAGACGAACCCGAAGTCGCTGCGGCGCAGGGCGCTGCGCTCCGCGTCGGACATGGCGGACAGCTCGCGGCCGTCGTAGGTGATGGTGCCGGAGTCCGGGGTGATGATTCCGGCGAGGCAGTGCAGCAGCGTGGACTTGCCGGAGCCGGAGGGGCCCATCACGGCGACGACCTCGCCGGGGTGGACGGAGAACGACGCGCCGTCGAGGGCGGGGGTCGAGCCGTAGGTCTTGTGCAGGTCGTGCGCGGAGAGCAGGGAGCCGGCGGGGGTCACGGGGCCACCACTTTCTGGAGCTGGCCGAGGCGGGCGGCGGTCAGTTCCAGCCAGCGCAGATCGGCTTCGAGATGGAACAGGGCGTGGTCGCAGATCAGCTGGTCGGCGAGGTCGCCCCGGCGCTTGCGGTCGGTGAGGATGCGCATCAGGCGCAGGTGCTCGGAGCGCTGGGCGTCCAGCACGTCGGCCGCGTCGCGGCCGGTGAGCATGGCCAGGACGACCTTGGTGTACAGGGTCGACTGGAGGTACGGCTCCGGCTTCTCGGGCTGCGCGAGCCAGGTGGCGACATCGGTGATGCCGGCGTCCGTGATCGCGTACCGCTTGCGCTCGGGGCCACCCCCGCTCTCCACGCCGTCGACCTCGACAAGGCCGTTCTTCAGCAGCCGGGACATGGTCGAGTAGACCTGCCCGTAGTGCAGGGGGCGGTCGTGCCCGAACTTCTCGTCGAACGTCCGCTTGAGGTCGTAACCATGGCGTGGGCCGGACTCCAGGAGCCCGAGCAGGGTGTGGCCGATAGACATGCGGAGCACTCTACATGGTGTGTATACCTGCCGTGTATACCCGGGGGGTACACCCGAAAGGCGCACGTCAGAGGCCCGCCCCTCGCGGGACGGGCCTCTGACGTGTCACTCCTCGCCCGGTGGCTCCTCGGGGGCCTTCGGCGGGCGCCCCCGGCGGGGGATGGGTGCCGCGCCGCCCGGCAGCCGTCCCGTCTCGGCGAGTGCCCGGCGCAGCAGGAACTCGATCTGCGCGTTCGCGCTGCGCAGCTCGTCCGACGCCCAGCGGGCCAGCGCGTCGTACACGGCGGGGTCCAGCCGCAGCAGCATCTGCTTGCGCTGCCGCGGCCGGGCGCGGGGTGCTTCCCCCGGGCTCTCCTCGGTCACTGGTACAGCGTGCCCGTATTGAGGACCGGCTGGGCGGCGCGGTCACCGCACAGGACCACCATCAGATTGCTCACCATGGACGCCTTCCGCTCCGAGTCGAGCTCCACGATGTCCTGCTCGGCGATCCGGGTCAGCGCCATCTCGACCATGCCGACCGCGCCCTCGACGATCTGCTGGCGGGCCGCGACGACCGCGCCGGCCTGCTGGCGCTGGAGCATCGCGGAGGCGATCTCGGGGGCGTACGCGAGGTGGCTGAAGCGCGACTCGATGATCCGAACGCCCGCCGCCTGCACCCGGGCGGTCAGCTCGACAGCCAGCTTCTCGGTGATCTCCTCGGCGTTGCCCCGCAGCGACAGGCCGCCCTCCTCGTGGGCGTCGTACGGGTACTCAAGGGCGATGTGCCGGACGGCGGACTCGGTCTGGGTGGCCACGAACTCCAGGAAGTCGTCCACCTCGAAGAGTGCCTGGGCGGTGTCCTCGACCTTCCACACGACGATCGCGGCGAGTTCGATCGGGTTGCCGTAGGCGTCGTTGACCTTGAGGACGGCGGTCTCGTGGTTGCGGACCCGGGTGGAGATCTTGCGGCTGGAGGTCAGCGGGTTGACCCAGCGCAGTCCGTCGGTGCGGATGGTGCCCACGTACCGGCCGAACAGCTGGATCACCCGGGCCTCGCCCGGTGCGACCATCTTCACACCGCCCATGCAGAAGAACGAGGCGATGGCGAGCAGGACGCCCAGGACGCAGAGCGGGATGCCCACGGCGTTGTTCCCGTTCGAGCCGATGACGCCCCCGACGATGGCGAGCGCGATGCCGGCGATCACGCCGATCACGGTCAGCAGCAGGCCGAGGCCGCCGGCGATGCTGTGGGCCCTCGTCTCCCGGACCTGCGGTTCCGGCATGTCGGGCGCGTCCGGGGCGAGCCCGGCGGACGGCGTGGCGGCGGTGGTGGGGTCGTGCGGATCGGTCATGGTGGCCCCCGTCGTGGTCAGCTAGCCAGTCGCTAGCAATGTGATTACACATTAACGGTTCTCGCAACCTTGCGCACCCCTCAGGAGTCGGTTCCATCGGGGACGGGTGCTGATTCTCACGTCCGTAAAATCTCGGATCGTCGGCTTTTCGGCCTTGCCAACGGTGTTAGCTGGCAGGTCCGGGCTGAATCGGCAGAGCAGAGCAGAGAAACGGGAGCGACCAAGCGATGGGTCGAGCGGAAGCGCGACGAGCCCAGCGGCGGGCTGCGAAGAGCGGCGGCATACGCAGGCTCTTCACCTGGCGCAAACTACTGGGCACCGCCCTCGGGGTGATCCTGCTGGGCATGGGCGCCTTCGCCGTGCTCTACATAATGGTGCCCGTGCCGGAGGGCAACCCCAAGATGGAGTTGCAGGCGAACGTCTACAAGTACGCCGACGGCACCCTGCTCGCCAGGACCGGCGAGGTGAACCGCGAGATCGTGAGCCTCGCCGAGGTGCCCAAGGAGGTCCAGGACACCTTCGTCGCCGCCGAGAACAAGTCCTTCTACAAGGACCACGGCGTCGACTTCAAGGGCACCGCGCGCGGCCTGCTCAACACCCTGTCCGGCAAGGGCAAGCAGGGCGGCTCGACCATCACGCAGCAGTACGTCAAGAACTACTACCTGGACCAGGACCAGACGGTCAGCCGGAAGCTCAAGGAGCTGGTCATCTCCCTGAAGCTGGACCAGAAGAAGACCAAGAAGGAAATCCTCGCCGGCTACATCAACACCAGCTACTACGGACGCGGCGCCTGGGGCATCCAGGCCGCAGCCCAGGCGTACTACGGCGTGGACGCCAAAGACCTGAACGTCTCGCAGGGCGCCTACCTCGCCGCGCTGCTCCAGGCGCCGAGCCAGTACGACTGGGCGGTCGCCGGTCCGAACGGCAAGCGGCTCGTCAAGGCGCGCTGGGCCTACACCCTGGACAACATGGTCGAGGAGGGCTGGCTCGACTCCGGCAAGCGCCAGAAGCAGACGTTCCCGGTGCCGCACGAACCCAAGCCGCTCAACGGCACGGCCGGCCAGAAGGGCTACATCGTCCAGGCGGCCCGCGAGGCCGTGATCAAGCAGGCGGGCATCACCGAGGACCAGTTCGACCGCGGCGGCTGGACGATCACCGTCAACATCGACCAGAAGAAGCAGGCGCAGCTGGAGAAGTCGGTCGAGGCCAAGCTGCTCGACAAGCTGGACACCAAGAAGCGCAAGCTCGACCAGGACATCCAGGCGGGTGCCGCCTCGGTCGACCCGAAGACCGGCGCGGTGGTCGCGCTGTACGGCGGACGCGGCCAGAGCGAGCACTGGATCTCGAACGCCGGGCGCAGGGACTACCAGCCCGCTTCCACCTTCAAGCCGGTCATCCTCGCCTCCGCCCTCGACAACGAGTCGAAGACGCAGGACGACGAGAAGATCACCGCGAACACCCGCTACGACGGCACCAGCAAGCGCCCGGTCGTCGGCGGCGACCGGTACTTCGCGCCGGAGAACGAGGACGACCAGGACTACGGGAAGATCACCGTCCAGTCCGCGATGAACTCGTCCGTCAACTCCGTCTTCGCGCAGATGGGCGTGGACGTCGGCATGGACAAGGTGCTGGCGACCGCGGGCAAGCTCGGCATGGACGTGAAGGGGCTGGAGGCCGCACCCGCGATGACTCTCGGCTCCATGGGCGCGAGCCCGCTGGAGATGGCCGGGGTCTACGCCACGCTCGACAACCACGGCAAGCAGGTCACCCCGCAGATCGTGAAGACGGCCGTGCACCAGGGCGACGCCCCGCTCGACCTGCCCGACGCCATCGGCGACCAGGTGATCTCCCGCCAGGCGGCGGACTCCGTGACGTCCGTGCTGACCGGCGTCGTCGACGACGGTACGGCCCGCAAGTCGGTCCGCAACGCGGAGGGGCTCTCCGACAAGGACATCGCCGGCAAGACCGGTACCTCCGACGACAACAAGTCGGCCTGGTTCACCGGCTACACCTCCAACCTGGTCACCTCGGTCGGGCTGTTCGGCGAGGCCGCCTTCGACCGCACCGACGACGACGGCAAGAAGATCAAGAAGAACGCGCAGGTGACCCTCCAGGGCGCCGGTGGCGGCGGACGCGTCAACGGTGGCGGCTTCCCCGCCGAGATCTGGGCCGACTACATGGGCCACTCCGTCGGCAAGGCCCGCGAGTTCGACCTCGACACCGACATGGGCGCCGGGGTCAGCCCGCCGCCCGCGTCCCACTCGCCTAGCCCCAGCACCTCGCCCTCGGACGACCCCACGCCCTCCCACTCGCCGTCCACGTCGCCCTCTTCCGAGCCGCCGCCGGCCAGCGAGTCGCCGGAGAGCTCCCCGCCCGCCTCGCCCTCGGGCGGCCCGACGAGCGAACCGCCGCCCGACCCGTCGACCGAACCGGGCCCGGACCCCTCGTCCTCCGTGGGCCTCCCGGACCTCTCGGGGGACAGGCGGCCGGACAAAACCGACGAGCGGTGACCGGCTGATCCACGCGCCGAGGCCGATGAGGAGACAGCCCCGACCACACCGGGCATGCCGGTGAAGTCAGGGTTTGCCCTCATCGGCCTTGGCGTATCTACGACACGTAACTCCCTTTTCCTGGCTGTTCCTTGTATGCGTCACCTAACGTCGTCACGAACTGCCGTCATGGACAGGCGTCGACGCAGACCAGGGAGCATTCTTGAGAGCCGGAAGATCCGTCGGACCGTTCCCCATACCCGTGGTGCTGGCGGTCAGCGCCGTACTGACCGGCGGTCTGGTCCAGGCCGCGCCCGCCGTCGCGGCGGCCCCCGTACCGAAGACCGCTCCGGCTACGAGCAGTACCGCGCCCGCCCCTCCGGTCCGGGTCACCGACCCGGACCGGCAGCTCGGGAAGGGCTGGAAGAGCTCCAAGGACCGGGCCGTGGTCGCGGCGGCCGACACCGACGGCCTCCACATCCTGGTCGCCGACAGCGCGAACGCCTACACGTGGAAGACGGCGGCCAGGCTCTCCGAGCCCGGCATGCCCGCGGACTCGTGGATCGGCAACACCTGTGTCATGGACCGCTCCCATGCCGCGGTCGCCTACGCGCCCAGGGCCTTCACGAACAAGCCGGACCTGATGCAGGGCGGCGCCTTCACCGCGATCGTGGATCTGGACACCGGCCGCGTGACGAAGCTGCCGTTCACGGCGTCACTGGCCTACTTCGACCCCACGTGCAACGCCGAGCAGGGGACGGCCGCGTTCACCGCGTACCGCGGGATGAACGACGTGCGCACCATGAAGACGCGCCTGATCACCGTGAACACGGCCGGCAGGACGCGCGATGAGGCCACGCTCGACGGGCAGTTCACCAGCGCGGTGCCGGCCGAGGGCGGCATGCTCGCCGGGCACGGGCACGGAGTGGTCCGCGTGGACCACGCGGGCAAGGTGACCAAGCTGGCCACCGCGGACAGCGTCCCGTTCGACATCCGTCCCGCCAAGGACGGCCGGATCGCGTTCGTGGACCGCAAGGGCACCTCCGTATCCCAGGCCAAGGTGTTCACCGGCCGGGGGAAGCCGGACCTCCTGGCCAAGGGGAAGGTCGGTGAACTCGAACTCCTGCCGGGCGACGCCGGACGCGTGTTCCTCACCGGCCGCCCCTCCGGCGAGCCGCGTGTCCAGGGGAGCGGTGTCACCGTGCTCGACGCGCCCGCCGACACGACGGTGTCCGGCCTGGGCCGACTCGCCGTCGACCCGGTGCTCACTCCGGGGGTGCAGGCGGGTCTGGAACGGATCAAGAACACGGGCCGCGGATTCACCAAGGCCGAGCCCGACCCGCAGCCTCCGGCCGAGGAGGAGTCGGCCGAGCCGGTGACCGTCACCTCGACGGCCGTCACCACCGGGAAGAAGCTCACACAGAGCGTCCTTCCCGCTGCTGCCGACCCCAAGTCTCCGGCCGTCCTCTCGCCGGCTCTGGCCGACCGGACCAGGGCCACGGCGAAGACCGCGCCCTCCGCGCTCAGCGCGACGGCCGCGGCCGTGTCCAGCACGCCGACGGACCCCGACCGCTGGTGTTCGATCTCCCGGAACGATGTGAACGCCCAGGCCCTGCAGCCGACGCCGAACCAGGTCGAGTGGGCCGTGGACATGGCGGTGCGCGGCCAGCTGCGCTCGCAGTGGCTGACCACCGGGGGCTGGCGCAACCAGTACGGTCTCGGCGTCGTGGACCCCCAGGGTCTCTTCCCCAAGCCGAAGCTGGGCGATTCCGAGACCGCCCGCATCCCCGCCAACGTGATGCTCGGCATCCTGGCCCAGGAGTCGAACCTGTGGCAGGCCGAGTCCGGCGTCGTCCCCGGCCAGATGGGCAACCCGCTCGCGGCCGTCGACGGCTACTACGGGCATGACGCGTCAGGCACGACGGATGACTACTGGAAGGTCCACTGGGACGAGTCCGACTGCGGCTACGGAGTCGGGCAGATCACCGACGGCATGCGCCTGGCCGGCCACGAGAAGACCGGTGAGACCAGCCTGTCGCCGGAGAAGCAGAAGGCCGTCGCCCTCGACTATGCCGTAAACGTCGCCGCGGCCGTGCAGATCCTCGCCGACAAGTGGAACGAGGTCCACACGGCCGGGCAGGAGGTCACCGTCAATGACGACGACCCCTCGAAGGTGGAGAACTGGTTCACCGCCGTCTGGAACTACAACCTCGGCTTCAACCCGCCCACCCCGCATTCCAGCGGCCCCTGGGGACTCGGCTGGTACAACAACCCGGCCAACCCGATCTACAAGAAGAGCTGGGGCCATCCCTTCATGGACACCAGCGTGGACCCCGACGCGAACCACGACGCGGCACACCCGCAGGACTGGCCGTACGAGGAGAAGGTGATGGGCTGGTCCGCCTGGTCCATCGACACGGGCTACTCCTACAGCACGGACGGACGGCAGGACTGGCAGGGCGAATCCGGATTCAGCTCCGCCGGCTTCTACCCCGCCTGGTGGGTCAGCAACGCGGAGCGCAGCAGGGTCTCCCCGGACCTGAGCGTCTTCTGCAACGCGTTCAACAACTGCGACTCCCTCAGCCCGCCGGACTGCGACACCGAGGCGTGCTACGCGCAGTACTGGTGGCACAAGGAGAACGCGACCTGGAAGGACGACTGCGCGACCAACTGCGGCCACGAGCACATCAAGTACGAGACGCTGCGCTCGGAACCGGGGCGCGGCTACCGGCTCAAGCACGGCACCCCCGTATGTGACGGCGCGCCGACCGGCTCCCTCGTGGTCGCCTCCGTACCGGACGGCACTCCGTCGTGGAACGATTGCGGGACGATCTCGTCCCAGGGCAGTTTCGCGTTCGGTTTCCAGGCGGACTCCGACAGCCATTACGAGGCGAAGGCCGACCTCCATCAGGTCGGTGGTGGTTACGACGGCCACTTCTGGTACACCCACACCCGCAACCAGGCGCACCTCGGCGACTCCGGGCCCATGACGATCACCGGCACCTGGACCCTGGGGCAGAGCGCCGGCTGGGCGCGCGTGTTCGTACACCTGCCCGACACGGGTGCCCACACCCAGCAGGCCCACTACGTCGTCAAGGGCACCGACGACGGGGACCGGGACCGCTATGTGAACACCCACTACGGCACGAACACCTGGTTCGAACTCGGTACCTACCACTTCACCGGGACACCCCAGGTGGAACTGTCGAACACCACGGCGGACGGTACGGCCGACGACGACATCGCGTTCACCTCGGTCGCCTTCCAGAAGCTCTCGGCCAAGCCGAAGCACATGGTCGTGGCCATGGGCGACTCGTACTCCTCCGGTGAGGGAGCCGGCAGCTACTCGCCCGAGTCCGACCGGGACCACGGCACCTCCCAGTGGAACGCCTGCCGTCGCAGCGCGAACTCCTGGGCCCGCAAGGTCGTCCTGCCCTTCACCAGCAAACCGATCGGCGAGCTCGCCGACGGCGGTGACGCGTCGCTGGACTTCCAGAACGTCTCGTGCTCCGGTGCGAAGACGTGGCAGCTGACGTCCGGGGACCCCAACTCCTGGGGTGCGATGGGCAACTACCACGAGGTGACGCAGATCGACTCGGGCGTCCTCAACAAGGACACGAGCCTGGTCATGCTGACCATCGGCGGCAACGACGGGGACAACTTCACCAACGCGGTCACCGACTGCTACATCGTGGGCATCTGCGACGAGGACGACTTCACCGGCAAGGCGCACACCGCGGTTCAGGACACCGAGGCACTCATCACCGAGATCACGGGGCAGGCGTACAACGCCCGGGTCGTGCTCATGGGTTACCCGCACATCGTCGCCGACGATCCCTGCACCACGGGGAACTTCGACGTGCTGAACAACCTGGCCGACTACATGCGCGACGAGCAGAAGGCCATGGTCGATCGCCTGGCCGCGAGTGGTCACAAGGTCACGTTCGCCGACGCCATCCCGGCCTTCCACGGCCATGGGGTGTGCGACGGCGACCCGTACATCCACGACATCGTCGCCGGACCGAACGGTGACGGCGACTTCCACAGCGGGGACGACGCGACTCCGACCCCGTGCCTTCCCTGGCCCGGGGACGACATCTGCGCGAGCCTTGAGTCCTTCCACCCGAACGGCTCGGGAACGGCGAAGTACGCCCAGGTCATGGATCAGGCCCTGGCCGACGCCAAGTACACGGGGAGCTGATGGCCCCGATTCCCAGTAGCCCGGTGGTGACGCGGCGGCCCGGCCGTCGCGTCACCACCGGCTGTCTGCTTCTGCTGATGGTTCCGGCCGCGTTGCTCGCGTACTTCTGGTACGCGGCCTGGCACGCGGGCCGTGTGAACGAGAGGCGGCAGGAGGCGGCCGCGGCCTCCGTGCTCGCGCAGGCCCGGCGTTCCTCGGACGATACGGTCCGTGCGCTGTCGGCCACGCGGTCCACCAACCCCGACGCGCTGGTAGGCGTCATCGGGCAGCACACGCACGCCCCGGTCATCGCGTACGACCCGGAGCACGGGACCTACGCCGCCACCGCCGCGTGGTCGTCGGACCACGACGAGAAGGGGGTCGTGCTCGCCGGCGGGTCCGTCCGGACGGAGCGCTGCTTCACCCTGACGTTCACACGGAAGGCGGCCGCCACGACGTGGACGGCGAAGCGGGCCGAGCGGGACGACAGCGCGTGCCGGAGCGGCCGGGTGATCGACTTCGACGTGAAGCTCGCGCGGAAGCGCCTGGCGGCCATGGCCGACCGGGTGACCCCGGCGGAGGCGACCCGGGTCCTCGACCCGGCGCACCGGCAGCGCCCGTACTCCGTGAAGCAGGTGAGGAGGTCCGGCGACGCGGACGTCGTCACGGTGCTCGTCCGGGAGAGTGTCGGCGGCGGCGCACCCGTACAGCAGTGCTACGCCTTCACCCGCGGCCGCGGGGCGGACGCCGCTCCCGTGACCGCCGTCCCCGTGGCCACCTGCTGAACCGGCGGGTCACCGCTGCCCGGTCGGCATCTCGAACCAGACCACCTTGCCCGTCGACAGGCGCGTCGCGCCCCAGCGGCGGGCCAGGCGGTTGACCAGGAACAGGCCGCGCCCGTTCTCGTCCATGTCCTTGGCGCGGCGCTGCCGGGGCAGCTGCGGGGAGTCGTCGCCGACCTCGCACCGCAGTGTCTCGGTGCGCAGCAGCCGCAGGGTGACCGGGCGCTCCGCGTACCGCACGGCGTTGGTGACCACCTCGCTGATCAGGAGCTCCACCGAGTCCGACAGCTCGTCCAGGCCCCACCGGCCGAGCGCCCTGCGCGCCAGCCTGCGGGCCCGGCCGGGGGCGGAGTCGTCCGGGTCCAGGAACCAGTAGGCGACGTCGCTCGGCGCGATCCCGTCGAAGCGGGCGGCCAGCAGCGCGATGTCGTCGTCGCGGTCACCGGGGCCCAGCATGTCCAGCACGTCGTCGCACAGGGCCTCCAGCGGCGGCGAGTGGTCCGGGCCGGTCAGCCGGGCGGTCGCGGCGAGCCGTTCCCGCAGCATCTCGATGCCCGTCCACACGTCCCTCAGCCGCGACTCGACAAGGCCGTCGGTGTACAACAGCAGGGTCGCGCCGGCCGGTGCGTCCAGTTCGACGGCCTCGAAGTCCACTCCGCCCACGCCGATCGGCGCCCCCGGGGGCACCCGCAGGACCTCGGCGCGCCCGCCCAGGTGGAGCAGGACGGGCGGCGGGTGGCCCGCGTTGGCGACGGTGATGCGGTGCGCGACGGGGTCGTAGACCGCGTACAGGCAGGTCGCCATGCGGTCGCTGCCGAGGCGCTGCGCCTGCTCGTCCAGATGGTGCAGGACCTCCTGCGGGGGCAGGTCGAGCCCGGCCAGGGTCTGCGCGGTGGTCCGGAGCTGGCCCATGATCGCGGCGGACGTCATGGAGTGGCCCATGACGTCCCCGACGACCAGGGCGACCCGGCTGCCGGGCAGCGGGATCGCGTCGTACCAGTCGCCGCCGACCCGGGCCGTCTCGGCGGCCGGGAGGTAGCGCGAGGCGAGTTTCACGCCGGTCGGCTGGGGGAGCGAGTCGGGCAGCATGGTGCGCTGGAGCTCGTCGGCGATGTACGCCTCGCGCCCGTAGAGCACGGCCTTGTCGATGCCGAGGGCGGTGTGCGTGGCCAGCTGGGCGGCGACCAGGAGGTCGTTGGCCTCGAAGGCCGGGCGCTCGGCACCGCGCAGGAAGACCGCCGCCCCGATCACCCGCCGCCGGCCGCGCAGCGGGGCCAGGATCACCCGGTGGCCGGACGGGACCGAGCGGTCGGCGCCCAGCAGTTCGGGCAGCGCGACGCGGGCCGCCGCGGAGTCACCGAAGACCGGCCGCACCCCGCGCAGCACCTCGGCGAGAGCGCTCCCGGGACGGACCTCGCACAGCTCGGCGGCGGGCATCAGGTCGGCCTGCGGGTCGAGGGCGGGCAGCCGCAGCCGCTCCGTCTCCGACAGGCTCTCGGTCTCCTCGTCGGTCAGCCGCAGCCGGTCCGAACGGCGCAGCCGCAGCACGAACGGGTTGACCGGCCGCTCGTCGCCGACGGGCAGTGGGTCGCGGAGGTAGACGAGTATGGCGTCGGAGAACGTCGGCACGCTGGCCCGGCACAGCCCGAGCACGATCTCGTCCAGGTCGATGCCCCGGGCGATCCGCCGGGTCGCGGCCCCCACGAAGCGCAGCCGGTCGCCTTCGCGCCGTGTCGCCGCCTGGGGATCGGGGGCCGCGCCGGCGGGGCCCTTGGCGGGTGCCGGGATCGCCGTGGCGGCAGCGGCGGCCGCCACGGCGGCGTCCCGCTGCCGCGGCCGGGTGCGTTCCTGCGGCCGGGCGGCGAGAGGCTGCCGGCCTTCGTGGGAGGTGGGATGCTCCGTCACGCGTGGGATTCCGTCCGTCCGGGCCGGTTGTATGAGGCAATCACCTTGTGGGGCGCTACTGTGCCCCGGCAGGAGCGGCGATAACAACGGCTGACATCGCCTTCCCCGTCGTACGGGGCCGAAACGCGATGTCCGATCAGGATGCCGGTGACAACGTTTCCATGGGGGCGGCAGCGGCCGGCGGACACCTCTCCACCCCCTCGTAGTGGCTCATGCGATGCGGGCAACTCGTGCGACTCGTGACGCCGATGCGGCCCCTGAGGGCGCGGTCCGCGCGACGAGCCGATGACTCGCGGTCAGGTCCTGCACCCCGCCTGCCGGTTGGGGTCGGGCCACGCTCCTCGGGACGATCCTACGTTTGCCCCCCTGGGGTGCATCAAGGGTCTCACGACGGCATGGCGGAAGCCGTACGGTCCGAACCGTCCGGCCGGCGGTCCCAGTCGTCCGGGAGTTCGGGCACCCGCCACGCCGGATCGGGCCGCCAGTCCTCCCAGCCGTCCCGGAACGGCGCCCCCCAGGAGCGGATCAGCCCGACCGCCGCGCGCCCCGCCTCGCGCACCCGGCGCGCCGTGTCCGGCGTGATCAGGCCCACCCGCTGAGCCTGCTCGAACTCGTCCTCGTCGCGCCAGAGCCAGCTGCGGTCCGGGTAGACGGAGATGTCCAGGAAGTGGTCCTCGGAGTCGATGCCGCCGGCCCATCTGGTGCGCGGCTCCTCCAGGTTCACGTACCAGCTGCGGAACTGCCAGCCGCGCTCCCAGAACAGCCAGACGGACCAGGGGTCGCCGGGCCTTGCCAGCTTCAGGACGCCGTTGCCCAGCCAGAGCGAACGGGCCGTCGTGCGCGGGGCGGTGTACCGGGTGGCGAGCGGTTCGGCGTGCACGTCGGTGCCGTCGGCCAGGACCGGCTTGACGCACTCGGTGCCGGGCGCCACCCACACCGCGAGCAGGTCCTCGGTGTCCTGGACGACCGTGACCGGGCGGCAGATGTGGAACGCGTGAGCGGCGGAATCCGGCCGTTCGGGGCCGTTGCCGCGGTAGCGCCACAGAATCTGGTCACCCGGCGCCCAGCGCTCGGTCTCTCCGGTACCCGTCATGGAGAGATCCTACGGAGCGCGCCGCCCCGGGACGGCGGCGCCCGTCACGGGCGGGTCATGCGCAGCACGTCCAGGGCCTCGTCGAGCTGCTGTTCGGTCAGGTCTCCGCGCTCCACGTAGCCCGATTCGAGGACGACCTCACGGATCGTCCGGCGTTCCGCGAGCGATTTCTTGGCGACCTTGGCCGCTTCCTCGTAGCCGATGTACTTGTTCAGCGGGGTGACGACGGACGGCGAGGACTCGGCGTACTCCCTGGCCCGCCCGGCGTTCGCGGTGATGCCGTCCACCGTGCGGTCGGCGAGCAGCCGGGAGGCGTTGGTGAGCAGGCGTACGGACTCCAGCAGGTTCTTCCCGATCACCGGGAGCATGACGTTCAGCTCGAAGTTCCCGGCGGCGCCCGCGGCGGCGACCGTGGCGTCGTTCCCGGTCACCTGCGCGGCGACCATCAGGACCGCCTCGGGGATGACCGGGTTGACCTTGCCCGGCATGATCGAGGAGCCGGGCTGGAGGTCGGGCAGGGCGATCTCGGCGAGACCGGTGCGCGGCCCGGACGCCATCCAGCGCAGGTCGTTGCAGATCTTGGTGAGCGAGACGCCGATGGTGCGCAGCTGGCCCGAGGTCTCCACGAGGCCGTCCCGCGCGCCCTGCGCCTCGAAGTGGTCGCGGGCCTCGGTGAGCGGAAGGCCGGTGGCGCGGGCCACCTCGGCGATGACGGCGGCGGAGAAGCCGGGCGGGGTGTTGATGCCGGTGCCCACGGCCGTGCCGCCGAGGGGGAGTTCGGCGAGGCGGGGGAGCGAGGCGCGCAGCCGCTCGACACCGTGGCGGATCTGGGCGGCGTACCCCCCGAACTCCTGGCCGAGGGTGACGGGCGTGGCGTCCATGAGGTGGGTGCGCCCGGACTTCACGACCGTCGCGAACTCCTCCGCCTTGCGCTCCAGGGCGGCGGCCAGGTGGTCCAGGGCGGGGATCAGGCCGCCGGTGACCGCGGCGGTGGCGGCGATGTGGATCGAGGAGGGGAACACGTCGTTGGAGGACTGCGAGGCGTTGACGTGGTCGTTGGGGTGCACCGCGCGGCCCAGGCGCTCGCCGGCGAGGGTGGCCAGGACCTCGTTGGTGTTCATGTTCGAGGAGGTGCCCGAGCCGGTCTGGAAGACGTCGACCGGGAACTCCGCGTCCCAGCGGCCCTCCGCCACCTCGGCGGCCGCCTCCTGGATGGCCTCCGCGATGTCCGGGGCGAGGACCTTCAGCTCGGCGTTGACCTTGGCGGCGGCGGCCTTGATACGGGCCAGGGCCTCGATGTGGGCCCGCTCCAGGCGCTGGCCGGAGACCGGGAAGTTCTCCACGGCCCGCTGGGTCTGGGCGCGCCATTTCGCGGCGGCGGGGACCCTGACCTCGCCCATCGAGTCGTGCTCGACGCGGTAGCCCTCGGCCGTTCCCTGATCCGTCATCGTTCAACCTCTCTGAAGTCACCCAAAAAGATGAGCACTTGTCTTGTTCGATGTATTCCCAAGTCGCCTACCGACCAGTAAATACCGGGGGTAACCACAACCCGGGGAGGCGCAATGAGGCGCACCAGGCACAGACTCCGCTGTACCGTCGCGGCCGCCGCGGCCGTCGCGGCGGCGTTCGGCGGGATGACCGCGGCGACGGGTACCGCCGCCGCGTCCGGTACCACCAGTACCGCATCCACCCCCCTGTCACCCGAACTGGAGGCCATCCGCGCCGCCGAGGCCACCCGGCTGTACGGCGACCCGGCCGAGCGCCCGCCCGCCGAGCGGAAGACGGGTCTCATCTCGCTCGGCGACAGCGAGATCTCCGGCGAGGGCGTCGGCACGTACGAGGCGGGCACCAACGGCCCCGACAACTGGTGCCACCGCTCGCCCGACGCCGCCATCCACCGCACCGGGATCGCGGCCGACGTCACGTACAACGTCTCGTGCTCCGGCGCGTACACCGGAAACATCGTCATCGGCGGCTCCAAGCAGTACGCCGACGAGCTGGTGCAGAGCGACAACCTGGCCATCAAGGCGCGCAACACCCGCATCAAGATGATCGTGCTGGTCGCGGGCGCCAACGACGACCTCCAGTTCGGGCCGGTCATGACGGACTGCGTGGAGCGCTGGGTCCTCTTCCAGGGACCCTGCCAGTCCAAGTACGAGGGCGGCTGGCAGGCCCGCGTGGACGGGCTGGTCCCCAAGGTCGAGAAGACCGTGCGCGACCTGCGTACCGTGATGACCGGCGCCGGCTACGCGGACAGCGACTACAAGCTCGTCGTCATGGGCTACCCGAGCCCCATCGGCCCGGACTTCTACGACAACCCGAGCTTCCCCGGCAAGCTTCCCGGTGGCTGCGCGGGGTACGACTCCGACGCCGCCTGGGGCCGCAACACCGCCGTTCCCGCATTCGAGCGCGGCATGCGGAAGGCGGCGGCCGACACCGGCGCGGTCTACCTCGACAACTCGCGGCTCTTCCACGGCCACGAGGTGTGCAGCGAGTCCACCTGGGCGCGCGGCCTCTACATCGACCTGTCGCACTTCCCGCCGGACTCCAACTCGGTGCGCCAGTCCTTCCACCCCAACGCGGCCGGGCACGGCGCCTTCGCCTCCTGCCTGACCCAGATCTACAACTCCGGCCTGCGCGAGGCGAGCTGCGCCGACCCGGCGAGCACCGGACAGCCGGTCCTCCAGCCGGTCGCCTGGGACGACGTCTTCAAGCCGCTGCGCGGCGAGGCGGCCTCGGCCTGCCTGGACGCCCCCGCCTCCGTCACCCGCAACGACACCGGGGTCACGGGCTGGGAGTGCCACGGCGGCCGCAACCAGGGCTGGTGGTACGACTCCGGCACGCGGACCCTGCGCACCGAGCTGAGCCACGACCGCTGCCTGGACGTCCCCGGCGCCGACTACGAGGCAGGCGCCGCACTCATCCTCTACAACTGCTCGGGCGCCGCCAACCAGCGCTTCGTACGCCAGGCGGGCACCCTGCGCCCGGCCGCGGCCACGGGCCTGTGCGCGACCCTGGCGGGCGCCCACGACCCGCTGAGGCTGCAACCCTGCGACGGCACCGCGAAGCAGCGCTTCGCGTAACCCGCCGCGGACACCGGTACGGGGAGGGACCGCGACGGCCCCTCCCCGTACCAGGCGACACGTCCCGTGGATCAGGCGGACGTCACGAACGCCGCCAGGATCGACGCCAGATAGCCAGGGTCGCGCGCCCCGCACAGCTCACGGGCCGAGTGCATCGAGAGCCCCGGCACCCCCACGTCGACCGTCGGCACACCCAGCCGGGCCGCCGTGAGCGGACCGATCGACGTGCCGCACGGCATCGCGTTGTTGGAGACGAACGGCTGCCACGGCGCGCCCGACCGCTCGCAGGCCGACGCGAACAGGGCGAACCCGGTCGAGTCGGTGGCGTACCGCTGGTTGACGTTGACCTTGACCGTCGGGCCGCCGTTGGGGAGCGGCTGATGGCCCGGGTCGTGGCGCTCCGCGTAGTTCGGATGCACCGCGTGCGCCATGTCGGCGGACACGCAGTACGCCCCGGCCAGCGCCCGCGACCAGTCCTCCGCGCTGCCGCCCCGGGCCGACACCGAACGGCTCAGCACCCGCTCCAGCATCGGGCTCTGCGCCCCCGTGTCCGAGCCGCTGCCGACCTCCTCGTGGTCGAAGGCCGCGAGCACCGGGATGTACGCGGGCGGCTCGGCGGCCGTCGCCGCGGCCGTAAGGGCGGTCACTCCCGCGTGCACCGACACCAGGTTGTCCAGCCGCGACGACACCAGGAACTCCCGCTCCGCGCCCAGCCGGCCGGGCGGCTGCACGTCGTGCAGCATCAGGTCCCAGCCCAGCACCTCGTCCGGCTCCGCCTCGGCCGCCGCCGCGACCCGGCGCAGCAGCGCGCCCTCGTCGGCCGCGCCGAGCGACCAGACGGGCGCGATGTGGCGCTGCCGGTCCAGGGCGAGCCCTTCGTTGACCGTGCGGTCCAGATGGATCGCCAGCTGCGGGACCCTCAGCAGCGGCTCGTCGATCTGCACCAGCCGGGACTCGGTCCCGCCGCCCGGTGCGCGCAGCGCGAGCCGCCCGGAGATGCCCAGGTCGCGGTCGAGCCAGGTGTTGAGCGGCACCCCGCCGTAGATCTCCACCGCGACCTGCCGCCAGCCCGCCGAACTCGTGTCGGGCGTCGGCTTGATCCGCAGGTTCGGCGAGTCGGTGTGCGTGCCGATGATCCGGAACGGGGTGTGGGCGGGCAGCGACTCGGGAACGAACCAGGCGATCAGCGCGCCCCCGTTGACGACGAAGGCGCCGCCCGTGGTGCCCGTCCAGTCGTCGGTTCCGCGCAGTTCACGAAAGCCCGCCTTCTCCAGCCGCTGGGCCGCGCTCGCCACGGCGTGGTACGGGGAGGGGCTGGCGGCGATGAAGGTGAGCAGGTCGTCGGCATGGCTGCGGTGGGGGACCGGCATCATGCGGTGTCCGCCTTTCCGGAGTGGTGAGGGTGGCGCTGCCGCCCGGGGTTCGGACGGGGTCGGCAGGGGCGAGGACGGCGGCGGGCCCGTGGGGTGGCCCGCGTCCGGCGGTGGCACCGGGCCGGCCGCCCGGCGGTGCGGAGTTCTCCGGCAACGCCGGACAACCCACCGCATTCGCGTGGGGCCCCGCAAGCCCGGCGGGCGGCCCGGTGCGCGAAAGCGGCGGTGCGCCGCGGAGTGCCGCGGAGGGCGGACGGGCGGGCGGGGCCCCGCTCCGGTCCGTGCCGGGTCCCCGCGGCTCCGGCCGGCACGGGTGCGCGGGCGGCGCCGCGGTCGCGCGAGATTGGCTGATTTCCGATGTACGTGTAGGGGCCCCGTTTCGCCCCCGGTGCCGCCCCGTCACGGCGCCGACGCGGTCGCCCGCGCCCGCCGCGTTCCCGCCGTGCGCACCAGGAACACCACCGCGACGGCGAGGGCCGCGCCGTGCGACCAGCCGACGACCGCGAGCGGGCTGAAGTGTTCGAGGGCCGCCGCCACAGCGATCATCCCGGCCCCGAAGCCCAGGTTCTCCACCGTCGCGGACAGCCCGAAGGCGTGCGCCCGGGGCCCGGCCGGCAGGGTCTGGAGGTGCGAGGTGTACGCGACCTCCGTCAGGCCGTCCGCCGCGCCCGCCACCAGCGCGATCCCGGCCGTGGCCGCCGCCGGGAACCCGGCGAACGCCAGGATGAACGCCGCCGACATCACACAGGTCCCGTAGCCGAAGCCCGCCGCGCCCACGGACCGGCCGGTGCGGCGCGCGTACCGCTGGATCACCTGCTGCGCCACGATGTTCCCGACCGCCCACAGGCACCAGAACGCGCTGACGAACAGCGCCGGGTGCGCGTCGTCCAGCGCGGCGGAGTGCACGGGCAGCGCCGCGTTGTGCGACGAGGAGCCGAGCGCGTCCACCCCGCGCAGCCCCACCATCAGCCCGAGACCGGGCACCGCGGCCAGCGCGGCGAACGCGACCGGGCTCCGCCGCCGGGGGCGGTCCTCCTTCGCGGGCACCGCCTCGGCGCGCCCCTTCCCGCTTCCCGCGACCGGCAGCAGCGCCACCGTCAGCGCGCAGACGGCGAAGGTGCACAGGTCCACCACGAACGCGGCGGTGTACCCCACCAGCGACACGACCACACCCGCCGAGGCGAAGCCCGCCACCATCGCCAGCGAACGCCCCGTCACGGACAGCGAGTTCGCCCAGGACCGCCGCTCCTCGCCCACCATCTCCGGCACGGAGCTCCGCAGAGCCACCATGAACAGCGTCCCGCAGGCCCCGACGACCACGGAGACGGCGAACAGCGCGGCCGTACGCAGGCCGTCCGGCGCGAGAATCAGCGGGACCATCACGGCGCCCTGCGCGATATTCGTCCAGAGCATCACGCTCTTCGCCGTGCATCGCGCGAGCAGCCCGCCCGCGATCAGCCCGGCGAGAAATCCGGCGCCCAGCCGCAGGGCCATGAACAGCCCCATCGCGAGCGCCCGCCCCGTCGTCTCGTAGACGAAGAGATTGAGCGCCACCATATTGAGGAACGTGCCGTACGAAGAGACCGCGTATCCGGCCACCAGAAAACGGAACACGCGCTCACCGCGCGGCGGTACGGGCGGCTCGCCGACGGGAGAGGGGCTGCTGGAGGACACCCCGACATCGTGGGCCAGAGCACGCAACCGGGGCCCGTTCCCCCGTATGCACAAAGGTAATCTGCATCCTTGTGAAGGACGATCAATCCCGCCCAACGGCATGTGATTGCCGCGAACCGGCACCGGACGGTGCCGGCCGGCCGGGAGATCCACCGCAACAGCCGTGCGAGCGAGCCCTCGCCGCGTACCGGCGCGCACTGGTGGCGGGCAGCCTGCCCCGCGAGGAGGTGTCCGGCTGCCTGACCGCCCTTCACCTGATGGTCCCGGACCGCGCGTCACCCGGCTCGATGGTCCCCGTACCGCCGGAGACCGCCTCCTACGCCGCGCTCGCGCCGCTGGAGGAGGCCGTGCTCGAACGGCGCCGCGCCCTGCGGGCCACCCGCGCCACCCTCGCCGCCTTCGAGACCCTGTACGCCGACGTGCACCGGCTCGAACAGCCCGCGCTCACCCGGCTCTCCGGGGAAGCCGTCATCAGCCGGGCCCTGGAGGCCGGGGTGGCCGGCTGCCGCGAGGAGATCCGCACCGCGCAGCCCGGCGGCGGCCGCCCCGAGCAGGCGCTCCGGGAGGCGCTCGTCCGCGACCTGGGGAACCTGCGGCGCGGCATCCGCCAGCGGACCGTATACCAGCACACCGTCCGCTCGGACCGGGCCACCCTCGCCTACATCGAGCAGGTGAGCGCGGCCGGGGCCGAGATCAGGACGCTCGCCGAGGTGGTGGACCGGGTGATCGTCGTGGACCTCGACCTCGCCTTCGTGCCGTTCTCCGACGAACCGCACGAGGCGCTGTGCGTACGCCACCCGGCGCTGGTGCGCTTCCTGGCCCGCGACTTCGACGAGGCGTGGGCGCGCGCCGTCCCCGTACGGCCGGAACGGGCGCCGCTGCGCACCCCCGTCGTCACCTCGGACCTGCAACGGGCCATCCTGCAGGCCGTGGTGAACGGCGAGACGGACGCCGCCATAGCCCGCCGGATCGGGATGAGCAGGCGCAGCGTCGCCGAGCACATGCGCAAGGTCTCCGAGCAGCTGGGCAGCACCAGCCGCGCCCAGCTCGGCTATCTCGTCGCCACCTCGGGGCTGCTCGACGGGTAGGCCCGACCGCCGCCGGAAGGGCACGCCCCTCCGGCGGCGCGTGGCTCAGCCCAGGCCCGGGCCGCGCACCGGGATGCTGGTGAACGTGGGCGCCGGGGCGGGCTCGGTGAAGAAGTCGTTGCCCTTGTCGTCCACGACGACGAACGCGGGGAAGTCCTCCACCTCGATCCGCCAGACCGCCTCCATGCCCAGCTCCTCGTACTCGACGACCTCGACCTTCTTGATGCAGTCCTGCGCGAGCCGGGCCGCGGGGCCGCCGATCGAGCCGAGGTAGAAGCCGCCGTGCTCGCCGCACGCGTCGGTGACCTGCTTCGAGCGGTTGCCCTTCGCCAGCATCACCTTGGAGCCGCCCGCCGCCTGGAACTGCGCGACGTAGCTGTCCATGCGGCCGGCCGTCGTCGGGCCGAAGGAGCCGGAGGCGTATCCCTCGGGGGTCTTCGCCGGACCCGCGTAGTACACCGGGTGGTCCTTCAGGTACTGCGGCATCTCCTCGCCCGCGTCCAGGCGCTCCTTGATCTTGGCGTGCGCGATGTCGCGCGCCACGACCAGCGGGCCGGTCAGCGAGAGCCGGGTCTTGACCGGGTACTTGGTCAGCTCCGCGAGGATCTCGTCCATCGGCCGGTTCAGGTCGATGCGGACGACGTCGCCCTCGGTGTCGAGGTGCTCGTCGGTGGTGTCCGGCAGGAAGCGGGCCGGGTCCGTCTCCAGCTGCTCCAGGAAGACGCCCTCGGCGGTGATCTTCGCGGTGGCCTGGCGGTCCGCCGAGCAGGACACGGCGATGGCGACGGGCAGCGAGGCGCCGTGCCGGGGGAGGCGCACCACGCGTACGTCGTGGCAGAAGTACTTGCCGCCGAACTGCGCGCCGATGCCGATCTTCTGCGTCAGCTCGAAGACCTTCTCCTCCAGCTCCTTGTCGCGGAAGCCGTGCCCGGTCGGGGAGCCCTCGGCGGGCAGCTCGTCCAGGTAGTGCGCGGAGGCGTACTTCGCGGTCTTCAGCGCGAACTCGGCGGACGTACCGCCGACGACGATCGCCAGGTGGTACGGCGGGCAGGCCGCGGTGCCCAGCGAACGGATCTTCTCCTCCAGGAACTTCATCATGGACGCCTCGTTGAGGACGGCCTTGGTCTCCTGGAAGAGGAACGACTTGTTGGCCGAGCCCCCGCCCTTGGCCATGAAGAGGAACTTGTACGCGCCGCCGTCGGTGGCGTACAGCTCGATCTGCGCGGGGAGGTTGGAGCCGGTGTTCTTCTCCTCCCACATGTTCAGCGGGGCCATCTGCGAGTAGCGCAGGTTGAGCTTGGTGTACGCGTCGAAGATGCCGCGCGACAGGGCCTCCTCGTCACCGCCCTCGGTCAGCACGTTCTGCCCGCGCTTGCCCATGACGATCGCGGTGCCGGTGTCCTGGCACATCGGCAGGACGCCCGCGGCGGCGATGTTCGCGTTCTTCAGCAGGTCGAGCGCGACGAACTTGTCGTTGGACGACGCCTCCGGGTCGTCCACGATCCGCCGCAGCTGCGCCAGGTGCGCGGGCCGCAGGTAGTGCGAGATGTCGTGCATGGCCTCGGCGGCCAGGGTGCGCAGCGCCTCCGGATCGACCTTGAGGAACGTACGCCCGTCGGCCTCGAAGGTGGACACACCCTCGGCCGTGACCAGGCGGTACGGCGTGGTGTCCTCTCCCAGAGGGAGCAGATCGGAGTACGCAAACTCTGGCATTACGGCCATTCCTCACTCGGCAGACAGCGGCTGGCCACCCTTGGACAGCGCACCCACCAGGGTAGGACGCGCCGGGACCGGCGGGCTTGTGAGGTAGGGCTCACCGCCCGTGCCGCACCGGGGCCGTCCCGGGGCCGTCCCGGGGTGTCGCTCTCGCGACCCGCCGCCTCGCCCCACCCCTGTCGCGATCTATCGCGTTTCGGTACGCTGGGGCGGTGGACCTCGACAAGCAGCCCCAGCAGCCCGCCGCACCGGCGGACACCGACGCCATCCGTGCCTCCGACGCGGACCGCGACCGGATCGCGGACATCCTGCGCGAGGCGCTGGCAGAGGGCCGGCTGACCGCCGACGAGCACGCGGAGCGGGTCGACTCCGTCTACCGCGCCAAGACCGTCGGCGAGCTCGAACCGCTCGTACGGGACCTGCCGTCGCCCGGCGGGGCACCCAGGGCCGCCGCCGGCACGCCTTACATGTACGGCTCCGAGCCGGCCCCCGGCCCCGCCGACAATCTGGTGGCGATCTTCAGCAGCTCGACCCGCAGGGGCCGTTGGCGGGTGGGTCCCCGTACGAACGCGTTCTCGCTGTTCGGCAGTGTGGAAATCGATCTGACGGAGGCGCTTTTCGGTCAGCGTCTCACCGTCATCAACGCGACATCCGTCTTCGGAAGTGTGGAGATCCGGGTCCCCGAGAACATCTCGATGCGCGGCAGCGGCACGGGTATTTTCGGCAGTTTCGAAGTCCGCACGCTGGAATCCGCCGATCCCGAGGCGCCCGTGGTCGTCGTCAACGGATATTCGGTGTTCGGCAGCGTCGAGGCGAAGCCGAAACGCGGCAAGTTCATCGCGGATCTCCAGGACCGGCTGCGTAAGCACCTCGGCCACTGAGCCGTTTCCATCCGGCCGAAAAGCGACTCGACCGCAATTGCGCGGTACGGACCTGAGTGCCACTCAGTGCATAGGCACGCGCACAGCGGGTAGGGACTGCTGCATCGTCTCTCGCTCGCGAAGCCGTCGTCAGGAGTGGACCGTGCTGCAACTGCCGCATCAGCCCCTGCAGGTCGCCGCCGTGCCCCCGCAGCGGGTCCCCGCTCGGGAGGACCAGGCAGGCCCCTGGCATTCGGAGGCGGTGTGCCGCCGGGACGAGGCCGGGCTGTTCTTCGCCCCGTCGAAGGAGCCGACCGCCGCCCGCCTCTCGCGCGAGGAGTCCGCGAAGCGGGTCTGCGCGCGCTGTCCCGTGATGGTGGAGTGCCGCGAGCACGCCCTGATGCAGCCCGAGCCGTACGGGGTGTGGGGCGGCCTCACGGCCGCCGAGCGCCGCGTGGCGCTGGCCCGCCGCAGGCGGCGTGACGTGGAGCTGAAGGCCGCGGGCTGACCGGGCCGCCGGTTCCGTACCCGTACGTACGAAGAGGCGCCCCCACCGCACATGGGGGGCGCCTCTTCCGCCGGGTGCGCGGTGCTACTTCGCGCGGTCGAAGTCGACGGCGCTGTAGGCGCGCAGCTTCGACAGCCGATGGGTGGAGCTGATCGTCCGGATGGTGCCGGACTTGGACCGCATGACGATGGACTCCGTGGTCGCCGTCTCCGAGCGGTAGCGCACCCCGCGCATCAGCTCGCCGTCGGTGATCCCGGTCGCCACGAAGAACACGTTGTCCCCGCTGACCAGGTCGTCCGTGGACAGCACGCGGTCCAGGTCGTGCCCGGCGTCCAGGGCGCGCTGCCGCTCCGCCTCGTCCTTCGGCCAGAGCTTGCCCTGGATGACACCGCCGAGGCACTTTATGGCGCAGGCCGAGATGATGCCCTCGGGCGTGCCGCCGATGCCCATGAGCAGGTCCACGCCGGTGCCCTCGCGGGCGGCCATGATCGATCCGGCCACGTCGCCGTCGGAGATGAACTTGATGCGGGCTCCGGTCTCCCGGATCTCCTTGACGATGCCCTCGTGGCGCGGGCGGTCGAGCACGACGACGGTGACGTCCTCGGGCGTGGAGTTCTTCGCCCGGGCGACGCGGCGGATGTTCGCCGAGACGGGGGCGTTGATGTCCACGAAGTCGGCCGCCTCCGGGCCGGTGACCAGCTTGTCCATGTAGAAGACGGCGGACGGGTCGAACATCGCGCCCCGGTCCGCGGCGGCCAGTACGGCGATCGCGTTCGGCATGCCCTTGGCGTTGAGGGTGGTGCCGTCGATCGGGTCGACGGCGATGTCCACCTCGGGCCCGGTGCCGTCCCCGATGTGCTCGCCGTTGAACAGCATGGGCGCTTCGTCCTTCTCGCCCTCACCGATGACGACGACGCCGTTCATGGACACGGTGGAGACGAGGGTCCGCATGGCGTTCACGGCGGCGCCGTCGGCCCCGATCTTGTCCCCGCGGCCGACCCAGCGCCCGGCGGCCATCGCGGCGGCCTCGGTGACCCTGACCAGCTCCAGGGCGAGGTTGCGGTCGGGGGCCTCCGGGGAGACCTCCAGCTGGGACGGCAGATGATGCTCGGACATCGGAGCGCACCTTTCTGTACGGCGACGACCGGATGAGGGTGATCTGACTCTATCGCCAGGCCGATAAAATGAGCAGACCGGGTCACGTTTGAGCGGGGTGGCCCCCGGTTCGGCCGCACGGGTGCTGATGCGACGATGGGGGTGTGGCAAGCAAGCAAGGCAAGCAGACCGTCCGGGACATGATCCTGTCGCTGTTGGCGATCGCCGCCGTGGCGGGTGTCGTCTACATCTTCATCCCGCACGACGACAAGGCCGATCCGGTCAAGGCGGTCGACTACCGCGTCGAGCTCCTGACCGCGCGGCGTGCCGCCCCGTACCCGGTGGCGGCCCCCGACGGGCTGCCCGCGGGCTGGAAGCCCACCTCGGTCACGTACCAGCGGGACAAGGGCAACAGCTGGCACCTGGGCTTCCTCGACCCCGACGGCAAGTACGTCGCGGTGGAGCAGTCCACGGCCCCGGCGAAGTCCTACATCACCCAGGTGAGCCAGGAGGCCAGGGACACCGGGCGCACCCAGGAGGTCGCCGGGCAGACCTGGCAGCGCTGGGAGGGCCCGAAGTACGACGCGCTGGTACGCGAGGAGAAGGGCGCCACGACGGTGGTGACCGGCTCGGCCGGGGCGGAGCGGCTGGCGGAGATGGCGGCGGCGCTGAAGACGTCCTGACCGCCCGTACGGCGTACGGACACGGGGAAGGCCCCGGAGCACTCGCTGCTCCGGGGCCTTCCCCGTGTCCGGCCGTTCGGAAACGGCGGTGGCTCAGACGGTCTTGACGACCTCGTCGAACGCCAGGCGCGGCAGGCGCGGGAACCAGGCGTCCTCGCCCGGCTTGCCGATGTTGACGACCATCAGCACGTTGTGGTCGCCGTCCAGGAACTCCTTCTCGATGCCCGCGGCGTCGTAACCGGTCATCGGGCCCGCGGCCAGGCCGGCGGCGCGGACGCCGATGATGAAGTACGCGGCCTGCAGGGCGGCGTTCAGCGAGGCGGCGGACTCGCGGACCGGGCGCTCCGAGAAGAACATGTCCTTGGCCTGCGGGAAGTGCGGCAGCAGGGCCGGCAGCTCCTCGTGGAACTCGTTGTCCGCGGCCAGGATCGCGACCAGCGGCGCGGTCGAGGTCTTCGGCTGGTTGCCCTCGGCCATGTGCTGGACGAGACGCGCGCGGGCCTCGTCGGAACGCACCAGCACGACGCGCAGCGGCGACTGGTTGAAGGCGGTCGGGCCGTACTTGACCAGGTCGTAGATGGCCTGGACCTGCTCGTCCGTCACCGGCTCGTCGGTGAACGTGTTGGCGGTGCGGGCCTCGCGGAAGAGGAGGTCCTGGGCGGCGGGGTCAAGAACGAGGGACATCGTGCGTATTACCTTCCGGACGTACACGGGGGGATCGGGTCACGGACACGGAGGATCCGGCCACGACGATCACCGTACGGGGAAAGTGCATTAACTTTCAACTAAACCGGGAGTGGGCTGACTCACGCCGGAGAACCGGAATAAGCCGTCACCCCTCGTCCTCCGCCGGGCCCGCGAGCGCCGCGTCCAGCCGGGCGCGGGCACCTTCCAGCCAGTGCCGGCACACCTTCGCCAGCTCCTCGCCGCGCTCCCAGAGCGCGAGGGAGTCCTCCAGCGAGGTCCCGCCCGCCTCAAGGCGGCGCACCACCTCGATCAGCTCGTCGCGTGCCTGCTCGTAGCCCAGCGGGCTCGTCGCTGCGGCGGCCGTCGTCCCGTCGTCCGTCATGTCATCCACCCTATGTGTCCTGCTTCCGTGTCGGTCCCGGCCCCGGGACCGCTACTCCGCGACCCGCACCGCGAACTCGCCCCCCGACACCCGGGCCCGCAGCGGCTCCCCGGCCGCGCCCGCCTCCGCGGGCTCCCGCACCACGTGCCCGTCGGCGCGCTGGAGCACCGCGTAACCGCGCTCCAACGTCGCGGCCGGAGACAGCGCGAGGACCCGGGCCCGGGTGTGGGCCAGCTCCGAATCGGCCCGGTCCAGCAGATGGCCCAGCACCCGGCGGGCGCGCCCGGCCAGCGCGTCGACGTCCGCCTCGCGCTCGTCCACCATCCGCTGCGGGTGCTCCATGCAGGGCCGCCCCAGCGCGTGGGCCAGGCCCCGCTCCTCCCGGTCGAGCAGCCCCCGCACCGTCCGCAGGGCCCGGTCCCGCAGCTGCCGCACCCGGTCCAGCTCCTCGCCCACGTCCGGCACGACCTTCTTCGCCGCGTCCGTGGGCGTCGACGCCCGCACGTCCGCGACGAGGTCGAGCAGCGGGGAGTCCGGCTCGTGCCCGATCGCCGAGACCACCGGCGTACGACAGGCCGCGACCGTGCGGATCAGCTCCTCGTCCGAGAACGGCAGCAGGTCCTCGACGCTGCCGCCGCCGCGCGCCACGACGATCACGTCCACCTCCGGGATGCCGTCCAGCTCCTTGACCGCCTGCACGACCTGGCTGACCGCGTGCACCCCCTGCACGGCGGTGTTGCGGACCTCGAAGCGGACCGCGGGCCAGCGGCGGCGGGCGTTCTCCAGGACATCCCGCTCGGCCGCCGAGGCCCGGCCGCAGACCAGGCCGATCAGCTGCGGCAGGAAGGGCAGCGGCCTCTTCCGGTCCAGGGCGAAAAGACCCTCCGAGGCCAGGGACTTCTTCAGCTGTTCGAGGCGCACCAGCAGCTCGCCGATGCCGACCGGCCGTATCTCCGTCGCCCGCAGCGACAGCTGCCCCCGGGGCGCGTACCACTCCGGCTTGGCGAGGACGACGACCCGCGCGCCCTCCGAGACGACGTCGGCGATCCGGTCGAAGACCTGCCGGAAGCACGTCACACTCACCGAGATGTCGTGCGACGGGTCGCGCAGCGTCAGGAACACCACCCCGGCGCCGGGCCGCCGCGACAACTGCGTGATCTGGCCCTCGACCCAGACCGAACCGAGCCGGTCGATCCAGCCGCCGATGAGCCGCGACACGTCACCGACGGGCAGCGGCGCTTCCGGGGAAGTGTTCAGAGCCATGCGAGCGAGCGTAACGGCCGCGACCGACAAGAGGGCCCGTCACGCCTTACGCGGTCACGCCCCGCCGCCCCCGCTGCACCAGCACCACCACAAGACCCACGACCAGCCAGCAGGCGCCCACCACCTGCGCGCTCCCCGTCGCCTCCACGATCACCGCGATCAGCACCCCGGCCCCCACCACCGGCACCACCAGATGCCGCCACCAGCTCGGCTCCCCCTCCATCCGCCGCACCACGAACCAGCCGACCACCGACGCGTGCAGCAGCACGAACGCCGTCAGCGCCCCGATGTCCACGACCGAGACCAGATGGTCGAGCCCGTCGTCGCGCCGCGCCGCCCACACCGCCGCCACCAGCGTCACGACAGCCGCGAGCAGGATCGCCACCCGGGGCACCCCCGAACGCGGATCGACCCGCGACAGCAGCCCCGGCAGCCGCCGCTCCCGGGCCATCGCGAACAGCAGCCGCCCCGCCGCCGCCTGACCCGCCAGCGCCGCGAACGCCGCCCCGACCGCCTTGCTCACCGCCACCAGATCGTGCAGCCAGGTCCCCACCGCCGCGTCCACCGTGTCGTAGAACGCCGAGCCCTGCGCCCCCGGATCGGCGGTCAGCTCCGCCGAGGTCATCGGCTCCAGCAGAGCGGCCAGATACGCCTGCGCCACGAACAGCGCCCCCGCGAGCACCAGGCAGAACAGCACCGCCCGCGCCACCTGCGCCGAGCCGCCCGTCACCTCCTCGGCGAACGAGGCGATGGCGTCGAACCCGAGATACGAGAGCACCGCCACGGACACCGCACCCAGCACCGCCGACGTCGAGAACCCGGAATCCCCGGTGAGCGGCGACAGCCAGCCGCGCTGCGCCCCGTCCCGTACGAGCACCACCACGGCGGACACCACGAACACCAGCAGCACCACGATCTCCATCGCCAGCACCGCGAAACCGACCCGGGCGGCGGCCCGCACGCCCCACAGGTTGAGCAGCGTCGTCAGAACCACCGCGAGCGCGGTCCACACCCACCGCGAAACCCCCGGGACCAGCGAGTTCATCGCGATCCCGGAGAAGAGGTACGCCACGGCCGGGATCAGCAGGTAGTCCAGCATCGCCATCCACCCCGCGATGAACCCAGGCCCCTCGCCGAGCCCCTTGCGGGCGTACGCGAACACCGACCCGGCCATCGGGGCGACCCGCACCATCTGCGCGTAACTGAACGCGGTGAACGCCATCACGACGGTCGCGGCGACGTACACCAGCGCGACCGCCCCGTCCGACTTCGCGTCCAGCGTCCCGAACACGCCGACGGGGGCCATCGGGGCGATGAAGAGCAGCCCGTAGACCACCAGGTCCCGGAAGCCCAGAGTCCGCCGCAGACGCGCCGTCTCCGTTGAACCGTCGCTGCCGGAAGCCGTACCGCTGTCGGCCATGAGCCCTCCATTGGTCGAGTCAAGACCAGTCTCCCGACCTGCTGCCCCCCGCGCCCGTCCGGTACGGCCTTACGATGGGACGCATGACTGCTACGACCCCCCGACGCGTCCTCCTCGCCGCTCCCCGTGGCTACTGCGCGGGCGTGGACCGTGCCGTGATCGCCGTGGAGAAGGCCCTGGAGCAGTACGGCTCCCCGGTCTACGTGCGCCACGAGATCGTCCACAACAAGTACGTCGTACAGACCCTGGAGAAGAAGGGCGCGATCTTCGTCGAGGAGACGGCGGAGGTCCCCGAGGGATCGATCGTGATGTTCTCGGCGCACGGCGTCGCCCCGACGGTGCACCAGGAGGCGGCCGAGCGGAAGCTCGCCACGATCGACGCGACCTGCCCGTTGGTCACCAAGGTCCACAAGGAGGCCGTGCGCTTCGCGCAGGAGGACTTCGACATCCTCCTCATCGGCCACGAGGGCCACGAGGAGGTCATCGGAACCTCCGGCGAGGCCCCCGACCACATCACCCTGGTCGACGGCCCCGAGGACGTCGCGAACGTCGAGGTGCGGGACCCCTCGAAGGTCGTCTGGCTCTCCCAGACCACCCTCTCCGTGGACGAGACGATGGAGACGGTCGGCGCCCTCAAGGACAAGTTCCCGCTGCTGATCTCGCCGCCGAGCGACGACATCTGCTACGCCACGCAGAACCGCCAGACCGCGGTGAAGCAGATGGGCGCCGACGCGGACCTGGTGATCGTCGTCGGTTCGAAGAACTCCTCCAACTCGGTCCGCCTGGTCGAGGTCGCCCTCGGCGCGGGCGCGGGCGCCTCCCACCTGGTCGACGGCGCCGACGAGATCGAGGAGGCGTGGCTGGACGGTGTCTCCACCGTCGGCGTCACGTCCGGTGCCTCCGTGCCCGAGGTGCTGGTCGACGGCGTGCTGGCGTGGCTGGCCGAGCGGGGTTTCGAGGACGTCGAGATCGTGAAGGCCGCCGAGGAGTCGATCGTCTTCTCGCTGCCGAAGGAACTGCGCCGCGATCTGCGCGCGGAGGCGGCGGCCCTGAAGGGCGAGTAGCCGGGGCCCGCGGGTGCCGTTCCGGGAGTGATCGCGCGCCGGTGCCCGTACCGTGGATCACATGGAGATCTTCGGCGTGGACATCGGCGGATCCGGGATCAAGGGCGCTCCCGTGGACCTGGACCGCGGAGACCTGGCGCGGGAGCGCCACAAAGTACTGACACCGCACCCGGCGACGCCCAAGGACGTGGCCGGGTGCGTGGCCGAGGTCGTCGGCCACTTCGACTGGAAGGGCCCGGTGGGGATCACCTTCCCGGGCGTCGTCACGGGCGGCCTCACCCGCACCGCGGCCAACGTCGACAAGGGCTGGATCGACCAGGACGCACGTCAGCTGCTGGGCGACAGGCTGGGCCTCCCGGTCACCGTGCTCAACGACGCGGACGCGGCGGGCATCGCCGAGATGACGTTCGGCGCGGGACGGGGCCGCAAGGGCACGGTGATCATGCTGACCTTCGGTACGGGCATCGGCAGCGCGCTCTTCATCGACGGCCGACTCGTCCCCAACACCGAGCTCGGCCACCTGGAGCTCAACGGCCACGACGCGGAGAAGCACGCCTCCACGAAGGCCAAGGAGGACGAGGACCTGGGCTGGCACCACTGGGCCCGCCGGGTCCAGAAGTACCTGGCCCACGTGGAGATGCTGTTCTCGCCCGAACTGTTCATCATCGGCGGCGGAATCAGCCGTAAAGCCGATAAATTCCTGCCGCTGATCGAACACGTACGGGCGGAAATGGTCCCGGCCGAGCTGCAGAACAACGCGGGGATCGTCGGCGCGGCGATGGCCGCGAAGGCGGACGCCTCGGGCTGACGGCCCGGCGTTCCGCGTCCGGCGCGGAGCGCGGTTCAGCGCTGGGAGGGCCGGCGGGGCGCCTGCCCCGCCGCCCGGCCCGCCGGCGCCGCCGGGGCGGCCGGCCGTGCGGTGTGCGCGGCCAGCATCAGGCGCCGCTGCCGGGCCCGCATCAGCCGCACCTTGCGCACGGAGGCGATGAGGCCCGCGACGAGGGTGCCGCCGTAGAGCCACCCGGCGTGCACGGCGAGGGCGGTGACGACGGCCATGGTCCGGCCGCCGAGGCCCCCGCCGCCGCCGGCGATGGGGGCGATGCCGAGCGCGAAGGCGATGGGCACGCTGATGGGCGCGGTCACCAGGTCCGCCGGCCGCACCCAGAGCGCCGTGAGCGCGCTGACCGGCAGGAACAGTACGCCGAACACGACGGCCGACTCGTCGAACAGCAGCCAGTCCACGCAGCCGATCAGGAACATCGCGGCGGCCGCGAAGAGCCCGGCGCCGATCCCGGTGAGCCGGGGATTGGGCAGCCGGCGCAGGGCGCCCGCGGCGGGCGGGACGGGCTGCCCGGCGGGCGCGCTCATCACGCGGTAACCGAGGGCCCCCGTGCCGTCGGCCTTCCCGGCTCCCTTGGCCGCTCCCAGCGGGGACAGCGGGGTCTGCCGGGTCTGCCTGCGCTGCGGGGGACGTGTCCTGTGCTGCTCCACCGGGACAACGTAGGTCGCCGGGAGGCCGGAATCAGGTGCGGGACACGCCCTTTGGCCGACCTTGGCGATGAGTTCGATGCCACACGGCGCAACGGGAACCGGGTCGGGGGGCGGCTTAGGGTCTGTCGTTTGGGCCAGGCCGGATCAGGGAGCGGGCTCTGGTGCCGTGCATCGCAAGGCGGAGGATTGAGGCAGACGGGGTCTCCCCTGTTCGAGCGCAGCCGAGAACTTGGGGAAGGAGCGTTGGTGATCGACGACAACGCCGCGAGGTGCGGTGCCAGAGCCCGCGAGCCCGGCATGACCCAAACGACAGACCCTAAACTCGTCCGTATGGTCCGGTCGTCCCGCGGTGAGATGAGCCCGGGGCTGTGGCGGCGCGAGGCGGGCACGGTGCTGCGCCCGGCCGGGGCGCTTCCCGAGCGGGTGCCGGACTCCGGCGCTGTCGTCGCCGAGTTCCGGATCGTCCCCGCCCCCACGGAGTGGGCCCGGCACGCGCACCGGCTGCACGAACTCGTCTGGGTGCGCGGCGGGACGCTGACGTCCCGGGTGGGCGACCGGGTCTTCACCGTCTTCGAGGGGCACGGGCTCTGGATGCCCGCCGGAGTGGTGCACGCGGGCCGGGCGACGGAGGGCGCCCGCTTCCACAGCGCCTTCTTCGCCCCGGACCGCACCCCGTTCGCTTTCGGGGAGCCGAAGGCCATCGCGATGACCCCGCTGCTCGTATCGCTGCTGACCCACCTGTCGCGCACGGACCTCGCCGAGGCGGCCCGGCTGCGGGCGGAGGCCGTCGTGTTCGACGTGATCGAGCCCTCGGAGCACCAGCTGGCGCTGCGGCTGCCCGGCGACGCGCGCATCGACGCCATCGCCGGGGCCCTGCTGGACGACCCCGCCGACAGCCGCTCACTGGAGGAGTGGGCACGGCTGCTGGGGACCAGCGACCGCACGATCACCCGCGCCTTCCGCCGGTCGACCGGGCTCTCCTTCGCGCAGTGGCGGCAGATGCTGCGGGTGCACCGGGCGCTGATGCTCCTGTCCGACGGCGCCGACGTGACGTCCGTATCCGAGCTCCTCGGCTACGCGCAGCCCAGCTCCTTCATCGCCGCCTTCCGGCGCGTCATGGGAACCACGCCCGGCGCGTTCTCCGGGGCGGTGGACGCGGCCTCCGAGGGTGTCCGGAATCCCGTATCGGGTGGCGAGAACCCCGGATTGTCCGCCTGACAAGCGGAATATAGTCTTCTTCGAGTTAGGTAACCCTTAGTTGTTGCTCGCCGTGCTCAGTGCTGCCCGCGTACGGCAGGGCCTGCGGCCCGGCCCGTAAGGCCGAGCGGGTGTGCCCCACACCGCGCCCCTCCGATCACCCGGACCTCGTCATGCTCACAAGCCCCTTCCGCCGTGCCGGAAGACCCACCGACGGCCCCGCCGCACCGGCGTCCGCGCTCCACGGGCGCGACCTGGTGCTGCGCTACGGCGGCGAACCGGTCGTCCACGGTGTCTCGGTCACCCTGGAGCCCGGCCGCGCGACCGCCCTCGTGGGGCCGAACGGCAGCGGCAAGTCCACACTGCTGCGCGCGCTCTCCCGGCTGCACCGGGTGGACGGCGGCCGGGTCACCCTCGGCGCCGCCGACGGAGCGGCCGAGCGCGACGCGGCGTTGCTGAGTCCCCGCGGTTTCGCCCGCGAGGTCACCCTGTTCTCCCAGTCGCGGCCCGCCCCGCAGGGGCTGACGGTCGCGGAGGTCGTGGCATTCGGGCGCCACCCGTACCGGCGCGGCTTCGCCGGACCGACCCCCGGGGACGGTGCCGCCGTCGACCGCGCCATGGGCGTCACCGGCGTCCGGGACATGGCGGACCGGCAGGTCGGGGAGCTCTCCGGCGGCGAGATGCAGCGCGTCTGGCTCGCCGCCTGCCTCGCCCAGGACACCGGCGTCGTGCTGCTGGACGAACCGACCAACCACCTGGACCTGCGCTACCAGTTCGAGACGCTCGACCTGGTGCGGGACCTCGTGGAGCGGCACGGCCTCGCCGTAGGCGTCGTCCTCCACGACCTCGACCAGGCGTCCCGGGTCGCCGACACGCTCGTCCTCATGCACGCCGGCCGAATCCACGCGGCGGGCGCGCCCGCCGACGTGCTCACCGCCGAGAACATCGGCCTGGTCTACGACATCCGCGTCGACGTCGCCCTCGACCCGCGTACGGGCCGGCTGCGCATCGACCCCCTCGGGCGCCACCTCACCTGACGAGGCCGCCACCCCTTTCCGGAGCAGCCGTGCCGCGCTCCGACGCATCGTTCGAAAATTTGAGAAAGAGGACCCTCCATGAACCGCGTCAGCCGCCTGACGGCCGCAGCCTCGACCGGGCTCGCCCTTTTCGCCCTCGCCTCCTGCGGCACGACCGACGCCGACGACGTCACGGCCAAGAGCAGCGCCAAGGCCGCCCCCGCGTCGAAGAGCTGCGCCGACGACACCACCACCACGTCGACCGGGCCGGTCTCCCTCACGGACGGCGTCGGCCGGCAGGTGAAGCTCGACAAGCCCGCCCAGCGCATCGCGGTCCTGGAGTGGCAGCAGGTCGAGGACGCGCTGACCCTGTGCGTCACCCCGGCCGCCGTCTCCGACGCCAAGGGCTACAGCACCTGGGTCAGCGCGGAGAAGCTGCCCGACGGGGTGACCGACATCGGCACCCGTGAGGAGCCCGACCTCGACACCCTGTACGCGGCCGAGCCCGATCTCATCGTCGTGGAGGCGTTCGACGCCAAGGACGAGATGATCAAGAAGCTGGAGAAGCGGGGCGTCCCCGTGCTGGCCACGCGCGGCGCGAACCCGAAGGACCCCATCGGGAACATGCGCCAGGTCTTCAGCATGATCGGCGAGGCCACGGGCCGCACCGAGCGAGCCGACCAGGTCCTCAAGGAGTTCGACGCCCACCTCGCGAAGGCCAAGCAGCAGGTCACCGACGCCGACCTGCCGACCAGGGACTTCGTGTTCTTCGACGGCTGGCTGGAGGGCAACAACCTCACCGTCCGCCCCTACAGCGACGGCGCCCTCTTCACCGAGCTGGGCAAGGAACTCGGCCTGAAGCCCGCGTGGACCAGCAGCGTCAACAAGGAGCACGGCGACGGAGGCGTCGACCCCGCCTACGGCCTCGCCCAGACGGACGTCGAGGGACTCGTCGCGGTGGGCGACGCCAACCTCTTCTACGCCAACGACGAGGGCGCCGGAGGCTACGTCGCCGCGCTCCGGAAGAACCCGATCTGGAAGAAGCTCCCGGCCGTCGAGGAAGGCCGCGCCCACGCCTTCCCGGCGCGGGTGTGGGGCGCGGGCGGCCCCCGCTCCAACGAGCAGGCGATCGACGCCTACGTCGACGTACTCGACAAGAAGTGAGCGCCGTACGCACAGCGGAGGCCCCGCCGCGTCCACCCCGGGAACGCGGCGGGGCCCCCGCCGGGGCGGCCGTCCTCGCCGTCCTCCTCACCGCCACCGTGCTGGTCGGCCTGTGGCACCTGACCCAGGGCACATCGGGCGTCGGCGTCGGCGACCTGCTGCGCCACCTCACCGGGCAGCGGGACGACGCCGAGGGCGCGCCGGTCGGCGAGATCCTCACCGGCTCCCGGCTGCCGCGCCTCTTCGCGGGCGTCGCGGTGGGCTTCGCCCTCGGCTGCGCCGGCACGCTGCTCCAGTCCGTCACGCACAACGCGCTGGCCTCGCCCGACACCCTCGCGGTCTCGGCCGGGTCCTACTTCGCCGTCTCGCTCGTCGCCGCCTTCGGCCTCTCCGTACCGCTGTGGGCCTCGGGCGTCGTCGCCTTCGCCGGCGGCCTGGTCGCGGCGGCGCTCGTCCTGCTCCTCGCGGGCCGGGCAGCGGGCACCGCGGGCACCCGCCTCATCCTCGCCGGATCGGCGATGGCGATGGCCCTGGACTCCGCGACCGGGATGCTCCTCATCCTGTTCAAGCAGAACACCACCGGCCTCTACGCCTGGGGCAGCGGCTCGCTCTCGCAGCTCGACATCGACGCGTCGCTGCGCGCCATCCCCCTCGTCGTCCTGGTGCTCTGCGCCGCCCTCGCGCTGTCCCGGCGGCTGGACGTGATGAACCTGGGCGACGACACCGCGGCCACCCTCGGCGTGCCGATCCGGAGTACCCGGATCCTCGCCGTGGTCTGCGCGGTCCTCCTGACCAGCACCTCCGTCACCCTGGCGGGCCCGATGGCGTTCGTCGGCCTCGGCGCCCCCGTCCTGGCCCGCCTCATCGCCGGGCGGGTCCGCGCGCTGCGCCGGCACCTGCTCCTGATCCCCGCGGCCGGCCTGCTCGGCGCGCTGCTCATCCTGCTCGCGGACGCGGTCCTGCGCGCCGTGCAGGGGGCGGACGGGGCGGCCTCCATCCCTACCGGGGTGCCGACCGCGCTGCTCGGCTCCGTCGTGATCGTGGTCCTCGCGCTGCGGCTGCGCGACACGGGCCGGGCCCAGCAGCCGCCACGGGCCCGGGTCGCCGCACGCTCCCGGCGCGCCCACCTCCTCGTCGTGACCGGCGCGGCGGCCCTGCTGGCCGTGGCCGCCCTCGTCGGGACCCTGGCGGGGAGCCTCTGGCTGAAGACCGGGGACATCGCCCTCTGGATCCAGGGCACCGCCCCCGGCCTGATCGGGGCAGCCCTGGACGACCGGGTGCCCCGGGTCACCGCCGCGATACTCGCCGGCATGGCGCTCGGACTCGCCGGAAGCGTGGTGCAGGGCACCGTACGCAACCCGCTCGCCGAGCCGGGCATCCTCGGCATCACGGCGGGCGCCGGCCTTGGGGCCGCGGGCGTCGTCACCTCGGGGCTCGGCGGCGGACAGGCGGTGCTCGTCCCGGTCGCCGTCGCGGCCGGGCTCGCCACCTTCGCCGTGATCGCCCTGCTGGCCTGGCGCGGCGGCTTCCTGCCCGACCGGTTCGTCCTGATCGGCATCGGCATGGGGTACGGCCTCAGCGCCGTGACCACGTTCCTGCTGCTGCGCGCCGACCCGTACAACACGCCCCGCATCTTCACCTGGCTCTCCGGCACGACCTACGGCCGTACGTTCTCCGACACCGTCCCGGTCGCCGTGGCCCTGGCCCTCGCCCTCCCCGTCCTGCTGTCCATGCGCGAACGGCTCGACCTGCTCGCCGTCGACGAGGACACCCCGCGCATCGTCGGCGTCAGGGTCGAGCGCACCCGCTTCACGGCCCTGGCGATCGCCGCCGTGCTCGCCGCGCTCAGCGTGCTCGCCATCGGCGTCGTCGGCTTCGTGGGGCTCGTCGCCCCGCACCTCGCCCGTTCCCTGGTGGGCGCCCGGCAGGCCCGGACGATCCCGGTCGCGATGCTGCTCGGCGGGGTGCTCGTGTGCGTGGCGGACGCGCTCGGGCGCACCGTCGCGGCCCCCTCCCAGATCCCGGCGGGGCTGATGATCGCGCTGGTGGGCGCGCCGTACTTCGTGTGGGTGCTGAGGCAGTCCCGCGCATGACTCTCCCTGGAGCACTCGAATGCCGTCGTCCCCGCAAGAAGGGCCCGTACCGTCCGTGAACAGCACCGTCAGGCCGTACGAGCCCGGCACCGCACCGGCCCCGCCGGTGCCCCCGGAGACGGCCGAGCGCTGGGGCGCGGTCGACCGCTCCACCCACGCCCCGCACATCGTGGCCGTCCGAGGCGACGGCGGGGACCGGGCGGGCGCCGCGCTCGTGACCGCCCGCCCGGGCACGGCGTATCTGAAGATCGTGGACGCCGTCGGTGACGTACCGGCCGTCATCGAGGCCGTCGCCGCCCACGCGCGCGACCGGGGCCTCGTACAGCTGAAGTGGGAGGGCTGGACGGTCGCGCCGGAGGAGGCCGCCGCCGCGGGCTTCACCGCCCTGGACCCGCCGCTCGCGCAGTCGGAGGGCGCGGCGGGACCGGACGCCGGTTACGTCCGCTGGCTGAACGACGACGCGGTGACCGCGCCCCCGTACTACGGGCAGACCACCCACTTCAGCTGCGGCGCCGTCACCGCCCTCGTCGCGCAGGTGCACGCGGGCGTCCTGCCGCGCGAGGCGCTGGACCGCACGGCGGAACTGACGCTGTGGCGGGACGCGACCAACTTCATGGCCTGCGAACCCGTCGGCCTGGGCGTGGCCCTGCGCCGGGCACGTCCGTCGGCCGGGGTGACGGTCCACCTCGACACGGACCGGCCCGTCCTGCTCGGCCACCTCGGCCCGGGCGACCGGGAGTGGCGCGCGCTGCTCCAGCGGGCGTCCCGCACGGAGGCCGGGCGCGTCGGCGTCCCGGTCGACCCGGACCACTTCCCGCTGAGCGCGGTCCGGGAGGCGATCGGCAGGCGGGAGCACGTGCTCCTGCTGCTCTCGCTCGCCGCGATGCAGGGGTTCGAGGTGCCGCACTGGGTCCTCTGCCACGGCGTCGTGCCCGGTGCGGTGGTGATCGATGACCCGTGGGCCCACGGCGCGTCCGGGGACACCTGGGTCGACGCCCACCTGCTGCCGGTGCCGGACGCGTCGCTGGACGTGATGTCGAGGATGGCGCCGGGGGACTTCCGCGGGGCCGTGACCCTGCGCACCGCCCACGAGTAATCCGGTGCGCCCGGCACGGGGCCACCCCTACGCTGGGCCCCTTTCGAACCCGAGGAGAAGCGGCAGTGATGGAGATCCGTCCCACGACCGACGAGGACTTCGAGGTCTTCGTCGAAACCGTCCACACGGCCTTCGGACAGTTCCCGGAGACCCCGGTCGCGGACGGCGGACGCTGGTGGTCGGCGCTGGAGATGGACCGCGGCCTGTTCGCCGTGGCCCCGGACGGGAAGCCCGTGGGCACCGCCGCCGCATACTCCTTCGAGCTCACCCTGCCCGGCGGAAGGCCCGTCCCGGCCGCCGGAGTGACCGCCGTGGGCGTCCTGCCCTCGCACCGGCGACGCGGCGCGCTCAGCGCGATGATGCGCCACCAGCTCGCCGATGTGCGGGCACGGGGCGAGTTCCTGTCGGTGCTGCTGGCGTCGGAGGCGCGGATCTACGGCCGCTTCGGGTACGGCCCGGCGACGTCGACGGCGCGGCTGACGGTGGCGCGGCACCGGGCGGAGTGGGCGGAGGCGCGGAGCGGGGCGGCCGACCACGGCACCGGTTCCGTCGAGGTCCTGCGCCGCGCCGACTGCGGCGAGATCCTCGAAGCGGTCTACGACCGGTACCGCCGCGCGCAGCCCGGCGCGCTGTCCCGGCCGCACCGCTGGTGGGAGCTGGGCGCGGGCCAGCCGCCGGTCTCCCGGGCCCCCCGCTACGTGGCCGTCCACCGGGACGCCGACGGTGCCCCGGACGGGTACGCCAGCTACTCGACCGAGTCCGGCACCCTGACGGTGGACGAGACCATCGCCCTCGGCGACGCGGCCTTCACCGCCCTGGCCCGGTACGCCCTCGGGCACGACCTGGTCTCCCAGGTCGTGTTCCGGCACGTCCCGCCGGACCACCCGCTGCGCCGGCAGCTCGCGGACGTCCGGGCCGGCGAGGTCGGCGGCCACACCGACTGGCTCTGGGTGCGCCTGCTCGACGTACCGCGTGCGCTGACGGCGCGCGGCTGGTTCACGGACGGGGAGCTCGTGCTGGACGTCGCGGACCCGTTCCTGGGCGAGCACGGCCGCTACCTGCTCACCGTCCGCGACGGCAGGGCGGAGTGCGTGGCCACGGACCGGCGGCCCGACCTGTCCCTGGACGTACGGGACCTGGGCTCGGTCTACCTCGGCGACACCCGCCCGAGCACCCTCGTACGGGCCGGACACATCCGGGCCCACGACCCGGCCGCCGCCGCCCGCGCGGACGCGCTGTTCGCGAGCGACCTTCCCCCGCACTGCCTGCACTGGTTCTGACCAAGGAGAGCTACTCGCCGCGGTCCCTGTACCGTGATACGCGCACGTGGACGACGGCGCGCCTGAGACGCCGTCGCGGCCGACCCCACCCTTCTTGATCCTGAGCGGACGTTTTTGGCATGAGTACTAGTATCGGAATCGTCGGACTGCCGAATGTCGGCAAGTCGACCCTCTTCAACGCCCTGACCAAGAACGACGTGCTGGCGGCCAACTACCCGTTCGCCACGATCGAGCCGAACGTCGGCGTGGTCGGCGTCCCGGACCGCCGTCTGGACGCCCTGGCGAAGATCTTCGGTTCGCAGAAGATCCTGCCGGCGACGGTGGACTTCGTGGACATCGCGGGGAT
Organism: Streptomyces sp. NPDC041814; assembly: GCF_055590565.1. Classification (NCBI taxonomy): domain Bacteria; kingdom Bacillati; phylum Actinomycetota; class Actinomycetes; order Kitasatosporales; family Streptomycetaceae; genus Streptomyces; species Streptomyces sp. NPDC041814. Next base: position 540,019 of record NZ_JBVJAM010000003.1, on the reverse strand, counting down.
CGTGCGGGGCGCGAGCGAGGGCGAGGGCCTGGGCAACAAGTTCCTCGCGAACATCCGCGAGTCGGACGCGATCTGCCAGGTCATCCGCGCGTTCAAGGACGAGAACGTCGTCCACGTCGACGGCAAGGTCTCGCCCAAGGACGACATCGAGACGATCAACACGGAGCTGATCCTCGCGGACCTCCAGTCGGTCGAGAAGGCGATCCCGCGCCTCCAGAAGGAGTCCCGCCTCCAGAAGGAGAAGGTCGCGGTGCTCGCGGCGGTCGAGGAGGCGCAGAAGATCCTCGAAGCCGGCGACACCCTCTTCCACGCGGGCATCACGGCCTCCACCGAGAAGGGCCGCCTGCTCCACGAGCTCCACCTCCTCACCACCAAGCCCTTCATCTACGTGTTCAACGTGGACGAGGACGAGCTGGTGGACGAGGACTTCAAGAACGAACAGCGCGCCTTGGTCGCCCCCGCCGAGGCGATCTTCCTGAACGCCAAGATCGAGTCCGAGCTGATCGAGCTGGACGACGAGGAGGCCCTGGAACTCCTGCAGTCCATGGGCCAGGAAGAACCCGGCCTCGCCACCCTCGGCCGCGTCGGCTTCGACACCCTGGGCCTCCAGACGTACCTCACGGCAGGCCCCAAGGAGACCCGCGCCTGGACGATCAAGAAGGGCGCCACGGCCCCCGAGGCGGCCGGTGTCATCCACACCGACTTCCAGAAGGGCTTCATCAAGGCGGAGATCATCTCCTTCGAGGACCTGATGGAAACCGGCTCGGTCGCCGAGGCCCGCGCAGCGGGCAAGGCCCGCATGGAGGGCAAGGAGTACGTGATGCAGGACGGGGACGTGGTGGAGTTCCGGTTCAACGTGTGAGCCGGAGTCACGTGGCAGGCATGCCGTGCGAAGGGGTCGACTCCGGTGGGGGCGGCCCCTTCGGGCGTTCCGGGGCGGTCAGGAACGGCTTGTTTACTCGGCGTGAGGGGCCGGGTCCCGCATCAGTGGGCTGAGGGCGCCCTCGTGGAAGCCTTCCGCCATCTCGGGCCAGCCGAGGCAGTAGCGGGACCGGATCTCGCGGCGGGCGAGGCGCCAGACGCCGTCCTCCTTGGCGTAGTCGTCGTAGTAGCGCACCGCGGCCAGGACGCAGGTGCCGTCGCGGCCGTGTTCGGCGTGTGCGCTGACGACGCCGGTCGCCCGTTCGTCGTCGATGATCGTGATCACGTGGGAGTGCCGGTAGTGGAACGTGAACTCGTTCTTCGGCAGTTGGGCGCGGTAGAAGGCATCCAGCTGCTCGCGGCCGGTGACCTCCCCGCCCTTGAACTTCAGGCGGCCGTTCCGGGTGAAGCAGGAAGTGATGCCGGGCCAGTCGCGGTCGTCGAGCAGATGGCCGTAGCGGTCGGCCAGGTCGGTGAGATCGGCGCGGATCTGCAGGCGGTTCACTCGCTCGGCCAGTGAGAGCGCATCGTCGTGTTCGGGCATGGCGCCACGCTAGGACCGGAACGGTTAACCGCCGGTTGAAGTGTCCGTGGGCCGACGCGCGCCCGTCCGCTGGGCATTCACCCCTTGCCGCAGGCGTGCAACCGGAAGTGTTCGAGCAGCACTTCGCGGCCGTGATCGCTCACCGAGATGACGCGGCTGGTCTCGCTCGTGTGCAGCCAGCCCCGGCGGAAGAACTCCGACGCGAGGGTGGCGCCGAGACTCCCGCCGAGGTGGTGGTCCTGCTCGCTCCAGTCGGCGCAGGCGCGGGTCAGCGGGCGTCGCTGCCGGGCCAGTTCGCCGACGTCGATCTCCAGGCGGCCGAAGGCCCGTGTCCCGCGAGGGGTGACGTGCAGGACGGGCCCGCGGCATTCGAGGAAACGGCCGTCCAGGAGTCCTCTCGTCAACGTCACGCCTGTTCGGCCGCCGATGTGGTCGTGGCACATCCGCCCGCGTCGCAGCGCGGCGTTCTCGGACGCCTCGCGGTACGAGCGGGCGGGCACGCGGGGTGCGACGAGCAGCAGCGCCTCGATGGCGTCGGCTACGGCCTGGCCGCTGAGCCGGTAGAAGCGCTGACGTCCGAGCGGCTGCACCGCCAGCAGACCGCCGGCCGTCAGCTTCCGCAGATGCGCGCTCGCGAGCGGGGCCGAGACCTTCGCCCGCTCGGCCAGGGCCGAGGCCGCCATCGGGCCGCCGTCCAGCAGGGCCAGCAGGATCTTCGCGCGCGTGCGGTCGCCGATCAGTGCGGCGACGGCAGCCAGGTCCGGGGAGCCGGTCACCTCGTGAAGGTACCGAGCCCAGGGCCGCATGGGCCACCCGTCGGCACTCCGGCCCCCTCAGCCCCGTCCCCCCGCCCCGTGCAGGAACGTCTCCACCACCCGTGCCGCCAGCGCGTCCGGGTCCGTCACCGGGTCGTTCGGGTTGTCGTGCAACGTCTCGCCGAGCAGGGCGTAGTAGACGCGCTGCAGCCAGGGGAGGTCGGCCGTGGGGGCGATGAGGCGGTCCTCGCGGGCGCGGGCCAGGACCGTGAGGCAGTGCTCGGTCATCGTCTCGTGGAGGGCGGCCGCCTCCGTGCCGGGGGTGGCGGGGAGGCTCAGCGCGAACGTCCAGGCGCCCTTGACCTCCAGGACGTTGGCGGTGATGCGGTGCAGGGCCACCAGGGGCGGGGCGGTCCCGGGGCGGCCGTCGTCCACCGCCTGGGCGAGCTGGCGGGCCGCCGACAGGGCCAGGGCGTCGATCAGTGCCTGGCGGTGCGCGAAGCGGCGGTGGATCGTCGTGCGGGACACGCCCGCCTCGGCCGCGATCTGCTCCATCGAGGCGCCGGGGTCCTTGGAGAGCAGGCGTTCCGCCGCTTCGAGGATCAGGCGCACGCTGCGCTCCGCGTCGGCCCGCAGCGGCCGTGCCGTTGTCTCGCCGGCCATCGTCGACTCCTCGCTCGCTCCGCCACTTGAACGCCTTAAACGTAACACCGGTGCGCCATCTTACGAGTATGTGGGACATAGGTGTTGCAGATGGCTCGGTAATGGGTACTCTGATGTTGCAGGTGTTCGGCCCAGCCAGCCTTCTCCAGGGAGACCTCCATGTCCGCAACCGCTCTTGTCACCGGTGCCTCCTCCGGGCTCGGCGCGGAATTCGCCGCCCAGCTCGCCGCCCGTGGGCACGACCTCGTACTGGTCGCCCGTTCCGAGGGACGGCTCACCGCTCTCGCCGCGCGGCTGGAGGCCGAGCACGGCGTACGCGCCCACGTCCTCGTCCAGGACCTCGCCGAGCCCGGCGCCGCCCGCGCCGTCGCCACCCGGCTCGACGAGCGCGGGCTGAGCATCGACCTGCTGGTCAACAACGCGGGGTTCGGGACCTGCGGCCGCTTCGAGGACATCGACGCGGAGCGCGACCACGACCAGCTGATGGTCAACGTCGTCGCGCTCGTCGGCCTCACCCACGCCCTGCTCCCCGGCATGCTGGAGCGCGGCACCGGCGCCGTCGTCAACGTCGCCTCCACCGCGGCCTTCACGCCGGCCCCGTACTTCGCGGTCTACAGCTCGGCCAAGGCGTTCGTGCTGAACTTCGGGCTCTCGCTGCGCCAGGAGTGCCGCGGCCGCGGCGTGCGCGTGCTCACCCTGTGCCCCGGGCCCGTCGACACGCCGTTCTTCGAGGCCATCGGGACGCGCGAGGCGGCCGTCAACGGGTCGATGAGCACGCCGGAGCCGGTCGTGCGTGCCGCGCTGGCCGCCCTCGACCGCGACCGCGCCTATGTCACCCCGGGATTCGGCAACGCCCTGTCCGCGCATCTGCTGCCGCGCCGCCCGCGCACCCTGGTCGCCGCGATGGCCGAGCGCGTCACGCGCAAGGTCCTGGCCTCCGCGGGCAGCGCGCGGACCGAGTCGTACGCGGCATGAGCCCGGCTCCGTACCTCCCTCTCCGCGGGGCCCCGGCCCCGCGGAGAGGTATGCGTCAGCAGGCGCCGAGGTCCTCCCAGACGCCCCACTCGCCGGTCGTGCCGGGCTGGTCGCCCTGCACCCACCACTTGGCGCGCCAGGTGTGCCCGTTGTACGAGACGGTGTCACCGCCGTTGTACACGCGGCCCGCCTCCCACGCCGAGGCGGCGCAGTCGCCCGGGTCCCCGCCGTCACCGTCGCCGGGAGTGCCGCCCCCGCCGATCTGGAGGTCGATGCAGGCGTAGAACGCGTTGGCGGTGTCCGCGATGTTCCAGACGGCCAGCACCTTCTGACGGCCGGAGTAGCCGCTGAGGTTCACGTGGTGGGTCTTGGTGGCGCCGGGCTGGGCGCCGTTGTCGTTGAACTCCGCGATCTTCGAGCCGCCGATGTAGTACTGCCAGGTGCTCGTGGCGTGGCGGGCCGTCAGCGTCCAGGAGAAGTCCGCGGAGCTGCCGACCGGGGTGGCCTTCCAGCCCTTGCTGTCGTTGTCCAGCTCGGCGAACTGCGCGTTGCCTCCGCTGCAACTCCGCAGGCCCTTGGGGCCCTCGACGCTCTGCGGCTCGTACTTGATCTGGCCGCAGTCGACCACGCCCGACGCGCACTGCGCCTGGCGGCTCGGCGGCGAGGAGACGTAGCCGTGCGCACTGGCCGTGGTGGCGGGCAGGACCACCGCGAGCAGGGGGGCGACTCCCGCACCGAGCACGAGGGCCAGTTTTCGCTTCGCGTTCATGCCAACTCCTTCGCTGGGGACTGCCGCGGGGTGACGGCAGCGGTCGGACATGCCCGCACCGGGCAGCGGCCTTGTCAGGGGGTACCGGCGCGGTGGGGGCAGGGGTACGGCCGGTGGCGAGGGGGCGCCGCCCGCAGCCCCGCGCACGCCGAAGTCCGCCCAGGGCGACCACGGCTCACCTTAGGTCTAGACCATACTCATGGGCGTGTGCGCGTCAATAGGGCCTGCACGTTAGGATCTTGACGGAACGTCACATGCCGGTGCCGGTCATTACGATCCGGGCGATCTCCACCCGGGACTTCGCACCCAGCTTGCGATAGGACCGGGTGAGCGCCGCCTCCACGGTCTTCACGCTGAGCGTCAGGCCCGCCGCGATCTCCCGGTTCGTCGCCCCCTGCGCCACCCGCGTCACCACACTGCGCTCCGTCGAGCTCAGCCGCTCCGGCCACGCCTGGTCGTCCAGACGCGGCAGCGGCGCCTCCTCGGCCCGGTCCCGCTCCGCCCGTACCCCCGCGACCCAGGCCCGCGCCCCCGCCGCCGTGAACACGCGGAGCGCCTGCGTGAACGCGGCATGGGCGGCGCCCTCGTCGCCGAGGCGGCGGCGGACCCGGCCCAGCGCCACCCGGGTCCGCGCCTCCTCCAGGACGTACCCGGCGGCCCGCACGCGCACCGCCGCCTCCTCGTAACCCACCGCCGCCGCCCCCAGCCGCCCGCGCTCCTCGCACACCGCCGATGCCGCCCGGTCCAGGGTCGCGAGGACGCCGGTGCGGCCGAGCCGGGCCGCCTGCGCGCGGGCCCGGTTGAGCACCGACTCCGCCTCGTCCACCGCCCCGGAGCGGGCCAGCGCCTCCGCGAGATCGGCGTGCCAGCGGCGAGCCGCCGGGTCGCCCTGCCCCTGACCGCTCTCCAGCTCCGCCGTACGGCGCAGAAGAACGGCCGCACGCCCGAACTCGCCGCCGAACAGCCTGATCCGGCCCTCCGCGTGCAGCGCCCTCGGCAGGAAGAGCCGGTCGTCGTCGTCCTCGCTGTGGCGCCGCGCCGCCTCCGCCGCCGCCAGGGCCTGGCTCAGGCTGCCGCCCGCGGTCTCGGCCAGCGCCACCGCGTACCAGGCGGGCCCCTGGCTCAGCCCCGCCCGCTCCGCGATCCGCAGGCTCTGCCGGGCCATCGACAGCGCCTGGCGGCAGCGCCCGCGCTGGATCTCCAGCTGGGCGAGACCGATCAGGCACTGGCTCAGGCAGTCCGCCGAGCCCCGCTGCCGCAGCGTGTACACCAGGGTCCGCAGCTCCGCCCGCGCCTCGTCCAGCTGGTCGTGCGCCAGATGGAAGCGGTGCTTCAGATAGATCGGCCCGTTGTGGTGGCTCATCGCGTACGCGTCGTGCGGCGCGGCCAGGGCCGCGGCGAGCGTCGACTCCGCGTCGGGCCGCCCGAGGAACAGCTCCAGGGACGCCTGCTGGGTCAGTGCGAGGACCTCGGTGCGCCGGTCGCCCGCCCGCGCGGCGAGCCCGGCGGCGCGCGCGGCGTGATCGCGGGCCCGCTCGGCCGAGCCGCCCACCATCCACGCGTGCCAGCTCATCCGGTAGTGCAGCGGCGCCAGCAGCCCGGGGGCGTCGCCCGCGTCGCGCACCGCCTCCGGCAACACGTCCGCGATCTCCGACATCGCCTGGCCCGAGGCGTCCACGACGGCCGTCCAGGCGCGCACCCGGTCGGCGGGCCGGACCGCGTCGCCCAGCACCTCGTACGCCAGCTCCCGCGCGAAGTCCAGGTCGCCCGCGTCCAGCGCGTCCTCGGCGGCGGTCAGCCGGCGGGCCGTTCCGGTCTCCGCCGCGTCGGCCGGGGTGTGGCGCGCCGCGAGCCGCCCGAGCCGGGCCGCGGTGCCCGGCGCGCCCCGGCGCCTGGCCGCCGACGCCGCCTCCACCAGCCGGTCCGCGACCGCCGGGTCGGGGCCCGCCGTCAGCCGGGCGAGGTGGTGGGCGCGCTCCACCGGGTCGTCGGCCGCCTCGGCGAGGGCGCGGTGCGCGTCCATCCGCAGCGCGTACGGGGCCCGCGCCTCCAGCACCATCGGCGTGAGCGGGTCGGCGAACCGCAGCGCGCCCCGGTCCGGCGGGGCCAGCAGCCCGTGCCGCACGCAGGTGTCGACGTCCGCCGCGGCCTGCCGGCAGCCCGCCCGGCGCAGCAGCTCCACCGTCGGCCGGGCCGCCGCGCTCGCGGTCAGCAGCAGCTGCCGGGCCCGCGCGGGCAGGGCCTCCACCCGGTCCAGCACCGGCCGGCTCAGCGTCGCGGGGACCGGCAGCGGCTCCCAGGCGTCGGGGAGCGGCACCCCGGCGGCGGCCGACTCGTGCAGGCCTGAGGCCAGTTCCAGGGCGGTACGGGGATTGCCGGACGCGGCCTCGTGGAGGCGGGCGACGAGCTGCCGGGGCCAGCCGGGCCCGCCGTGCAGGCCGTGCGCGTCGAGCACCTCCGCGATCTCGCGCACCGTCAGGGGCGGCAGCGGCAGCGTGCGTACCGGCTGCGGGCACAGCTCGCGCGCCGCCGAGGCGTCCGGGCCGGTGTGCGGCGAGGTGCGCAGGGTGGCGAGCACGGCGTGGTGCGGGCCGGTGCGCCGGGCCAGGAACAGCAGGACCCGGGCCGTGGGCTCGTCCAGCCACTGCACGTCGTCCACGACGAGCAGCAGCGGGCCCGCGGTGGCGAGCGCGGCGAGCACCTTGCGTACGGCGACCCGCAGGACCAGCGCGTCCCGGCCGCCCGTGGGGTCGGTGCCGATGGGCGGTGTCCCGCGCAGGAGGGCGCCTTCGAGTACGGCCCGCTCATGGGCGGCCAGCGGGGCCAGGGCCTCGTCGCCGGCCGGGCCCAGCAGGTCGATCAGCCCGAGGAACGGGCTGTCCCGGTCGGCCGGGGACGGGGAGGAGCGCAGGATCCGGTGGCCGCGCGCCGCCAAGCCGTCCGCGATCCGGGCCGCCGCCGTGCTCCTGCCGATGCCCGCCGGGCCGCTGAGGAGGACGGAGCCGCCGGCCTCCAGCTGGGCGCGGGCCGCCTCGCGCAGCGCGGCGCGGGTGCGGCCGGGGACGGCGGAACGGTCGTGTCCGGTGCGGGTCATCGGGGCCCCTTCGCGCGCAGCCTTGTACCCCGCCGCCCGTGCGACGGGGCCCGCCCATGACCAGGCCCGAATGTAGGACCGGGCGGGGGAGAGGTCAACGGGGCCTCGTCGCACCCGTGTCGACCGGCCGCGGCGCGTGCGGCGCGCGCCGTGGCCGGTGGCCCCCGTCAGGTGGTCACGGGGTCAGCAGGCGCCCCCGTCCGTCCACACGGCCCAGGAGCCCGGGGCACCCGGCTCCGCACCGGTGGAGTACCACTGCGAGGTGTAGGTGTGGCCGTTGTACGCGACCTGGTCGCCCGGGGCGTACGGGGTGGTGGCGTTCCAGGCCGGCAGGTCGCCGCAGCCCTCGGGCGGGTTGCCGTCGCCGTTGACGGTCCAGGTGAAGGCGGCGGTGCCACTGGCCCCGGCGGTGTTCTTCGCGGTGACGGTCACCGATGAGGTGCCCTCGGTGGTCGGGGTGCCGGTGATGCGGCCGGTCGAGGAGTTGACCGACAGTCCGGCGGGCAGGCCGGTCGCGCTGTAGGTGAGCGCCGAACCGCCCGGGTCGCTCGCCTGGATCTGGAGCGAGACGGCGGTGCCCACGGCGGTGGTCTGGTTGCCGGGGTTGGTCACCGAGGGCGCGCCGGGCTGGCTGTCGCAGGTGCCGGGGACCGGGTCGGCGCCGGTGACGCTGACCGCCGCCCAGGCGGCGTCGACGGTGTTGTACTCGGTGCAGTGGGCGCCGTAGAGGTCGGCTGCCGCCTTCAGCGAGTCGATGCGCGCCTGGTGGTAGTTCTCCCGGCTGTTGGCGTACGTGGCGAGCGCCTTGTACCAGATCTTGCCGGCCTTGTCGTTGCCGATGCCGGTGACCGTGGAGTTGTTGCAGGTCGGGCTGTTCCCGTAGCCGTGGTTGCCGCTGCCGACGGCGGCCAGGAAGAACCAGTGGTTGAGCGGGCCCATCGAGTAGTGCGGGTCCAGGCTGCCGTTGTTGCTGTTCCAGCAGTCGGGCGAGGAGCCGTCCAGCGAGGGCTGGTTCATCCAGCGCAGCGGCTGGTTGTCGCCGCTGATGTTGATCAGCTCGCCCATGGTGTAGTCGGGCTGGTCGACGGGGTTGTTCGCGTAGAACTCCACCAGCGTGCCGAAGATGTCGCTGGTGCCCTCGTTCATGCCGCCGGTCTCGCCGGTCTCGTCCCAGCCGGTGAGCGCGCCGCTCACGCCGTGCGCCATCTCGTGCCCGGCGACGTCGAGTTCGACCAGGGGGCGCTGGTTGCCCTGGCCGTCGCCGTACGTCATCTGGCTGCCGTCCCAGAAGGCGTTCACGTACGCGTTGCCGTAGTGGGTCCGCGAGGGCACGCCCCGGCCGTCCCCGAAGATGCCGTTGCGGCCGTGGGCCGTCTTGAAGTAGTCGAACGTCTTCGCCGCCCCGTAGTGCGCGTCGACGCCGGCCGACGCCGGATCGCCGGGGGAGCCGTTGCCGAAAGTGCCGGTGGAGTTGGTGAACAGCGAACCTGTGCCGCTGGTGGCGTGGTTGAGGTTGGTCGTGTAGCCGTTGCCGTGCGAGGGGTCCTGGAGGCTGTACCCGCTGCCGGACTGGGTGGCGTCCAGCGACACCTGGCCGCTGTAGATCGAACGGCCGGTGACCGCGGTGGCGGCGGCGGACGGCGCGGGCGCGGCGGAGCCGGCGGCCTCACCGGTACGGGCCCGGGCGGCCTCGCCCGCGGGTGCGAAGGTGCTCACCTCGTCCCGGGTGCGCAGGACCTCGCCGGAGTGCGCGTCCACCAGGACGTGCAGGCGGCTGGGCGTCCGGTCCGGCCGGAACCCGCTGACCACGGTCTCCCAGACCAGGGCGGATGCGGTGCCGTCCAGCTGTACGGCGAGGTGCGGCTTCGAGACCGTGCCGGGCGAGCCCCGGAACGCCTTCTCCGACAGCTTCGCGGCACGCGACGCGGTGAGCCCGGGGTCGGTGGACAGGGCGGGCGCGGCCTCGGCGGCGCTGGTCAGCGACTCGTAGCCGCCGTCGCTCTTCAGGTGGACGACGACATCGCCGCCGTACGCCGGCAGGCCCTTGTACGTGCGGTCGAAGCGCACGGAGGCGGAGCCGTCGCGGTCGACGACCAGGTTCCGGACCGTGAAGGCGTCCGATGCGCCGCGGTGCGCGGCCCGCCCGTGCGCCGACAGGGCCTTCTTCGCGTCCGCCTCGACGTCGCGCCGGACGGCGGCCGTCGGATTCGTCGTGTACGGGGCCGGGGCGAAGGCGTGGGGCCCGGCGGTGGGGGAGGGGGTAGGCGGTGCCGGGGCCGCCGACGCGCCGGGGAGGGCGATGGCGGAGGCGCACGCACAGGCCAGAGTGGCCGTCAGAAGCCTCGTGGCTCTTCGTATGTACATAGGAACGGGGGTGTCCTTTCACCTCGTACAGGCGGAATCCGGCCACCGTCCCGTGGGGTGGTGGGGGCGGTGCCGACGCACGAGTGTGGGGAGCCGTCCGGCGGGGCTGCCAGGCACCCGGCGAATGCCTAGGGGTTTCCCTATGCGGGCCCTCGGCCCCCGATTGGACTGGACCAAATCTGGGCAACGCTCTTGTCAGTGTGGCCGGATGTGTGCAGGATTCTTCACGCGATCTCCCGATGTGTCAGGAAACCTGCACATGCGGGGAGTTGGGCGGATCGCGGCGAGTTCCACAGCACTGGACCCACCCACTGGACCCAAGGAGTCACATGTTCGGGAAGCGCAGTGTCATAGGTACCGCGGCCCTCGCCATGACCGCGGTCGGCGCGATGCTGACGGCGGCCCCCTCCGCCCAGGCGGCGCCGACCGGCTGCACCCTCTCCTACGGGGGCGGCGCCGGCAGCACGATTTCCAGCCTCTGCACGGGCGGCACCGGCCACCACCGCGTCCACGCGGTGCTCAACGCCCTGGACCCGCGCCTTCCGCAGCGGATCGTCCTCGGTGACTGGGCCCCGGTCGGCCAGGCGTCCGTCGCCATCAACCCGTGGGGCTCGGGCTACATCCAGTCCGTCTGGACGGAGACCGTCGACTGGTGACCGTACGCACGACCGAGGGGCGGCTGCGTACCGGCAGCCGCCCCTCGGGGTGTTCCTCAGGGCGAGAGCCCCCGGTCGACGGCCGTGATCAGCTCGCCGTCCTCCGTGTCGCCGTCCAGCGACCAGAACATCGCGCCGCCGAGCCGGTGGTCGCGGATGTACGCGGCCTTGGTGCGCAGCACCTGGGGGTCGTCGTACGTCCACAGCGTGGTGCCGTCGAAGAGCCAGGCGCTGCCGTCGCGGACGTTCCGGTGCACCTTGTACGTACCGGATTCGGCCAGCTTCCGGAGGGCCTTGTAGTCCTCGTAACCGGCCGCCCAGGTCGCCGGGGCGGGGCCGGCCGCCGGCTGGCCGAGGCCGTCGCCGCCGCCGGTCACCCCCGTCCAGCCCTGGCCGTAGAAGGGCATGCCCATGACGAGCTTGCGCGCCGGGGCGCCCCGCTTCAGCCAGTCCCGCACGGTCCGGTCGACGCTGTAGTCGCCCTTCGCGTACAGCGCGGACTGCTGGGCCGTGTTCGCCTCGCCGGAGACGTGGAAGTCGTAGCCCTGGAGGTTCACGAAGTCGAAGTCGCGCATGATGCGCGGCACGTCGAAGCCCGCGTCGATCTTCTCGGGGGACGCCGGGACGAACGCCGAGAGGTCGTAGTGCTTGGGCTTCGCGCCGTGGTGGCGGCCCTTCCGGGCCTGCGCGGTCTTCTTCGCGTACGCGTCGAGCTGGGTGCGGAACTCGTGGACCAGGGCGGTGAAGTTCCGCTTGTCCTCCGGGCGGTACACCGTGTCGGTGTCACCGGCGGATCCAGGCCATTCCCAGTCGATGTCGATGCCGTCGAAGAGCCCGGCCGCCGCGCCCTCGCCGCCGCGCGTCCCGTCCACCGGCAGGTTGCCCTTGATGTACAGGTCGATGCAGGAGGCGACGAGCGCCTTGCGGGACGCGGCGGTGCGGGCCGCGTCGGAGAAGTGCGTCGACCAGCTCCAGCCGCCGAGCGAGATCATCACCTTCAGGCCGGGGTGCTCGGCCTTGAGCTCCCGCAGCTGGTTGAAGTTGCCCGCCAGCTTCTGGTCGTCGGTGTCGGCGACGCCGTCCACGGAGCCGGCCGCGTCGAGCGGACGGACGTAGTCCGCCCAGGCGTCGGCCTCGCCGGGCACATTGCCCGTGAAGCACTTGCCGTCCGCGCTGACGTTGCCGAACGAGTAGTTGATGTGGGTGAGTCTGGCCGCGGTGCCGCTCGTCTCCAGGTCCTTGACCTGGAAGTCGCGCCCGTAGACGCCCCATTGGGTGAAGTAGCCGACGCGCTTGTAGTCGGCGGCGGGGCCGTGGTGGCCGTGGCTCCCGTGCCCGGACGAGGCGTTGGCGGTGGGGGAGAAGGAGGCCGCGAGCGTGAAGGCGCAGGCGGCGATGGCGAGTGAAGACAGGGTTCTTCGACGCATGAGGCCAGAAGTTATTGGTCTGGACCAAACGCGGTCAAGGGTTTGGCAAAGGCGGTTCAAAGGGGTTCTGGCCGACGCCTGGCGGACTATGCGCAGGCCCGCCCAATGCCATCACTTCGAGTGAAACCCTGGCCTGCGCTTGCGGTCCGGAACCCACGGTTGCGACGCTGTCGCAGTCCGTCAACCTCTTGGGGAGTGGCCTGTGGCTTTCGGTGAGCAGCCCGCCTATCTGCGCGTGGCGAGCGATCTGAGAGAGAAGATCGTCAACGGTTCGCTGCCGCCGCATACGCGCCTGCCGTCCCAGGCGCGCATCCGCGAGGAGTACGGGGTCTCGGACACCGTCGCCCTGGAGGCGCGCAAGGTCCTGATGGCGGAGGGCCTGGTCGAGGGCCGCTCCGGCTCGGGGACGTATGTGCGCGAGCGGCCGGTGCCCCGCATGGTCGAGCGCTCCGGCTTCCGGCCCGAGGCGGGTGCGGGCCCGTTCCGTCAGGAGCAGGCGGCGGACGGTGCGCGCGGGACCTGGGAGTCGCGCAGCGAGCAGGAGGGCGCGAGCCCCGAGATCGCCGCCCGCCTCGCGATCGAGCCGGGCGACCGCGTCATGCGCACGCATTACGTGTTCCGGGAGGCGGGTGAGCCCGTGATGCTCTCCACCTCCTGGGAGCCCCTGGCCATCACGGGGCGCACGCCGGTCATGCTGCCCGAGGAGGGCCCGCTGGGCGGCTGCGGGGTGGTCGAGCGGATGGCCGCCATCGACGTGATCGTGGACAACGTCGCCGAGCAGGTGGGCGCGCGCCCGGGGCTTGCGGAGGAGCTCCTGGCGCTGGGCGGGGTCCCCGGGCATGTGGTGATGGTGGTCGAGCGGACCTTCTACGCCTCCGGGCGGCCCGTCGAGACCGCCGACGTGGTGGTGCCGGCCGACCGCTACCGGGTGGGGTACCGGCTCCCCGTGAGGTGACCGGCGGGCGGGGCCGGCTCACGTCTGATCGTCTTGTTCCGTTCCCTGCAACGCCCTGGGGGCGCATTCGCGAGAATGCGCCCCCAGGGCGTTGGTCCGTTCCTGGCCGGATCGGTACCTCTTTGTGTAAAGACGTATCCGTTGCGTGAAGGTCAGGCGTAGGCTCAGGCATATGCGTACCGGGGTTTCCTGGAGTTCCTTAGAAGCGTGCACATCGTTCAGGGGAGGGGCGCGATGCTCGGGAGAAACACGATGAGTGACAGCGGTGCCGTGCTTTCCTGGCTGGTGATACGGCAGGACGACAACGGCAACCGCTACCGCGTCGGCAGGTACGCCACGCAGGGCGAGGCCCAGCGGGCGGCCGACAAGCTGCAGGACCGGGGGCACAAGCAGCTGTACTGGGTGGAGCGGGTCGGGCAGGCTGCCCAGTCGTAGTGGGCCGTGGGGCGCACGGGGCTAACGCGCCGTGCGCCGGTACAGGGGAGCGATGGCGGCGCACTGCACCGCCATCGAGAGGCCCATGGCCAGGCAGATGCCCGGCAGCCCCCACCCCGACATGCCGTACGCCAGCGCGAGTTGGACCGCGACCCCGCAGGCGGTGACGCGGGCGAGGGCCGGACTCGCACCGCTGCCCTCGAAGACGCCGCCGAGCGCGATGAAGCAGGCGAGCAGCAGCAGATACGGTCCCACGCAGCGCAGATAGAGCGCCCCGGCCCCGGCCACCGCTCCCTCGCTGCCGAAGGCCCGCATGATCCAGGGCGCGCCCGCGAGGAGCACGGCCGCGGCCGTGAGGCCCAGCGCCGAGGCCACCAGCAGCGCCTGCCGCCCGATGGCCCGCCGCGCGTCGCGCCCGGCGCCGAGCAGATGGGCGGTACGGATGGCGGCGGCCTGGCGCACCGCGTAGAAGGCCATCGTCGCGACGTACATCGCCTTCGTCGCGATCCCGTACGCGGCGACCTCGGTCACCCCGATCCGGGCGACGACGGCGACGAGCGCGAGCGCTCCCGCCATCCGCGCGACGAAGTCGGCCGACATGGGCAGGCCCGTGGCGGCGGTCCCGCGCGCGTCGGCGGCCAGGCCCCCGCGCACCCGGCCCGCACAGGCCGGGGCGGCGGCCCGCCGCAGCACGCCGTTACGGCGCAGCGCCACGAGGCCGCAGACGAGTGCGGCGGTCCGGCCCAGCACCGTGGCGATCGCCGCGCCGCGCACCCCGAGCCCGAACCCCAGGATGAGCAGCGGGTCCAGACCGAGGATCAGGCCGTTCGCGAGGACCGCGAGCCTCATCGGGGTGCGGGTGTCACCCGTGCCCTTCAGGATGCCGTCGACCACATTGGTCGCGAAGAACACCGCGATGCCCGGCAGCGCGATCGCGAAGTAGCCGGTGGCCAGGGCCGCCGCGCCGCCGTCACCGCTCCCCAGGACGAGCCGCGCCAGCGGTGCGCGGCAGAGGTAACCACCCACCGCGACCACCGGCGTGACCAGCGCCCACAGCGCCCAGCCGCCGCGCACCGCCGAGCGCAGCGCCGCCGGATCGTTTGCGCCCCTGGCCCGCGCGACGAGCACCGTCGTACCGGAGCCCGCCACCAGGATGACGCCGAGCAGGAGGTTCTCGACATTGGTCGCGGCGGCCACCGCCGCCACCGCCGCCCCGCCCAGCCGGGCCACCCAGACCATGTTGATGATCCCGGCCGTGACCCCCGCGAGGAGCTCGAAGTAGACCGGATACGCGAGTACCACCAGCGTGCGCCGGTGCTCCGTCGCCTCCATGACCGCCCCCTCTTTCCGCTGTACCTCGAATCGAGGTACAGCGGAAAGAGATAACATGAGGGCGCCGGACGGGCAAGCGGATGACGGACGCGGTGAGGAGCTCGACGCGTGCTGGAACTGTCGATTCTGGGATTCCTCTTCGAGGAGCCCCTGCACGGATACGAGCTGAAGGCCCGTATCCAGGCCCTCAGCGGCCACATCCGCCCGGTCAGCGACGGGGCGCTCTATCCGGCCATTTCCCGGCTGGTGAAGGCGGGCCTGGTCGAGCAGCGCACCGAGCCCGGCACCGGAGCCGCGCCCCGCCGGGTCCTCTCCCTCACCGAGGCCGGACGCGACGAGCTGCACGCCCGGCTCGGTCACCCGAAGGAGGCCGAGATCACCGATGGGCAGCGCTTCTTCACGCTGCTCGCGTTCCTGCACCACCTCCCGGACCGGGCCGGGCAGGCGGCGGTCCTGCGCAGGCGGCAGGCGTTCCTCGACGAGCCGACGAGCTTCTTCTACCGGGACGGCGAGCCGGTGCGGGCCGAGCGGGCGCCCACGATCTTCCGGCAGGGCATGCTGCGCATCGCCCGCGCCACGGGCGCCGAGGAGAAGAAGTGGCTGGCCGAGGCGATCGGCGAACTGGAGGGCGGCGATGCGCCGGTGCTGATCGACACGGTGGCGTGGGTGCGGATCGAGGGGGGCCTCATCCTGTGCGCCCGCCCGCGCGGAAAGGACGTCTTCTACATCCCGGGCGGCAAACGGGAGGGCGCCGAGAGCGACCTCGACACCCTCGTGCGCGAGATCGAGGAGGAGCTGACGGTCCGTATCGACGCCGGGTCCGCCGTGCACGTGGGGACGTACGAGGCCGGCGGGCCCGGCCTGCCGGACGGTGCGGTGGTCCGGATGGCCTGCTACACCGCCGGGTTCAGCGGCGAGCTGCGAGCCAGCAGCGAGATCGAGGACGTGGCGTGGTTCTCGTACGCCGACCGCGACCGCGTACCGCCCGTCGACCAGCTGCTGTTCGACGATCTCCGGGCGTCGGGCGACCTGGCCTGAGGCCGGCGCGCGGATCATGGCGCGGCGCGCGGCGCCCCGAGTGTGCGCCCCCGTTTCCCGGGCACTCGTACGTGCGCGCCGCCGTACACCCGTACGCCCCGCGTGTCGAGCCCGGTGGTATTCGCCCGTCAATATCGGGTATGTGCTGTTTCGCCCCGCGCAGACAGGGCGTCACCGTTGCCGGCTCTGGGAGTGATCGGCGTGACCGATACCGAAGGCGATCGAGCCGAGTGGAGCTTTCCGGCTGTTCCCGGCGCCGTGCGCACCGCCCGGCACGCCGTCCAGGACACCCTGCGCGGCTGGGGGCTCGACGCCGCCGTCGGTGACGAGGCGATGCTGCTGGTCAGTGAGCTGGTGACCAACTCCATGCGCTACACGCCCGGCCCCATCGGGGTGCGGCTGCTGCGCCCCCACCAGGACGGGGACCACGCCACCGCCGGGCAGGGGCTGCTGGTGGAAGTCTCGGATCCCCTCCCCGAGCCACCCACCGAACGCAGGGCGGGACCCGACGACGAGAGCGGCCGGGGACTGCAGCTCGTGGCCTGTGCGGCCCGGCGCTGGGGGACCCGGCGGGGAAAGAGCGGCAAGACGGTGTGGTTCGAGCTGGCTCTGCCTGGTTAGGAGTGAGGTGGGACGCACAGCGATCACCGGAGGTCGGGGCCGAACCTGGCTGAAATGGACTGAGACCGTGCTGTGATCGTGAACGCCGTGCCGGACGGGGCCGTAGTGCTGAATACTGCGGGCATGACCGGTCCGGTGTGTGAGCTGGAGGGGACGGTCGCGTGAGCGAGATACCTGGGACATCGGGCGACGTCGTGTGGCAGAGCAGTCCGCCCGGCTCGATCTACGACTACATCAGAGTCGCCTCCTTCTCGATCGGGCCCGACGGCCTGATCGAGCAGTGGAGCCGCCGGGCCGCCGGTCTCTTCGGCGTGGCCGCCCACGAGGCCGTGGGCAAGGACCCGGTCGAGGCGTTCCTGCCGGGCGAGGTCCGCCGCGAGGGGCACCGCCGGGTCGGCGAAGTGCTCGACGGCAAGGAGTGGACGGGACTCGTCCCCTTCCGGATGCCCGGCGAGGGCGGGGCGCACGGGCTCGCCGAGATCTACGTGATGCCCAGCGAGACGGCCACCGGCGAACGGGCGGCGGTCTGCATCGTCGTGGACGTCCGCGCCCTGCGCCGCATCGAGACGGACCTCGCCGCCTCGCAGGCGATTTTCGGCCAATCTCCCTTCGGCTTCGTCCTGTTCGGCACCGACCTCACCGTCGTCCGGGCCAACGAGCGCTTCGCCACCGTCTTCGGCGGCCGCGCCGACGACCACCGGGGCCGCACCGTCGGCGACTACCTCACCGGCGCCGAGGCCGACCGGCTGACCGCCACGCTCGAACGGGTCCTGGAGACCGGAAACTCCGTCACCGACCTCCAACTCGTCGGAACGGCCCCCGGTGACACCGAGCGACGCCACTGGTCGATGAACCTCTACCGGGTGCACAGCGGATCGGGCCGCCCCATCGGCATCGCCGGACTCGCCACCGACGTGACCCGGCGTCACACCGCCGCCCGCGAGGCCGCCAGCGCCCGCCGCAACCTCGCCCTGCTCAACGAGGCGAGCGCCCGCATCGGCAACTCCCTGGACCTGGAGACCACCGCCCGCGAACTCCTCGACGTCGCCGTCCCGGTCTTCTGCGACCTGGCCTCCGTCGACCTCTACCAGGCCCTGCTCACCGGGGACGAGGCGGCGCCCGGCGGCTGGAGCCCGCTCAGCCGGGAGCCGGTCGGGGGCTCCGCCGAACTGCGCCGCGTCGCCTTCGCCAGCGCGGTGTCCGACGCCCTGCCCCACCCGGTCCCCGGCGCCTCCGACTCCGGCCCGCCGGGCGCTGCTGCACCCCCGGCCCTCGGCGCCGTCCACCGCTATCCCTTCGGCTCGCCGTGCGCCGTCGCGCTGCGCACCGGCCGCATCGAGGACGTGCCGGGCGACGACCGGGGCTTCGTGCAGTCCACGCTGGCCGTGCCGATGGTCGCCCACGACACCGTGGTGGGCCTCGTCCGCTTCTCCCGTACGAAGGGCAGCGAGCCGTTCGACGCCCGGGACCGGGCCCTCGCGACCGAGCTGGCCGCCCGCGCCGCCGTCTGTATCGACAACGCCCGCCTCTACCGCCGCGAGCACGAACGCGCCCTGATCCTCCAGCGCAGCCTGCTGCCGCCCGGTGACCCGGAGGCCGCCGGGCTCGACATCGCCTGCCGCTACCTCCCGGGCAACACCGCCAACGAGGTCGGCGGCGACTGGTTCGACGTGATCGAGCTGCCCGGACACCGCACCGCCCTCGTCGTCGGCGACGTGATGGGGCGTGGCCTGCGCGCCGCCGTGGCCATGGGCGAACTGCGCACCGCCGTACGCACCCTGGCCCTGCTCGACCTGGAACCGGCCGAGGTGCTGTCCGCGCTCGACGAGGTCGCCCGGGGCCTCGGCGCCCCCGGTGCCGCCTCCGCCTCCGGCGGCGGGGGAGCCCAGTGGCCCGCCCGCGCCGCGCACAAGTCCCGTGAGGCCGACCTCTCCGAGGTGTACCTCGCGACCTGCGTCTACGCGGTCTACGACCCGGTCACCCGGCGCTGCACCTTCGCCAACGCGGGCCACCTGCCGCCCGCCGTGGTCGAGCCGGGCGAGGCCGCGCTGCTCCTCGACGTACCGCCGGGGATGCCGCTGGGCGTCGGCGGCGAACCGTTCGAGGAGGTCGAGGTCGAGCTGAAGGAGGGCGCGCTCCTCGCCCTCTACACCGACGGCCTGGTCGAGTCCCGCGACCACCCGCTGGACGAGGGCCTGGCCGCCCTCCGCAAGGCCCTGGTGGAACCGGCCCAGCCGCTGGAGGACGTCTGCGACCGGGTCCTCGGCTCGCTGCACACCCGGCACGGCGAGGACGACATCGCGCTCCTGATGGCCCGCATCCAGGGCCTGCCCACCGAGGCCGTCGGCGACTGGCGGCTGCCCCGCGAACCCCGCTCGGTCGGCCGTGCCCGCGAACTGGCCCGGGGCCAGCTCACCAGCTGGGGCCTCGACGACCTGATCGACACCACGGAACTGCTGGTCAGCGAGCTCGTCACCAACGCCCTGCGCTACGGCGAGGGCGAGATCCGGCTCCGCCTGCTGCGCGACCGCACCCTCGTCTGCGAGGTGTGGGACGCCGGTCTCGTCCAGCCGAGGCGCCGGCGCGCCCGGGACACGGACGAGGGCGGCCGGGGCCTCCAGCTGGTGGGGCTCCTCAGCGCGGCCTGGGGCGCGCGGCGGACCCCGCGCGGCAAGACCGTCTGGTTCGAACTGCCGCTGCCCGACGGCCGGCCGGCCGCCGAACGCTCGGTGGAGGAACTGCTCAGCATGTTCTGAGCGGCGGCCGGGGCGCGGCTCACTTCGTGGTCTTCAGGGCGGCGAGCCGGGCCTCCACCTCGGCGCTGTCGCCCAGTGCGTCCAGCTCCTCGAACTGAACGTCCAGCGAGGAGGCCGCCAGCTCCTGATTGCCGAGGGCCCGCGCCTCCTCGCGCCGCACCTTGTCCTCGAACCGGCTCAGCTCGCTGGTCGGGTCCAGGACGTCGATGTCCTTCACCGCGTCCGTCATCCGGTTCTGCGCCTCCGCCGACCTGGCGCGCGCCACCAGCTCGTCCCGCTTGGCCTTCAGCTCCGAGAGCTTCGCCTTCATCCGGTCCAGGCCCGTCCTGAGCTTGTCGACCACCTCGGTCTGCGCGGCGATGGTCGGCTCGGCGGTCCTGGCCTCCTTCTCCGACTGGAGCTGCCGGCCCAGCGCGACCTTGGCCAGGTTGTCGAACTTGTCCGCCTCGGGGCCCGAGCCGCCCGCCCGCAGCTCATCGGCCTTGCGGCTCGCGGCGAGCGCCTTGCCGCCCCACTCCCGCGCCGCCTCGACGTCCTCCTGGTGGTCCTGCTCCATCAGACGGAGGTTGCCGATGGTGGCGGCCACCGCCTGCTCCGCCTCGGAGATGTTGGCGGTGTAGTCGCGGATCAGCTGGTCCAGCATCTTCTGCGGATCCTCGGCCTGGTCGAGCAGGGCGTTGATGTTGGCCTTCGCCAGCTGGGTGACACGGCCGAGGACGGTCTGCTTGCTCATGGGGCCTCTCCTGTCGGGTGGTGCTGCTCGTGGGGTCACGCATCGGCTGTACGGGAAGCTCCGCGCCGGACGGAAAGCTCTGCGCTGTACGGGAAGCGCGCCGCTGTACGGGAAGCTCTGGAAGCTCGCCGCGTCAGAAGCGCCCGCCGCCGCCCCGGCGGCCCCGCGTCCCGCCGCCGCCGAAGCTGCCGGGCCCGCCGCCTCCGAAGCCCCCGCCTCCGCCGAATCCGCCCCCGAAGCCACCGCGCCCGCCGCCCCCGCCCATCAGGCCGCCGAGGAGGATCCCGCCGAGCACCGCGCCGCCCATGCCCCCGCCTCCGCCCGCCATGCCGCCGGGGCCGCCGCGCCCGCCGTATCCGTACCCGCGTACGTCCTGCTCGGCCAGGCCGCGCGCCTCGACGGCCAGCGCGTCCGCGCGGTTCGCCTCGGCCAGGGCGGACTGTGGGTCGCCGGTGCCCGCCAGTGCGGCGGCCCGCTCCAGTCGGCGCTGCGCCTCCGCGAGCCGGGTCCGGGCGGTGCTGCCGACCGCGCCCCGGTGCGTCGTGACGAAGTCCGCGGCCGCCGCCACCGAGGAGCGTGCGGTCAGCAGCGCGCCGTCGAGCAGCGAGCGTGCCCGGGTGTCGCCCCGTTCCCGTTCCCGCGCCCCGGCCAGCGCCTCGTCCAGCGCCCGGTCCGCCTCCTCCACCCGGCGCAGCGCGTCGATCGGGTCGTACCGGCCGCCCCGCTCCTCGCGCACCTCGCCGGCCACCGCACGGGCGCGGGCGATCCGGCCGCTCAGGTCGGCGGTGGAGGCCCCCTGCGCCGTGCCGTCGAGCAGCCCTCCCGCGTCCGCGAGGTCGGTGTCCAGCTCGGTGAGCGCGGCGGTCAGCCGGTCAGCCGCCTCGTCCAGCTCGCGGGCCCGCCGCTCCACGCCGTCGACGAGGGTGGCCGCCTGGTCGAGCGCGCCCTCGGCGGCCCGGACGTAGACGGCCGCCGCCGCGTGGTCGCCGCCGTCCACCGCCTGCCGGGCCCGGTCGAGGGACGAGGTCGCGAAGGCGAGCCGGTCCTCGGCCTGGTCGGCGTCACCGGCCACGGGGGCCGATGCCCGGTCCGCGTACCGCTCGCGCATCGAGGCGAGCGCGGACCCGGCGGCCGGGACGCGGCCGGTCAGCTCGTGGAGCGC
The DNA here is from genome assembly GCF_055590565.1 of Streptomyces sp. NPDC041814. Taxonomy (NCBI): domain Bacteria; kingdom Bacillati; phylum Actinomycetota; class Actinomycetes; order Kitasatosporales; family Streptomycetaceae; genus Streptomyces; species Streptomyces sp. NPDC041814. The sequence goes on along the minus strand of NZ_JBVJAM010000003.1, from coordinate 518,819 downwards.
GGTCTCGGCGGCGGCCACGGCCTGCGGCGCCCCGCGCTCCAGCTCGCGCAGTCGGTCGAAGTCCTCGGAGACCGCGTCGAGGCGGCCGTCGGCGTCGGCGCAGCGGCTGATGATCTCGTCCAGCATCCGCCGGCGCGTCGCGTCGTCCTCCGGGAACGCGTCGTCCAGCTGCTGGCGCAGCCGGAACGCGGTGGTCAGCTCGCCCTTGGCGTACGCCACCGCCTCGGCGAACGGCGCGGCGGCCTCCTCCCCGAACTGGGCGGTGGCGAACCCCAGCTCCTCCTCGCTCGTGCGGACCGCGTCGTCGGTGGCGACCAGCGTCTCCTCGGCCTTCGCGTCGAGCTCCGGCAGCGGGGTGGGCGGGGGCGTGCCGCCGGCCCAGCCGGTCGTGCCGGGTGTCGTACGGGTGGTGGCGCGCCGCTTGCGCCGCAGGAACGCGTACGCGGCGACGGCCGCGACCGCGCAGAGCAGGACGACCGGCAGGAGGAGGTCTCCGGTGCTGGTGCCGCCCGAGCCGGAGCCCGGGTCGGAGGGGCCGGGGGTGATCGCGGGGGTGGGTACGGGCTCGCCGGACAGGACGGCGCCGTAGCCGTCGGCTGCGCCGGTCGCGGCGCCCGCCCAGTCGTTCTCCTTCAGCGCCGGTTCGATCGCGGTGTTCGCCACCTCCCGGAGCTGGGTGTCCGTGAGGGGGGCGTCCTGGTCGACTGAGTAGGCGTACTGCCGGGCGTGGGTGGCGACGGCGAGCAGGACGTCGTCGCGGCCGAGACCGTTGCGGTCGGCGGTCGCGTCGGCCCAGTCCTGCGGGGAGCGCCCGGAGAAGTCGCGTACGTACACCACGAAGAGCTGGAGGCGGTGCTCGGCATAGAGCCGGTCGAGGGCCGTGACCACCTGGGGGCGGCGACCGCCGAGGGCCCCCACCCTGTCGGTGATCTGCCCGTCGCGGGACAGCGTGACCGGGTCGTCGGCGCGGGCGGCCGGGGCGGGGGCCAGGGCCAGCCAGCACACCGTCAGGAGGACGGCGAGCAGGGCCCGGCCCGGTATGAGGATCCGGGTTCGGCTCTCGGGCGGCGTCACGTTTGTGAGGCTATGTCCCTCTCCGGGGCGCCGCGACATGAAGCGTTCCGGCTGCGGGGCGGCACAGGGAGGCTCGACCGGCAGGGCGCAGAACAACAGGCTGCCTTGCAAGGTGACCTGCCGTTCTCGTACGGTGGATGTATGACGCAATCATCTGGGGCGACCCCCGACCCCACGGCCGAAGAGGTGGCGAACCAGTTGGCCTCCGTGGTCGGCCGGCTGTTGCGGCGGCTGCGTTCCTCCTCGTCGGAGTCGCTGCTGACCCCGACCCAGCGCTCGGTGCTGGCCCGGCTGGACGACGGGGGCGCCGCGACCACCGCGGACCTGGCCCGCGCCGAGTTCGTACGCCCGCAGTCCATGCGGCTGACCCTGGGCGCGTTGGAGGCGCAGGGGCTGGTCGAGCGCGCGCCGGACCCGGCCGACGGGCGGAAGTCCGTCATGTCGGTCACCGATGCCGGGCGTACGACGCTCGCCGAGGTCCGGGCCGCCAAGCGGAACTGGCTGGCCGAGGCCGTCGCCGCCGAGCTGGACGGGCACGAGCGGCGGACGGTCGCCGAGGCCGTGGCCCTCATCGAACGCCTGGTCGGTTCGTGACGGCTCGCGAGGTGCTGCCCGGGGCGGTACGCGCGGCGGCCCGCCCGGACCGGACGGCGGACGATCCCGGCTTCAGCGCCCGGCTCACCGCGCCGCTGCTGCTCGGCTCGCTGCTCAACCCGCTGAACACCACCATGATCTCCACCGCGCTGGTGGCGATCGGGCACCACTTCTCCGTCGGCGCCGCCGACACCGCCTGGCTGATCTCCGTCCTCTACCTCGCCAGCGCCGTCGCCCAGCCCGTCCTGGGCCGGCTCGCCGATGTCCTCGGGCCGCGCCGCGTCTTCCTCGCCGGCCTCGTCGTGGTCGTCGCCTCCGGCCTGGTCGGCACCTTCGCACAGGGCTTCGGCCAGCTGATCGTCTCGCGGCTGCTGCTCGGCATCGGTACGTCGGCGGCCTACCCGGCCGCCATGGCGGTGCTGCGCGACGAGTCGGCCCGGATCGGGCGGCCGACCCCACGCCCGGTGCTGGCCCGGCTCTCCTTCGCCGCGCTCGGCAGTGCGGCGGTCGGGCCGACCCTCGGCGGGCTGCTGGTCATGACGGCCGGCTGGCGCGGGATCTTCGCCGTCAACGTGCCCGTGGCGCTGATCGCACTCGGCGCGGCCCTGCTCTGGATCCCCGCCGACCCGCCCCGCGCCCGCGCGGCCGGCGGCCCGGCGCCCCGGCTGGGGCTCGATCCGCTCGGCATCGGCCTGTTCGCGACCGCGCTCACCGTCCTGGTCTTCTTTCTGCTCGACCTCGCGCACCCGATGTGGTGGCTGCTCGCGCCGTTCGCCGCGCTGACCGCCGCCCTGGTGTGGTGGCAGCTGCGGGCCCCCGCCCCCTTCATCGACCTGCGGATGCTCGCGGGCAACGGGGCGCTCTCGCGTACGTACCTCCGGCACGGCGTCAGCTACCTGCTGATCTACTGCGTGATGTACGGATACACGCAGTGGCTGGAGGAGGCCCGGGGCTACTCCTCCGGGCACACCGGACTCCTCATGCTGCCGATGTCCGTCGCCGCGCTGGTGTGCTCGCTGCTCGGCGCCCGCACGAAGGGCATCCGGGGCCCGCTCGTCCTGGCCTGCCTCCTGCTCACCGCCGGAGCCGGAATGCTCTTCCTGCTCTCCGGCGACGCACCGGTCGCCGTCCTGCTGCTCGCCGGTGCCTGCTTCGGCGTCCCGCAGGGGCTCATCGGCACCAGCAACCAGGCGGCCGTGCAGGCGTACGCGCCGCCCGCCTCCGTCGGCTCGGCCGCCGGCCTCCAGCGCACCGCCCAGTACATCGGGGCGATCACCGCCTCCAGCCTCATCGCCCTGGCCTACGGACAGTCGGCCGGCGACCGGGGGCTGCACCTGATGGCCGCCGTCGCCGCCGTCCTGGGCGTCCTGCTCATCGTCCTCACCGTCACCGACCGCGCCCTGCGCGGGCGCACCTGATCCCCCTCAAGCACCACCGCACAAGGAGCACCACCATGACCGCCACCGTCCTCGACCCCCGCACCGCGCTGATCGTCGTAGACCTCCAGAAGGGCATCACCGCCCTGCCCACCGCCCACCCCGCCTCCGACGTCATCGCCAACGCCGCGACCCTCGCCGACGCCTTCCGGGCCAAGGGCCTGCCCGTGGTCCTGGTCCGTGTCACCGGCGGCGCCCCCGGTCGCACCGAGGGCCCGGCGCGGTCCGGGCAGCCCGCCGCCGACTGGGCCGAGATCGTCCCCGAGATGGGCCCGCGCGAGGGCGACATCATCGTCACCAAGCAGCAGTGGGGCGCCTTCTACGGCACCGACCTCGACCTCCAGCTGCGCCGCCGGGGCGTCACCCAGGTCGTGGTGGCCGGCATCGCGACCAGCATCGGCGTCGAGTCCACCGCCCGCTCCGCGCACGAGCACGGCTACCACGTCACCCTCGCCACGGACGCGATGACCGACATGAGCGGCGAGGCCCACGACAACAGCCTCCAGCGGATCTTCCCGCGCCTCGGCGAGACCGGCACGACCGACGAGATCGTCAAGCTCCTCGGCTGACCGGAACCGCACCGGAGCGCCGCCGCCCACCCGGGCCGCGGCGCTCCGCCGTACGGGTGGGCTTCGGGGCGTACGCGCCGTGTCGGCACGGCGTTCCCGCGCGAGGGCGTTTTCAGTGGAGGGGCGGAACCAGTGTGATCAACTGCAAATGCCACCAAAAACGCTCAATCAGGCCCATTCCCGGTGCGGGCCGGGCCGTCCCCGGAGGTATCAGCCATGTCCCACGTCGGCGTCCCGCGCGGGACGGCCCGAAAGAGGCGCATCCCCGCCCTCCTCACCGCAGGCGTCCTCACCCTGCCCGTGCTGGCCGGATGCAGTTCGGGCGGCGAGGAGAACGCGCACGTAGCCGCCGCACCGCAGGACGTGGCCCGCGCCGCCCGCGCCCAGGTCGCCGACGGGGGCAAGGTCACCTGGGCGATCGACGCGCTGCCCGCCACCTTCAACGCCTTCCAGGCGGACGCCGACAGCGCCACCACGCGCATCACCGGCGCCCTGCTGCCGACGCTCTTCCCGCTCGACGCCCAGGGCCGGCCGCAGCTCAACCCGGACTACCTCGAATCCGCGAAGGTGACCGAGACCGAGCCCCGCCAGGTCGTCGTCTACCGGCTCAACCAGCAGGCCGTCTGGAGCGACGGCCGGGGGATCGGCGCCCCGGACTTCGTCGCCCAGTGGCGGGCGCTCAGCGGCAAGGACTCCGCGTTCTGGACCGCCCGCAACGCCGGGTACGAACGCATCGAGAAGATCGAGCGGGGCCACGACGACCTGGAGGTCAAGGTCACCTTCGCCAAGCCGTACGCGGACTGGCGCTCGCTGTTCTCGCCGCTCTACCCGAAGCAGGTGACGGGCTCCCCGGACGCCTTCAACGACGGCGCGCGCACCACGCTCAAGGAGACGGCCGGACCGTTCCGGCTCCGCGAGGTGGACAAGAAGACCGGCTCCGTCACGCTGACCCGCGACCCGCGCTGGTGGGGCGCCCGCGCCAAGCTGGACTCGCTGGTCTTCAAGGCCGTCAAGCCCGAGGACCGCACCGACGCGCTGGCCGAGGGCGCCGTCGACATCGCCGACATCGACTCCACCACCGCCCACCGCGTCGCCCAGGCGGCCCGCGAGGGCGCGGCCGGCGCACCGCCCGCCCACGGCCCCGGCGCCGCGCAGAGCCCGGCGGACGCCCTGCGCTCCTGGGCCGTGGCGCACGGCACCGACGAGGAGGCGGCCGAGGAGGAGCAGGAGGCGCGGGACGACAAGGCCAGGGCCGCCGACGCGTACGCCACCGAGCAGAGCGGGCTGCGCGCCTACGTGGTCCGCAAGTCCCTGGAGCCCGCCTACACCCAGCTCGCGCTGAACGGCGAGAACGGACCGCTCGCCGACGACCGGGTACGCCGGGCCGTGGCCCGCGCCCTGGACCGCCAGGAGCTGGCCGACACCGTGCTCAAGCCGCTCGGACTGCCCGCGCGGCCACTCGGCAGCCATCTCGCCGTCGCCGGGCAGCCCGCGTACCGGGACGGCAGCGACGCGCTCGGCAAGCAGGACACCGAGCAGGCGCAGGCGCTGCTCGCCGACGCGGGCTGGACGCGCGAGGGCGCGCTGAGCCGGAGCGACGGCACCAAGGCCGGCAGCGAGGGCGAGAGGAAGAAGGACGCCGACACGAAGGCCGACGAGAAGAAGGCCGACGAGAAGAAGGGCAGCGCCGGCAAGGACGCGGACGACGGCAAGGGGGACCGTGCCGCGGGCGAGCCCGCGGCCGACGACGGCCTCTACATCGTCGGCGACGACAAGCCCGGCGCCCCCGGCACCCACGTCCTCGCCCCGGCCCCCGACGCCGCCGAGCAGAGCGTCGCCCTGCTGCGCCAGGCCGGGTACCTCGGCTCCACCGGTACCTCGGAGGACGCCCGGGACGCGATCCGGGCCCAGGACCGGCAGCCCGGAGGCGCCGCCGGGGCCTACGCACCGGCGGGGACCGCCGCGCCGGCCAAGGCGGCCGACACCGCGCGCGGTCCGCTCGGCAAGAACGGCAAGCCGCTGAGCCTGCGCTTCGTCCTGCCGTCCGGGCCCGGCTCGGCAGGCCTGCGCAGCGTCGGCGAGAAGATCGCCGCGATGCTCGACACGATCGGCATCCGCACCGAGATCACCAAGGTCTCCGACGACAGCTACTTCCGCGACCACGTGGCCTCCGGCGACTACGACATGGCCCTGTACTCCTGGCCCGCCACCGCCTACCCCGCCACCGACGACCGCCCGATCTTCGCCAAGCCGCTGCCCGCGTCCGACGGCTCGCTGCTCGTGGAGCAGAACTACACCCGCGTCGGCACGGACCACATCGACCAGCTCTTCGACCAGGCGGCCTCGGAGCTGGACGAGAAGGCCGCCCAGGACCTCATGCGTAAGGCGGACGCCCGCATCTGGGCCGCCGCCGGATCGATTCCCCTCTTCCAGCGCCCCCAGCTCGTCGCCACCGGCAGGCAACTCGTGAACGTCGGCGCCTTCGGCCTCGGGGTCCCGCACTACCAGGACATCGGCTACAAGGCCCCGCAGGCCGCGGGCGCTCCGGCCCAGAAGAAGAAGTAGGGGACATCCGCACCTCTGGACTTGCTCAAGTCACTTGTCCGTGAAGTCCGTTACGGCAACCGTGGTCCCGACCACCGGTGAATTCCACCGGAAGAACGGACTACGGGGGCAGGGCCATGATGCGGACACGAGCGGTCACCACGGCTGCGGTCCTGACGGCGGCGGGCCTCCTCGTCGGGGGCTGCACCTCGACGCCGGGCGACCGGGGCGCCGACGACCCGGCCCCGGCCCGGTCGCCGGCGGCGACGGCCGACGACGCCGTCGCCCGGGAGCCGCAGGCGTGCCGGGGCGGTACGTACACCTGGTTCAACCTGCGCCAGAACTGGGTGATCAACGGGGTCGCCGAGGCGCAGACCCTGACCGGGCCCGCCGGCCTGACGAAACCGATCCGGCGGCTGCGCACGGACCCGGCCTCCGTGGTGACCGAGGGCGCGGACCTGGACCCGGACCTCGTCCTCCACGCCCTCGGGACGAAGCTCGGACTGGTGCCCGCGGACGGCGATCCGAAGGAGGGTTCCGCCCTCGGAGAGCCGGGCACGTACGCACCGCTCGACGAGCCGTCGGGCCTGGTCAGCGGAGGGAAGGGCAGCGTGCGGCTGGTGAGCTTCAGCCACTTCAAGCTGATCGAGACGGACTTCCGCTACAGGTGCGCCGGGGGCGGGAAGCCGGTCATCGGGCATGTGTCGACCTGGGGGTCCTCCGGCGGGGGCGCGGTCAATTGCGACGAGCGCCTGGGCAAGGACGCGTCCGCCGCGGCCCACGAGGCCGTCAGGCTCTCCTGCGCCCGCTAGAAACCGCCCGGGAAGCCGCAGCAGCGGCTGCCCCGTACCATGGGAGTAGCCGTGGCGCGTCCGCCCGGCGGGCGTACGAGGACTCAAGACCGACCCAGGCGCCTGAATCCCCGATCCGAGAGAAGCGCAAGCCACACCATGCCCACGCGCCACGACATCCGTAACGTCGCCATCGTCGCCCACGTCGACCACGGCAAGACGACCATCGTCGATGCCATGCTCAAGCAGGCCGGCTCGTTCGCCGCGCACGCCGCCGAGTCGCTCGACGACCGCATGATGGACTCGAACGACCTGGAGCGTGAGAAGGGCATCACGATCCTGGCCAAGAACACGGCCGTGAAGTACCACCCCAAGGATGGCGGCGACGTCATCACCATCAACATCATCGACACCCCCGGCCACGCCGACTTCGGCGGCGAGGTCGAGCGCGGCCTGTCGATGGTGGACGCGGTCGTGCTTCTGGTCGACGCCTCCGAGGGCCCGCTCCCGCAGACCCGCTTCGTGCTGCGCAAGGCGCTCCAGCAGCGCCTGCCCGTCATCCTGTGCATCAACAAGACGGACCGCCCCGACTCCCGGATCGACGAGGTCGTCAACGAGACCTACGACCTCTTCCTCGACCTGGACGCGGACGAGGAGCAGATCGAGTTCCCGATCGTCTACGCGTGCGGCCGTGACGGCATCGCCTCGCTGACCAAGCCGGAGGACGGCACGGTCCCGGCGGACTCCACCAGCCTGGAGCCGTTCTTCTCCGCGATCCTGGAGCACGTCCCGGCCCCGACGTACGAGGAGGGCGCGCCGCTCCAGGCCCACGTCACCAACCTCGACGCCGACAACTTCCTCGGCCGCATCGCGCTCCTCCGCGTCGAGGAGGGCGAGCTGCGCAAGGGCCAGACGGTGGCCTGGATCAAGCGCGACGGCTCGATCCAGAACGTGCGCATCACCGAGCTGATGATGACCGAGGCGCTCACCCGCAAGCCCGCCGAGGTGGCCGGCCCCGGTGACATCTGCGCCGTCGCCGGTATCCCGGAGATCATGATCGGTGAGACGCTCGCCGACCCGGAGAACCCGGTCGCGCTGCCCCTGATCACGGTCGACGAGCCCGCGATCTCCATGACCATCGGCACCAACACCTCGCCGCTCGTCGGCCGGGGCGGCACCGGCAAGGGCGCGGAGGCCAAGGCCGCGGTCAAGGACCGCAAGGTCACCGCCCGCCAGGTCAAGGACCGCCTGGACCGCGAGCTGATCGGTAACGTGTCGCTCCGCGTCCTGGACACCGAGCGTCCCGACGCCTGGGAGGTGCAGGGCCGCGGTGAGCTGGCGCTGGCCATCCTGGTCGAGCAGATGCGCCGCGAGGGCTTCGAGATGACCATCGGCAAGCCCCAGGTGGTCACCAAGCAGGTCGAGGGCAAGACGTACGAGCCCGTCGAGCGCATGACGATCGACGTGCCCGAGGAGCACATGGGCGCCGTCACACAGCTCATGGGCGTCCGCAAGGGCCGTATGGACAACATGTCGAACCACGGCTCCGGCTGGGTCCGCATGGAGTTCGTCGTCCCGTCGCGCGGCCTCATCGGCTTCCGTACGGAGTTCCTGACGAACACCCGCGGTACGGGTATCGCGCACTCCATCCACGAGGGCCACGAGCCGTGGTTCGGCACCCTGACGACCCGTAACAACGGCTCGCTGGTCGCCGACCGCGCCGGTGCCGTCACCGCCTTCGCGATGACGAACCTCCAGGAGCGCGGCGTGCTGTTCACCGACCCCGGCACCGAGGTGTACGAGGGCATGATCGTCGGCGAGAACTCGCGCGCCGACGACATGGACGTGAACATCACCAAGGAGAAGAAGCTCACGAACATGCGGTCCTCGTCGGCCGACTCGTTCGAGGCGATCGTCCCGCCGCGCAAGCTCTCCCTGGAGCAGTCCCTGGAGTTCTGCCGCGACGACGAGTGCGTCGAGGTGACTCCGGAGGCCGTCCGCATCCGCAAGGTCGTCCTCGACCAGAAGGAGCGCAACCGCACCGCGTCGCGCGCCAAGCACGGCTGATCCGGCGCCGGTAGGCGATTTTCGGCCGACGATCCGTCAGCTCCAGGCATTGCCGTAGCCCAGGGCCCTCACAGACACTGTGGGGGCCCTCGGTCATGGTCAACCGGTTTTAGGCTTGCCTGACCAGCATGTGAGACAAAAACGTCCGATTATCGGAGGTTGCTCTCCGAAACATGTGTTAACAGTCCGTTTCGGGGGTGTCTGTCTGGGATCGCTTTGTCCGGATTTTGGTCCGCGCAAGGGTCGGATGTTGTCAAACCGAGACCCTTTAAGTGTGGTTTACGGCCCAGTCGTACTTAATAGTTGGCTCCATTGAGCTCGGGTCAATGGGTCACGCACCGTGGGGAGTGCGCCGACTCACGAGCACACTAAGGGCACTGAAACGATCACCGTCAGGGGTGTCGGTGTATCAACCCAGTGCCCTTCTTGTAGTCAAAAGTGGACTCATGAGGAGGAAACCCATGCGTGGTGCCAAGAGCGCCAAGTGGGTCGCGGGAGCGGCCATCATCGCCCTGGCTGCGACTGCCTGTGGTGGCGGCGACGACGACGGCGACAAGGGCAGCAAGCCCGCCGCCAAGGGCGCTGTGAACCCGGACGGCATCTTCTCCGTCGAGGTCGGCGAGCCGCAGAACCCGCTGCAGCCGGCGAACACGATGGAGTCGAACGGCAGCATCGTCACCGACGCGATCTTCTCGCAGCTGGTGGACTACGACCCGTCCGGCAAGCTTGAGATGATCAACGCCGAGTCCGTCGAGACCAAGGACTCCAAGCTCTGGACGGTCAAGCTCAAGAAGGACTGGAAGTTCCACGACGGCACCCCCGTCACGGCCGAGTCCTACATCAAGGCCTGGAACTGGGCCGCCAACATCAAGAACGACCAGACCAACGCGTCCTGGTTCGGCGACATCAAGGGCTTCGAGGACGTTCACCCGTCGGACGCGAAGGCCAAGCCGAAGTCGGACACCATGTCCGGTCTGAAGAAGGTGGACGACTACACGTTCACCATCGAGCTCAACGCCCCGCTGCCGTACTTCTCGTACAAGCTCGGCTACACGGTCTTCTCGCCGCTGCCCGAGTCCTTCTACGCGGACCCGAAGGCCGCCGGTGAGAAGCCGGTCGGCAACGGCGCGTACAAGTTCGTCAGCTGGGACCACAAGAAGCAGATCAAGGTCGTCCGCAACGACGACTACAAGGGTCTCGACAAGGCGAAGAACGGTGGTGTGATCTTCAAGAACTACACCACCCTCGAGACCGCCTACGAGGACCTGAAGTCCGGCAACGTCGACGTGCTCCGCCAGATCGGCCCGAAGGACCTCCCGGTCTACCGGTCCGACCTCGGTGACCGCGCCGTGGACAAGGCGTACTCCGCGATCCAGACGATCGCCGTCGCCTACTACACGGACCAGTGGAAGAAGATCGACCCCAAGGTCATCCAGGGTCTGTCGATGGGCATCGACCGCGACACCATCACCAAGACCGTGCTCCAGGGCACGCGTGAGCCGGCCACCGGCTGGGTCGCCAAGGGTGTCCTCGGCTACCAGCCGAACGCCACGGGCGACGTCACCAAGTACGACCCGGCCAAGGCCAAGCAGCTCATCAAGGAGGGTGGCGGCGTCCCGGGCAACAAGATCTCGATCCAGTTCAACGCCGACGGCGGCCACAAGGAATGGGTCGAGGCGGTCTGCAACAGCATCACGCAGTCGACCGGCGTCAAGTGCACCGGTGACTCGAAGGCCGACTTCCAGGCCGACACCAACGCGCGTGACGACAAGCAGGTCAAGTCCCTGTACCGCTCCGGCTGGGTGCTCGACTACCCGGTGAACGCCAACTTCATCTCGGACCTGTTCCGTACCGGCGCCGCGGGCAACCAGGGCGACTTCTCGAACAAGGGCCTGGACGCGGAGATCAAGAAGGCCGACTCCGCCGCCTCCCTCGAGGACTCCGTCGCCGCGTACCAGAAGATCGAGAAGGAGCTGGTGAACTACATGCCCTCCATCCCGCTCTGGTACTACAAGGTCAACGCCGGCTACTCGGAGAAGGTCCAGAACGTCGACTACGCCCAGGACGGCGACCCGATCCTGACGCAGATCGAAGTCAAGAAGTAATCACACCGACGTAGTCCGCGCGCACGCGCGGGACCGCAGAAGAACGGTCCCGCGCCTGCCGCTCGCAGTGGCCGGGGGGCCCTTCCACGCAACCGACCCACCCTCAGGGGCAGGCGGAGCGGGGGAGGGCCCGTCGGCTGCCGCCGCCTATTACATGGAGGCATGATGGGGCGCTATGTCGCACGACGACTGCTCCAGATGATCCCGGTCTTTCTCGGGACAACGCTGCTGATCTTCCTGATGGTCTACACGCTGCCCGGCGACCCCGTGCGCGGGCTCTTCGGGGACAAGGGGGCCGACCCGGCCACTCTGGAAGCGATGCGGCACAAGCTCGGACTGGACCAGCCGATTCTGGTGCAGTACTGGGACTACATGAAGGGCATGGTCTTTCATGGGGACTTCGGTAACCAGATAGCCAGCGGGCGCCCTGTCACCGACGTGCTCGGCGACGCCTTCCCGGTCACCCTGCGACTGGCGGGCATGGCGTTCGTCATCGAGATCATCCTCGGCATCGGCCTGGGCATGGTCGCGGGTCTGCGGGCGGGCCGGCTGGCCGACAACGTCGTCCTGATCCTGACGCTGCTGATCATCTCGATCCCCGTCTTCGTGCTGGCGCACATCGTGAAGTCCGTCTTCGCCGACCAGTTGGGGCTGATCTCGCCCAACGTCTCGAACGAGGCGACCTGGAGCGAACTGCTGACGCCGGCCATCGTGCTCGGCTCGCTCTCCCTCGCATACGTGGCCCGGCTGACCCGTACGACGATGGCCGAGAACCTGCGGTCCGACTACATGCGTACGGCCGTCGCCAAGGGACTTCCCAAGCGCCGCATCATCGGTGTGCACCTCATGCGCAACTCGATGATCCCCGTCATCACCTTCCTGGGCACCGACCTGGGAGCCCTGATGGGCGGTGCGGTCGTCACCGAGTCCGTCTTCAACGTCAAGGGCATCGGCGGCACCATCGTCGAGTCGATCACCCGGCGTGAAGGCACCACCCTGGTGGGCCTCGTCACCATCCTGGTGCTCGTCTACCTGTTCATGACCCTGATCGTCGACCTGCTGTACGCGGTCCTGGACCCGAGGATCCGTTATGCCTGACGTGACCAAGACCGCACCCGCGCCCGAGGACGTCCACGGTCCCGTCACGGACCCGACCTCCGTCGTGAAGGCCGCCAAGGCGCGCAGCCTGTGGGGCGACGCCTGGGCGGACCTGCGCCGCAACCCGTACTTTCTGGTGTCGTCGGTGCTCATCATCATCCTCCTGGTGATAGCCGTCTTCCCCGGCCTGTTCACCGGGGCTTCGGCGACCCACGCGGACCTCGGGAAGCACTTCCTGAAGAAGCCGGAGCTCAGCAAGATCGGCTCGGAGGGCTGGCTCGGATACGACGGGCAGGGCCGCAGCGTCTACGCCCGCGTCATCTACGGCACCCGCGCCTCGATCACCGTCGGCGTCTGCGTCACCGTGCTGGTGACCCTGTTCGGCGGCCTCATCGGCATGCTGTCCGGGTTCTTCGGCGGCTGGGTCGACGCGGTCCTCTCGGGCTTCACCAACATCTTCCTGGGCCTGCCCTTCCTGCTCGGCGCGATGGTCGTGCTCCAGTCCTTCAGCGAGCGCAAGGTGTGGGTCGTCGTCCTCGCCCTGGCGTTCCTGGGCTGGACGCAGATCGCCCGCGTCATGCGAGGCGCGGTGATCACCGTCAAGGAGGCCGACTACGTCCAGGCGGCCAGAGCGCTCGGCGCGGGGACCAGCCGGATCATGTTCCGGCACATCCTGCCGAACGTGATGGCGCCGGTGATCGTCGTCGCCACCATCTCGCTGGGTGTGTACATCTCGGCCGAGGCGACTCTGTCGTACCTGGGCCTCGGTCTCGCCGACCCGACCATCTCGTGGGGCATCGACATCTCGACCGGTTCGAACCAGATCCGGGTGGCACAGCACATCCTGATCTACCCGTCGATCATGCTCAGCATCACCGTTCTGGCGTTCATCATGCTCGGCGAAGCCGTCCGCAACGCCCTCGATCCGAAGTCGCGATAGGAGGGCGAACGTGGCCACCATCAACACGACCGCCGAAGTCCCGTCCGCACGCCGGGGTGACGACCACGTCGGTCCCCTGCTCGAAGTCCGTGACCTGCACGTGGAGTTCCACACCCGCGACGGTGTGGCCAAGGCGGTCAACGGGGTCAACTACAGCGTGGACGCCGGCGAGACCCTCGCCGTCCTCGGTGAGTCCGGCTCCGGCAAGTCCGTGACGGCGCAGGCCATCATGGGCATCCTCGACATGCCGCCCGGCAAGATCCCCAAGGGCGAGATCCTCTTCCGCGGCCAGGACATGCTCAAGATGTCCAACGAGGAGCGCCGGAAGATCCGCGGTCAGAAGATCGCCATGATCTTCCAGGACGCGCTGTCCTCGCTGAACCCGGTCCTCACCGTCGGCTACCAGCTCGGCGAGATGTTCCGGGTCCACCAGGGCCTGTCCAAGAAGGAAGCCCGCGCCAAGGCCATCGACCTGATGGACCAGGTGAAGATCCCGGCCGCCGCGGCCCGGGTCTCGGACTACCCGCACCAGTTCTCCGGCGGTATGCGCCAGCGCATCATGATCGCGATGGCGCTCGCCCTGGAACCGGACCTGATCATCGCGGACGAGCCGACCACCGCGCTCGACGTGACCGTCCAGGCCCAGGTGATGGACCTGCTCGCGGAGCTCCAGCGCGAGTACAACATGGGCCTGATCCTGATCACCCACGACCTGGGTGTCGTCGCGGACGTCGCCGACAAGATCGCCGTGATGTACGCGGGCCGGATCGTCGAGACCGCCCCGGTGCACGAGATCTACAAGCGCCCCGCGCACCCGTACACCAAGGGTCTGCTGGCCTCGATCCCGCGCCTGGACCAGAAGGGCCAGGAGCTCTTCGCGATCAAGGGTCTGCCGCCCAACCTGCTGCACGTGCCGTCGGGCTGCGCCTTCAACCCGCGCTGCACCATGGCCCAGGACATCTGCCGTTCGGACATCCCGGCCCTCCTGCCGGTGACCGAGCAGGACGGCACCGAGCTGGCCGGCCGCCGCAGCGCCTGTCACTTCTGGAAGGAGACGATCCATGGCTGACATCTCGAAGGAGTCCGTGGACGCCACCCCCAACGTCTCCGACGTGGAGACCGTCGACGCGGCGTCCGAGGCGGAGGCCGTAGCCGCCATCGACGCGCCCGTGTCGCAGGGGGAGCCGATCCTCCAGGTGCGCAACCTCGTCAAGCACTTCCCGCTGACGCAGGGCATCCTCTTCAAGAAGCAGGTCGGCGCGGTCAAGGCCGTCGACGGCATCTCGTTCGACCTGTACGCGGGCGAGACGCTGGGCATCGTCGGCGAGTCCGGCTGTGGCAAGTCCACCGTCGCCAAGCTGCTGATGACGCTGGAGCGGGCCACCGCCGGCGAGGTCTTCTACAAGGGCCAGGACATCACCAAGCTGTCCGGCCGCGCGCTGAAGGCCGTGCGCCGCAACATCCAGATGGTGTTCCAGGACCCGTACACCTCGCTCAACCCCCGTATGACGGTGGGCGACATCATCGGCGAGACGTACGAGATCCACCCGGAGGTGGCTCCCAAGGGCGACCGGCGGCGCAGGGTGCAGGAGCTCCTGGACGTCGTCGGGCTCAACCCGGAGTACATCAACCGGTACCCGCACCAGTTCTCCGGCGGTCAGCGCCAGCGCATCGGGATCGCCCGCGGCCTCGCGCTCAACCCGGAGATCATCATCTGCGACGAGCCGGTCTCCGCGCTCGACGTGTCGGTGCAGGCGCAGGTCGTCAACCTGATGGAGAAGCTCCAGGACGAGTTCAACCTGTCCTACCTCTTCATCGCGCACGACCTGTCGATCGTCCGGCACATCTCGGACCGGGTCGGCGTCATGTACCTCGGCAAGATGGCCGAGATCGGGACGGACGTCCAGATCTACGACCACCCGACGCACCCCTACACCCAGGCGCTGCTGTCGGCGGTCCCGGTCCCCGACCCGGAGGCCCGCGAGGGCCGCGAGCGGATCATCCTCTCCGGTGACGTCCCGTCCCCGGCCAACCCGCCGTCGGGCTGCCGCTTCCGCACCCGCTGCTGGAAGGCCCAGGACAAGTGCGCCACCGAGGTGCCGCTCCTCGCGGTCCCCGAGCGCTTCAAGGACTCGAAGACGCCGGCCGCCCACGAGTCGGCCTGCCACTTCGCGGAGGAGAAGGACGTGGTGCACGCGGCCTCGTAACGCCGCGCGCGACAAAGGGCGCCCCGGAACCGATGGGTTCCGGGGCGCCTTTCCCGTGTACCGGGAACCGGGCTCGCAGGGTGCTCGGGTCAATGGGCCGATGCGGGCTCGGTTCCCCCGGCCGGAGCCGTATGGCGGGCGTGGACCGGTCGGGTCCCGCGCCGGGCGTACGGCCCCGGGGCCGAGGCGAGGGGTGTCAGCCTCGCGCCTCGCGGTCTTCGGGCCCGCCGTCCTTCTCCAGACCCTTGGCGGGCTTGGCGTCCGCCGTGCCGAGGCTCTTGGCGGGCTTGGCGTCCGCCGTGCGGGCCTGCGGGACGGCGGCCACCGACTGGGAGTCCTCCGGGTAGTGGCAGGCCGTCAGGTGGCCCTCACGGCTGCCGGAGACCCGCACCAGCGGGGGCGTCTCGCTCGCGCACTTGTCCGTCGCCTTCCAGCAGCGGGTGCGGAAGCGGCAGCCCGACGGCGGGTCGACGGGGGACGGGACGTCGCCGGTGAGCCGGATGCGGTCACGGGCCGGCGTGTCGTCCGCGCTGGCCTCGGGCACGGCGGAGAGCAGCGCCCGGGTGTAGGGGTGGCGCGGATTCCCGTACAGGTCGTCGCGGTCCGCGATCTCCACGATCCGGCCGAGGTACATCACGGCGACGCGCTGCGAGAAGTGCCGTACGACCGCCAGGTCGTGGGCGATGAACAGGAAGGCGATCCCCAGCTCCTTCTGGAGCTTCTGCAGCAGGTTGACCACCTGCGCCTGGATCGACACGTCCAGCGCCGACACCGGCTCGTCCGCCACGATCAGCTTCGGCTGCAGGGCCAGTGCGCGGGCGACCCCGATGCGCTGGCGCTGACCGCCGGAGAACTCGTGCGGGAAGCGGTTGTAGTGCTCCGGGTTGAGCCCGACGGTCTCCAGCAGCTCCCGCACCCGGGCCTCGCGGCCGCCGGGCGGCTCGATGCCGTTGACCTCCATCGGCGCCGACACGATCTTCCCGACCGTCTGGCGCGGGTTCAGCGAGGCGTACGGGTCCTGGAAGATCATCTGGATCTCGGAGCGGACCGGGGCCAGCTGCTTGCGGGTGGCGTGCGTGATGTCCTGCCCGCGGTAGGTGATCCGGCCCGCGGTCGGCTCAAGCAGCCGGGTGACCAGCCGGCCCGTGGTCGACTTGCCGCAGCCGGACTCACCGACCAGGCCCAGGCTCTCGCCCTCGGCGACGGTGAAGTCCAGTCCGTCCACGGCCTGGACGGCCCCGACGGTCCGCCGGATCGGGAAGCCGCCCTTGATCGGGAAGTGCTTGGTGAGTCCGGAGACGTCCAGGAGGGGATCGGTGCTGCTCATGGTGGGAAAGTCCCGTCTCTTGTACGTCAGTTGGCCCGGGTGTCGGCGAAGTCGGTGAAGAACTCCACGCGCTGCTCCGGGGTCAGGTGGCAGGCCGCCCCGCGCCCGGACACCAGGTCCAGCGGAGGCTGCTGGGCCGAGCAGCGGTCGCCGCCGACCTGCTCGGTGAAGGAGCACCGCGGGTGGAAGCGGCAGCCGCTCGGCGGGTTGAGGAGGCTCGGCGGGGTACCGGGGATCGGCGACAGCGGCACGTCCACCGGGCCTTCGAGGGTGGGCATCGAGCCCAGCAGACCCCAGGTGTACGGGTGCTGGGGCGTGCGCAGCACCTCCTTCTTCGTACCCCGCTCCACACAGCGCCCGCCGTACATCACGAGGACGTCGTCCGCGATGTCGGCGATGACCCCGAGGTCGTGGGTGATGAAGATGATCGAGGTGCCGAACTCCTGCTGGAGGTCCTTGAGCAGGTCCATGATCTGGGCCTGCACGGTGACGTCCAGCGCGGTCGTCGGCTCGTCCGCGATCAGCAGCGCGGGGTCGCAGACCAGCGACATGGCGATCATGGCCCGCTGGCGCATACCGCCGGAGAACTGGTGCGGGTAGTCGTCCACGCGCAGGTCCGGCTGCGGGATGCCGACCTTGGTGAGCATCTCGATGGCCCGCGCCCGGGCCTCCTGCTTGGAGGCGCCGGTGTGCTTCCGGAACGTCTCGCCGATCTGCTTGCCGACCGTGTGGTACGGCGACAGGGAGGCCAGGGCGTCCTGGAAGACCATGGACATCTTGTTGCCGCGCAGCCGCTCCAGTTCGCGCTCGGACGCGGTCAGCAGGTCCTGCCCGTCGAGCAGGATCTCGCCCTCGATCTCGGTGTGGTCGGGGTGGTGCAGTCCGAGGATGGCCAGGTTGGTGACGGACTTGCCGGAGCCGGACTCGCCGACGATGCCGAGGGTCTTGCCGCGCTCCAGGTCGAAGGAGAGCCCGTCGACGGCCTTGACCATGCCGTCTTCGCTGGAGAAGTGCACGCGCAGATCGCGTACGGAGAGGAAGGGGGTGCTCATGGGGTCTCTCCCTAGGCGAGGCGGACGCGTGGGTCGATGAGGGCGTAGACGGCGTCGACGACGATGTTGAAGAAGACGATCGCCGCCGCCGCGACCAGGACGACACCCAGGATCATCGGCAGGTCGTTGTCGTAGACCGCCTTGATCGACAGGGCGCCGATGCCGTGCAGGCCGAAGGTCTTCTCGGTGATGATCGCGCCGCCGAGCAGCAGGCCGAGGTCGAGCCCGAAGATGGTGACGATCGGGCCCATCGCGCCGCGCCAGGCGAACCGGAAGAACACGGTGCGCCGGGACAGGCCCTTGGCACGGGCGGTGCGGACGTAGTCCTCGCTCATCGTCTCCACGAGCTGGGAGCGGGTCATACGCGTGTAGTTGGCGGTGAAGATCAGCGCCAGCACCATCCAGGGCAGCAGCAGTCCGGAGAACCAGCCGGCCGGGTCCTCGGTGAACGGGACGTCCTTGGGGCGGCTGAGGATGTGCCACTGGTCGCTGAGGTAGTACATGGCGACCACGCCGACGATGTAGATCTGCATCGAGGAGCCGATCAGGGACGCCGAGGAGGCGACCTTGTCCAGCGCCTTGCCCTGCTTCACCGCGGCCAGCATGCCCGTGCCCACACCGAAGAGCACGAAGACGACCGCGCTGCCGACGGAGAGGGAGAACGTCGTCGGGAGGCGGTCCATGATGGTGGCGAGGACCGGCTCGCGGTTGCGGAACGAGTAGCCCAGGCACGGCGCGGGGCAGTGGCCGAACGAGCTGTAGTCGCGCCCGACGAACACGCCCTCCAGCCAGTGCCAGTACTGCACGGGCAGCGGGTCGGCGATGCCGAGGTTCTGCTTGACCAGTGCCAGCGTCTCCGGCGTGCAGATCTTGCCGCAGGCCGCGCGAGCGGGGTCGCGGGGTGCGACGTAGAAGAGGACGAAGGTGATGGCACTGATGATCAGCAGGATGACCAGTGCGCCGATTGCCCGGCGGATGAGGAAGCGGAACATGGCGATGGATTTCCCTGGCAGACGCCGACGAGGGGGAGGGGAGCGGGCGGGGCGCCGCCGGGGCGCCCCGCCTCGGGGGGTGTCGGCTAGGCCTTCACGAAGAGCTTGTAGAAGATGGCCGAGGAGTACTGCGGGTGGAACATGGCGCCGCCGACCTTGGAGCCGTAGAGGTAGAAGCGGCGCTGGAACGTCTCGGGGATGATCGGCGCCTCCTCCGTCATGATCCGCTTGTCGAGCGCGGCCCACGCCTTGCCGGCCTCGGCCGGGTCCGCGATGGTGACGTTCTTCTTGATGGCCTCGTTGACCCAGTCGACGTTCAGCTGCGAGATGTTGTTCGCGCCGTCCGCGATGGTCCCGCCGTCGAGCAGCGGCTGGATCAGCGTGTAGCCGGTCGGCCAGTCCGGGGACCAGCCGAACCACATCACGTCGAACTTGTTGTCGATCTTCTGGACGCCGTCGTAGTAGCTGGTGGACTCCAGCGGCTTGAGGACGGGCTCGAAACCGGCCGCCTTGAGGGCGTTCTCGATGACGACCTTGGTCTTGTCGTAGGTGTTGCTCTGCGGGAAGGCGTAGACGATCTTCTGACCCTCCTTGCCCGCCTCCTTGAGCAGCGCCTTCGCCTTCTCCGGGTCGCCCTGCGGCTTCTTCAGCTTGCCGTAGACGTCGTCCTTGGCGTAGCCCAGGATGTCGGGGCTCAGGATGGACGTGGCGTAGTCACCGGCCGAGGGGCCACCGTAGATCTTGCGGATCTGCTCCAGCGGCCAGGCGTGGATGAGGGCCTGGCGCACCTTCAGGTCGGTGATGCGCTTGGTGTTGATCGCGTAGTAGTAGATGCCGGTGAGCAGACCGTTGAAGGTGCGCTTCTTCAGCTCGGCGTCGGTGAGGACCTTCTGGATGCGCTCGGCCGGGACGCCGCTGTACGCCATGACGGCGTACTGGTCGTCGCCGGAGTCGGCGATCAGGCGGTCGGTCGCCTGGAGCGACTCGGGGCCGAACTCGTAGACGATGCTGTCCGGGTACGCGTTGCGGATGGCGTCGGTGTTCGGGTCCCAGTGCTCGTTGCGGACCAGGGTCATCGACTTGTCGACGGAGTGCGACTTGATGCGGTACGGGCCGCAGGACACCGGGTCCTTGTCGTACTTCTCCTTGCTGTCGCCCTTGACCGGGACGGCGCCGTAGGAGCTCATCGCCAGGGTGAAGTTGAAGTCCGGGCGGGTCTCGGCCAGCTTGAAGGTGATGGTCTTCGCGGCCTTGTCGGTCACGACCGAGTCGAGGTGCTTGCCGCTGAACGGGCCCTTGTACTTCCCGCGGAAGTCCGAGGAGCCGGTGAGCGCCTGCTGGGCGTAGCCGGCGCCCTCGGTGGTGAAGCTGGCGAAGCCGCGCTCGATGCCGTGGCGCACGTCCTCGACCGTCAGCTCCTTGCCGTCCTCCCACTTGAGGCCGTCCTTGAGCGTGAACTCCCAGGTCTTGCCGCCGTCCTTGGTGGTGCCGGCGTCGGTGGCGAGGTCGCCGACGAGCTTCATCGAGCCGTCGGAGGCGATCTTGTAGCCGGTCAGGCAGCGGATGAAGAGGTCACCGACCGCGGAGTTCCACGAGAAGTAGATGCGCTGCGGGTCGAGGTGCGAGAAGTCGTCCGGCGCGATGCCGCGGATCGTCCCGCCCTTCTTGGCGCCGGGGATCTCCGGAGCGGCGCCCGTGGAGTCCTCCTTGGTGCCGACGACCACCGAGCCGGTGTACTTGTCGGTGCCGCCGTGGCCCTTGCTCTTGTCGCCCTTGCCGGCGCTGGAGCTGCCGCTGCTGCAGGCGGTGAGCACCATCGAGCCGCCGGCCGCGACCGACGTGGCGATGACGAAGTTTCTGCGGGAGAGAGACATGGCTTCCTGCTCTGGTCGAGTGGAGAAACGGTGGATCCGGGTGGGCCCCGTCGCCCGTCCGGAGTACGGCGGATTCAGCGCTTGGTCTTGGGGTCCAGTGCGTCGCGCACGGAGTCGCCGAGGAGGTTGAAGGCGATCACGAAGATCACCATCGACGCGCCGGGGAAGAGCATGAAGGTGATGTCGCTCTGATAGACGTCCGAGCCGCGCTGGATCATCACGCCCCAGTCCGGGGTCGGGGACGTCAGCCCGACGCCGAGGAAGGCGAGACCCGCCTCCGCCGTCACGTACGCGGGCAGCGCGAGCGTGGCCTGGATCAGGATCGGTGTCCAGAGGTTGGGCAGCAGTTCCTTGAAGATGATCCGCGCCGGGGAGGCACCGGTGACCTTGGCGGCCTCCACGAACTCGCGCTCGCGCAGGGCCAGCACCTCACCGCGCAGCAGACGGGCGATGGAGGCCCAGCCGAAGGCGGTCATGACCGAGATGAGGGTGACCACGGTCAGCCAGACCGGAGTGTTCTCCTCCGGGTCGACCAGGATCGAGAGCAGTACGGGCCAGAAGGCGATGAAGAAGAGCGTGGACGGGAAGGCCAGCAGGATGTCGATGACCCGGCCGACCAGGTAGTCCGTCTTGCCCCCGAGGTAGCCCGCGGTGATGCCGATCGCGATGCCGATCACGGTGACGAGCAGCGTGGTGGCGGCGGCGATGAGCAGGGAGTTGCGGATGCCGTAGAGCAGGAAGGTGAAGACGTCCCGGCCGAGACCGGGCTCGATGCCGAACCAGAAGTCGCCGCTGATCCCGCCGTTGGGAAGGACCGGGGAGCCGAAGTCGTCCAGCAGGCTGGTGTCGTTCTGCCCGTACGTCGTGTACGGGTCCTTTCCGTACAACTTCGCGATCAGCGGGGCGGCAATGCCCACCACGAAGAAGAAAATGACCACATAGGCGGAAATCACGCCGGTGCGGTCCCGCTTGAAGCGACGCCAGGCGAGCTTTCCGGGTGACCGGCCGTCACCGCCCTTGCCCGAGGCGGACTCCGGCGGAAGGGCCGCCGTCACATCCGCCGCCTCAAGAGTGGCTGCTGCGTTCGAGGTTGGAATCGTCATGGTGCTCCTGGCCCGGAGGGTCGAAGGACTCCGCAGGGCACACCCACGGGCTACCCGGACTTTTTCAACGCAATTCACGCAGGGTCAATGAATGTCGAGCCGCCTTGGTCCGCTCTTTGGCACCTTGACCGTTTCATGACCCGCACATGGTGAGTCTTTTACCTTGCATTTACCTGGTACTGGGGATATTGACCTGCAATTCAATTCAATCCGGGCATTGAGTCCGATATCCGGGCGGCGTTGTCTCGGAATTCGTACATCCGGATGTGGTGCTATGCGGTCGATGCCGGTTCGTTGTCCCGCCGTTATTGCTTCGTCGCTCGTCAGGCGGGGTGGGGAGCTCCGTCTGGGTGTCGTGTACGCGTCCGGAATCCGGTGTCCGGGCGTGTTCGCGGGTGCCCGGAGGGGTGTCGGCGCGCCCGAATGGGCGGAGTAGATATGCATACGCACCGTTCTGAGGTGATATTTGACCTCACGTAAGCCGGAGCACAATGAGGAGGCACTCCATGCGCGGAGCCACACACGTCAAGTGGGCCGCATGCGCGGCGGCCGTCGCCCTGGCGGCGACGGCCTGCGGCGGGGGCGACAGCGGTGGCGGTGGAGGTGGCGCCGACGGGATCGTCAGCTCGTCCTGGGGTGACCCGCAGAACCCGCTGGAGCCGGCCAACACGAACGAGGTGCAGGGCGGCAAGGTCCTCGACATGATCTTCCGGGGTCTGAAGAAGTACGACCCGAAGACCGGCGAGGCCACCAACATGCTCGCGGAGAAGATCGAGACCAAGGACAACCAGAACTTCACCGTCACGGTGAAGGACGGCTGGACCTTCAGCAACGGCGAGAAGATCACCGCCAAGTCCTTCGTGGACGCGTGGAACTACGGCGCCCTCCTGAAGAACAACCAGAAGAACGCCTACTTCTTCGGCTACATCGACGGCTACGACAAGGTCCACCCGGAGTCGGGGAAGGCCAGCGCCACCAAGCTCTCGGGCCTCAAGGTCGTGGACGGCCAGACCTTCACGGTCAAGCTGTCGCAGAAGTTCTCGCTGTGGCCCGACACCCTCGGCTACCCGGCCTTCGCCCCGCTCCCCAAGACCTTCTACACCGACCACGCCGGCTGGCTCTCCAAGCCCGTCGGCAACGGCCCGTACACCATCGACAAGTACACCAAGGGCTCCTCGATGAGCCTGCGCAAGTGGGACGACTACCCCGGGGACGACAAGGCGCAGAACGGCGGCATCGACCTCAAGGTCTACACCGACAACAACACCGCCTACACCGACCTGACGGCCGGCAACCTCGACCTCGTGGACGACGTGCCCGCCTCGCAGCTCAAGAACGTCAAGTCGGACCTCGGCGACCGCTACATCAACACCCCGGCCGGCATCATCCAGACCCTCGCCTTCCCCTTCTACGACAAGAACTGGGACACCGCCGGCGCCGTCAAGGTCCGCCAGGGCCTGTCGATGGCGATCAACCGCCAGCAGATCACCGACCAGATCTTCCAGAAGACCCGCACCCCCGCCTCCGATTGGACGTCTCCGGTCCTCGGCGAGGACGGCGGCTTCAAGAAGGGGCTCTGCGGCAAGGAGTGCACGTACAACGCCGCCGAGGCGAAGAAGATGATCGAGGACGGCGGCGGCATCCCCGGCGGCCAGCTCAAGATCTCGTACAACGGCGACACCGGCTCCCACAAGGAGTGGGTCGACGCCGTCTGCAACAGCATCAACAAGGTCATGGGCAATAACAAGGCGTGCGTGGGCGCCCCCGTCGGCACCTTCGCCGACTTCCGCAGCCAGGTCTCCCAGCAGAAGCTGCACGGCGCCTGGCGCGCGGGCTGGCAGATGGACTACCCGCTCATCCAGAACTTCCTGCAGCCCGTGTACTACACCAACGCCTCGTCCAACGACGGCAAGTGGAGCAACAAGCAGTTCGACGACCTCGTGGACAAGGCCAACGCCGAGTCCGACAAGGCCAAGGCCGTCTCCACCTTCCAGGACGCCGAGAAGGTCATGGTCGAGCAGATGCCCGTCATCCCGCTCTGGTACCAGAACGGCAGCGCCGGCTACTCGGAGAACGTCACCAACGTCTCGCTGAACCAGTTCAGCGTCCCGGTGTACGAGCAGATCAAGGTCAAGTAAGGGACGAAGCCGGGCGACCCGTGCGGTGACGCACCGGCCGCCCGGCTTCCCCGTCCCCCGACTCCCGAGCCTCCGTCCCCCGCGACCCCCGGAGCCCTTCATGGGACGTTATGTGATCCGGCGGCTGCTGCAGATGATCCCGGTCTTCTTCGGCACCACGCTGTTGATCTTCCTGATGGTGAACGTGATGGGTGACCCCATCGCGGGTCTCTGCGGCGACCGCCAGTGCGACCCGGCGACCGCCGCCCAACTCCGCTCGGAATTCGGCCTCGACAAGCCGGTGTGGCAGCAATACCTCACCTACATGGGCAACGTCTTCACCGGCGACTTCGGCACCGCGTTCAACGGGCAGAAGGTCACCGAGCTGATGGGCACCGCGTTCCCCATCACCATCCGCCTTACGCTCGTCGCGATCGTCTTCGAGATCGTCATCGGCATCAGCCTCGGCGTCGTCACCGGGCTGCGCCGCGGCCGGCCGGTCGACACCACGGTCCTCATCCTCACGCTGGTCGTGATCTCGATCCCGACCTTCGTCACCGGTCTGCTGCTCCAGCTGCTCCTGGGCGTCGAATGGGGCGTCATCAAGCCGTCCGTCTCGCCCGAGGCCCCCCTGAACGAGCTGCTCATCCCGGGCCTGGTGGTCGCCTCCGTCTCCCTGGCGTACGTCACCCGGCTCACCCGGACCTCGATCGCCGAGAACACCCGCGCCGACTACGTCCGCACCGCGACCGCCAAGGGGCTGCCCCGGCGCCGCGTGGTCATCCGCCACCTGCTGCGCAACTCGCTGATCCCCGTCGTCACCTTCATCGGTACGGACGTGGGCGCCCTGATGGGCGGGGCGATCGTCACCGAGCGGATCTTCAACATCCATGGCGTCGGCTACCAGCTCTACCAGGGCATCCTGCGCCAGAACTCGCAGACCGTCGTCGGCTTCGTCACCGTCCTGGTGCTGGTCTTCCTGGCGGCCAACCTGATCGTCGACCTCCTCTACGCCGTACTCGACCCGAGGATCCGCTATGCCTGAGCAGACACCGGACGAGGCGATCTCGGCCGCCGGAGCCGGCGGGCCCACGGACCTCGCGCTCGCGGAGGGCGACAGCCTGGAGAAGACCCCCGGCGGACCCGAGGGGACCGGGCCGGAGACCAAACCGCAGAGCCTGTGGTCCGACGCCTGGCGCGACCTGCGCCGCAACCCGGTCTTCATCATCTCCGCGCTGATCATCCTGTTCCTGGTGGTCATCTCGATCTGGCCGCAGCTCATCGCCTCCGGCGACCCGCTCGACTGCGACCTCGGCAAGGCCCAGCAGGGCTCCCAGCCCGGCCACCCCTTCGGCTACGACGGACAGGGCTGCGACGTCTACACCCGCGTCGTCTACGGCGCCCGCAACTCCGTCACCGTCGGCATCTGCTCCACCCTCGGCGTCGCCCTGATCGGCAGCGTCCTCGGCGGCCTCGCCGGCTTCTTCGGCGGCTGGTGGGACGCGGTCCTGTCCCGGCTCACCGACATCTTCTTCGGCATCCCCGTCGTCCTCGGCGGCCTGGTCTTCCTGTCCGTGGTGACCAGCTCCACGGTCTGGCCGGTGATCGGCTTCATCGTCCTGCTGGGCTGGCCGCAGATCGCCCGCATCGCCCGCGGCTCCGTCATCACCGCCAAGCACAACGACTACGTCCAGGCGGCCCGGGCCCTCGGCGCGTCCAACGGCCGGATGATGCTGCGCCACATCGCGCCGAACGCCGTCGCCCCGGTCATCGTCGTCGCGACCATCGCGCTGGGCACGTACATCTCGCTGGAGGCGACCCTGTCGTTCCTCGGCGTCGGCCTGAAGCCGCCCGCCGTCTCCTGGGGCATCGACATCTCCGCCGCGTCCCAGTACATCCGCAACGCCCCGCACATGCTCCTCTGGCCCGCCGGCGCGCTGGCGGTGACGGTGCTGGCCTTCATCATGCTCGGCGACGCGGTGCGCGACGCCCTCGACCCCAAGCTGCGCTGAGGAGTCCGCTGCCATGTTGCTCGAAGTGCGCGATCTGCACGTGGAGTTCCACACCCGGGACGGGGTCGTGAAGGCCGTCAACGGGGTCAACTACTCGGTGGCCGAGGGCGAGACGCTCGCGGTGCTCGGCGAATCCGGCTCCGGCAAGTCGGTCACCGCACAGGCGGTCATGGGCATCCTCGACATGCCCCCGGGGAAGATCCCGCAGGGCGAGATCCTGTTCAAGGGCCGCGACCTGCTGAAGATGAGGAAGGAGGAGCGCCGGAAGATCCGCGGCCAGGAGATGGCCATGATCTTCCAGGACGCGCTGTCCTCCCTCAACCCCGTCCTGACCGTCGGCGAACAGCTCGGCGAGATGTACGTCGTGCACCGCGGGATGTCCCGTAAGGACGCGAAGGCCAAGGCCATCGAGCTGATGGACCGGGTCCGCATCCCGGCCGCCAAGGAGCGGGTGGGCAACTATCCGCACCAGTTCTCCGGCGGCATGCGCCAGCGCATCATGATCGCGATGGCGCTCGCCCTGGAGCCCTCCCTGATCATCGCGGACGAGCCCACCACCGCCCTCGACGTGACCGTCCAGGCCCAGGTGATGGACCTCCTCGCGGAGCTCCAGCGCGAACTGAACATGGGCCTGATCCTCATCACCCACGACCTCGGCGTGGTGGCGGACGTCGCCGACAAGATCGCCGTGATGTACGCGGGCCGCATCGTGGAGACCTCGCCCGTGCACGACATCTACAAGGCGCCCGCCCATCCGTACACCAAGGGTCTGCTGGCCTCGATCCCGCGCCTGGACCAGAAGGGCCAGGAGCTGTACGCGATCAAGGGCCTGCCGCCCAACCTGCTGCACATCCCGCCCGGCTGCGCCTTCAACCCGCGCTGCCCGATGGCCCAGGACGTCTGCCGCACCGACGTGCCACCGCTGTACGACGTGTCCGAGCACCGAAAGAGCGCCTGCCACTTCTGGAAGGAGACGCTCGATGCACGCTGACCACTCGGGGCGCAAGGAAGCGCGCGAGGAGGGCGAGACCGCGCGCACCCTGCTGTCCAAGTCGCGCCGGGAGAGCGCGTACGCGGGCGGCGAACCGATCCTGGAGGTGCGCGACCTCATCAAGCACTACCCGCTCACGCAGGGCGTCCTCATCAAGAAGCAGGTCGGCGCGGTCAAGGCCGTCGACGGGGTCACCTTCGACCTCGCGGCCGGTGAGACGCTGGGCGTCGTGGGGGAGTCCGGCTGCGGCAAGTCGACGGTCGCCCGGCTGCTCGTCCAGCTGGAGAAGCCGACGGCCGGGGCCATCAGGTACAAGGGCGAGGACATCACCAAGCTGTCCGGCCGCGCGCTGAAGGCCGTGCGCCGCAACATCCAGATGGTGTTCCAGGACCCGTACACCTCGCTCAACCCGCGCATGACGGTGGGCGACATCATCGGGGAGCCGTACGAGATCCACCCCGAGGTCGCCCCGAAGGGCAGCCGGCGCCGCAAGGTGCAGGAGCTCCTGGACGTCGTCGGGCTCAACCCGGAGTACATCAACCGGTACCCGCACCAGTTCTCCGGCGGTCAGCGCCAGCGCATCGGGATCGCCCGCGGCCTCGCGCTCAACCCGGAGATCATCGTCGCCGACGAACCGGTCTCCGCGCTCGACGTCTCCGTCCAGGCACAGGTCGTCAACCTGCTGGACCGGCTCCAGGCCGAGTTCAACCTGAGCTACGTCTTCATCGCGCACGACCTCTCCATCGTGCGGCACATCTCCGACCGGGTCGGCGTGATGTATCTGGGCCGGTTCGTGGAGATCGGCACCGACGCGGAGATCTACGACCACCCCACGCACCCGTACACGCAGGCGCTGCTCTCCGCCGTGCCGGTGCCGGACCCCGCGGCGCGGGAGTTCCGCGAGCGGATCATCCTGCACGGCGACGTGCCCTCGCCCGCCAACCCGCCCTCCGGCTGCCGCTTCCGCACCCGCTGCTGGAAGGCCCAGAAGCGGTGCGAGCTGGAGGTGCCGCTGCTGGCGGTCCCGGAGGCGTTCCAGGACGTGGACACCCCCGCGCGGCACCCCTCCGCGTGCCACTTCGCGGAGGAGAAGCGAGTGGTCCCGCCGGAGGGCACCCTCGACTCGGTGCCGGGGGAGGGCGGCCAGGGGGAGGCGGCCGCGCGGGCGGCGGAGGCCGCGGAGGCGGAGGCGGCGGAGGCCGGGGAGCGGCCCGGACCGGCGGACCGCGACGAGGGCCCGCCCCCGCCGTCCGGGAGCAGCCGGGCGGTCTGACGCGGCGTTAACACGCGGGCAACGTCCCCGATATACGGACGCGGCATCATCGACAGCGTACGGCCGTGCGGGTGCCGTGGAACCGGCCGGTGGGGTGTGACGCCCCCCGGCCGGTCGCCGTACGGGCGGCGGTGCGGGCCCTCTTGTCCGGAGGGCGGACGCACGGAAGTATCACCGGTGTGATACTCACCCGCGGAGCAAGAGTCACCGGAGCCGTCCTGTCCGCCGTGCTCGCGGTGATCACCGCGGGCTGGCTGATACGAGACGTCGACGCGACAGGTTTTGGCCAACTGTGGCGTTACTGGTCGGGGTTGTACGACGAGACCCCCACGCGGGCCCTCCCCGCCACCTCGGGCACGGACCTCATCCTGTTCGTGGTGTACGTCGCCGTCACCGTGGCCGCCCTGCGTGCCGCGTCCGCCGCCTCCGCGCTCGTCGTCGCCGGTGTGGTCACCCTCGCGGTGCGGCTCCCCGGCCTCTGGACCATCGGGACCCGCCGGATGGAGTCCGCGTACCCCGACGACCTGCGCTCGCGGGCCCTGATCTGCGCCTTCGTCGCCGTTGCCGCGGCCGCCGCGATGATCATCGCCGCCGGTGCGGGCCGCCGTCCGCCCGTCGACTCCTACGAGCGGACGCCGGCCGGTCCGGGCCCGGGCTCGGGCGTGCTTGCCTTCCTGGCGCTGTGCGCCGCCGGGGCCGTGCTGATCGCCTGGGAGATCCGCCAGATGGTCCGGATTCCGGAGCTCTTCCCCGACTGGTACGTGGGCGGTGACCGGATCGGGCAGTACCTGACCGGGCCGCCGCCCGGCTGGGCCACCGTGACGCTGGCCCTGCTGTGCGTGGCCGCGGGGATCAGCGCCGTGGCCCGGGCCCCGCACGCGCGCCCGTTCGGTCTGGTCGCCGGGGCGGTGCTGCTGCCCGGCGGGGTGTTCGGGGTGGTCCGGATGGTCCACTACGAGACGCTCCAGCACTTCGACCAGCTGTCCACCGAGCTCCAGCTCAGCCTGCTCAGCACGGTCTTCCAGGTGCTGGCCGCCCTGGCCGCGCTGATCGCCCTCGCCGTGCCGGGCCCGGTCCGCGCCCCGGGCCAGGACCCCTGGACCGGCGGCGGCCCGGGCTGGGGCCCCGCACCGGCCACGCCCCCGCATCCCGGGCAGGGGCCGGGCTACGGCTACCCGCAGGGCGGCGGCTTCGGCCCGCCCCCGCCGCCCTCGCAGCCGCCGCCCGGCTGGTAGTTCAGATCCCCAGCGACCGCTTCAGGAAGTCGACCTGGAGCAGCAGCAGGTTCTCGGCCACCTTCTCCTGCGGGGTCATGTGGGTCACCCCGCTCAGCGGCAGCACCTCGTGCGGCCGCCCCGCGGCGAGCAGGGCCGAGGACAGCCGCAGGGCGTGCGCGACGACCACGTTGTCGTCCGCCAGACCATGGATGATCATCATGGGCCGCGCCTGCTCGGCCGCGTGCGACAGCCCCTCGTCGGTGAGCAGCGAGTTGTACGCGTACACCTCCGGGCTCCGTGCCGGGTCGCCCAGGTAGCGCTCGGTGTAGTGGGTGTCGTAGAGCCGCTGGTCGGTGACCGGGGCGCCCACGATCGCCGCGTGGAAGACGTCCGGCCGTCGCAGCGCGGCCAGCCCTGCCAGGAAGCCGCCGAACGACCAGCCCCGGACGGCCACCCGGCCCAGGTCCAGCGGGAAGCGCTCCGCGAGCGCGTGCAGGGCCTCCACCTGGTCGTCGAGGCCGAGGGTCAGATTGCCCTTGACCGCCTTCTCCCAGGCCGGTGAGCGGCCGGGCGTCCCCCGTCCGTCCGCCACGACCACCGCGAAGCCCTGGTCCGCGAACCACTGCGAGGTGAGATGCGGATGGTGGGCGGCCACGACCCGGCGCCCGTGCGGTCCGCCGTACGGGTCCATCAGGACCGGAAGCGGACCGTCCGACTCCGAGTACCCGGTGGGGAGCAGCACGGCGCACGGAATCCGCCGTGCGCCCCCTTCGGTGAGCACCGGCCGCGCGGTCAGCACCGGGCGCTCCGCACGGCTCTCCACGACGGCGATCTCCTTGCCGTCCCGCAGCACCCGCGCCCTCGGCCCGGGGTGCTCGGGCGTCGCCGAGACCAGCACCGTCACCCGGCCCGACCGGACCGCCGTATGCACGCCCACGCCCTCGGAGACCCGCTCGACGCCCAGTTCGTTGACCCGGTAGACGTGGGTCTCGCCGGTCTCCGGCGCGGCCGCCTCCTCGCCCGCCGACGCCGACACCAGGACGTCGGAGTCCCCGATGTCCAGCACCGCCTGGACGTGCAACTGGCCCCCGGTCAGCGTCCGGTCGCCGACCGCGAGCCGCCGCGCCCCGCCCTCGTCCGTGATCCGCACGAGCCGCCCGTCCGGCGCCCACGCGGGCACCCCAGGGAACAGCTCCAGCCAGACCGGGTCCTCGTCCGCGTGAACGGTCCGGGTCGCCCCGGTCTCCGGGTCCACCGCCAGATACAGCTGGCTCTGCTGGTCCCGGGCCTGGACGAGGAGCAGCGGAGCCCCGTACGAGGACCAGTGCACCCGCGCCAGATACGGGAACCGGGCCCGGTCCCACACCACTTCGGTGCGCTTGCCGTCCAGGTCCACGACATGGAGCCCGACCTCCGCGTTGGGCGTGCCCGCCGCGGGGTACGCGACCTCCGCCGGCTTCTGCCCCGGGTGCGCGGGGTCGGCGATCCACCAGCGCCGCACGGGGCTGTCGTCCACCCGGGCCACCAGCAGCCGGGCGGAGTCCGGCGACCACCAGAAGCCCCGGTTGCGGCTCATCTCCTCGGCCGCGATGAACTCCGCCAGCCCGTACGTGACATGGGCGTCCTCCGGCTCCGCGAGCGCCCGGTCCGCCTCGCCGTCCACCCCGACCACGCGCAGGGCACCCTTGGACACATAGGCGACGTGTCGCCCGTCCGGGGAGGGGCGCGGATCGATCACCGGGCCGGGAACGGGCAGCGCGCGCGCCGTGCCCGCGCCCAGATCCGCGACGTAGACCTTCCCCGACAGCGCGAACGCGGCCGTTTCGGCGGCCCCGTCCAGGGCGTAGCCCACGATCCCCGAGGAGCCCTCGCGGCTGCGCTCCCGCCGGGCGCGCTCCTGCGCCGACAGACGCTCCTGTGACCCGCCCAGCAGCGCCCGCGGATCGGCCACCAGGCGTTCTCGCGGTCCGGAGCCCTCGTCCAGGTCCAGCGCCCAGAGCTGCCCGGAGCGGTCCGTACCCGAACCCGAGCGCAGGTAGACCACGCGTCCACCGTCGGGTGACACCGTGAACGCACGCGGTGCCCCAAGGGTGAATCTCATGGTCCGGGCCAGCTGGAGCGGAAACGTGATCTCTGACGAAGTCATGCGCCCGAACCTATCGGCAGCGCCCGTCCGTGCGCCCCTCGTGCTGCTGTGACCCGAACAATGCGTTGCCACGGATAGTTATGATCCGTAGCGCTCGGTGGGTATGAACCTGCTGGCTCCATGCGTGCTGCCCGTCCCGACCGTACAGATGGAGGTGAACCGCCGTGGCGCTCTCGATTTCGGCGGTGGTGCTGCTGGCGATCATCGTCTTCCTGCTGATCCGGAAGTCCGGACTGAAGGGAGGACATGCGGTCGTCTGCGCGCTGCTCGGTTTCTATCTCGCCAGTTCGTCCATCGCACCCACCATCTCCGAGCTGACGACGAACGTGGCGGGCATGATCGGCGGCATCAAGTTCTGAGCGGGTCACCCGTCGGCGAGCGGCCGTCCCGCGGGCTCGTAGGCTGGTCCCATGACGGACCTTCCCGCCCGGCGGCTGCTCCTGGTGCACGCGCACCCGGACGACGAGTCGATCAACAACGGCGCCACCATGGCCAGGTACGCGGCCGAGGGCGCCCTGGTCACGCTCGTGACCTGCACGCTCGGCGAGGAGGGCGAGATCATCCCGCCCTCGCTCGCCCACCTCGCCGCCGACCGCGACGACGCCCTGGGCCCGTACCGCATCGGTGAACTCGCGGCGGCCATGAAGGAGCTGGGCGTCACCGACCACCGCTTCCTCGGCGGCCCCGGCCGCTACCGGGACTCCGGGATGATGGGCGCCGAGCAGAATCACCGCCCCGGCGCCTTCTGGTCCGCCGACGTGGACGAGGCCGCCGGACACCTCGCCGACGTCATCCGCGAGGTGCGCCCCCAGGTCCTGGTGACGTACGACCCCGACGGGGGCTACGGCCACCCCGACCACATCCAGGCCCACCGGGTCGCCACCCGCGCCGCGGAGCTGGCCGCCGACGCCGCGTACCGGCCCGGCTCCGGCGCCCCGCACGCCGTCGCGAAGGTCTACTGGAACCGGGTGCCGCGCCCGGTCGCCGAGGAGGGGTTCGCCGCGCTGCGCGCCGAGGCCCCGGACGCGTTCCCGGGGATCGCCGCGATCGGCGACGTACCGGGTGTGGTGGACGAGGACCGGATCACCACCGTGATCGACGGTGCCGGGTACGAGGGCGCGAAGACCGCCGCGATGCGGGCGCACGCCACCCAGGTCGCCGTCCAGGGGCGCTACTTCGCCCTGTCGAACGACCTGGGGCAGCCGGTGTTCACCACGGAGTACTACGAGTTGGCCGACGGCACGCCCGGCGCTCCGGCGGGTGAACGCGAACAGGACCTCTTCGCGGGTGTGCCGGGGGCGGACCGGTGAGCGGCAGCAGCAGGGCACGGGCCGGCGGCGACCGGACGGGTGCACAGAAGAAGGACGTTCCGGCCACTGGTCTGGCCGCACCCCTCAACCCCGCCCGGATCGCCGCGCTGTTCGGGCTCGTGGTCGTCGGCGCCGTCGTGGGCATCGCCGGAACGCTCGTCCAGGCCGCCTGGTTCCCCGGGGGGCTGCTGCTCGCCCTGGCGGCAGCCGCCGGCCTCTTCTACGGCGGGCGCACGCTGACGGGCACCCAGCCGGGCGCCGTGGCTCCGGCGGCGGGGTGGCTGATTTCGGTCATCTTTCTGCTCAGTGGGCGCCCCGAAGGGGACTATGTCTTCGGTGACGCGCTTGGCCTCGGGCTCTTCATGCTGGGCGGAATGGCCATCGCTGTGATCTGCGCCACCATGTCGCGATCGTCCGGGCAGCGGGCCGAAAGCGGCCGACCTGCCAAGTAATGTGCTCCGTCCGATCCCGTAATGCCCCCTGTCCGTCCGGGGGGTGCGCAGTCGTTTCCCCCGGTGGCGGGGTGTGTGCCGGCGGCGGCCAGTATGGTGGTTCGCGCGCCCGGGCTGCGGCACGGGGGAAGTACGGGCGGCGGAGCCAATCGGGAGAACCTGCTTTGAGTCGTGAAACTGACAGTTCGTCCTCCGGGCCCCAGGGTCGCGGAGGAGCCGCGTACCCCTCGGGTACGCCGCCGTACGGATCCCGCCAGTATCCGTCGACGCACCCGTCGCAGGACGCCCCGGAAGGGTCCCAGGAACCCGGCGGCGCGGACCGGCCCGATGAGCCGAAGACCGAGACGACGCTGACGACGCGCATCCGGATCAACATCCCGGGCTCGCGTCCCATCCCGCCTGTTGTCATGCGTACGCCCATGAGCGACGCCGAGGGCGAGGGCGAGCGCACCGGCTCGGCCCCGCGTCCGGACGCCTCCGCGCCGGGCGGCGCACCGCAGACGCCCCAGGCACCGGCCGCGGAGGCCGGCGAGGACGCGGAGTCCGGGAAGCCGGCCAAGGAGAAGAGCGGCGGCAGCGACTGGTTCGCCCCGCGCAAGCCCCCGGCGGCCGGGAAGCCCCCGACGGGCGGCGGTCCCGGCGACACGGACGGCGCGGGCTTCCCCGCACCGGGTGCCGGGGGGCCTGGCGGTGCTGGTGTCACGGGTGGGGCCGGCGGTGTCGGCGGCGAGGGTGGTCCCGGCGCCCCGAGCGGTCCCGGCGCCCCCACCGGCCCCGGCCGTGTCTCCCCGCCGTCCGGCCCCCGTACCGATCTGCCGTACTTCTCGGACGGGCCGCGGAACGACGCCCCGGAGGGGCCCGGCGGCCCGCGTTCCACCCCTGACCTGGGCGTCCGTACCCCCGGCCCGGCCGGCCCCACCACGGGCCCGGCCACCGGCAGTTCGCCGCTCACCCCGGACCTCGACGGCCCCGGCCCCTTCCCGCCCGGCCCCGGTCCGTTCCCGCCGGGCCCCGGTCCGCTGACCCCGGGCGGCCCCGGGCAGGCCGGTGCGCCGCAGCGCATGTCCGACGACACCGCCATCCTCACCCCGCAGTTCGCCCCGCCCCCGGGGGCCTCGGGCGGCAACGTCTCGGGTGACACCCTGAACAGCGGCATCCCCGTCGTGCCCGGCGGCCGGAACGTCCCGGGCGACCCGATGGGCACCGGGCCCGGTGGACCTGGCGGACCCGGTGGGCCCGGCGGCCCGGGCAGCACGGCGCCGAAGCCGGCCGCCGCGGCCCGGCCCGCGCCGAAGGCGGCCCCCGCCAAGAAGGGCCGCTCGAAGCTGGTCCTGCTCGGTGTGGCGGTCGTCTGCCTGCTCGGTGTCGCGTACGGTGCCGGGCTCCTGATGAACCACTCCGACGTACCCAAGGGCACCACCGTCCTCGGCGTGGACATCGGCGGCGGCACCAAGGAGGACGGCGTCGAGAAGCTGGACGCCGCGCTCGCCAAGCGCGCCGCGACCCCGCTCAAGCTGACCGTGGACGGCAAGGAGACGCAGCTCGCCCCGGACAAGGCCGGGCTCTCCCTGGACAGCCAGGCCACCGTGCGCGCCGCGGCCGGCAGCGACTACAACCCGGTCTCCGTCATCGGCTCGCTCTTCGGCGGCGCGCGGACCGTCGAGCCTGTCTTTCCGGTGGACGAGGAGAAGCTGGGCGTCGCGCTCCAGGACCTGGCCGGTGACTCCGGCACGGTGAAGGACGGCACGATCCGGTTCGAGCCGGGCAAGGCCGTCGCCGTACCGGGCAAGCCCGGCAAGGCGATCGACGTCAACAAGTCGATGGGCTCCGTCCGGGACGCGTACCGTGCCCAGGTCGAGACCGGCAGCGCCCGGACCGTCGAACTGCCCGTGGTCACCAAGGAACCCACCATCACCCAGGCCGAACTGGACCGGGCGATGAAGGAGTTCGCCGAGCCCGCGATGTCCGGCCTGATCACCATCAGGGCCGGCGGCAAGGAGATCCCGTTCGGCCCGGCGAAGTCCCTGCCGCAGATCCTGTCGATGAAGGCGGTCGACGGGAAGCTGGTCGACGTCTATGACAAGAAGGCCATCGACCGGCTCTGCGCCGGTGTCTTCGACGGCGTCATGATCACCAAGGGCGACGGCAAGAAGCACCAGCTCAGCGCGGACGACGTGGCCTACGCCATGAAGGGCGCGCTGATGGGGAAGACCCCCGCCGAGCGCACGGTCACCATCGACCTCGACGGCAACGGCTGACCCGCCCGCACCACAGCCCGCCCGCCCCCGACCGGCTCCCGGTCGGGGGCGGCGGCGTTGCCGGGCACCGGCCCCCGTACGTCCATCACCCCCGGCACATGACATCTGTCATCCCGGATCCACGACCGCTGACCCTGCCGCGCGCGCACCCCGGTCCGCCAGGCTGGACGCATGACAACGACAGCCACCGGAGCGACTGCGACGAGGACCGCGGTGGTCAGCTTCGACCAGGTCAGCAAGGTCTACGGGGACGTACGCGCCGTCGACGGGCTCACCCTGGACCTGCGTCCCGGCGAGACCGTGGCCCTCCTCGGCCCCAACGGCGCCGGCAAGTCCTCCACCCTCGACCTGCTCCTCGGCCTGCGCAGCGCCGACTCCGGCACCGTCAGCCTCTTCGGCACCACCCCGCAGGAGGCCATCAGGGCCGGCCGGGTCGGCGCCATGCTGCAGAGCGGCGGCCTGATGGAGGACGTCACCGTGGAGGAACTGGTCCGGCTCGCCTGCGACCTGCACCCGCGCCCCCACCCCGTCGGTGACGTGCTGGCCCGGGCGGGCATCGCGTCGATCGCCGGCCGGATGGTCAACAAACTCTCCGGCGGCCAGGAGCAGCGCGTACGGTTCGCGCTCGCCACCGCCGGCGCCAACGACCTGATCGTCCTCGACGAGCCGACGACCGGCATGGACGTCACCGCCCGCCAGGCGTTCTGGGCCACCATGCGCGAGCAGGCCGAGCAGGGCCGTACCGTCCTGTTCGCCACGCACTACCTGGAAGAGGCCGACGCGATCGCCGACCGCGTCCTGGTCCTGCACAAGGGCCGCCTCCTCGCCGACGGCACCGCGGCCGAGATCAAGGCGAAGGCCGGGGCCCGCCGGATCGCCTTCGAGCTGGAGGGCGCGATCGACGAAGCGGCCCTGCGCGCCCTGCCGTTCCTCTCCACGCTCGACATCAACGGGCGGCGGGTGCGCATCCAGTCGCACAACGCGGACGCGACCGTCCACGCGGTCTACGGCCTCGGCCTCTACCCGCGCGAGCTGGAAGTCGCCGGACTCGGCCTGGAACAGGCCTTCGTCGCCATCACCGAGGCCGAGGAGGCCAGGAACTCGTGAACACTCTGATCCGGCTCGAAGTGACCCGGACCCTGCGGAACAAGAAGTTCATGTTCTTCTCGGTCATCTACCCGTCGGTGATCTACCTGCTGATCTCCGGCACCCGGAACGACACCGACACGATCCCGCACACCGATCTGACCCTCCAGTCCTTCTTCATGGTCTCCATGGCCTCCTTCGGCGCGCTGACGGCCGTCCTCATGGGCAACAGCGAGCGCATCGCGAAGGAGCGCGAGAAGGGCTGGGTGCGCCAGCTGCGGCTGACCGCGCTGCCCGGCCGGGGCTACGTCCTCGCGAAGATCGCCGGAGCAGCCATCGTCACCCTGCCCTGCATCGTCGTGGTCTTCCTCGTCGCCGCCTCGGTCAAACACGTCCGCTTCGACGTCTGGCAATGGTTCGCGCTGACCGGCGTCATCTGGGCCGGCTCCCTGGTCTTCGCCGCGCTCGGCGTCGCCATCGGCTACCTCACCAGCGGGGACGCGGTCCGCCCGGTCACGATGATCATCTACTTCGGGCTCTCCATCCTCGGCGGCCTCTGGATGCCCAGCGCGACCTTCCCGCAGTGGCTCCAGAACATCTCCGAGTGGCTTCCCACGCACGCGTACGCTGCACTCGGCCAGGCCGTCGAGATGGGCGGCGCGCCGCACGCCAGGGACATCGCCGTCCTCTGCGGCTACTTCCTGCTCTTCGCGGGCGGCGCGGCCTGGCTCTACCGGAAGGACACCTTGAAGGCGTGAACGACGACGAGATGTCGGTGGGGCTCGGGCGGCCGCCCGCGACCGCCCGGCAGGCCGGGATCAAGCTGCTGTGGATCGGCATCTGGCTCGCCTTCATGAGCGCGCCGGTCAAGGACCTCGCCGACGGGAACCACACCCCGTGGGCGACCGCGCTGGGCGTCCTCGGGCTGCTGGTCTTCGTCGGCGCCTACCTGGTCCTGGTCTTCCGGCACACGTCGAAGGCGCTCGACCCCTTCCGGGTGCGGGCGTCGCTCGCCTTCCTCGGGGCCCTCGCGGTCCTGCTGTCGCTGACGTTCGGCACGCCCTGGCTGGTCCTCTTCGTGTACGTGGCGGTGTCGGCCGGGGCCACGATGCCGATGCGGACCGCGCGGTGGCTGATCCCCGTCGTCACCGCCGTCCTGGTGGGCATCGGGGCGACCCTGGAGGACCCGCGCGAGACCGTCACCGCCCTGGTCTTCCCGGCCCTGCTGGGCGGTTTCGCGATGACCGGCGTACGGCAGATGGTCCGCACCACGATCCAGCTGCGCGAGGCCCGGGCCACCGTCGCGCAGCTCGCCGCCAACGAGGAGCGCCTGCGTCTCGCCCGCGACCTGCACGACCTGCTCGGCCACTCCCTGTCGCTGATCACCCTCAAGAGCGAGCTGGCCGGCCGGATGCTCCCCGACCGGCCCGATCTCGCGGCCGCCCAGGTCGCGGACATCGAACAGGTCAGCCGCCAGGCCCTGGTGGACGTACGCAGTGCCGTCACCGGATACCGCCGGCCGACCCTCCCCGGCGAACTGGCGGGGGCCCGCACCGCGCTGGCCGCCGCCGGAGTCGACGCCGCCGTCCCGGCCGACATCCCCGACGGGCTGCCCGAGAAGGCGGAGGAGGTGCTCGCCTGGGGGCTGCGGGAGGCGGTCACCAATGTCGTACGCCACAGTGGTGCGCACCGCTGCATGGTGACCCTGACGCCCCGTCAGACACTGGGCGGGCGGGTACTCGAACTCACCGTCGCCGACGACGGCCGGGGCGCCGCCGGAACGACCCCCGGCAACGGCCTCACCGGCCTCACCGAACGCCTGGCCTCGGTGGACGGCACCCTCACCACCCGGGCCACCCAGCCCCGTTCGGGCAAAGGCTTCACCATGGTCCTCAGTGTCCCGTTCGAATCCGGCCTAGGATCCGCGGAATGAGCATGATCAGACTTCTCCTCGCGGAGGACCAGTCCATGGTGCGCGAGGCCCTGGCGGCGCTCCTCGGCCTGGAACCGGACATCGAGGTGGTCGCCCAGGTCGCCCGCGGCGACGAGGTCCTGGCGGCGGCCCGGGAACACTCCGTCGACGTGGCCCTCCTGGACATCGAGATGCCCGGCATGACCGGCATCGAGGCGACCGCCCGGCTCCGCGACGCCCTGCCGGCCGTGAAGGTCGTCGTCGTCACGACGTTCGGCCGGCCCGGCTATCTGCGCCGCGCCATGGAGGCGGGCGCCGACGCCTTCCTGGTCAAGGACGCCCCCGCCTCCCAGCTCGCGGAAGCGGTACGGAAGGTGCTCGCGGGTGAACGCGTCATCGACCCCGGCCTCGCGGCCGCCGCCCTCGCCGACGGCGCGAACCCGCTGACCGATCGCGAACGCGAGGTCCTGCGCACCGCCGCGGACGGCTCGACCAACGCGGAGATCGCCACCGCCCTCCACCTCTCCCAGGGCACCGTCCGCAACTACCTCTCCACGGCGATCCAGAAACTGGCCGCCCGCAACCGCGCCGAGGCGGTCCGCGTGGCGCGGGAGAAGGGCTGGCTGTAGGGGGCGTCCGCGTCGGGCCGTCGCCGTCCGCCCCCGCCGTCACCGCCCCGGGGACACCAGCCCCGCCTCGTACGCGATGATGACGAGCTGCACCCGGTCCCGCGCCCCCAGTTTGGCGAGCAGGCGGGTCAGGTAGGTCTTCGCCGTGGCGACGCTGATGACCAGGCGCTCCGCGATCTCCGCGTTGGAGAGCCCGCTGCCGACCAGCACCAGCACCTCACGCTCCCGCTCGGTGATCGCGGTCAGCGGCGCCGGGGGAGACGGGGTGGACGCGGGACGGGCCGCGAACTCCTTGATCAGCCGCCGGGTGACGCTCGGCGCGATCAGGGCGTCTCCGGAGGCCACCACCCGGACCGCCGCCAGGATGTCGTCCAGCGCCATGTCCTTGACCAGGAACCCGGCCGCACCGGCGCGCAGGGCGCCGTAGACGTAGTCGTCGTCATCGAACGTCGTCAGGACCACCACGTGCGCCGCGCCGCCCTGAGCGGCGATCCGCTCGGTGGCCTCGATGCCGTCCATGCCGGGCATCCGGATGTCCATCACGACGACGTCCGGAGCCAGCCGGGCGGTCAGCCCGACCGCCTCCTCCCCCGTCCCCGCCTCGCCGACCACCTCGATGTCCGGGGTGTCCGCCATGACCATGCGCAGCGCGGTCCGCACCAGCGGCTGATCGTCCGCGAGCACGACGCGGACCGGGGGAGGGGCAGCCGCCCCGCCGCCCACGTCCTGGGCGGGGCCGACGGGCGCGCCGGGCTGCTCGCCGCTCATGTCGCCGCTCCCTGAACCGGCTCCGGCTCCGGCTCCGGCGGCACGGGGGCCGCCTCCCGAGCACGCTCCGGCGCGGGGACCGCCTCCGACGCGGGCACCGGCAGGCGGGCGGTGACCCGGAAGCCTCCGCCCGGGGCCGGGGCGGCGCTGAACTCGCCGTGCAGCAGGGCCACCCGCTCCCGCATGCCGACCAGGCCGAACCCGGAGGCCGCGCCGGGGGCGCCGCGCCCCGTGTCCTGGCCCCCGCCCCGGCCCCGGTCCGTGACCTCCACGGTCAGCTCCTCGTCGCCGTACTCGACGCGAACCCGGCAGGCGTCGGTCTCCGCATGGCGCACGACGTTGGTCACCGACTCCTGGACGATCCGGAACGCCGACAGCTCCAACTCCGGAGGCAGCGGGCGCCGTTCACCCCGCCAGTCCACCCCGACCCGGACCCCGGCGGCGGTCGTGGCCCGGGCGAGCCGGTCGATGTCCGCCAGGCCCTCGGCGGGGCGCAACGGCGCGTCCTCGCGTCCCGCCGCGTCCTGGCCGGGCCCGGTCTCCCGCAGGGCGCCCAGCATCCGGCGGAGCCCCGACAACGTCTCCCGGCCCGCCGCCTCCACCGCGCTCATCGCCTCGCGTGCGGCGTCCGGCTGGGTGTGCACGACCCTGGCCGCGGCGCCCGCCTGGAGGGCGATGATGCCGACGCTGTGGGCCACCACGTCGTGCATCTCGCGGGCGATGCGCAGCCGTTCGGCGACGAGTGCCCGGTCCGTGGCCCGCGCCCTAAGGTCCGCGTCGTGCTTGCGGCTCTCGTGCACCGACCGGCCCACCAGCCACGCGACGACCGCCACCAGGGCGACGGCCAGCTCCGCCGACGTGCCGGCGGCCCATCCCGCGAGGACCCGGTAGCTCACGTAGGAGACCAGGACGAGGACCGACATGACGAGGGCGAGGACGCCCGTGCGCAGCGGGCGGGCGGCGGCCGTGAAGTACAGGGCGACATCGACGGCCAGGAACTGCGCCAGGGGTATCTCCGCCACCCCGAGCGGCATCGTGGCCAGCGCGGAAGCGGCGAGAAGCAGCGCCATGGCGCCCAGCGGGCGCCGGGTGAGCCATCGGCAGCCCGCCAGGAGCATCGCCGTGGACAGCACGTTGGTCAGCAGGCCGTCCCAGCGGTAGAGCAGGACCCCGGGCAGGACCGACGCCCGCTGCTCGCCGGGCAGCCGGACCCGCATGAGGAGGGTGAGCACCATGCCCGCGAACCAGGCAGCCGCCACCCACGCACCCGGTGGGACGCGCTTGAGCAGGGGCAGGACCGGTGAACTGGACATGAGTAGAGCGTAACCAGCGCCGAACCCCCGCGCATCGGACCGTGGTTGTACACCCACGGGTGCAGTCCGGCCCGTCCGGATGTCAGCGACGGCCCGACGACACCGCCCGGTCGCGGCCAGCAGAGTGGGGACCGTGATCGAAGTCAACGGACTGACCAAGCGATACGGCGGTGCCACCGCCGTGGACGACCTGACCTTCACCGTCCGGCCGGGCGAGGTGACCGGCTTCCTCGGGCCCAACGGGGCCGGCAAGACCACCACCCTGCGCATGTTCCTCGGCCTGGTCGAGCCGACCGCCGGAACGGTCACCGTGGGGGGCCGCCGCTTCCGCGACCACCCGCGCGGACTGCGCCACGTCGGCGCCCTGCTCGACGCGGGCGACGTCCACGGCGGACGCACCGCCCGCGCCCACCTCGCCGTGCTGGCCCGGAGCAACGGCATCCCCCGCGCCCGGGTCGACGCGATCCTCGAAGAGGTGGGCCTCGCGGCAGCGGCCCGCCGCCGCGTCGGCGGCTTCTCGCTCGGGATGCGCCAGCGCCTCGGCATCGCCACGGCCCTGCTCGGCGACCCGCCCGTCCTGCTCTTCGACGAACCGCTCAACGGCCTCGACCCGGAAGGCGTGTTGTGGGTGCGAGGACTCTTCCGCCGGCTCGCCGCCGAAGGCCGTACCGTCTTCGTCTCCAGCCACCTGATGACCGAGATGGAGCACACCGCCGACCGGCTCGTCGTCATCGGGCGCGGCGCGCTCATCGCGGCCGAGAGCCTGAGCGCCTTCGCCGCCCGCTCCGCCCGCCGCAGCGTGACCGTACGCACTCCGGACGCGGCGGACCTGACGCCGCTGCTGACCGCCGAAGGCGCCTCGGTGGCCGGGGACGGCGACCGGCTCGTCGTGACCGGGCTCCCCGCGGAGCGCGTCGGTGAACTCGCCCTGCGCCACCGGGTCCTGCTCCACGAACTGACCACGCTCGGCGCCTCGCTGGAGGAGGCGTTCATGGAAATCACCGCGGACAGCGTCCAGTACCCGGCAGGAGACCCCCGATGACCACGGCGACCGCCGTCCCCGTCACGCGCGTCGAGGCCCGCGCGCGCTTCACCGACCTGATCGCCGCCGAGTGGCTGAAGACGTGGTCGCTGCGCTCCACGCCCTGGCTGTACGCGCTCGCCGCGCTGGCCGTCGTCGCGTTCAACGCCGGTACGGCCTACGACCACTACAAGTACTGGTACCAGTACGACAAGGGCAGCCAGGAGTTCTTCGTCGGCCACCGCCTGGCGCTGGTCGACGCCTTCACCAACAACTCCGCCCTGGTGCTGGTCCTGGCGCTCGCCGCGGTCGGCGCCGTGTCGGTCACCGGCGAGTACGGGACCGGGCTCATCCGCACGACCTTCGCCGCCGTGCCGGCCCGGCGCTCGGTGATGGCCGCCAAGGTCCTCGTGCTCGCCGGCGTCACCACGGCCTTCGGCGTGCTCGTCGCCGCCGCCTCCTTCGCCTCGACCCAGGCGATCCTGTCCGGACGCGGCGCCTCCGTGGCCCTCGGCGACCCCGGAACGCTCCAGGTCCTCGCCGCCTCCGCGCTGCTCGCCCCGGTCGCCGCACTCACGGGCTTCGCGCTCGGCACGGTGATCCGGCACACGGGAGCGTCGGTCGTGGCGTGCGTGGTGGTGCTGCTCCTGCTCCCCATGGTCCTCAGCGACCGCCGCCACCTGACGGCGGTGCTCCGGCACACCCTGCCGTACAGCGCCTGGGAACGCCTGGCGGGCGGCGCCCTTCCGCGGCCCCCGGCCGAGCTCTACCCGTGGTCGGAGGCGGGCGCCTGGGCCGTCTGCGTCCTGTGGGCGCTGGTCGCGGCGGGCGTGGCGGTGTGCGCGGTGCACCGCCGCGATCAGTGAGGGCGGCGGTTGTCAGGGGGTGTCCCGCGGACGTCCGGCCGGTCGGGGGCCGGTGGGACACCCCCCGGGCGTCACGCTCCCGGCGCGCCGAAGTAGTGCCCCTCGTCCAGGTCCTCGATGAGCCCGGGGCGGGCCGGCTTCCAGCCGAAGCGTTCGCGGGTCAGGGCGCTGGAGGCGGGCGAGTCGAGGCTCACCATGCCGGCCAGCCAGCCGAAGTGGCCGGCCGCGTCCTCGGGGGCGACGGAGGCCGTGGGGACGCCGAGGTGGCGGCCGATGGTCTCGGCGACGGACCGCAGCACGACGCTCTCCTCGGCCGCCGCGTGCAGCATGGTGCCGGCGGGGGCGTCCTCCAGGGCCAGCCGGAACAGGTGGGCGGCGTCCGTTCGGTGGGCGGCCGGCCAGCGCTGGGAGCCGTCGCCGACGTAACCGGAGACGCCCTTGGCGCGGGCGGTGGCGATGAGGGAGGCCACGAAGCCCTGGTCCCCGTCGCCGTGGACCGTCGGGGGCAGCCGGACGACCGACGAGCGGACGTCGCGGGAGGCGAGGGCGATCGTCGCCCGCGCGTTGTCCTGGCGGCCGCCGGGACCGCCGGCGGGCGCGTCCGGGTCGGCGGCCTGCCAGTCCTCCTCGGTCGCGACCCGGCCGGGGGCCAGTCCGAGGAGCCCGGACGCGATGACGAAGGGCTTGCCGGAGCCGGCGAGCGCGTCCCCGAAGGCGTCGATGGCCTTCCGGTCCGCGTCGGTGGCGCCCTGGAAGTCGCCGGAGAACGCGATGTCGTGCTTGAACGCGAGGTGGAGCACCCCCTCCGCGTCGGCGGCGGCCTCGCGCAGCACGTCCAGGTCGTCCAGCGATCCTCGCCGCACCTCGGCCCCCGCGGCGGCCAGCGCCTCTGCCGAGGCGTCCGAACGGGCGAGCCCGACGACCTGGTGACCGGCCCCGATGAGCTCGGGGACGACCGCGGAACCGATCCAGCCGGACGCACCGGTGATGAATACACGCATGGGAAACCTCCTGGAACAGGCTGACGATCCGGGCGGCGGGAACGCTGCCGGACCCCTGATGTCAGCGACTGTCATCAGCCTAACTCTGATGTCAGTGACTGTCATCCCATAGACTCGCCGTATGGGTCGATGGGAGCCGAACGCACGCGGCAGGCTGGAGCATGCAGCCATGGAGCTCTACGCCGAGCGGGGCTACGAGCAGACGACCGTGACCGAGATCGCCAAGCGGGCCGGGCTCACGGAACGCACGTTCTTCCGCCACTACGCGGACAAGCGCGAGGTGCTGTTCGCGGGCTCCGCCCTGCTCCAGGAACGCCTGGTGAGCGGCCTCGCCGGGGCGCCGCCGTCCGCGCCGCCGAT
Organism: Streptomyces sp. NPDC041814; assembly: GCF_055590565.1. NCBI lineage: Bacteria > Bacillati > Actinomycetota > Actinomycetes > Kitasatosporales > Streptomycetaceae > Streptomyces > Streptomyces sp. NPDC041814. The sequence continues at coordinate 474,314 of NZ_JBVJAM010000003.1, read as the reverse complement.
CGACGCCGTGGCGGCGGGGCTCCAGGCGGCCGCGGCCGTGCTGGACGAGCGGCACCCGCAGGCCAGGCAACGGCAGCGGATCATCGCGGCCAACGCGGAGCTCCAGGAACGCGAGCTGGTCAAGCTCGCGTCGCTCGCCGCCGCGATGGGGGAGGCCCTGCGGGCCCGCGGCGTCAGTGAACCGGCGGCGAGTCTGGCGGCGGAGGCGGGGATCGCCGTCTTCAAGGTCGCCTTCGAGCGCTGGATCGACACCATCGGGGTGCGCGGCCTGGGCATGTTCGTCCTGGAGGGTCTGGCCGGGCTCGAATCCCTGATGGCGGGCGGCCGCCCCTGACACGACGACGCCCGCCCCGTCGGAAGACGGAGCGGGCGTCCTGGCGGAGGACTCCGGCGACCGGAGCCCCGTACCGCCGGCGGATTACGGGAACGACACCACCTGTGACGGGACGGTCTCCGTACCCGAGGTCGGCGAACCCGTGTCGTTGATGACGTGGTTGTACTGGCCCTGGCCGCCGAGCGAGACGACGAGCAGGTCGTGGAACTTCACGCCGTCCTTCACCGGGGCCTCGAAACCGTGGTCCTGGCGGATGCTCGGGTCGACGTTGTAGTAGCAGTAGCTGCCGAGCCCCCAGCCCTCGTGCGTGTTGACCGAGTCGTCCACCTTGTAGGCCGCGTAGCCCTTGATGTCACCGTTCTGGATGGCGTCCTGGTTGGGGGCGTCGTAGGCCTTCTCGTTCTGGAAGAAGATCGTCTTGCCGTTCTCGCCGGACCAGCGGACGTCGTACTTGTTGAAGTGCTCGACGAACAGCCCGGTGGCCAGGACGTTGTCGCCGTTGACCTGGAGGCCGTAGTCGGCGCGGTTGGTCTCCCAGCCGACGCCCTCGCCGTGGTCGGCGCGCCACAGCCAGGTGTGGTCGATGATCGTGTCGTTGCTGTTGATCACCATGCCCGTGGTCGCCTTGCCGGCGCCCGCGCCGCCGACCCGGACGAACACGTCCTGGACGCTGGTCGGATTGTCCGCGTGGCTCGCGGAGGCGCCCTCGGGGCCGACCTCGACCAGGGTGTCGCTGTTTGTGGTGCCCGCGTCGATGAGCAGCCCGGCCAGCTTGACGCCGTCCACGTCACCGACCTTGATGGCGGTGACCCCGTTGTCCGGGACGATCGTCGCCAGGCCGAGGCCCAGCACGACGGTGTCGGCGCGGTCGATGTCGATCGTCTGGTCGACGTGGTAGATCCCGGGCGTGAACAGCAGGTGCAGGCCCTGGTCCACCGCAGCGTTGATCGTCTCCGCGCTCGCGCCCGGCTTCACCACGTAGAACTGGTCGAGCGGGATGGACTCGCCCTGCGGGGTGCCGTTGCCCCAGGAGACGCCGCGCGCGTTGGTGCGCTTGGCCGGGACGAACACCTTGTAGGCGTCGCCGTCCAGGTAGAGGAACGGCTTCTCGCGCGAGACCGGGGTGTTGTCGAGGGTGGTGTACGGCGGTTCGGGGAAGCTCTGCGCCGGGGCGCCCTCGACGCCGGAGAACGTCATGTTCCAGACGCCGTTGCCCCAGCTGCCGATGGAGCTGTCGCGGGTGTACCACTGCTGCTGCGAGTACGGGCCGACCTGTCCGTCGATCTTGCTGTCGGCGATGTAGCCGCCGCTCGCCCAGCCGTAGCCGTTCGGGGCGAGGTTGAGGCCGCCCTTGACGTGCATCCGGCGGAACGGTGCGGCCTGCGAGACCGCCCAGCGGTCGGTGCCGTTCACCGGGTTAAGCGCCAGGTTCTCGGCCGAACGCCAGAAGTTCTGCGTGGCGTTGCCGTTGAACCAGCCCGCGTCCACGGTGACATCACCGTTGAACGTGGTGTCGTCGGGGTTCAGCCCGAGGCCGGCGATCGAGGTGTAGAAGCCGATCTGCGCGTTGATGTTGTCGTACGTGCCCGGCTTGAACAGCAGCGCGTAGCGGCCGTCACCGAACTGCGCCGACTCCTGCTTCTTGAAGACCTCGTCGACCTTGGCCTGGATGTCCGGCGTCGACGGGTCGAACACCATGACGTTCGGGCCGAGATCGCCGCCGCCCTCGACGGCCTGCGCGTCCTGCCCGAAGGCGGTCTGCGCCGTGGGGACGGCCATGAGCAGCGACACGGCGAACGCGGCGAACCCGAAGGCCCTGCCCCGGCGCCTGCGGCGGGAGGGTGCGGTGGAGGTGGGTGTGGGGGGTGTGGTGGGGGCTTCCGTGGGGGGAAGGTGCATGGACGTACGTCTCCTGGGTGTTGGTGCGGGTGACGCGACGAACGGTCCGGCGAGATGCTCAGAGAGCGCTCTCCGGTGGCTGTTGATGGTTCCGCTGTTACCCGGGACACGTCAAGAGGTGTGCGTCGGAAGCCTTGGCCGGACCGGGTCTTGCGCAACAAGTAATGTCTGCGGCACGGCAATTGACCCGCTCTGTGGCCAGTCGGGCGTGCTCGTGCGTTCAGGAGCTGACGGTGACCGCCCCGGCGCGCGGGGTGCCCGGCACCGTCCGGCGCCACCACCCCTTAGGGTCGTACGGATGACCGAACTCGACGCGACCCGCGCCTATTACGACACCGTCGCCGAGGACTACGCCGTACGCGTCCCCGGCCTCTTCGCCGAGGACGTCCCGGGGCGCGCGCTGATCGGCGCGTTCGCGGAGGAGGTCCGCGCGGACGGCGGGCTCCCCGTCGCCGATCTCGGCTGCGGGCCGGGCCATGTGACGGCGCATCTGGCCGCCCTCGGGCTGAGTGTCCACGGTGTGGACGTGTCGCCGCGCATGGTGGACATCGCCCGGCGCCGCCACCCGGAGCTGCGCTTCGAGACCGGAACGATGGACGCGCTCGCGCTGCCGGACGGCGGCCTCGGGGGGATCGTCGCCTGGTGGTCCATCCTGCACACGCCGCCGGACCGGCTCCCGGTCCTCTTCGCGGAGTTCCGCCGCGTCCTGGCCCCCGGCGGCCGGCTGCTGCTGGGGTTCCACGCCGGGAACGGGGAGCCCTACACCTCGGAGAAGCGGGCGGGCGGATTCGCGTACGCCATCCATCTGCTGTCCGCCGACCGCGTTGCCGGACAACTGGAGGAGGCGGGGTTCGCCCTCACCGCCCGGCTGACCACCCCGGGCGCGAAGTGGCCCCAGGTGTGCGTGCTGGCCCGGGCGGCCGGTGCGTGAGAGGTGGCCTGGCCGGCACCTTGGTCAGGTGGGGTGCCGGCCAGGGGCTGTGGGCGCGTCAGGCGCGCGTGATGCGGGCGATGGCCTCGACGGTCAGGGCACGGTCGTGCGGTTCGGTTTCCAGCGCCCGATGGATGGAAAGGCCCTCGATCAGCGCGTCGAGCTGACGGGCCGTCGCCGGGTCGAAGTGCCACTCCAGGGCGACCCGGCTGCGGCGCATCCACTCGCGGGTCAGCTCGCGGTAGGCGGGTTTGCGGGCGGCGAGGGTGTACAGCTCGTGCGTGAGGACCAGTTCGCGCTGATTGCCGCCGGACAGATGGTGGACCAGATCGGCCACCGCCTCGCGGGCCTCGTCCCGCGTGGTGGCGGCGCCCAGGCGCTCCTCGAAGACGGCGACGATGCCGCTGGAGAAGCGCGTGAACGCCTCCCTCAGCAGCTCGTCCATACCGGCGAAGTGGTACGTCATCGAGCCGAGGGGCACCCCGGCTCGCGCGGCGACCTTGCGGTGCGAGGTCCCGGCGACCCCCTCGGCCGCGATCAGGTCGAGCGCGGCGGTGATGATGCGCTCCCGCCGCTCGGGATCGTTCTGTCCGGTCGCCACGCGCTGTCCCTCGTCTAGATCGAACGGATCACCCGGGCCGGATTGCCCACGGCGACCACGTTGGCGGGGATGTCCTTGGTGACGACGGCTCCCGCGCCGATGACGCTGTTGTCCCCGATGGTCACCCCGGCCAGCACGATGGCCCCGCCACCGAGCCAGACATTGTCGCCGATCGTGATGGGCCGCGCCGCCTCCAGCTTGTCCCGGCGGGGCTCCGGCTCCACCGGATGCGTCGGCGTGAGCAGCTGGACGTTCGGCCCGATCTGGCAGTCGCGGCCGATGGTGATCGGCGCGACGTCCAGCGCGGTGAGGTTGTAGTTGATGAACGTGTCCTCGCCGACCGTGATGTACGAGCCGTAGTCGACGTACAGCGGCGGCCGGATGTGCGCCCCCGCGCCGAGCCCGCCGAGGAGTTCGGCGACGACCGGCTGCGCGGCGTCCGGGTCCTCGGCGTAGGCGGCGAGATAGCGGGCGGCCAGCCGCACGGCGCGCTTCTGGGCCTCGACGATCTGCGGGTCGTCCGCGATGTACAGGTCTCCGGCGAGCATCCGCTCGTGGTTCGTACGGGGATCGCCCGCGAAGTAGTCCGTCATGGGTACGAGCGTACACTCCAGGCGTACGATCGTACGCTCGTGGCGTCGGGGTTTTTTCCGGCCGCCGCGTTCCCCACCGTCACCCCCTCCAACCGTCTGACGAGGCCCCGCTGTATGGATGCCGCCACACGCCGCTGGCGTGCCGCACTGTTCCTCTTCATGCTCGCCGCAGGTACCGGCATGGCCTCCTGGGTCGCGCGCACCCCCGCCGTCCGGGACGGGCTCGACGTGTCCACCGGCGCCATGGGCCTGGTGCTGTTCGGGCTGTCCACCGGTTCGATGGCCGGTGTCATGGCGTCCGGGCCGCTGGTGCGGCGGCACGGCGGCCGGGCGACGATCCTCGGCGGGGTCACCCTGATCGTCGCCGGGCTGCTGGTCGTCGCGGCCGGCACCGCCCTCTCGCTGGCCGTCGTGGTCTTCGGGGGACTGGCCCTGTTCGGCGGCGGGATGGGGATGAGCGAGGTGGCGTTCAACATCGAGGGCGCCGCCGTCGAGAGCGCCATCGGGCGGCCCGTCCTGCCGGTGCTGCACGGCTGCTTCAGCCTGGGGACCGTCGTCGGGGCGCTCCTCGGCATGGCGCTGACCGCGGCCGCGTTCCCCGTCGGATGGCACCTGGCACTCGTCGCGGGGCTGATAGCCGCGGCCGGTACACGGGCGGTCCTCGCCATTCCGCCCGGCACCGGCAAGGACGACGCTCCCGCCGCCGCCTCCGGGCAGGGCGGTCTGCGCGGACAGCTGCACGTGTGGCGCGACCGGAAGCTCGTCCTCATCGGCGTGATCGTGCTGGCGATGGCCTTCGCGGAGGGCGCGGCCAACGACTGGCTGCCGCTGCTCATGGTCGACGGCTACGACGTGAGCCCCACGGCGGGCTCCCTGACCTTCCTGGTCTTCGCCGCCTCCATGACCCTGGGCCGATTCGCCGGCGGACCTTTCCTGGAGCGCTTCGGCCGGGCACTGGTCGTCCGGATCAGCGGCCTGACCGCCGCGCTGGGCCTCGCGGTGGTCATCGTCGCCCCGAGCCCCCTGATGGCGGGCGCCGCCACGGTGCTGTGGGGGCTCGGCGCCTCGCTCGGCTTCCCCGTCACGGTGTCCGCCGCGGGCGACCACCCGACGGACGCCGCCGCACGGGTGGCCGCGGTCTCCACGGCGGGCTACGGCGCCTTCCTGGTCGGCCCGCCCGCCCTCGGCTTCCTCGCCGACCGCATCGGGCTGCGCCTCACGATGACCGTGGTCCTGGCGCTGGTCGCCCTCGCGGCTGCGCTGGCGGGGGCGCTGGGGCCGGGCCGGGAGGACGACAGGCCGAGGGTGGAGGCGGCGCCGGACACGGCCTAGAGACCGTCCGCCTCCTCGTCCCACAGCGCGGTGCTGTGCGCGGCGGTCAGCGCGGCGATCCGGGACAGCGCCTCCCCGGCCGGCATGGGGCCGAGCCGTCGGCCGTCGCGCAGGCGGAGTGCGACGAGCCCTTCGGCCGCCTCGGCCGCGCCGATCACCACCTGGTACGGCACCAGCCGGGCCTCGCGGACACGGGCGCCCAGGCTGCCGCGCTCCCGGCCGCTGATCTCCGCGCGGAGCCCCAGCCCGGCGCACCGTTCGGCCAGCGCCTCCGCGTCCGGGAGTTCGGCGTCGGACACCGGCAGGACCGCCAGCTGTTTCGGGGCGAGCCAGGCCGGGAAGGCGCCGCCGTGCTGCTCGATGAGATGGGCCACGGCCCGCTCGACGCTGCCGATGATGGAGCGGTGCACCATGACCGGGCGGTGCTTCGCCCCGTCGGCCCCGGTGTAGTGCAGGTCGAAGCGCTCCGGCTGGTGGAAGTCGGCCTGCACGGTGGACAGGGTGAACTCGCGGCCCGCCGCGTCCTCGACCTGGACGTCGATCTTCGGCCCGTAGAACGCGGCCTCGCCCTCCGCCGCCTCGTAGGGCAGCCCCGACGCCTCCAGCACTTCGGTCAGCAGCGCGGTCGCGCGCCGCCACAGCTCCGGGGCGGCGACGTACTTCCCGCCGGGCCCGGGCAGCGAGAGCCGGAAGCGGGCCGCGCGGACGCCCAGCGCCTCGTACGCCCGGAGGATCATGTCGAGCGCCCCGCGCGCCTCGTCGGCGACCTGCTCGACGGTGCAGAAGATGTGCGCGTCGTTCAGATGGATGGAGCGCACCCGGGTCAGCCCGCCGAGGACCCCGGACAGCTCCGCGCGGTACATCCCGCCCAGCTCCGCCATCCGCAGCGGCAGTTCGCGGTAGCTGTGCGCCCGGGAGCGGTAGATCACCGCGTGGTGCGGGCACAGGCTGGGCCTCAGCACCAGCCGCTGTCCCTCGCCCAGGTCCATCGGCGGGAACATGTCGTCGCTGTAGTGCGCCCAGTGCCCCGAGCGTTCGTACAGCTCCTGTTTGCCGAGCACCGGTGAGTACACGTGGCGGTAGCCCGCCCGCCGTTCGGCGTCCCGGATGTACTCCTCCAGGGTGTGCCGCAGCTCCGCCCCGTCCGGCAGCCAGTAGGGGAGCCCCGCGCCGATCAGCGGATCGGTGTCGAACAGTTCGAGCTCGCGGCCGAGTTTGCGGTGGTCGTGCATGGCGGTCTCCTCGCGTGGGAAGAGGCGAGCGACCCCACGCGAAAGCCCCGGGGCACTCGCCCCGGGGCTTGTCGGCTGGTCAGCAGTCAGCGCGCCGGGACACTCTCCGGCGTCGTCGTGTTGATAGCGGCACGCTGCATGGTTCCGACGCTAGCAGCGCCCCGCGCCCGCCCGCATCCGGTTTCTGCGCCCGTACGCGGGGGAAGGCCGCCGCTCAGCCCTCCTTCACCGAGTCGAGGTGCGCGAAGACCACGACGTTGTCCTCGTAGTCCTTGGCCTTCCGGTCGTAATTGCCGCCGCAGGTGATCAGCCGCAGCTGCGCGTCCGGGGTGTCGGCGTACACCTTGTCGTCCGGGAAGTCCGCCTTGCTGAACGTGTCCACGGAGTCGACGGAGAACGTCGCCACCGTGCCGTCGGCGCGGGTGATGTCGACGGTCGCTCCGGGTTTCAGGAAGCGCAGCTGGAGGAAGACGGCCGGACCGGTCGTGGTGTCCACGTGGCCCGCCACGATCGACGCCCCCCGTTCGCCGGGTGTGGCCCCGTCCTTGAACCAGCCGACCAGGTTCTTGTCGTTCGGCGGCGGCGCGTCGAGACGGCCCGAAGGGCCGATGGAGAGGGGGGTGAACGGCGCGTCCACCGCGATCGCCGGAATGCGCAGCCGCGTCGGCACCGAGCGCGGCAGCGAGGGCGATTCGCTCGGGGCGGCCTTCGCGGAGGCAGCGGACGACGGGGACGCGGCGGCGGAGGCGGCGGCCGGGGGCGGGGCGGGCGCCTTGTCATCGACCGGCGAACCGAGGGAGTGGTAGATCAGGGTCATGCCGAGACCGGCCGTCGCGAGGGGCCAGAACAGGGCCCGGCCGAGCGAGCCGGTGCGGGACGCGGCCCCGGGGGAGGGGGTTTCGGTGGTCTGCGGGGCGGCCATGGATACGTGCCTTTCGTCCGTACGGGGGCGGTACGAGTGGGGAGGACCGGGGAAACGCGGGCGCCGCGGCCGCCGGCCCCGGAGGGACGGCGACCGCGACGGCAGAGGCCCGCGGACCGGTCAGGCCATGGCACCGCCGGACGCCTGACGGCGGCGGAGCCGGTAGGCGGCCACACCGGCGCCACCGAGCAGCAGCAGCGAACCGGCGGCCAGACCGCTGCCGGTCATCGCCATCGCGCCACCACCGGTGTGCATGCCGCCGCTCGGCTTCTCCTCGTCCTTGTACTTGCCGCCCTCGTCACCGGGCTGCCACTCCGTGACGGTCTGCGCGAGCGCGCCGCCGCCGGTGTGGACGCCACCGTGCGGCTTGTCCTCGTCGTCCTTGCTGTACTTGCCGCCCTCGTCACCGGGCTGCCACTCCTTGGCGAGGGTGTTGGCCAGCGCGCCGCCGCCCGTGTGGACGCCACCGTGCGGCTTGTCCTCGTCGTCCTTGCTGTACTTGCCGCCCTCGTCACCGGGCTGCCACTCCTTCGCGACGGCCTTGGCCAGCGCGCCGCCGCCCGTGTGGACGCCACCGTGCGGCTTGTCCTCGTCGTCCTTGCTGTACTTGCCGCCCTCGTCACCCGGCTGCCACTCCTTGGTGACGGTCTTCGACAGGGCGCCGCCGCCGGTGTGGACGCCGCCGCTCGGCTTGTCCTTCTTCCAGGCGCCGTCGGAGTTGTCGTGCTCGTGGTCGGAGGCGGACGAGCCGCCGTGCTGCTGGTCGGCGGCGACGGTCATCGCGTAGGCCGAGGGAGCGGTGATGGTGAGGACCGCCGTGACGGCGGCCGAAGCGAACAGCGTGCGGGCAGAGCGCATCTGTACACAATTCCTTTCGTCGCCCCTGCGAGGAGTGACTGCGTGTCGACTCCTGGTGACGCAGCGGCTACGTGATCCACCGTCAGTCCGAACCCGGGAGCGCGCCATCGGAGAGCGCCGCATGGGGGCCACGGCGTGGGCCCATCGAGTGGCGAAGAGCGGATAATCACCCGTTGGACGGCATGCCGTGCCCCCGTGAGGTTTGGGTGCCGTGCCGCGCCTCCCGCTCCGTCAGGTCAGGAGCGCCAGCGCCTCCCGCTCCGTCAGTTCAGGAGTGCCCGCGCCGCCCGCGCACTGTTGCGCACCGCCTCCGCCACGGCCGGCTCCACGTCTTCGACGACCCGCGCGTACTCCTCCATCTCGGCCGCCCCGCGCAGGAACTCGCCCGCGCGCACCAGCAGCTGGGCGTGCTCGTAGCGCAGCCTGGCCGGGTGCGACGGCAGCAGCAGCGACAGCTCGGCCGCCCACAGCGCCACGGCGGTGTGCTCCGGGCGGGCCGCGGCCCAGGCCCGGATGTTGTTCAGCACGCGCAGCACGACCTCCAGCGGCCGTGCGGGCTCCAGCGACGACGGCTCCCACCGCTCCCCGGTCGCGCTCGTCACCATCAGCTCCGCGTCCTGGTCCGACAGCGGCCGCCCCCCGGCGAACGGATCGGCGAGGACCCGCTCGGCCGGGTCGCCGAAGCCGACCACGAAATGACCCGGCAGGGCCACGCCGTACACCGGGGCGCCCGCCCGCCGGGCGACCTCGATCCACACCACCGACAGCAGGATCGGCAGCCCGCGCCGCCGCCGCAGCACCTCGTGCAGCAGGGACGACTCCAGCCGCTGGTAGTCCGCCGCCGACCCCTCGAACCCGTACCGCTCACCGAGCAGTTCGGCCAGCGCCGACGCCCAGGCATGGGCCCCGCGCAGCCCGTACGGGAGCTGCCCGGCGAGCCGGTCCAGCTCGATCTGGGCCTCGTCGATGCCGTGCGCGTCCAGCGCCGGATCCGCCTCCGCCGCCACCAGCAGGCACAGCAGCGCCAGGTCGGGCCGCTCGGCCCGGGCCTCCTCCGCGAACCTGCGTCGCAGCTCCTCGCGGTCGTTCCGTTCGGCCGCCACCGGTCACACCGGCCGGAAGTGGTGGTAGCGGTGGTGCGTCGCGAAGCCCATCCCGTCGTACAGCGCGCGGGCGCCCTCGTTGTCCGCCTCCACCTGGAGCCAGGCGGCGGACGCGCCCTCGTCCATCGCCTGCCGGGCCAGTGCGGTCATCACGGCGGTCGCCAGGCCCCGGCGGCGGTGTTCGGGGGCCACCTCGACGGCCATGAATCCGGCCCACCGCCCGTCCACCACGCACCGCCCGATCGCGGCGGGCGCCTCGCCGTCCTCGCCGGGCACGGTCGCGAACCACACCGAGGGGCCGCTGTGCAGCACCGCCGTCACCTCCGGCCCCGGCGTCCCGACGCGCTGGTAGCGGCCGAGCCACGCGGCACCGGCCGTACGGTCCAGCCGGACCCGGGAGACCTCGGCCGGCAGGTCACCGACCGGGGCGAGCGCCGCGATCCGCACCTCCGCCGTCACCTCGCGCCGCCAGCCGTGCTCCTCCAGCGCCGCGCACAGCTCCTCCTGCGCGCCCTCGGCACCGGTCGCGGTCTGCACGTACGCGGGCAGCCCCCGCTCCGCGTACCACGCGCGGACGCGGCCGAGCGCTGCTTCGAGCGGCATGCCCGGGTCGCCGAGCGGCAGCACGGAGTTGGCGCGGCGGGTGAATCCGGCGGAGGCGCGCAGCAGCCAGTCGCCCAGTGGTTCGCTCTCCACGGGCTGCCAGGCGCGCGCGGTCACCCGGGCGAGTTCGGCGAAGGAGGCGGCGGGGCCGCGCCGCCGGGCGGGGGCGGAGGGAACGACCTTTCCCGCCACGAGAGAGGGCTCCGCGATGCGCACCGACACGCCACTCTTGGGTGTGACGCACAACACGCCGTCGTTCCATGATGTGAGAACGCCGACCGTGTCGGTGAATTCCGGCCCGTTAGGGCCTTCTCCGCTCAGACGCCGGACTGATACCCGTTTGCCCACGTCAGCTGGTGCAATTCGGACCTCCAGCCGTCCGCCGATGGTGAATTCCACAGCTCTGTCCGCCCCTCCTGTTCGGATCGTGCCCGCGAACGGAGATACTAGGTGCGGGCATCGACGACGCCGCGCTCCCGCGCGAGAGCCAACGCCCTACCGAGGAGGAACGACAGCGTGACCTACGTCATCGCGCAGCCTTGTGTCGACGTCAAGGACAAGGCCTGCATCGAAGAGTGCCCCGTCGACTGCATCTACGAGGGCCAGCGGTCCTTGTACATCCACCCGGACGAGTGCGTCGACTGTGGAGCCTGCGAGCCGGTCTGCCCGGTGGAAGCGATCTTCTACGAGGACGACACCCCGGACGAGTGGAAGGACTACTACAAGGCGAACGTCGAGTTCTTCGACGACCTCGGTTCGCCGGGTGGTGCCTCCAAGCTTGGTCTGATCGAGCGCGACCACGCGTTCATCGCCGCGCTGCCGCCGCAGAACCAGTAACAGCGCCCCGGCACGTGCGCCGCCCCGGTCCCGTACGGCTCGCCGCCGTGCGGGACCGCGGTGTTTTCCGCGCCCGCCGGGCCGCCCGCGTGAACTCCGTACGAGAAAGCAGAGAGCCGTGTCCGCAGTCTCCTCCCGCCTCCCGGTCTTCCCCTGGGACAAGCTGGCGCCCTACAAGTCGACGGCCGGGGCCCACCCGGACGGGATCGTGGACCTGTCCGTCGGCACCCCCGTCGACCCGGTGCCCGAGCTGATCCGGCAGGCGCTCGTCGCGGCCGCGGACAGCCCCGGCTATCCGACGGTGTGGGGGACCGCCGCACTGCGCGACGCGCTCACCGGCTGGGTGGAGCGGCGGCTCGGAGCCGTGTCGGTCGCCCATGAGAACGTGCTGCCCGTCGTCGGCTCCAAGGAGCTGGTGGCCTGGCTGCCGACCCAGCTCGGCCTGGGCCCCGGCGACAAGGTCGCCTACCCGCGGCTCGCCTACCCGACGTACGAGGTCGGTGCGCGGCTCTGCGGCGCGGAGCCGGTGGCCTACGACGACCCGACCGAGCTCGACCCGGCCGGCCTGAAGCTCCTCTGGCTCAACTCCCCGTCCAATCCGACCGGCCGCGTCCTCGCCAAGGACGAGCTGGTCCGCATCGTCGCCTGGGCGCGCGAGCACGGCGTACTGGTCTTCAGCGACGAGTGCTACCTGGAGCTGGGCTGGGAAGCGGAGCCGGTCTCCGTGCTCCACCCGGACGTCTGCGGCGGTACGTACGAGGGCATCGTCGCCGTCCACTCCCTGTCGAAGAGGTCCAACCTCGCGGGCTACCGCGCGGCGTTCATCGCCGGCGACGCGGCCGTACTGGGCGAGCTGCTGCTGATCCGCAAGCACGGCGGCATGATGACGCCCGCGCCCGTCCAGGCCGCGACCGTCGCCGCGCTCGGCGACGACACCCACGTCGACGAACAGCGCGCCCGGTACGCGGACCGCCGCGCCGCCCTGCGTGCGGCCCTGGAGGCCCACGGCTTCCGCATCGAGCACAGCGAGGCGAGCCTCTACCTCTGGGCCACCCGCGACGAACCCTGCTGGGAGACCGTGGCGTACCTGGCGGACCTGGGCATCCTGGTCGCGCCCGGCGACTTCTACGGACCGGCCGGCGACCGCTTCGTCCGGGTGGCGTTCACCGCCACGGACGAGCGCGTGGCGGCGGCGGTCAAGCGCCTCGGCTGACCAGCGGCGTACGCGAGGGCCCCCGGGAACACGTGTTCCCGGGGGCCCTCGCGCGTGGGGCGGGCGTTCAGCCGAGCGGCAGGCCCTGGGTGAGCGCGTCCGTGGGCAGACCGCCCTTGGCCGCCTTGGAGACGGTGCCGGTGGCGTCGCCCTTGGTGGCGCCGGAGACCGTCTTCGCGGCGGGGGCGGCCTTGCCGCCGACGTCGGTGAGCGTCTTGCCCGCGACCGGCAGCGCGGTGCCGACGAGCTTGCCGCCGGTCTCGTTCGCCGCGCCCGAAGCCGGCTTGGCGGCGCCTTCGACCGTCTTGCCGAGACCGGAACCCTCGACGCTGGTGAGACCGCCGAGGTCCGGGGCCTGCGAGAGCTCAACGGCACCCGCGGCACCGGCCGCACCGACCACGGGGGCCGCACCCGCCGCGATCAGCAGCGCGGTACGGGCGATCCGGCGGGTCAGGGGGAGGGACATGATGCTCCTTCGACGGGAGGGGAATTCGGGCTGTCCGTGAGCCGGACGCCATGACAACCGTCGTGGGGGCGGGTGAGGTTGCGGTGCGGTGACGTAAAGACTGAGCAATGCGTCGGATAATCCTCAGCGGAGGAACCCGGGCAAACCGCGCGCTCCGCGGCCGTCCGGCGAACCGTCACTCCCCTTGCGCCGCAAGGCTCGCGGGAGGCGCGCGACCGATCCCCGGCAGGCCTTCGGGGGAGCGCCGGGGGCGCACGGCGGTACGCCCCTGCGGGCGATGACCCGCACGCCTGCGCGGGCACCCCTGAGCGCCCTCAGCCCACCAGACGGAGCCGTACCTCGTCCGTGTCGGACGCCCCGCGCTCCGACGCCTCGCGCTCCGTGCGCCAGCCCGAGCCGGCCGCCCAGACCCGGCCCCCGTACGCGACCTCGTCGATGCCCAGCGCCTCCGACTGGGCCACCGCCCAGTGCGCCAGCTCCCACCCGCGCTGCGGTGCGCCGTCCCGGTCGGCCCGGCGGTCCGCCCGCACCGGGACCGCGAGCGCACCCGAGGCCGGGGAGCCCGCCGTGCCGGAGCCGGCCGGGAGGACCCCCTTGCCGAAGGCGCTCACCAGGGCCGCCCGCACCTTCGTCGCGTCACCGGTCCCGGCGGTGGTCCGTGGCGGCTCGCAGTCCAGCGCGGCGGGGGTGCGGCCGGTCAGCGCGGCGGCCAGCAGCGCCGCGTCCGGCTCGTGCTTCGCGTACGCCTGCGGGAAACCGCTGCGCTGGACGCGCTGCGCGGCTTCGGTCAGCGGCAGCCGCGAATAGCCCCGCACCTTTGCCAGGTGCTGGTAGAACTTCCCGGCCGAGTACACCGGGTCCATGATCTGCCGCGCGGTGCCCCAGCCCTGCGAGGGCCGCTGCTGGAACAGCCCGAGCGAGTCCCGGTCGCCGTGGTCGAGGTTGTGCAGCGCGGACTCCTGCAGCGCCGTGGCCAGCGCGATGGTCACCGCGCGCTCCGGCATCCCGCGCCGCGTGCCGACGGCCGAGATCGTCGCGGCGTTCGCGGCCTGCTCGGGCGTCAGCCGGTACGAACCGTCCGCCGACCGCACCGTGCACTGATCGGACCCGCGCCCGCCCGAAACGTACTGAACCATCAGATAACCGGCCACCGCCGCGAGCACGCCGACGGCCGCCACGATCCGCAGCCGACGGCTGCGGCCGGGACGCCGGGGAGCAGCGGAATCGGTCCTGGTCACGGGGCCACCGTACGACAGGCGCAGTGCCTCTCCGGAGCCCCCCGACTGGGCAGCGACGGGCTCCGGAGAGGCACTAGGCTCGTAGCCATGGCCGAAAGCACGCTTGACCTCACCCTTGACGGGCCCGCACTCACTGCCGCGCTCGTGGACTTCCCCTCGGTCAGCGGGGACGAGAAGGACCTCGCCGACGCCATCGAGACGGCGCTGCGCGCACTGCCGCACCTCACCGTCGAGCGGTACGGGAACAACGTCGTGGCCAGGACGGGACTCGGCCGTTCCGAACGCGTCATCCTGGCCGGGCACATCGACACCGTGCCGATCGCCGGCAACGTGCCCTCCCGGCTCGACGCGGACGGCCTCCTCTGGGGCTGCGGCACCTCCGACATGAAGTCCGGCGTCGCCGTCCAGCTGCGCATCGCCGCCACCGTGCCCGAGCCCAACCGCGACCTCACCTTCGTCTTCTACGACCAGGAGGAGGTCGCCGCCCACCTCAACGGCCTCGGCCGCATCGCCGACGCCCACCCGGACTGGCTGAAGGGCGACTTCGCCATCCTGCTGGAGGGTTCGAACGGCGAGGTCGAGGGCGGCTGCCAGGGCACCCTGCGCGTCTTCCTCCATCTGGAGGGCGAGCGGGCGCACTCCGCACGCAGCTGGATGGGGTCCAACGCCATCCACGCCGCCGCCCCGGTCCTCGCCCGCCTCGCCGCGTACGAGCCGCGGCGGCCGGTGATCGACGGGCTGGAGTACCACGAGGGCCTGAACGCCGTGCGCATCGAGGGCGGCGTCGCCAACAACGTCATCCCCGACGCCTGCACGGTCGTCGTGAACTACCGCTACGCCCCCGACCTCGGCCAGGAAGAGGCCCTGGCCCACGTCCGCGAGGTCTTCGCGGACTGCGGCGTCGCGGAGTTCACGGTGGACGACCACTCCGGCGCGGCGATGCCCGGCCTCTCGCACCCGGCGGCCAAGGCGTTCATGGACGCGGTCGGCGGCGTCGCCCGCCCCAAGTTCGGCTGGACGGACGTGGCCCGTTTCGGCCCCCTCGGCGTCCCCGCCGTCAACTACGGCCCCGGCGACCCGGTCCTCGCCCACAAGCGTGACGAGCACGTCAGGATCGAGCGGATCACCCACTGCGAGGAGCGCCTGCGGTCCTGGCTCACGTCCTGACCCACGTCCGACCTCCCGCCTTCCCCTGTCCGTAACCCGTGGCGATCTACGCTGGCGGGTGACGGAGGCGTCGCAGGGCGCCCCCGACGTCGGCGGAGGGAGCAGGTCATGGGCAACCGCGAGGACGCGCGCATTCCCGAGGGTGCGGAGATCCCCGAGGGCGCGGTACGGCCCGAGGAGCAGCGCCTCGGCCCCGTACTGCGCCGCAGGGACCAGGTGCAGCCCGGCACGACCGATCAGCGGCTGCTGGACTCCGAGGACGACTCCGAGTGGGTGCACACCGACCCGTGGCGGGTGATGCGCATCCAGTCGGAGTTCGTCGAGGGCTTCGGCGCGCTCGCCGAACTCCCGAGCGCCATCAGCGTCTTCGGCTCGGCCCGCACGCCC
Organism: Streptomyces sp. NPDC041814; assembly: GCF_055590565.1. NCBI lineage: Bacteria > Bacillati > Actinomycetota > Actinomycetes > Kitasatosporales > Streptomycetaceae > Streptomyces > Streptomyces sp. NPDC041814. The sequence continues at coordinate 458,598 of NZ_JBVJAM010000003.1, read as the reverse complement.
GCCGGTACGCCGGAGTACGAGGCGGGTGTACGGATCGGCAGGGCGCTGGTCGACGCGGGCTTCGCGGTCATCACCGGGGGCGGCCCGGGTGCGATGGAGGCAGCGAACCGGGGGGCGCGCGAGGCGAGCGGCATCTCGGTCGGCCTCGGCATCGAGCTGCCCTTCGAGTCCGGGCTGAACCCGCACGTCGACATCGGCGTCAACTTCCGCTACTTCTTCGTCCGCAAGACGATGTTCGTCAAGTACGCCCAGGGCTTCGTCGTCCTGCCCGGCGGCCTGGGCACCCTGGACGAACTCTTCGAGGCCCTGACCCTGGTCCAGACGGGCAAGGTCACCCGCTTCCCGATCGTCCTCTTCGGCACGGCCTACTGGGGCGGCCTGGTGGACTGGCTCCGCGACACGGTGGTGGCGCAGGGCAAGGCGTCGGAGCGGGACCTGCTGCTGTTCCACGTCACGGACGACGTGGACGAGGCGGTGGCGCTGGTGACGAAGGAGGTCGGGCGGTAGGCGTTGCGGGGGCGCTGCCCCCGTACCCCCGCTCATCGATCGCCGGAGGCGCTTGAGCTTCGCTCCTGTCGACGCACATCCGCGGCGACAGGAGCGAAATCCCGTCCCTACGCCAGCCCCCTCCGCGCGACCGCCGGCGGACGCCACCCCGCGAGGGACGCCACCATGTCCAGGACATCCCGCGTCTCGGCCACCTCATGCACCCGGTACACCCGCGCCCCCAGCCACGCGGACACCGCCGTCGTCGCCAGCGTCCCCAGCAGCCGCTCCTTCACCGGCCGGTCCAGCGTCTCGCCCACGAAGTCCTTGTTGGAGAGCGAGACCAGCACCGGCCACCCCGTCTCCGCCATCTCGCCGAGCCTGCGGGTCGCCTCCAGCGAGTGCCGGGTGTTCTTCCCGAAGTCGTGACCGGGGTCGATCATGATCCCGTCGGGCCGGACCCCCAGGGAGACGGCCCGCTCGGCCAGCCCCACGGTCACCCGCAGGATGTCGGCCATGACGTCCTCGTACCCCACCCGGTGCGGCCTGGTCCGGGGCTCCGCCCCGCCCGCGTGGGTGCACACGAGCCCCGCCCCGTACCGCGCGGCGACCTCGGCGAGCTTCGGGTCCACCCCGCCCCACGCGTCGTTCAGCAGATCCGCCCCCGCCTCGCAGACCGCCTCGCCGACCTCGTGGCGCCAGGTGTCGACGCTGATCACCACGTCCGGGTGGCGGCGGCGCACCTCGGCGACGAAGCCGACCGTGCGGCGGGCCTCCTCCTCGGCGGTGACCTCCTCGCCGGGTCCGGCCTTGACACCGCCGATGTCGATGATCGCCGCCCCGTCGGCCACGGCCTGCTCGACCCGGGCGAGCGCGGGCTCGTCCTGGAAGGTGGCGCCCCGGTCGTAGAAGGAGTCCGGAGTGCGGTTCACGATCGCCATGATCACCTGCTCGTGCGGCCCGAATTCATGCCGCCCCAGCCGGAGCACACCGCTTGCCATCCGTGTCCCTTCCTGTGAATCCGCCCAGGCAGAAACCGCCGAGGCCAACAGCCGACACTAACTGTCAGTGCCGCATGGCACGATCGGACCCGGACGAATTCCGCTCCCGGGGAGATACGCGTGTTCTTGTTCTTGCTGCTGGCGATGGTGGTGGTGGTTGCCGCGGTCACCCTCGCGGTGGTCGGTGGAGGCAGAAGCGCCGTCCTGCAGGACGTGGCGCCCGAGCAGCTGACGGACCCGCTTCCCGCCTCGCGCCCGGTCGGCCGGGAGGACGTCGAGGCGCTGCGGCTGCCCGTCGGTCTCCGGGGCTACCGGATGGCGGAGGTGGACGACGCGCTCGGCCGGCTCGGTGCCGAGCTCGCCGAGCGGGACGCGCGGATCGCGGAGCTGGAGTCCGCGCTCGCCGGTGCGCAGGCGACCAGGATGGGCGGCCCCGACCTGCTCAAGGAGGGGCACGGTGCGTCGCCCCGCCCCTGGCAGGCGCCCGAGACGGCTGCCCCGGCGGACGAACGCCCGGCCCCGGACGACGAGGAGCCCGGCCGGTGACCGGCGGAGCAGTGGCGGCGGCGGACGGCGGACTGCGCTGCCCCTGGGGGCTGTCCACCGAGGACTACCTCTGGTACCACGACACGGAGTGGGGCCGTCCGGTCCACGGCGACGACGCGCTGTTCGAGCGGCTGTGCCTGGAGGCGTTCCAGTCGGGGCTCTCCTGGCTGACGATCCTGCGCCGCCGCGAGGGCTTCCGCAGCGCGTTCGCCGGGTTCAGTATCCCGGCGGTCGCGGAGTTCACGGAGGCGGACCGGGAACGGCTGCTGGCCGACGAGGGGATCATCCGCAACCGCGCGAAGGTCGACGCGACCATGGCCAACGCCCGGGTGCTGGCCGGCTGGGGCTCCGGCGAGCTGGACGAGCTGATCTGGTCGTACGCCCCCGACCCGCTGAGCCGTCCGGCCCCGAAGACCCTCGGGGACGTACCGGCGGTCACCCCCGAGTCCGCGGCTCTGGCCAAGGAGCTGAAGAAGCGGGGGCTGCGCTTCATCGGGCCGACCACGGCCTACGCCCTGATGCAGGCGTGCGGCTTGGTGGACGACCACCTCGCCGACTGTGTCGCCCGCCCCACCCCGGCGTAGCACCTACCGCCCGAGGTACTTCGGCTTCTCCTTCGCGAGGAACGCCCGCACCGCGATCCCGTGGTCCTCGGACACCCCCGCCCTGGTCTGGAGCCCGTCCTCCTTCTCCAGGGCCTCGGCCAGGCTGTGACCCGCGCCGAAGGCGAGCGACTCCTTGAGCGCCGCGTAGGCGACGGTCGGGCCGTCGGCCAGGGTGCGGGCCACGGCGGCCGCCTCGGCGGCCAGCTCGGCCGCGGGCACCAGCCTGTTGACGATGCCCAGCTCATGGGCGTCCCGCGCGGAGATGGAGCGCGGGAAGAGCAGCAGGTCGGCGGCGCGGCTCTGGCCGATCAGCCGGGGCAGCGTCCAGGAGACGCCCGAGTCTGCGGTGAGGGCGACCCCGGCGAACGAGGTGTTGAAGGAGGCGGTGTCGGCGGCCACCCGGTAGTCGCAGGCGAGCGCGAAGCCGAAGCCCGCGCCCGCGGCGGCGCCGTTGATCCCGGCCACGACCGGCTTCGGCATCTCGGTGAGCGCCCGCACGATGGGGTTGTAGTGCTCCCGCACGGTGCTGAGCGGGTTGCCCCCGCCCGCCGCCTCGGTCTCCGCCAGCGTGGACAGGTGCTCCTTGAGGTCCTGCCCGACACAGAAGGCGCGCTCCCCGGCCGCCGTGAGCAGCACCGCCCGGACGCCGGTGTCGGCGGCGGCGGACCGCAGCGCGTCGCGGAGCGCGACCTTGGCGGCGGTGTTCATGGCGTTCATCGCGTCGGGGCGGTTGATCGTGATGGTCGCGAGCCCGTCGCTGATGTCGTACCGCACCACGTCGTCGTGATCGGCCATGAGAGGGGTCCCCTTTGCGTGTCGTTGACCTGCGTGTCCAGGCAAGCATGGCCGACTTCGCCGGAGGCGGACATGTGACCTGCGTCAAACATTTATGCGCCGCGGAGGGGCTCAAGGGGCCGGAGTATCCCAGTGAGGTCCCCGAATTGGGTGGTTTTGAGTGAGCGCGTTGCCCAAGAGATGCAGAGCGATGTTGGTCATCGGGGTCGGTGATGCGGGATAATGGCGTGGAAGCATTGTGTTCGATGCCGGTGAGGCAGCGCCTGTCATGGGGCCGCCGGTTGCGATGAGCTGGTTTCAGGAAGGGGAACGAGCATGGCGGCCATGAAGCCGCGGACGGGCGACGGCCCGCTCGAGGTGACAAAGGAGGGGCGGGGCATCGTCATGCGAGTTCCGCTCGAAGGCGGCGGTCGGCTTGTCGTGGAGCTGACGCCGGACGAGGCCGATGCCCTCGGCGACGCCCTCAAGCAGGTCGTCGGCTGAGCAGACGCTCATAACTTCACCGCTGCCCCGGCATGGTTCCCGTGCCGGGGCAGCGGTGCGTCCGGATCCGGGCGCCTTCGTACGGCGGGCGCGGCCGCGCGTACGCGTCAGCCGCGCCGCACCGCGCAGAGCAGGCCGTCGCCCACCGGCAGCAGCGTCGCCATCAGCTCCTGGCTCTCACGGACCGCCCGCAGCAGCTCCCGTACGCGCAGCACCTCGGCCGGCTGGGCGGCCGAGTCGACCGTACGGCCGTCCGCGAAGACGCCCTCGAAGCAGACGAGGCCCCCGGGCCGCAGCAGGCGCAACGATTCAGCGAGACAGTCCAGGCTCTCCATCCGGTCGCCGTCGCAGAACACGAGGTCGTAACCGCCGTCCGCGAGCCGGGGGAGCACATCGAGGGCGCGCCCCGGGATGAAGCGGGACCGGTTGGCCGCGAAGCCCGCGGCGCGGAACGCCTCCCGGGCGAACTGCTGGCGCTCGGGCTCCGGGTCGACCGTGGTCAGCACCCCGTCCGGCCGCATCCCGTGCAGCAGATAGATGCCGGACACGCCGGTGCCGGTGCCGATTTCCGCCACGGCCTTGGCGTCCGTGGTGGCAGCGAGCAGGCGCAGGGCGGCCCCGGTGCCTGGCGACACCGAGCGGAGCCCTGCCTCGCGGGCCCGGTCCCGGGCCCAGCGCAGTGCTTCGTCCTCGGCGACAAAGGCGTCGGCGAACGCCCAGCTCGTCTGCCGGTTGGCGGTAATGACCCTCTCCTGTCCCCTTAGTTGGCGCAACGGTGACTGTATCCGCTGGACCCGGGAACCCGCAGATGGGACCGGGCGTTGTCCAAAGGTGGGGAGAAGCCCGGTGACGAGGCCCGCCGGTCGGGTCCGTGGCACGGGTGAGCTTCCGGGGATTTCCCCGGCCCCAGCTGGAAAAAGGCTTATCCGGAGCTAACGGGCGAGGTGGTTATGGTAGGGGCTCCACTGGACACCACCAGAGCCGATAGGGGAGGTGCGGCTGCGCCTGTGGATCGGGGAGGAGTGCTGCGGCGCTTTCTCAGGTCGGCGGGTGAGCCGAAATCCGTGACCGACATTGCTGACCGTTCTTCCAAAGACTCCGCACCGACCGCGACCTTCGCCTCCGATGCGGAATCCCAGGCGTGGACCCCGCCCACATGGGAAGAGATCGTCAGCACGCACAGCGGCCGCGTTTACCGCCTCGCCTACCGGCTGACGGGAAACCAGCACGACGCGGAGGACCTCACGCAGGAGGTCTTCGTCCGTGTCTTCCGTTCGCTGTCGACCTACACGCCCGGCACCTTCGAGGGCTGGCTGCACCGCATCACGACCAATCTCTTCCTGGACATGGTCCGCCGCAAGCAGCGCATCCGCTTCGACTCCCTCGGGGACGACGCCGCCGAGCGGCTGCCCAGCCGTGAGCCGTCGCCCCAGCAGGTCTTCAACGACACCCACTTCGACGCCGACGTCCAGCAGGCGCTGGACACCCTCGCGCCCGAATTCCGGGCCGCTGTCGTCCTCTGCGACATCGAGGGCCTTTCCTACGAGGAGATCGCGGCGACGCTCGGTGTGAAGCTGGGCACGGTGCGCAGCCGTATCCACCGCGGGCGCTCCCACCTGCGCAAGGCCCTGCGGCACCGCTCGCCGGAGGCCCGCGCCGAGCAGCGCTCCCTGGCGGGCGCCGGTGTCCTCCTGGCAGGGGAGGGCGGTACGGCGTGAGCCAAACGGATCCGACCCTCGCGGAACAACACCTGGGGGACCGCCTCGCCGCGCTCGTCGACGGCGAGCTGAAGCACGATGCCCGCGACCGGGTGCTCGCCCACCTCGCCACCTGCGCCAAGTGCGCGGCCGAGGCGGCAGCCCAGCGCCGCCTGAAGAGCGTCTTCGCGCAGGCCGCCCCGCCCTCGCCCTCCGAAGGCTTCCTGGCCCGCCTCCAAGGGCTTCCGGGCGGACCGCCCGGAGGTGACGACGACCGGCAGGGAAGACCCGGGGGCGCATCCGGGCGGTTCGGTGACGGACTCTTCCCGGGGACGCGCCCGCCGGGCGGCCGGGCGGACCTCACCACCGCCCCCGGACCTCTGGACAACTTCGGCTACCTCCCCGCCGTCCACGGCGGGGCCACCGCGCTGCCCTCGGCCGGTACGGGCTTCCGCATCCACGAGGTGGGGCGCGAGGGCGACCGCTCGCCGTGGCGGGGCCGCAGGTTCGCCTTCGCCGCCGCCAGCGCCGTCTCGCTGGCGGCCATCGCGCTCGGCGGAGCCCTCCCGACGACCACCGGCGAGACGCCCACCCGTGCCTCCGGCGCGGGCAACAGCGTCACCCCGGCAGGCACCGACGCCCGGACCGGCGGCGGCGTCCCGGCCGGCCGGCGGAACGGGACGGGGCAGGGCACGCGCGCCTTGTCCGGTCAGGCGGACCGCTCGGTCTCCCTCGCGGTGAACACCGTGTCAGCCGGATTCGCCGCCCCGTCGCTGCTGGGCACCGGCCGCCTCTCCGGCAACGCGTACGGGCTGGGCCTCCGCTCCGGCATCTCCGCGATACGCCCCGGCGGGGCCGGTTCGCTGCTGGGCCGCGCCCTGGGCGCCGGGCTCGACCCGGTCTCGCCCGCCTCCGCCCCGCAGCCCTCCCTGCCGCCCACCTCCGCCGCCGCGAAACCGGCCTCCGCCGACCACGGACTGCCCCTCTCGCCCCGTCGCTGATCCCGCACGCCGTACGGGCTGCGCAGCCCAGGACCAAACCTGGTTGAATTCCGGCAGGATTTTCGGGAGGGACGCCCCTTCGGGGGCGTGCGGAGGGCCGGTTGCGGCAGTTGCGGGGAGAACATGGACGACGGGAAGCTCACCGAGCCCAAGGCGAAGTGGTGGAGCCGGCCCACGCCGGGGCCGGCCACGGCCGGCGAGGCCCCGGAACCCGCGCCTGAGGCGGCCGCGGCGCCCGTGCCCCCGGCAACGCCCGGGGCACCCGAGGCCCACGGGTCCGGTGGGACACCGGGTGTCCCCGAAGCCCACGACCCAGCCGTGACGTCCGGCGCCCACGACGCCCCGGCGCCCCACGGCGCCGCCGAGGCGCCCGCGGTGCTCGACGCACCCCACGACGCCCCGGCGCCCCAGCCGCTGCACGAGCCGGACCCGTACGGCACCCCGCCCTACGGCGGCCCCGGCCCCTGGGCGCCCGCTCCCCCGGTACAGCGGCCGACGCCCGCGCACGGCACGCCCGTACCCCCGCCGTACGCGGGGACGAACGGCGCGGGGATGTCCGTCGCACCCCCGCCGGCTCCGCAGGACTCGCACCCGCCCGCCCCGCAGTGGCAGAGCTACGACCCCTGGGGCGCGCCCCGGCAGCCGCTCGTCACCCAGCCGGGCCCCCCGCTCCCGGACGGCCGGCGGAAGAACCGGCGCGGCGCGATGCTGATCGGCGCGCTGCTCCTCGCCCTGGTCGCGGGCGGCATCGGCGGCGGCATAGGCGCGTACATAGAACGCAACGGCGGTCTCACCAGCGTCGAGCTGCCCCAGGACGAGCGGGACGGCGGCGGCCGCGCCCCGGACAGCGTGGCGGGCATCGCGGCCAGCGCCCTGCCCAGCGTCGTCACCCTGCACGTCAGCGGCGCCTCCGAGTCCGGCACCGGCACCGGCTTCGTCCTCGACGACCGGGGCCACATCCTCACCAACAACCACGTGGTCGCCCCGGCCGGTTCGTCCGGCGAGATCACCGTCACCTTCAGCGGTGGCGAGACCGCGACCGCCGAGGTCGTCGGCAAGGACAGCGGCTACGACCTGGCCGTCGTGAAGGTCAGCGGAGTCTCGGGGCTCAAGCCGCTCCCGCTGGGCAACTCCGACAACGTCCAGGTCGGCGACCCGGTGGTGGCCATCGGGGCCCCCTTCGACCTGTCCAACACCGTCACCTCCGGGATCATCAGCGCCAAGGACCGCCCGATCACCGCGGGCGGCGAGAAGGGCGACGGCAGCGACGTCAGCTACGTCAACGCGCTCCAGACCGACGCCCCCATCAACCCGGGCAACTCCGGCGGCCCGCTGGTGGACACCGACGCCCATGTCATCGGCATCAACAGCGCCATCCGCGCCGCCGACAGCGGCTCGGCCGGTGAGGGCGGGCAGGCGGGGTCCATCGGCCTCGGCTTCGCCATCCCGATCAACCAGGGCAAGCGGGTCGCCGAGCAGCTGATCAACACCGGCAAGGCGACCCACCCGGTGATCGGCGTCACCCTCGACATGAAGTACACCGGCGACGGCGCCAAGGTCGGCGGGAGCGCGCAGGGGTCCTCGCCGGTCACCGCGGGCGGTCCGGCCGACAAGGCCGGCATCGAGGCGGACGACGTCATCACGGAGGTGGACGGGAAGCGGGTGCACAGCGGCGAGGAGCTCATCGTCAAGATCCGCTCGCACCGGCCCGGGGACGACCTGCGGCTGACCGTGACGCGCGGTGGTAAAGACCTGTCCATAACTTTGACGCTGGGCTCGGCAACCGGCACGTGACCGCCACGGGAAGCTACCGTCCGGACAGATTCGCCGGGTACCGTGTTCGATGTCCGGACCTCATCCGAGCTGGTCGCGGAGAATACGAGGAGCCGCAAGGTGTTCAACGACATAGGCGCACTGGAGCTGCTGACGCTCGCGATTCTCGGCGTGCTCATCTTCGGTCCGGAAAAGCTGCCCAAGGTCATCCAGGACGCCTCACGCCTCATCCGCAAGATCCGTGAGTTCTCGGAGAGCGCCAAGGAGGACATCCGCACGGAGCTGGGCCCGGAGTTCAAGGACTTCGAGTTCGAGGACCTCAACCCCAAGACGTTCGTCCGCAAGCAGCTCATGGACGGCAACGACGACCTGGGGCTGAAGGAGATCCGCGAGAGCTTCGACCTGCGCAAGGAGATCACCGAGGTCACCGACGCGGTGAACGGGCGCTCCACCGCGTCCGTCGAGGCGAAGACCGGCGTGTCGGGCGGTGCCTCGGTCACGGCAGCGAATGGCTCGAAGGGCGCTCCGGACCTGCTCAAGAAGGGCGAGCAGCCGCCGAAGGACACCCCGCCGCCGTTCGACGCGGACGCCACCTGAGGGCTGCCAATCCCGGGTCGCCCGGACGGTATGGCTATTCTCCATCTGTCCGGTTGTGAGACGCCCGCGGGGGGCGGGCCGCTCCGGACCCACGGATCGAGGAGGCGGCCGGGCTGATGGAGACGACGAGTCGGGTGGGCGCACAGGAGGCGCCGGACACGGTGGAGGCGGTCCGGGCGGCCCGGCTCATGGTGGTCGACGGCTATCTGAAGGCCCCGTTCCCCTGGTACGCGCTGGACGAGGCGTTCACCGGTCCGCGCCGGCTGATGCCGCTGGGCACCGCCGCCGACGGCGAGGTGCAGCACGGCTCCATCGGACACGGCGACGAGCCGTTGGTCCGGGGCGACTCGGGGGCCGACAAGCAGCGGTTCGCGGTCGTGGTGACCGTCGCCAGCAGCCCCGTACGGCGCAGTGGTGACGGCACCGGGGTGCTGGAGGCGACGACGGTGTCCTCCGCGGCCTGGCTGGCCGGTTCCGGGCTGCTGTCCTGCACCTGGCCCCCGCAGCTCGACCACACCCTGCGCGACGACTGGCTGGACCAGCAGACGGAGACCGCGTTCGAGCTCGCCGACGATCTGGAGGGCCCCGCCTGGTCGGCGCTGTCCCTGCCGGTCGACGGCGTCCCGGTCCCCTTCCACTACCGCGAGTCCGAGTTCGGCTGGGTGCTCGCCGGCTCCGCGCCCGGCGGGGTGCACATCGGCGCCTACGGGCGCGGCATGAGCGCGTACGGGCTGGGCTTCTCCATGGTCAAGGACATCGAGGCGTACGCGTAACGCATGCGACGACGGCGAAGGCCGGGGCCCTCGGGCCCCGGCCTTCGCCGTCGTACGCGTGTCAGAACTTGTTGCGCGGGGTGATGCCCAGCGACATGCCGGACAGGCCGCGCTGACGGCCGCTCAGCTTGCCCGCGATGGTGCGCAGCGCCTTGCCGGCGGGGGAGTCGGGGTCGGAGAGCACGACGGGCTTGCCCTCGTCGCCGCCCTCGCGCAGCCGTACGTCGATCGGGATCGCGCCCAGCACCGGCACCTCGGCGCCGACCGTCTTCGTCAGCCCCTCGGCGACCTTCGCGCCGCCGCCCGAGCCGAAGACGTCGACCATCTCGTCGCAGTGCGGGCACGGCATGCCGGACATGTTCTCGACGACGCCGACGATCTTCTGGTGGGTCTGCACCGCGATCGAACCGGCCCGCTCGGCCACCTCGGCGGCGGCCTGCTGCGGGGTCGTGACGACCAGGATCTCCGCGTTCGGCACGAGCTGCGCGACCGAGATCGCGATGTCACCGGTGCCCGGCGGCAGGTCGAGCAGCAGGACGTCCAGGTCGCCCCAGAAGACGTCGGCCAGGAACTGCTGGAGCGCGCGGTGCAGCATGGGACCGCGCCAGACCACCGGGGCGTTGCCCGGGGTGAACATGCCGATCGAGATGACCTTCACGCCGTGCGAGGACGGCGGCATGATCATGTTCTCGACCTGGGTGGGCTTCCCGTCCACGCCCAGCATCCGGGGCACGCTGTGACCGTAGATGTCCGCGTCCACGACACCGACCTTGAGCCCGTCCGCCGCCATCGCCGCGGCCAGGTTCACCGTGACCGAGGACTTGCCGACGCCGCCCTTGCCGGAGGCGACCGCGTACACCCGGGTCAGCGAGCCGGGCTTCGCGAAGGGCACCTCGCGCTCGGCCGTGCCGCCGCGCAGCGACGCGGCGAGGTCCTTGCGCTGCTCGTCGCTCATCACGTCGAGGGTGACGTCGACCCGCGAGACGCCCTCGACACGGGCCACCGCGTCGGTCACGTTCTGGGTGATCGTCTCGCGCATCGGGCAGCCGGAGACGGTGAGGTACACCGTGACAGCGACCACACCGTCAGGATCGATGTCGACCGATTTCACCATGCCCAGCTCGGTGATCGGACGGTGGATCTCGGGGTCGTTCACTGTCGCCAGTGCCTCAAGCACCGCGTCTTCCGTAGCCATACATCGATAGTACGGGTGCGCGCAGCGCTCCCTGCAAGGGTGGTGGTGGGTGACGGGAGGGCGGTACGGCGCCGTACCGTACGCGTGGGTAGCCCCGTCAGCGGTCTTCGTCACTCTCGGCGGAGAACAGCGCCCGGCGGTCGTCCAGGTCCTTCACCAGGTCCTCCAGTTCGGAGCGGATCCAGTCCCGGGTGGCGACCTCGCCGAGGCCCATCCGCAGCGCCGCGATCTCCCTGGTCAGGTACTCGGTGTCGGCGATGGAGCGCTCGTTCTGCTTGCGGTCCTGCTCGTGCGTGACCCGGTCCCGGTCGTCCTGCCTGTTCTGCGCGAGCAGGATCAGCGGAGCCGCGTACGACGCCTGGAGCGACAGCATCAGGGTCAGGAAGATGAACGGGTACTGGTCGAATCTCAGGTGCTCGGGCGCGAAGATGTTCCACGCCACCCACACGATGATGATCAGCGTCATCCAGACGATGAACCGGCCGGTGCCCAGGAAGCGCGCGATGCGCTCCGAGAACCGGCCGAACGCCTCGGGGTCGTACTCCGGGAGCAGGCGCCGGCGCGGCGCCTTCGGCTGGTCGAGCCGGTTCCGCGGCGTACGGGTCAGCGCCGTCGAGCCGTTCGACGCGCGGGCGCGGTCGTCACCGGCCACGGAGCACCCCCTCGCCGCCGTGGAAGTCCGTCTCCCGCCAGTCGTCCGGCAGCAGGTGGTCCAGCACGTCGTCCACGGTCACCGCGCCCAGCAGCGAACCGCTCTCGTCCACCACCGGCACCGACACCAGGTTGTACGCCGCCAGATAGCTGGTCACCACGGACAGCGGGGTGTCCGGCGGCAGCGGCACCAGATCGCTGTCCAGGAGCGAGCTGACCAGGGTGAACGGCGGGTCCCGCAGCAGCCGCTGGAAGTGCACGGTGCCCAGGTACTTGCCCGTCGGCGTCTCGTCCGGCGACCGGCACACGTACACCTGCGCGGCGAGCGCCGGCGACAGGTCCGACTGGCGCACCCGGGCGAGCGCGTCGGCCACCGTGGCGTCCGGGCGCAGGATGACCGGCTCCGTCGTCATGAGGCCGCCCGCGGTGCGCTCCTCGTAGGACATCAGCCGCCGCACGTCGGCCGCGTCGCCCGGGCGCATCAGCGTCAGCAGCCGTTCCTTGTCCTCCTCGGGCAGCTCGGAGAGCAGGTCGGCCGCGTCGTCCGGGTCCATCGCCTCCAGGACGTCCGCCGCGCGCTCCTCCTGGAGCTTGCCGATGATCTCCACCTGGTCGTCCTCGGGCAGCTCCTCCAGGACGTCGGCGAGCCGGTCGTCGTCCAGCGCCGCCGCGACCTCCGCCCGGCGCTTCGGGGTCAGGTGGTGCAGCGCGTTGGCGACGTCGGCGGGGCGCAGCTTCTCGAAGGTGGCCACCAGGGACTCGGCGCCCTGCCCGTGCTCCTCCAGCGAGAAACCCTTCACCGCCGACCACTCGACGGTCAGCGTCTCGCCCTTGCGGCGCAGCGCCCCGCCTCGCCCCTTGCGGACGAAGTACTTGTCGATCTCCCAGTCCCGGCGGGCGGGCAGCTGCTGGATGGCCACGTCCAGGATGGTGACCTCCTCGTCCGTCTCCACCAGGCGCACCCGGCGGTCGAGGAACTCGCCGAGCACCAGGCGTTCGGTTGGCCGCTGTTCGAAGCGCCGCATGTTGACCACGCCCGTGGTGATCACCTGCCCCGACTCCACGCCCGTCACCCGGGTCATCGGCAGGAAGATCCGCCGCCGGCTCACCACCTCGACCACCATGCCGAGCAGCCGGGGCGGACGGCCGCCGACGCGGAGCATCGCGACCAGGTCGCGGACGCGTCCCACCTGGTCGCCGTTGGGGTCGAAGACCGGCACCCCGGACAGGTGCGAGACGAACACCCGGGGCGTCACCGGTGTCATCCCGCACCTCCTCGCTCGCCTTCGGACGACCGCGGCCGTCCGCTTCCGACAGTTTTCGGGCTGTTATGACGTGATCAGGCTAGCCCGTACCCACGAGGACCGCCCCGGCTGGCCGTCCGTACGGCTCCGGGTCCGATGGCGTAGGCCACCCGGGTACGCTGCGGTCTGCCACCCCCCACCATGGATACGAGAGGCAGTGCGCCTGTGACCTCTTCCGCCCCGGCCGTACGGGCCCGCCGCCGGAACGCATCCCTCGCCGTCGCGCTGTGCGCGGGGCTGACCGCGGCGCTCACCGCCTGCGGGGGCGAGGACCCGGACGAGGGGACCAACGGCATCGGCAAGCTCTCCGCGCCGGAGATCGAGAAGAAGGCGCGCGGCGCGGCGGACTCCGCCGACGCGGTGCGGCTCGCCGGGACGCTGGTCAGCAAGGGCGGCTCGTACAAGATCGACATGAGGCTCAAGGACCAGGGCGGGGCGGGCTCCGTGACCTCGAAGAGCAGCACCTTCACGCTGCTGCGGATCGGTGACGAGCTCTACCTCAAGGCCGACGCCGGCTTCTGGAGCCATGACGACGAGGGCGAGGCGGACACCGGCAAGGACGGCGCGGCGGCGGCCGGAAAGCTGGAGGGCAAGTACGTCAAGGTCCCCGAGGGCGACCCCACGTACAAGCAGCTGAGCGGTTTCACCGACAAGAAGGTGCTGCTCGACGGCATGCTCACGCTGCACGGCGAGCTCACCAAGGGCGACCGCGACAAGGTCGCCGGGGTGCGCACGGTGCGGATCATGGGCGGCGAGGGCGCGGGCGGCGCGCTCGACGTGGCGCTGGAGGGCAAGCCGTATCCGCTGCGCTTCGCCCGGGGCGGCGGCGGAGGCGTGATCACGCTCGCCGACTGGGGCAAGGACTTCACGCTGAAGGCCCCCGCGAAGGACGAGACCGTCGACTACGGCAAGCAGCTTCCGAAGACCTCGTCCTAGGACCTGTCTTCACACTGCCGTCCGACGCGCGCCGCTACTTGCGCAGTGAGCGCTTCAGCAGCCGCGGCAGGCCCGCCGGGACCGGCAGCCGGGTCGTCGCCGCCGTCGGCAGCGGTGCCGCCGCGCCGGAGGTCTCGGGCAGCTCGGTGCGTGCGTCGAGGGGCGTGAGCCGGACGACCCGGCACTCGCGCGCCCAGCGGTCCGTCATCCGCTCCGCGTCCGGCGCGTTCAGCCGCTTGCCCTTCAGCTCGGCGACGGCGGCTTCCCACTCCTCGGAGTGCGGGGCGAGGACGGCGACCGAGGCCGACCAGGCGACGAGGCGGCCGCCCTTGTCCTTGCTGCGGACGGTGACCTCGGCGGTGCCGCCCTCGGTGAGCCCGGCCGGGAACGGCTGCTCGCCGGGGCCGTCGCCGACGAGGTGGGCGGCGCCCTCGTGCCATACGTGCCACAGCGCCCGCGCCGCGCCGGTGGAGCGCACCCAGACGAGGCCGGACTTCTTCGTGGCCTCCTCGACGAGGGCGGGCCCGAGCAGCGTGTCAGCAGCAGTCATGGGGCAGAGCTTAATGGCGGACGCTCAGAGCCATCCGTTGCGCTTGAGCATGCGGTGGATGGAGAAGCAGACCACTCCGATGAAGCCCATCACCATCGGATAGCCGTACGTCCAGGCCAGCTCCGGCATGTGCTCGAAGTTCATGCCGTAGACCCCGCAGATCATCGTCGGCACGGCGATGATGGCCGCCCAGGACGTGATCTTGCGCATGTCCTCGTTCTGCGCGACGGTCGCCTGCGCCAGGTTGGCCTGGAGGATGGAGTTCAGCAGCTCGTCGAAGCCGATGACCTCTTCCTGGACCCGCACCAGGTGGTCGGCGACGTCCCGGAAGTACTTCTGGATGTCCGGGTCGATCAGCCGCATGGGCCGCTCGCTCAGCAGCTGCATCGGGCGCAGCAGCGGGGAGACGGCCCGCTTGAACTCCAGCACCTCGCGCTTGAGCTGGTAGATCCGCCCGGCGTCCGAGCCGCGCGCGCTGCCCTTGTCCGGGGTGGAGAAGACCTCGATCTCCACCTCGTCGATGTCGTCCTGCACCGCACCCGCCACCGCGATGTAGCCGTCGACCACATGGTCGGCGATGGAGTGCAGCACGGCGGAGGGGCCCTTGGCCAGCAGCTCGGGGTCGTCCTCCAGGCGGTGGCGCAGCGCGCGCAGCGAGCCGTGGCCGCCGTGCCGCACCGTGATGACGAAGTCCCGGCCGGTGAAGCACATGACCTCGCCGGTCTCCACGACCTCGCTGGTCGCGGTCAGTTCGGCGTGCTCCACGTAGTGGATGGTCTTGAAGACGGTGAACAGCGTGTCGTCGTACCGCTCCAGCTTCGGGCGCTGGTGGGCGTGGACCGCGTCCTCCACCGCCAGCGGGTGCAGCCCGAACTCCCGGGCGATGCCCGCGAATTCCTCCTCGGTCGGCTCGTGCAGCCCGATCCAGGCGAAGCCGCCCTTCTCCCGGACCCGGAGCATCGCCTCGCGGGCGGTGCGGCAGGTGCCGTCGGCCTCGGCGAGCCGGCGCCCGTCGCGGTAGACCGCGCAGTCGACCACCGCGCTGGACGCGGACGGGTCACGGGTGGCGTCGTAGCTGTTGTGCAGGGGTGCGCTCTTGCGCAGGGAGGGGCGCACGGCGGCGCGCAGGTCACGGATCATCGACATGGCTGGCTCCTTCACGGAGGGCCGTCGTCGGGGGGGCGTGGAACAGCCCGGAATGGGGACGTGGACTCACATCCGCAAAGCGGGCGGCACCGCGGCGGCACGATGACGGCGTTCGCTACAGACAGGCAAAAAGACGTGCTCTTCCGTCATGCGACATGCCAGGGCCCCGACCGGGTGTCAGATCACACGGAGGGGCGTCCGGTGGAAGAGCGGTTGGTACTGCACGATCGACTCGGATCCACCGCAGCCCCACCTCCTCCTGCCGGTCCCCCGTGGGGGATGACGTAGCGCCGGGACTTGAGAGCGACGCTCAGCGTGCTGTCCCGGCCGACACCCCAGGCTAGCAGCCGGCACAGGGCCAATCCCTTACTTTGCCCGTTCCATACGCGACCTATGCTCGCGGCATGGCAGAAATTCTTGCTCTGGTCGAGGCGCGTCTGCGGACGGCCCTGGGTGAACCGGACGCACGTGCGGCAGTGACGTTTCTCGGGACGGACCGGATCGAGGTGCTCCGGTTCATCGACGGCGACATCGTGCGGTACGCCACGCTCGGCATGTCCGCCCAGCCGATGTCCGACCCGACGGCCGTGGTGGCCGACCCGCTGAAGGGCCCGCGCGCCGAACTGGTCCTGTCGGTACGGGGCGGCCTGGCCGACACCGACCAGGTGCTGCGCAAGCTCGCGGTGCTCGCGGCCTCGCCCCAGGTGGAGGGCCTGGTCGTGGCGCCCGGCGCCTCGCTGGACGTCGGCGAACCGCTGTGGCCGGGCGCGCCGTTCACCTCGGTGCTCGTCGCGGAGAGCGGGGGGCTGGTGGAGGACCTGGAACTGGATGCCCCCTTGGAGCCGGTGCGCTTTCTGCCGCTGCTGCCGATGACACCCAACGAGGCCGCCTGGAAGCGGGTCCGGGGCGCGCAGGAGCTCCAGGAGAAATGGCTGTCGCAGGGGACCGACCTGCGCGATCCCCTGCGGCATTCCGTCGTTCTCGACTGACGGCGTCAGTTGGCGAAGACCGTGACGCCGTCCTCCGTGGCGTGCTTCGGCTCCAGCTCCTCCGCCTCGTGGGTGAGCGCGGAGCGCCGTACCCAGACCACGATCGCACCGGCCACCGAGGCGGCGGCGGCGACCACGAACGGGATGTGGATGTTGCTCCACTCCTCGATCTTCGGGGCCAGGTAGGGCGCCGCGGCGGCGGCGAACCAGCGGACGAAGTTGTAGCCCGCGCTGGCCACCGGGCGCGGCGCGTCCGAGACGCCGAGCGCCAGCTCCGTGTACACCGTGTTGTTCATGCCGATCAGGGCGCCGGACACGATGGTGCAGACGATGGCCGTGGTGTGGCTTCCGTAACCGAGGACCACCAGGTCGGCGGCGAGCAGCACCAGTGAGGCGCCGAGCACCTTGAGCGAGCCGAACCGCTGCTGGAGCCGGGGCGCGACGAGCACCGAGAAGACCGCGAGCAGCAGGCCCCAGGCGAAGAAGACGGCACCGGACTTGTACGGCGTCATGTTCAGCACGAACGGGGTGAACGCCAGGATCGTGAAGAACGCGTAGTTGTAGAAGAACGCGGACGCCGCGACCGAGGCGAGCCCGCCGTGGCCGAGCGCCTTGACCGGGTCGAGCAGCGAGGTCTTCCGGGCGGGCTTGGGCTGCTCCTTCAGGAACGCCGTGATGCAGACGAAGCCGATCGCCATCAGCGCGGCCGTCCCGAAGAACGGGTAGCGCCAGCTGGCGTCCCCGAGCAGGGCGCCGAGCAACGGCCCGCACGCCATGCCGAGCCCGAGCGCCGACTCGTACAGCAGGATCGCCGCCGAGCTGCCGCCCGCCGCCGCGCCGACGATCACCGCGAGGGCGGTCGAGACGAACAGCGCGTTGCCCAGGCCCCAGCCCGCCCGGAAGCCCACCAGCTCGGCGACGGACGAGGAGGTGCCGGAGAGCGCCGCGAAGACCACCACGAGAGCCAGCCCGGCCAGCAGCGTCTTGCGGCCGCCGATGCGGCTGGAGACGAAGCCGGTCACGAGCATCGCGACGGCGGTGATCAGGAAGTACGAGGTGAAGAGCAGCGACACCTGGCTCGGCGTCGCCTCCAGGCCCTTGGCGATGGACGGCAGGATCGGGTCCACCAGGCCGATGCCCATGAACGCGACGACGGAAGCGCCCGCCGTGGCCCAGACGGCCTTGGGCTGGCGCAGGATGCTGACCGGCTCCTGGTTGAACGGATCCTCTCCCGGTACTGCCTCTGACGGCATGGGCCTCTCCCTCTCCACTGGCTCCATCGGATCGATGCGTTATGCACAGAATAAGTTAGAGAAGCTAATGAATGCAAGTTACATCTAAATTCGCCGGTGGTGGCCCGGTGGCCGGACGGCGCGCGGGGTAGAGGGGTCTGGGTGCGCGGCGCGCAAGGGTGATCGTCCTTGACGTGGCGACGGCCGGAGAGGACCGTGGGAAGGTATGAGGGGCGAACCAAGTTGCCCGAAGTGCGGAGGCCGGGTCCGGGCGCCCGGACTCTTCGCCGACACCTGGCAGTGCGACGACCACGGCAGCGTGCACCCGCTCCAGCCGGTCGTCCCGCCGAGCGTCGAGGCGCTCGGCGTGGTGGTGCACCGGGCGCAGGTCCCCGTGTGGATGCCCTGGCCGCTCCCCGTCGGCTGGCTCTTCACCGGCGTCGCCAGTGCCGGGGACGACCGCACCGGCGGACGTGCCACCGCCGTCGCCTGCTCCGGACCCGGACCGCTCGGCGGCATGGGCGAGCTGCTGCTCGTCGCCGAGGAGCTGGGCGTCGGGCTCGGCGCGCGGTACGCGGGCATCGACGGGCCGGACCCCGGGCCCCTGCTGCGCGTGGACGGCCCCCCGGACTCCAAGGTGCTCGCCGCCGGACGCCCCACCCCCCTCTGGCACGTCAGGCACGCCCCCGCCGACCGCGCCGTCTTCGCGGGCGAGGCGCGCGGCCTGTGGCTGTGGGCCATCGTCTGGCCCGAGCAGTCCGGGCTGCTGATGTACGACGAACTGGTCCTCACCGACCTGCGTGACGCCGGGGGAGAGGTGGATCTGGTGCCCTGCGGCGCCCTCACCCCCCGCCTGCTGACGGGCCCCTGACGCGGCCTCCGCGCCGTCCGGACCAAGCTCGCGCGCCGGTTATCCTGGGGTGTCCCCCGTCCCGCCGCGAGCACTGGAGTACGAGTCGTGCGCATCGATCTGCACACCCACTCCACCGCGTCGGACGGCACGGACACCCCCGCCGAGCTGGTGCGCAATGCCGCCGCCGCGGGCCTGGACGTCATCGCCCTCACCGACCACGACACCGTGCGCGGCCACGCCGAAGCCGCCGCCGCGCTCCCCGGAGGGCTCACGCTGGTCCCGGGCGCCGAGCTGTCCTGCCGCATCGACGGCGTGGGCCTGCACATGCTGGCGTACCTCTTCGACCCGGACGAGCCCGAGTTCGCCCGCGAGCGCGAGCTGGTGCGCGACGACCGCGTGCCACGCGCCCGGACCATGGTCCGCAAGCTCCAGGAGCTGGGCGTGCCCCTCACCTGGGAGCAGGTCGCCCGGATCGCCGGAGACGGCTCCGTCGGCCGCCCGCACGTCGCCACCGCCCTCGTGGAGCTCGGCGTCGTCCCGACCGTGTCCGACGCCTTCACGCCGGACTGGCTCGGCGACGGCGGGCGCGCGTACGCGGAGAAGCACGAGCTGGACCCCTTCGACGCGATCCGGCTCGTCAAGGCCGCGGGCGGCGTCACCGTCTTCGCCCACCCGGCCGCCGTCAAGCGAGGTCGTACGGTGCCCGAGGCGCGGATCGCCGAGCTGGCCGCCGCCGGGCTCGACGGCATCGAGGTCGACCACATGGACCACGACGAGCCCACCAGGACCCGGCTGCGCGCGCTCGCCCGCGAGCTCGGGCTGCTGACGACCGGCTCCAGCGACTACCACGGCAGCCGCAAGACCGTGGAGCTCGGCGCGTACACCACGGACCCCGAGATCTACGGCGAGATCACCCGGCGCGCCACGGGGGCCTTCCCGGTGCCGGGCGCCGGCGGATCCGTCTCCGCGTAACGGCACCCGGGCCCCACCGGCCCGCTTCTCCTCGCGTCCCAACGCCGTCCGGCATGTCCGGGCGGCGGTGGGGTGCGCCACTTTCCCGCGGTCATCCCGCACACCCGCTCACTCCCCACAAGGCTCACCCGTGTTCGACGTCGCTGTCTTCGGATCCCTTTTTCTCACCCTTTTCGTGATTATGGATCCGCCCGGAATCACCCCGATCTTCCTCGCCCTCACGGCCGGCCGGCCCGCCAAGGTGCAGCGCCGCATGGCCCTCCAGGCCGTCGCCGTCGCCTTCGGTGTCATCGCCGTCTTCGGCGTGCTCGGCCAGCAGATCCTGGACTACCTGCACGTCTCCGTACCGGCGCTGATGATCGCCGGCGGGCTGCTCCTGCTGCTCATCGCGCTCGACCTGCTCACCGGCAAGACCGACGAGCCGACGCAGACCAAGGACGTCAACGTCGCCCTCGTCCCCCTCGGCATGCCGCTGCTCGCCGGGCCCGGCGCGATCGTCTCGGTGATCCTCGCCGTGCAGCACGCCGACAGCGCGGCGAGCCAGGTCTCCGTCTGGACGGCGATCCTCGCCATGCACATCGTGCTCTGGCTGACCATGCGCTACTCGCTGCTGATCATCCGCGTCATCAAGGACGGCGGCGTCGTGCTCGTCACCAGGCTGGCCGGCATGATGCTGTCCGCCATCGCCGTGCAGCAGATCATCAACGGTGTCACCCAGGTCATCCAGGGCAGCTGACCCGGATCCGGACGCAACAGCGCCCCCGCACGATCGTTCCGTGCGGGGGCGCCTCGTCTTCGTTACGACGGCAACTCACATCGGCAAGGTGTTACGAAGCCGGACTTTCGGCCGGACGGATATAGATGCGCTGGCCCGTAGCCGCGGCCTGCTGCACGATCCGCTTGACGGAGGCGGCGTCCACGACGGTGCTGTCCACGGCGGTACCGTCGACATCGTCGAGTCGCATGATCTCGAAGCGCATAGGGCTTCCCTTCGTCTGATCCTCCTGCTGGAGAACTACTGGGAGGACGGTGTCCCGTCCGCAAGGATGAGGAGCGCCAGGCATGCCTGTCGTGCGCCCCACGGTGGGTACAACGGCTTGTCCCCTGCAATCATTCCCTACGCTAAGGAAATTTTTCGGATGTCTAAGTACCGACGGGTAATCACGCGTACGGGCGCGACGGGACGCGCATGAACGACGCGGAGATCGGCGAGCGGCTGGACCGCACCAACGCCCTGCTCGAACGCGTGCTCGCCGAGGTCTCGAAGACCCCCTCGACCCACGCGATCTTCGTGGACGCGGGCTATGTGTACGCCGCCGCCGGGCTGCTCGTCACCGGCACCGAGGACCGGCGCTCCTTCGACCTCGACGCCGAAGGACTGATCGAGGCCTTCATCGACAAGGCCCGCACCATCTTCGCGGACAGCAGGCTGCTGCGCGTGTACTGGTACGACGGGGCCAGGCGCCGCATCCACACCACCGAGCAGCAGACCATCGCCGAACTCCCCGACGTCAAGGTCAGGCTCGGCAACCTCAACGCCAACAACCAGCAGAAGGGCGTCGACTCCCTCATCCGCACCGACCTGGAATCACTCGCCCGCCACCGGGCCATCAGCGACGCCGCGCTCGTCGGCGGCGACGAGGACCTGGTCTCCGCCGTCGAGGCCGCCCAGGGCTACGGAGCCCGCGTCCACCTCTGGGGCATCGAGGCGGGCGAGGGGCGCAACCAGGCGGAGCCGCTGCTCTGGGAGGTGGACAGCCAGCGCACCTTCGACCTGGACTTCTGCCGCCCCTACGTGACCAGACGCCCCGTCACCACCTACGAGGAGGACGCCCCCGCACCCTCCCGCGAGGACGTCCACTTCGTCGGCGCCCAGATCGCGGGGGCCTGGCTCGCCGCCCGCGGCCGGGAATCCCTGGCCGACCTGCTGCCCGGCCACCCGTTCCTGCCGGGCTCCGTCGACCAGGACCTGCTGCACGAGGCCGAACGCCTCCTCCAGCGCTCCCTGCGCGGCCACCCCCCGCTGCGCCGGGCACTGCGCGACGGCTTCTGGCAGCACCTCCAGTCGCAGTACTGAGAGCCGCCTTCACGGGGCCTGCGGACCGGACCTACAGCCCGTCCCAGAAGGAGGCGAGCGCGGCGGCGGTCGCCTCCGGCCGGCCCGTGTTGGGGGAGTGCTCGGCGCCCTCGATCCGGGTCCGGCGCGCCCCGAGCCGTACCGCCATCTCGTCCAGCGACGGCACCGGCCAGACGTCGTCCACCTCGCCGGAGACGACATGGACCGGCAGCCCGGTCGCGGCGAGCTCGGCCACCCGGTCCGGCTCGGTGGCCAGCTGACGGCCCGTCGCGATCAGCTGGGCCGGACGGTGGAGCAGCCAGCGCCGTCGCAGGTCCTCGCCGCCCGTCTCCGCCTCGGCCGGGGGGTCGAAGGCCCGCATCGCGTCCCAGACGGCGCTCATGGTCATCGTGGCCAGCGCGTCACCGAGGATCTTCAGCTTGACCTGCTGCGCCTCCACCACCTCGGCGGGCCCCGAGGACATCAGGGTCAGCGAGCGGAACGGCGCCGCGTCCCTCAGGACCGCGGCCCGGCAGAGCTGTCCGCCGAGCGAGTGCCCCAGCAGGTGCACCCCGCCCTTCCCGGCACCGAGAGCGGCCGTCTGCGCGAGCACGTCACGGGCCAGCTCCTCCTGGGCGTACTCCTGGAGGTCGTCCGCCCCCGGGCTCTCGAACTGCCCGCGCCCGTCCACGGCGACGGCCCGGTAGCCGGCCTCCGTCAGCGGTCCGAGCAGCGCGATGAAGTCCTCCTTGCTGCCGGTGTACCCGGGCACCAGCAGGGCGGTGCCGCGCGGCGGCCCGGCGGGGGCCGCGTCCAGCACGGCGAAGTCCCCGCGCGCGGTGGGCAGCGCACGGGCGCGGGCGCAGGAGGGCGGGAGGAAGGTGGGTGGCCGGCTCATGGCACGAGGTTAATGCGGCGCGCGCGTGCGCGAACGACGGGCGGCCCCGGGGAATGAACCCCGGGGCCGCCCGTCGGATGCTGCGTCGGTCCGCTCAGCCCTCGGCCTTCGCGGTGGCGCGCGGTGCCCGGCGCCGGCGCGGCTTGGCCTCGCCGTCGGCGGCAGCGGTCTCCGCCACGGCCTCCGTCTTCGGCTTGGACGCCGTACGCGTACGACGACGGACCGGCTCGGGCTCGGAGATCGGCGCGATCTGGAAGTCGACCTCGTCCTCGACGGGCTTGATCACCCGGCGACGGCGCGGCCGTGTGACGGCGGGCGCCTCCGGCTCGGCCACCGGCGCGGCCTGGACCACGGCCTCCTCGGTCACCGGCTTGGCCGCGCGGGCCCGGCGGCGACGCGGCTTGGCCTCCTCCTCGGCGGTCGCGGTCTCCGCGACGGCCTCGGCCGCGACGGTCTCCGTCTTCGGCTTGGCGGCCCGGGTCCGGGTGCGCTTCTTCGGCGCGGCCTCGGCCTCAGGCTCCGCCACCACGGCCGCGGGGGCCTCGGCCACGGCGACCGCGGCCGTGACGGCGACCGCCTCGGCCGCGAGGGCCTCAGCGGCACCGGCACGGGTGCGGCGACGACGGCGCGGGGTGCGCGGGGCGTCCGTCACGGCTTCCGCGTCGCTCACGGCCTCCGCGTCGGCCTCCGCGGCCGGTGCGGGCACGGTCGCGGCGCCCTCGTCGAGCGACGTGCCACCACGGGTGCGACGGCGCTGACGCGGGGTGCGCGGGGCCCGTTCCTCGCGGGCGGCCGGCGCGGCGGACTTGCGGCCGCGGCCGCCCGTCTCGCCCAGGTCCTCGATCTCCTCGGCCCCGAGACCGGCGCGGGTGCGCTCGGCACGCGGCAGGACACCCTTGGTGCCGGCAGGGATGGCCAGTTCCTCGTACAGGTGCGGGGAGGTGGAGTACGTCTCGACCGGGTCCGGGAAGGACAGGTCCAGGGCCTTGTTGATCAGCTGCCAGCGCGGGATGTCGTCCCAGTCGACCAGCGTGATCGCGATGCCCTTGGCGCCCGCGCGGCCGGTGCGGCCGATGCGGTGCAGATAGGTCTTCTCGTCCTCGGGGGACTGGTAGTTGATGACGTGCGTCACGCCCTCGACGTCGATGCCGCGGGCGGCGACGTCGGTGCAGACCAGCACGTCGACCTTGCCGTTGCGGAAGGCGCGCAGAGCCTGCTCGCGAGCGCCCTGGCCGAGGTCGCCGTGGACCGCGCCCGAGGCGAAGCCGCGCCGCTCCAGCTGCTCGGCGATGTCCGCCGCGGTGCGCTTGGTGCGGCAGAAGATCATCGCGAGCCCGCGGCCGTCGGCCTGCAGGATGCGCGCGACCATCTCTGGCTTGTCCATCGAGTGGGCGCGGTAGACGTACTGCGCCGTGTTCTTGACGGTCGTGCCCTCGTCGTCGGGCGAGGTGGCGTTGATGTGCGTCGGCTGCGACATGTAGCGGCGGGCGAGCGAGATGACCGCGCCCGGCATGGTGGCCGAGAACAGCATCGTCTGGCGCTTCGCCGGCAGCATCGTGATGATGCGCTCGACGTCGGGCAGGAAGCCCAGGTCAAGCATCTCGTCGGCCTCGTCGAGGACGAGCGCGCGGACCTTGGACAGGTCCAGCTTGCGCTGACCCGCGAGGTCGAGCAGCCGGCCGGGGGTGCCGACGATCACGTCGACGCCCTTCTTCAGCGCCTCCACCTGGGGTTCGTAGGCGCGGCCGCCGTAGATCGCGAGGACCCGCACATTGCGCACCTTGCCGGCGGTGAGCAGGTCGTTGGTGACCTGCTGGCACAGCTCGCGGGTGGGCACGACGATGAGGGCCTGCGGGGAGTCGGTCAGCTCCTCCGGCTTCGCGCGGCCGGCCTCGACGTCGGCGAGGACGGTGACGCGCTCAAGGAGCGGAAGGCCGAAGCCGAGCGTCTTGCCGGTGCCGGTCTTGGCCTGGCCGATGACGTCGGAGCCCGAGAGGGCGACCGGGAGCGTCAGCTCCTGGATGGGAAAGGGGGACGTGATGCCGACGGCCTCAAGGGCCTCGGCCGTCTCGGAAAGAATCCCGAGGTCTCGGAACGTAGTCAGGGTGCTGCCTCTTCTGTGAGACGCGGTCCGAGGCGAACGAAGGGGGTCGTACCGTGCCGGGGTTGGTCATCCGGCGGAGAAGCCGGGTGGCGCGGGACCACTGCCGTCGCTCGAGCGCTCGTGCCGCTGAGGGGGCCCCTCATCTGCGGTCGTACGTGTGCACGCACCGCGTGGAGGGCTGTCGGGTCGGAGCCGATCGGGCCACCGACCGGGCATCCTCATTCAATTTCGCGCCACGAGCAGATGCAAAGTGCTCAGTAAGCGCATTACCACTGTACCCCGGATCCGCGCATCTGTGTTGGGCGAATTCGTCGGAACGGTGTGACGTCGGTCCTCGGGCGGGCCCCGCCGCCGCAGCCCGGGCGGGCTATTCTGCGCTGCATGGAGACGCCTGACAACGCCAACGAAGCCACCGCGACGACCAGAATCGCCGACCAGGACTGGGCCACCGCGTCCGCGCAGCCGCAGTACCGGGCCGCCGTCGTGGATCTGCTGGGAGCCCTCGCCTACGGGGAGCTCGCGGCCTTCGAGCGGCTGGCCGAGGACGCCAAGCTGGCGCCGACGCTGGCCGACAAGGCGGAGCTGGCGAAGATGGCGTCCGCCGAGTTCCACCACTTCGAGCGGCTGACCGAGCGGCTGACCGCCATCGAGGTAGAGCCGACCGCCGCCATGGAGCCCTTCGCCCGCGCGCTGGACGACTTCCACCGCCAGACCGCCCCGTCGGACTGGCTGGAGGGCCTGGTCAAGGCGTACGTCGGCGACTCGATCGCCAGTGACTTCTACCGGGAGGTCGCGGTCCGCCTGGACTCCGACACCCGCTCGCTCGTCCTGGCCGTGCTCGACGACACGGGCCACGGCAACTTCGCCGTCGAGAAGGTGCGCGCGGCGATCGAGGCGGACCCGCGGGTCGGCGGCCGGCTGGCGCTGTGGGCGCGACGGCTGATGGGCGAGGCGCTGTCGCAGGCGCAGCGCGTGGTCGCGGACCGCGACGCGCTGTCGACCATGCTGGTCGGCGGGGTCGCCGACGGATTCGACCTGGCGGAGGTGGGGCGGATGTTCTCCCGGATCACCGAGGCGCACACCAAGCGCATGGCCGCGCTGGGGCTGGCCGCGTAAAAGGGGTCAGGCGGCGGCCGACCGGCTCAGCCGGCGGCTGCGGGGCCGGATCAGCAGGGACACCGTCACGGCGGCGATCAGCACGGCGCCCACCACGACGGCCGCCGCGTGGCCCGGGCCGAGCACCGAGTGCATCAGGGACGCGCCGAACAGGCCGCCGAGTGCTCCCGTACCGAACACGGTCCGGCGGGCCGGGAGCCGGCCGGGGAGCGAGCGCAGCGCCGCCCAGGAGAGGGCCACTCCGAGCACGACGGCGCTCAAGGTCTCCAGGATCACGGACGATCACCTCGCAGATATACGGAACGGGTGGTTCGGTTCTGCTGGTACTACCCGTGAGCGACCGCTCACAACCCTCCCGCGCACAGGCTTCGCCCAGCCGACGCACAGCCGGCCCCGGAGCACGGGCACCGGAATGAGGAGCGGCCCGGCGGGGAATCCCGCCGGGCCGCTCCTCGCGTTCGTACGCTCTACAGCGCGCCGAACCCCACCCGTCGGGTGCTGGGCTCGCCGATCTCCACGTAGGCGATCCGGTCGGCCGGCACCAGGACCTTGCGGCCCTTCTCGTCCGTGAGGCTGAGCAGCTGTGCCTTGCCGGCGAGAGCCTCGGACACCGCGCTCTCGACCTCTTCGGCGGAAAGCCCGCTCTCCAGAACGATCTCCCGGGGCGTGTGCTGCACCCCGATCTTGACCTCCACGGCTATGTCCCTCCGACGGTCAGTCCCTGCGCAGTACGCGCCGTACGCAGCACACATTAGCCCGCTGAGGGGACTCGTCAGGGCTCCCGGGGCACGCCCGCAGCGAACACGGGCGGACGCCGGACGGTCAGTGCTGGTCGATGCCGTGCAGGGGGAAGCCGGCGATGCCGCGCCAGGCCAGCGAGGTGAGCAGCTGGACGGCGGTGTCGCGCGGGATGGCCGACCGGCTCGACAGCCAGTAGCGGGCGACCACCTGGGACACCCCGCCGAGGCCCACCGCGAGGAGCATGGACTCGTCCTTGGACAGGCCCGTGTCGCCCGCGATCACGTCGGAGATCGCCTCGGCGCACTGGAGCGAGACCCGGTCCACGCGCTCGCGCACGGCGGGCTCGTTGGTCAGGTCGGACTCGAAGACCAGCCGGAAGGCGCCGCCCTCGTCCTCCACGTACGCGAAGTACGCGTCCATCGTCGCGGCGACGCGCAGCTTGTTGTCCGTGGTCGACGCCAGCGCCGTGCGCACCGCCTGGAGCAGCGACTCGCAGTGCTGGTCGAGAAGGGCCAGGTAGAGCTCCAGCTTGCCCGGGAAGTGCTGGTAGAGCACCGGCTTGCTGACCCCGGCGCGCTCCGCGATGTCGTCCATCGCCGCGGAGTGGTAGCCCTGCGCGACGAAGACCTCCTGCGCGGCTCCCAGCAGCTGGTTGCGTCGGGCGCGGCGGGGCAGGCGAGTGCCCCGCGGGCGCGCCGCCTCGGTCTGCTCGATGGCTGTCACGCCGCCTCCCAAATTCGTGGTCCGACACAGCCGTTCCGTACGTGCCGCGCCATACCGACATCGTACTTTTGGGTAACCCCGGTATGCGCGGCGCGGACGCAGAATTTCACGGACCGGACGGCTGCGGTAGCCGCAGATCGCCCCTCCTCGTGCGCAGAGCGGGACGTATCAGCGGTAATCGTCCTCATCCTGGGGAACCACGCGGGCCTGATCCGCCGCGTCCGCCTCGCTGGCGCCGCTGCGGTCGAGGTCCGTGAGCGGTTCATCGTTCTCCGGGCGGAGGTCGGCGTGCTGCTCGGCGGCGTCCGCTTCGGGCGTCTCCTGGTCGGGCTCGTCCGGCTGGACGTCCTCGAAGGTCTCCGGGTCCCTCGGGTCGACCGTCATGGTGACTCCCTTCCTCGGTTCGAGCCTAGGAGGTACCCCGTAAAGCCGCTATGCGATCGTGTGACGGCGAACACATGAACCCCGGTGTGATCATCTCGTAACATTGCCGCATGTCTTCGACCGAGCTGCCGGGAGTCCGCGCCGCCGCCGCGGCGGTGTCACCCACGGTGAGCGCCGTCAGGGTCGCGGAGGGGGAGCGGCTGCGCTCCGTCGAGCTGCCCGGGCTGACGCTCACCGTCCGTTCCCGGCCGTCCCGGGGGCCCGGGCTGCCGCCCGCCCTCTTCGTGCACGGCCTCGGCGGCTCCTCGCAGAACTGGTCGGCCCTGATGCCGCTGCTGGAGGAGCTGGCCGACTGCGAGGCGGTCGACCTGCCGGGCTTCGGCGACTCGCCGCCCCCGGACGACGGCAACTACTCGGTCACCGGACACGCCCGGGCGGTCATCCGCCTCCTGGACGCCCAGGAGCGCGGTCCCGTCCATCTGTTCGGCAACTCGATGGGCGGCGCGGTCGCCACCCGGGTCGCCGCGGTCCGCCCCGACCTGGTGCGTACGCTCACGCTGATCTCGCCCGCGCTTCCGGAGATCCGGGTCCAGCGCACGGCCGCCCCGACCGCCCTGCTCGCACTGCCGGGCGTCGCGTCCCTGTTCGCCCGCCTCTCCCGGGACTGGACCGCGGAGGACCGCACCCGCGGAGTCATGGCACTCTGTTACGGCGATCCGGCACGGGTCTCCGAGGCAGGCTTCCGCGACGCGGTGGCCGAAATGGAGCGCCGGCTGGAACTGCCGTACTTCTGGGACGCCATGGCGCGTTCCGCCCGTGGCATCGTCGACGCGTACACGCTGGGCGGACAGCACGGGCTGTGGCGCCAGGCCGAGCGGGTGCTCGCGCCGACCCAGTTGGTGTACGGCGGACGGGACCGGCTCGTCTCGTTCCGGATGGCCCGCAGGGCGTCCGCGGCCTTCCGCGACGCGCGCCTGCTGACACTGCCCGATGCCGGGCACGTGGCGATGATGGAGTACCCGGAGGCAGTCGCCCAGGCGTTCCGGGAATTGCTCGACGAATGCGGCGGGAGCTGATCCAGGGCGTGGGACGACACAGCCGGAGGGGCCCTGCGCCCAGCGCGCCCGCAACCGGGCAGGCGGAGCCGGACGAGGCGGGGCGGGAGGCCGCCCGGCCCGTCGCCGGCACCGGACGGCGCAGACGGCAAGCGGGACCGGCACCCTTCGGGGGAGCGCCCGAGGTGCGCGGCGGCCACCCCGAGCAGCGTGAGCCGGGCGGCGGCTGGGGCGCGGGCCCCATGCGCGCCCCTTCCCGCCCCGGCCTCCAGGGGCCCACGCCCGGCGCGCGCCCCGGCGCTCCGCGCCCCCCGCACCACCAGCAGTCCACCGGCGCCCGGCCGCTGATACCGGGCCCGCGGCGCGAGTTCGTGGAAGCCTTCGACAGCCCGCCCGCACCGCCGGCCCCGCGTCGGCGCGACCCGGTGGCTGAGGACCCGTACCGCTCCGTCACCGACTGGGACACCCGCGAGCCGGAGGCCCGGCAGGGCGAGGACACGGCCCCGGCCAGGGAGAACAAGGGCGGCAAGGGCCGCACGTTCACCGGTATCGCGGCCGCCGCGGTGACCACCGTCCTCGCGGTCGTCGTGGCCGGGCAGGTCGCCCACGACAGCACCTCGGGGAGCGGTGCCGCGCAGGCCGCAGGAGTGGACCGGGACGACGCGGACGACGCCTCCCGTTCGGACAGCCGTACGACCCCCTCGCCCGAGGCGGTGGCCGTCAAGCCCCTGACGTATGACCAGAAGATGGCCAAGCCCTATCCGCTCTCGCCCGCGCTGACGGGCTCGGGGAAGTTCGAGACCGTGCCCGGCTCCGCCAAGGCGCCCGGCAAGGGGACGGTCCACCGCTACCGGATCGACGTGGAGAAGGGCCTCGGGCTCGACGCCCAGCTGTTCGCCCAGGCCGTTCAGAAGACCCTCAACGACGACCGGAGCTGGGCGCACGACGGCGACATGACCTTCGAACGGATCTCCAAGGGCGATCCGGACTTCGTCATCACCCTGGCCAGCCCCGGCACCACCGGCAAGTGGTGCGCCAAGTCCGGCCTGGACACCATGGAGGACAACGTCTCCTGCGACTCGGCCGCCACCGAGCGCGTGATGATCAACGCCTACCGCTGGGCGCAGGGTTCGGCCACCTTCGGACCGGACAAGCTGTACGCGTACCGGCAGATGCTCATCAACCACGAGGTCGGCCACCGGCTCGGCCACAACCATGTGAGCTGCCGGACGGAGGGCGCGCTCGCGCCGGTCATGCAGCAGCAGACCAAGACACTGGATCTCGACGGCATCAAATGCCGCCCCAATCCGTGGGTGTACCCCACCACTGAGTAACCCTCAGTTTCCTTAGCGCGACAGAACGCTATTCCGCCGGGAAAGTTACGCCGGTTCACCCCTTTCGGTGGCGCGATGGACAACCGTCCGTCGCGCCACCGGCGTATCCGCTTACGGTCGTCCCGCCGCGAGTCGCCGAAGGAACGGCGGCCGCTCACAAGGGAGATCGGGGGTGCGCTCGTGCGGATCGGACTGCTCACCGACGGTGGTTATCCGTACGCGACCGGTGAGTCCAGGCTCTGGTGCGACCGGCTCGTACGCGGGCTCGCACAGCACGAGTTCGACCTCTTCGCACTCAGCCGCTCCGCCGAACAGGAGGCGGCCGGCTGGGTCCGGCTCCCTCCCCAGGTCGCCGGCGTGCGCACCGCACCCCGGTGGACCGCCGACGAGGAAGCCCTCGGTCTCCACGCCCCCCGGGGGCCGCTCGCCCGGCTGCTGACCGGCGGGGGCGCGCGGACGTACGCCCGGCGCGAACGGCGGCGCTTCGCCGCGCACTTCGCGGACCTCGCGGCCTCCGTCTGCACCGCGGCGGGCCCGGAGCGGGACCGGACCGACCCGGACCGGGCGGAAGGCGGCGCCGAACCCCGCCTCGTGGACGAGCGGTTCACCCGCGGGCTCTACGGCCTCGCCGAACTCGCCTGGGAATACGGCGGACTGCCCGCCGCCCTGCGCTCCGAGACGGCCGTGCGCATCCTGGAGGCCGCCTGCCGCGCACCCGGCACCGGACGCACCGTGCAGACCGCCACCGTCACCGACCTGCTCGCCTTCACCGCCGAGCTGGACCGGGTGCTGCGCCCCCTCTCCCTCGACTGGTACGAGGAGGACGGGCTCGGTGCCGTGGACCTCTGCCACGCCACGGCGGGCGGTGCCGCCGCGCTCCCGGGCCTGCTGGCCAAACGCTTCTTCGGGGTGCCGCTGCTGGTCACCGAGCACTCCGTCCGGGTGCGGGCCCACTACCTCGCGTCGGGCGGTGCGCCGGTCAGCGCTCCGGTGCGCGCCCTTCTCGCCCACCTGCACGCACGGCTCGCCACCGAGGTGTACCGGCAGGCCGCGCTCATCACCCCCGGCAACACCCACGCCCGCCGCTGGCAGGAGCGCTGCGGCGCCGACCCCGCGAAGCTGCGGACCGTGTACCCGGGCATGGAGGCGGCCCGGTTCGCCGAGCTCGGCGAGAGCGAGGACGACGGCGGGCCCGACACGCTCGTCTGGGTCGGCCGCATCGAGCCCGCCAAGGACCTGACCGGCCTCCTGCACGCGTTCGCCGAGGTGCGCCTGGCCGAGCCGGGTTCCCGGCTGCGGATCATCGGCGCCCCGGCCCCGGGCCCGGCGGGCGCCGCCTACCTGGCCCGCTGCCGTGACCTGGCCGCCCGGATCTTCCCCGAGGAGGACGCGGTCGGCTTCGAGGAGATCGGCGGGCCCGAGGTCCCGGAGCTCGCCCGGGCGTACGCGGCGGGCGGGGTCGTGGTGCTCTCCAGCGTCGTCGAGGGCTTCCCGATCAGCCTGGTCGAGGCGATGTTCTGCGGCCGGGCCACGGTGTCGACGGACGTCGGCGCGGTGGTCGAGGTCATCGGCGGTACGGGGCTCGTGGTCCCGCCGCGCAACCCCCGGGCGCTCGCGGACGCCTGCGTCGCGCTCCTGCGTGACCCCGAGCGCCGTGCACGCCTGGGTGCGGCGGCGCGCGCCCGCGCGCTCGAACTCTTCACCATCGAACAGAATCTCGCCGCCTTCCACGGGATCTACCTGGAGCTGATCGCACGGGCCCCGGTACGCGAGAGGCCGCAGACCGCCCCGCACGACGGCCCGCGCCCCTTCGCCACCCCGCCGGAGGCCCACGTCCTGGAGCACTGGCCGGAGTCGGCCGCCCCGGAGCGCGCCGACCGCACCCCCAGCTGGGCGGGCGCCGGGAGCGTCGATGCGTAGCCACGAGAAGGCGTGCCCGGCACCGGGCGGACAGCACCACGGAGGAACGACGATGAGCCGCGAGGGCCACCAGGGGGACGCCGCCTCGGCGCGGGAGCTCGCGTCCGGGGACGCGCCCGCGCGCGCCCCCGAAGTGGCGCACGCGCACCCCGCCTCCGCCCTGCGCAAGGCGGCCCTCGGGCGACTGGGGACCGCCGACCCGGTGCGGGCGCTCATGCACCGTCACCGGGAGCTGTGCGAACGGGCCGTCGACCCGCTGGAGATCGCCGCAGGACTGGAGGCCCACGGGGTCACCGACCGCACCGCCGCCCGCTACCGGCACCGGGACGTGTTCTCGCTCGCCGAGGAGCTGTTCGCACGGGTCCCGGCGGTCGCGGGGGAGCCCGTCGCGACCGGCCACGCTCCGGCGCGCGACGTCACCACGCGCGCCGCCTGGTCCCTGCGCGCCCTGCTGCCCGGCGCCGCCTGCCTCGCGACCCTCGTCGCGCTCGCGCTGACCGACGGGGTCCTCGGCGGCGACGCCCGCCTCGCCATCGGCTCCACCGGGACGCTCCTCGCACTCATCGGCCTCGCCCTCGCCCTGCGCACCGGCCCGCTGAGCGCCCGGGAGGGGAGGGGGTCCTCCGGCACCGCCGCGCTCTGCGCCTGCTGGCTGCTCGGCTACGTCCTGTACGGCGACGACCTGCTCCACCAGGTCCTCAGCGGCGGACCCGAGGGCCCCTGGACGATGACCCCGGCCCCCCTGCTGGGGCTCGCCGTCGCGGTGGCCCCGGCCGCCTGGTGCGCCCACCTCTTCGCCCTGGCCGCGCATCGCCGCCTGCGCGGCAGCCATGCGCTGGAGGAGTTCGGGGCGGGCGCGCGCCCCCTGCTCTTCGGCGTCGTCGCGCTCTTCGCGTGCGTCCTCGCCGCACTGCTGTACCTGGCCCGTCTCGGCTTCGGCACCGGCGGCTCACCGGCCGGGGCCGCCGCCCTCGGGATGCTGCTCCTGCTGGCCCGCCTGCTGACCGTCCACGGCTTCCCCGAACCCGCCGCCACCGGACTCGCCGCCGCCTGCGCCATGGAAGCGGCGGCCCCCGCCCTGATCCTGGCCGGGCGGCTGCCCGGGCTCGACGCGGTCGCCCGCCCCGTCGACGCCCTCATCGAGGCGGCGGGCCCCGGGGCCGTGCCCGTACTGGCCTGCGGCACCGCCGCGTTCGGCCTGCTGATCACCGCCGTACTGGCCCTCTCCCGGGCGTCCGCCCACGCCGCCCCCTGAGGCGGCCCCCGATCCCCCGCGGAGCCGACGCCGCGGGCCGTCACCACCCGAACCGTACGCACCGACGCGTACGGGACAGCCCTCAAGGAGACACCGACATGACCCGCCAATCCCCCGCACCGGCAGCCCGCCGTCGGCCCTCAGGCCGGGGCGGTGCGCGATGAGGGTGCTGCTGCTCGGAGCCAACGGATTCATCGGCCGGTTCGTGGCCGACCGGCTGCTCGCCGACCCCGCCGTCCACCTCACGGCCCTCGGCCGCGGCGACGACGCCGACGTCCGGTTCGACCTCGCGACCGGAAGCCCCGGAGCGCTCACCCGCTTCCTGGACGCCGTCCACCCCGGGGTCGTCGTCAACTGCGCCGGCGCGACCCGGGGCGGCGCACGCGACCTCACCCGCCACAACACCGTCGCCGTCGCCACCGTCTGCGAGGCGATGCGGCGCAGCCGCTGCACCGCCCGCCTGGTCCAGGTCGGCTGCGCGTCGGAGTACGGCCCGTCCCAGCCCGGGTCCTCCACCGCCGAGGACGCCATCCCGCGCCCCGGCGGCCCCTACGGCGTCAGCAAGCTCGCCGCCACCGAGCTCGTCCTCGGCTCCGGCCTCGACGCGGTCGTCCTGCGGGTCTTCTCCCCGGTCGGCCCCGGCACCCCGGCGGGCTCCCCGCTCGGCCGGCTCGCCGAGGCGATGCGCCGCACCATGCAGGCCGGGGACGGCGAGCTGAAGCTCAGCGGACTCGGCGTGCAGCGGGACTTCGTGGACGTACGCGATGTGGCGCGGGCCGTCCACGCCGCCTCGCTCTCCGCCGCGCAGGGCGTCGTCAACATCGGCACCGGCCGGGCCGTCCGGCTGCGCGACGCGGCGGCCGTCCTCGCCAAGGTCGCCGGATACGCCGGAGCGCTCCACGAGCTGGACACGCCCCCCGCCCGCCTGCCCATCGGCGCGCCCCGCACCTCCACCGAGTCGGTCATCGAACACCTCTCGGCGACCCCGTCCCCCTACCCGGACGGCTGCGGCGCCTGGCAGCAGGCCGACGTCCGCACCGCACGGGACCGGCTCGGCTGGCGCCCCCGGATCAACCTGGAGGAGTCGCTCGCCGACATCTGGATGGAGGCGGCGTGCCGTATCTGACCAGCACCGGCACCGCCCGGCGCGGCAGCGGCGCCGACCGGCTCGGCTTCGGGGTCCCCGGCTACGCCCACCCGCTGCTCGCCCCCGCCGAGTGGGCCGAGCTGACCCGCCCGGGCACCCCGCTGCACTGGGCCGTCCTCAACATCGACAACGGCCCCGGCAGCCGGCCCGACCCGCACTGCCTGGAGGCGGCCGGCCGGCTGCGCAACGCCCGCGCCCGCGCACTGCGCGAAGGCGACCCGCTCGACGCGGTACGGGCCTCCGGCGGTCACCTGCTCGGGCAGCTCGACCTCGCCCACGGCACCCGGCCGTTCGGCGAACTGCTCGCCGAGGCCCGGTCGTACCTGGACTGGTACCGGGTGGACGGCTTCTACCTGGACCGCTGTCCGGCCGGACGCGCCGAGCTGCCGGCCGTCCGACGGCTCACCGGCACCCTGCGGGCCTTCCTGGGGAAGGGCGACGGGCACCTCGTGCTGGGGCACGACACCCACCCGTATCCCGGTTACGCGGAGACGGGGGACCAGCTCGTCACGTTCCGGGGGGCGTGGAGCGACTACCGCTGGTCGCAGGTGGCGGAGTGGACCGCGGCCTACCCGCCCGGCCGCTTCGCGCACTTCGTGCACGGCGTTCCGCGCACGCATCTGGAGGAGGCGATGCGCATCGCCCGCTGGCAGGGTGCCGGGACGATCTTCTTCACCGACCGCGGCGGACGGTCCGGCCCGGGGAACGGCCGCAACGGTGACGGACAAAGCGACCCATTCGCGGCACTGCCCAGGTACTGGGACGAAATCGTCTCGCGGATCGGACCCGGTATCTCGGAATGAGAGGGGGCGTGGCAGTGTTACCGGAAGAACAACCGTACGTAGTCGAAGTACGTAGAAACCGACCACCTGCATTGTTGAGGTTCCTGTGTCGCTGCCACCCCTGGTCGAGCCAGCTGCTGAGCTCACCGTCGACGAGGTCCGCAGGTACTCCCGCCACCTGATCATCCCGGATGTCGGGATGGACGGGCAGAAGCGGCTGAAGAACGCGAAGGTGCTCTGTGTCGGCGCCGGCGGCCTCGGTTCGCCGGCCCTGATGTACATGGCCGCCGCCGGTGTCGGCACGCTCGGCATCGTGGAGTTCGACGAGGTAGACGAGTCGAACCTGCAGCGCCAGGTCATCCACAGCCAGGGCGACATCGGCAAGTCCAAGGCCCAGTCGGCCAAGGAGACCGTCCAGGGCATCAACCCCCTGGTCAACGTGGTCCTTCACGAGGAACGGCTCGAAGCCGAGAACGTGATGGACATCTTCTCCCAGTACGACCTGATCGTGGACGGCACGGACAACTTCGCCACCCGCTACCTGGTCAACGACGCCGCGGTCCTGCTGAACAAGCCCTACGTCTGGGGCTCGATCTACCGCTTCGACGGCCAGGCGTCCGTGTTCTGGTCCGAGCACGGTCCCTGCTACCGCTGCCTCTACCCGGAGCCGCCCCCGCCGGGCATGGTTCCGTCCTGCGCCGAGGGCGGCGTCCTCGGTGTGCTCTGCGCCTCCATCGGCTCGATCCAGGTCAACGAGGCCATCAAGCTGCTCGCCGGCATCGGCGACCCGCTGGTCGGCCGGCTGATGATCTACGACGCCCTGGAGATGCAGTACCGCCAGGTCAAGGTGCGCAAGGACCCCGACTGCGCGGTCTGCGGCGAGAACCCCACCGTCACCGAGCTCATCGACTACGAGGCGTTCTGCGGCGTCGTGTCGGAGGAGGCCCAGGAGGCGGCGGCCGGTTCGACCATCACTCCGAAGCAGCTCAAGGAGTGGATCGACGCCGACGAGAAGATCGAGATCATCGACGTCCGCGAGCCGAACGAGTACGAGATCGTCGCGATCCCGGGCTCCCGGCTGATCCCGAAGAACGAGTTCCTGATGGGCAACGCCCTCCAGGACCTCCCGCAGGACAGGCGCATCGTCCTGAACTGCAAGACGGGTGTCCGCAGTGCGGAAGTCCTCGCGGTCCTCAAGTCGGCGGGCTTCGCCGACGCGGTCCACGTGGGCGGCGGCGTGATCGGGTGGGTCAACCAGATCGAGCCCGAGAAGCCGGTCTACTAGAACGGTCGGAAGGGGCCGGTCCGCATCGTGCGGGCCGGCCCCTTCGGCGTTCCGCCGCGCCGCTACGAGCAGGTCGTGCCGTCCGCCGGGACCTTCCCGTCCAGGAAGTACGTGTCCACGGTCGACGTCACGCAGCTGTTGCCCCCGTACGCGCCGTGCCCCTCGCCCTTGTTGGAGAGCAGCACACCGACGCCCTCGCCCAGCTCGTCCGCCATCCGGCGGGCGCCCTCGTACGGCGTGGCCGGGTCGCCCGTCGTGCCCACGACCAGGATCGGACCGGCGCCCGGAGCGCTCGCCTCCGGGTTGTCGTGCTCGCCCGGCACCGGCCAGCCGGAGCACCAGCCCGCCGTGTCCCAGGCCAGGAACGGGCCGAAGACCGGGGACAGCTTCCCGAACTCCGGCAGCAGCGCCTTCGCCTCGGCCGCCGTGGGCCGCGCCTTGCCGTCCGCGCAGGAGATGGCCCGCTGCGAATGGTTCTGGGTGTCGTAGTGGCCGTTCTCGTCCCGGCCGTTGTACGAGTCGGCGAGCTGGAGCAGCAGGGCGCCGCTGCCGGCCTCGGCCTCGTCCAGGGCGCGGGTGAGGGTGGGCCAGTTGTCCTTCGAGTAGAGGGGGGTCACGATGCCGGTGATCGCCAGCGACTCGTTGAGCTCGCGGTCCGTGCCGGTCGGCAGCGGCTCGGCGTCGATCCGCTTCAGCAGCGCCGCGATCCGCCGGGTGCCCGCCTTCGGGTCCTGGCCGCGGTCCTTGAGGTAGTTCTCCAGGGCCCGCTGGAAGCCGGTCGCCTGGTTGCGCGCGTGCCCGGTGGAATCCGCGGTCGGGTCGACGACCGCGTCCAGGACCGTGCGCCCCACGCGCTTCGGGAAGAGGTGGGCGTACGTGCCGCCCAGCTCGGTGCCGTACGACATGCCGAAGTACGTCAGCTTCTCGTCCCCGAGGGCCTGGCGGATCAGGTCCATGTCGCGGGCGGCGTTCGTCGTGCCGACGTACGGGAGGACCTTGCCGGACAGGCGTGCGCAGCCGGCCCCGAAGTCGGCGCCGTCCGCCATGAACGCCGCCTCCTCGGCCGCGGTGTCCGGGGTCATGTCCACATTCTGGTACGCCTTTTCCTGCGCCTTGTCGTCGCGGCACCGCACCCCGGCGCTCTGCGCCACCCCGCGCGGGTCGAAGCCCACCAGGTCGTAACGGGAGTTGAGGGTGGCGTACCCGGCGGCGGCGCGCGGCAGGATCGACACGCCGGAGCCGCCGGGACCGCCGAAGTTGAAGAGCATCGAGCCCAGGCGCTTGGACGGGTCCGTGGCCTCCTTGCGGATCAGGGCGATGCCGATCGTGTCGCCCTTCGGCTTCGCGTAGTCCAGCGGCACCCGCACCGTCGCGCAACGCCATTCGGAGCCCGGCGCCTCGCCGTCCTCGGGGGCCTTGCATTCGGTCCACTTCAGGCGCTGCGAGGCGGGCGACGAGGCGGTGGAGCCGTCCGCCCGCTTGCCCGGTTTGTCGTCCGTACCGTCCTCGCAGCCCGCGAGCACCCCCGTCAGCAGCAGTGCGGCGGCGGCCAGTGTCCCGGCCCGTGCGTGTGCGACCACGTGTGCGTTCCCTCCCCGTCGAGC
The DNA here is from genome assembly GCF_055590565.1 of Streptomyces sp. NPDC041814. Classification (NCBI taxonomy): domain Bacteria; kingdom Bacillati; phylum Actinomycetota; class Actinomycetes; order Kitasatosporales; family Streptomycetaceae; genus Streptomyces; species Streptomyces sp. NPDC041814. Next base: position 420,609 of record NZ_JBVJAM010000003.1, on the reverse strand, counting down.
GCTGCCCGTACGGCAGTTCGCCCATCGTAGGGGGGTCGCGCGAGGGCTCAGCCGCAGACGGTCCCGGCCTCCGGGGTCCTGCCGTCGAGCAGATAGCCGCCGACCGCCTTCTGCACGCAGGCGTCGCCGCTGTTGTACGCGCCGTGGCCCTGGCCCTTGTACGTCATCTGCACGCCGACGTCCTCGCCCAGCTCGTCGGCCATCGCCTTGGCGCCCTCGTACGGTGTCGCCGGGTCGCCGGTGTTGCCGATGACGAGGATGGGGGCGGAGCCGGGGGCGCTGACGTCGGGGGTCTTCCAGGTGCCCTTGACCGGCCAGTCGGTGCAGCCCATCAGGCCCCAGCCCAGGTAGTTCCCGAAGACCGCCGAGGCGTCGCGGAATTCGGGGAGCTTGGCCTTCGTCTGCTCCAGCGTGAACCGCTCCCGCGAGTCGGCGCAGCTGATCGCGGAGTAGGCGGCGGCGGAGTTGTCGTAGCGCCCGTCCTCGGAGCGGCCGTTGAGGGAGTCCGCCAGCGCCAGGAGCAGGGAGCCGTTCCCGCCGTCGGCCTCGTCCACACCCTGTTCCAGGAGCGGCCAGGTCTCCTTGGAGTAGAGGGCCGCCGCGATGCCGGTGGTGGCCTGCGTCTCGGTCAGTTTGCGGGCGCCGATGCCCTTGATGGGCTTCTTCTCCAGCTGGTCCAGCAGGGAGGCGATGCCCTGCTCGATCTCCTTCGCGTCGGAGCCGGGCAGCTTGCAGGCGTCGCCCCGGTCCGCGCAGTCCTTGGTGAAGTTCTCCAGGGCGAGCTGGAAGCCCTTGGCCTGGCTCAGCGAGGACTGCTCGGCGTCCTCGGTGGGGTCGACCACCGCGTCCAGGACCGCCCGGCCGACCTTCTTCGGGTACAGGTGCGCGTAGACGCCGCCCAGCTCGGTGCCGTACGAGATCCCGAAGTAGTACAGCTTGTCGTCGCCGAGCACCTGGCGCATCAGGTCCATGTCGCGGGCGGCGTTGGTGGTGCCGACGTACGGAAGCTGCTCGCCGGACCGCTTCTCGCAGGCGGCGGCGAACCGCTTGGTGTCCTGGACGAACGCCTTCTCCTCCGCCGAGTCGTCCGGGGTGCCGTCCTCCTGGTAGCGGGCGTCCAGCTGCTTGTCGGTCTCGCACTCGACGCCGTCGCTGTTCCCCACGCCGCGCGGGTCGAAGCTCACCAGGTCGTACCGGGCCCGCAGTTTGTCGTACGCCGTACCGAACGCGGGCAGGGTGGCGACGCCCGAGCCGCCGGGGCCGCCGAAATTGAAGATGAGCGAGCCGATCCGCTTCTTCGGGCTGATCGCCTTCGCGCGGATCAGCGCCAGCTCGATGGTGTCGCCGTCCGGCTTCGCGTAATCGAGGGGGGCCTTCATGGAGGCGCACTCCCAGTTCGCCCCGCCGGGCAGCGGGGACGGCGGGTTTCCGCCGCCCTGGGCCTGGGAAGGCGCGGGGCACTTCTTCCACGTCAGCTTCTGGGAGGCGAGGCCGGACGACGGGCTGCCGGTGGTGGCGTTCGCCGCGCGGGCCTGGCTCGTCGGGCCGGTGGCTTCCTTGTCACCGCCGTCCGCACAGCCGGCGAGCGGGAGCAGCACGGTCACGGTGGCGGCGAGGGCCGCGGCGCGCAGGGCAGGGGAGGTCCTCATCGCTCCATGCTGCGGTGGCGCCGGAGCGCGCGCACGGGGTGCCGGTCCAAGTGGGTGGCCCGTGCACGCGGGCTCTCCGGGTCAGTGCCCGGGCTTCAGAGCTGCCCCTTGCGCGTGAGGTGGTTGAAGCACAGCCAGCCGGGAAGGACCGGCAGCCACAGGGTCATCAGCCGGAACAGCAGCACTGCCGGGGCGGCGACCTCCTTCGGCAGCCCGACCGCGATCAGACCCAGCGTCAGCGCGCCCTCGACGGCGCCCATGCCGCCCGGCGTCGGCGCGGCCGAGCCGAGCGCGTTGCCGGCGAGGAAGACCACCGCGATGCTCGCGTAGCTGAGGTGCGGGGTGTCCGGGCCGCTGAACGCCCGGACCGAGGCGTCCAGGCACATCACGAAGACACCGGTCAGCAGCAGCATCCCGCCGATCCCGGTGAGGAGCTTCTGCGGGCGCTGCACCACGTCGAGCATGCGGGGCACGACCCCGGCGAACAGCGACCGCACCCGGGTCACCACGAACTTCCGCAGGAACGGGATGGCGGTGACCACGAGGACCAGCACGGCGACCGTCAGCAGCCCGGCGATCACGGTCCTGGACGGGGTGAGCGAGGACGGTGTCTTCTCGGTGCCGGTCAGATAGCCGAAGGCGCCCAGCAGCAGGATGTGGCAGCCCAGACCGAACAGCTGGGACGCGCCCACGCTCGCCACCGCGAGACCGGGGCGGACCCCGGAACGCTGGAGGAACCGGGTGTTCAGCGCCACCCCGCCGACCGCCGCCGGCGCCACGATCTTCACGAACGACCCGGCGACCTGCGCGAGGACGGTCCGGCCGAACGACACCCGCTCGGGCACGAAGCCCAGCAGGCTCATCGCGGCGGCCACGTAGCTCAGCGCCGAGAAGCCGAGCGCGGCGGCCACCCAGCCCCACTCCGCCTGCTCGACGACCGCCCCGAAGTCGGCCTCGGTGACCTGGGAGATCAGGAAGTACGCGGCGATGGCACCGGCGATGAAGCTGATCAGGGTGCGCGGCTTGATGCGTTCCAGGCGGACCGGCTCGACCGGCGCCTGCGGCCGGATCAGCAGGACCTCCCGGCGCATCTGGGAGAGCAGGTCCTCCTCGCGCGCCTCTTCGAGGGCGTCGTCCATGGCCCGCTTCTCGGCCTGCTTCTCGGTGCGCAGCGACTTGCGCGCGTTCTTGCGGTCGCCCTGCCTGGACAGCTCCGCGTCCTCGGCCCGGGCGCGCTTGGCCGCGTCCGACGCTTCGAGGACGGCCTCGCGTTCGCGCTGCGAGCGTTCCCGGGCGAGCCTGCGCAGCTGCGCCCGGGTGGAGCGGCTGAGCGCGATCGGCTGGAGGAGGGGCAGGCAGTCGGCGACCGCGTCGGGGCCGAGCACGGCGAGGGCGGCGGCCACGGCCCGCTCGGGGCCCACCCGCAGCCCGGTGGTGGTGAGCAGCTGCGCGACGTCCATCCGCAGGACCAGGTCACCGGCCGCGATCTCGCCGCCGCGCAGGTCGGTCACGAACACCGTGCCGAAACGATCCACCAGTATGGCGTCGCCCGTGAGCCTGCGGTGCGCGATCCGGCGCGACTGGAGGGCCTTGACCTGCTTCCACGCCCCGCGCACCAGATCGTCGGTGATCTCGGCGTCCTCCAGGGCGTCCAGCGACCGGCCGCCGATGTGCTCGTAGACCAGCATCACGGCGTCCGGGCCGAGCTCGGAGGTGGCGATGAGCTTGGGGGCGTTGGCCCCGGCGGCGATGGCCGCGTACGCGAGCAGCGCCTCCTGCTCCAGTGCCTGGCGCAGCGACTGGATGGACCGCCGCTGGGTGATGCCGCGCAGGGTGAGCCTGCGCCACACCCGGTAGAAGAACCCCTGGGCCTGTTGCTCGCGGTCCACGACGGTCACGTCGAGCGGTGGCCCGTCCTCCAGGGAGACCAGATAGCGGCGCCCCCGGTCGCTCTGGTCGCCGGAGTCGGGCGCGTCGTCCGCCCGCATCGCGGTGACCGGTCGGAAGCCGACGTGCCGCAGACCGGCCATCAGGTGCTGGCCGGTCGGGCGGACGTTCGGCGAGCCCACCGCGTACAGCGTGCCGTATGCCACCGTCCAGCCGATCAGCACCGTGAGCACGATGGAGAACGGGGTGGTGTAGCCGCCGACCAGCATCGCGAAGGCGTCCAGCAGCAGCACCACCCACAGCACGACCCGCCAGCGCGGCCGTCTCGCCATGCCGACCGCGGTCATGTACGCGATCACGGGCGCGAGGTAGCCGTGCACCGGATCGGTGACCGCGTCGCCGGGCTGCGGCTGGGTCAGCGCGTCCCGGATGGTGCCGGAGGCGGACTTGGCGACCCACAGGTCCGCGGCGAGCGTCACCCCGTGCGCCAGCACCGCGGCCAGCACCCCGTCGGCGATCCGGAGCCCGTCGCGTTTGATCAGCCGCTCGATGGCGAAGGCGACCGGGACGAGCAGCACGGCGATGCTGGAGACCAGCCCGGCGAGCTTGATCAGCAGGTCGGGGGCCTGGCCCGTGCCCTTGTTGATGTCCTCTTCGAGGCCGGTGGTCGTGCCGTGGGCGAAGGCGGCGACGGAGAACAGCACGACGACCGCCAGCACCCCGATGAGCAGGCGCAGCAGGTCGGAGGGGCGGTGCACCCGGGCGGGCAGCAGCGGTTCGTCACCGGAGACGCGCTCGGCCTGCGAGGTCTCGGAGCCGGCGAGGGTCGACCCGGCCAGGGTCTCCGCGTCCGTGCCCGGCTCCCGCCGGGCGCTGTCCGGACGCGGCTCGGCATCGGAGGCGTCGGCCGCCTTCGGTGGCTGCACGCCCTGCTCCTTCGTCGCCTCTGATTGGTCTTCGTGTTCTCGTATCACCGGTCACCGCCCGCATGATGGTGGCACGGCCGATGGGCGCAAGGGGGCATCAGGGTGCGATGCGGGGGCGTGCGATGCGCAACATACGCTCCTTTCCCGCCGCGCGCACGCTCCGTGTGCGCGCGAACACGGGTAGGGCCTTTCGTTTGGATCAGGCCGGGCTCGCGGGGCCTGGCACGCGCTCCCCCAAGCTCTCGGCTTCGCTCGAACAGGGAGGGACCCCCTCCCGCGTTGTCGTCAATCACCAACGCTCCGCGTTGCCTCAATCCTCCGCCTTGCAGCTGCACGCACCAGGCCCCGCTCCCTGATCCGGCCTGATCCAAACGAAAGGCCCTCGGCCGGGGCTGTCGGTGGGGTACGGCAGGATGGGGCGGATGAGCGAACACCCGACGGGCGACGCGCTGCCGGAGTACGCGGAGCGCGTGCTCGACGTCGCCGACCTGATCCCGCCAGGCCGCGTCATGACGTACGGCGATGTCGCGGAGTGGCTGGACGAGGGCGGCCCGCGCCAGGTCGGCCGGGTCATGGCGCTGTACGGGAGCGCGGCGCCGTGGTGGCGCGTGGTGCGCGCCGACGGCAGGCTGCTGCCCGGCCACGAGCTGCGCGCCCTGGACCACTACCGCGCGGAGAACACCCCGCTGCGCGAGGCCCCGGCGAGCGCAGAAGGCCACCTCCCGCGCCTGGACATGCGGCGCGCGCGATGGGACGGCGTGACGGGCGGCGGTGGGGGAGCTCACACCTGACAGCTTCGGCCATGGGGCGGCGGATCGGGCGGATCCGGCTCCGTACGGTGCGCGGCGCGCGGCCCGGTGCCAGGCCGGTGGCGGTCCGTCCGCGCCCCGGGCCCCCGGGAGCCGCCGGCCGTCCGGGACCGTGCGGCCCGAAGGACGTGACGATTCCCGCAGCCGTCCCGCCGCATTCGGGGGGCGCGCCGGAGTAGCGTCTTCAGTTCGCGGCGGACGCCGCGCCCTCACCACCCGTACACCCACCAGGACCGGCGAACCCACGTGAGCACCTCCTCCACCACCCGGCACAGTCCTCGCCGCCACGCACGGCCGGGGACCACGGGCCCGTACCGGCTGGTGCGCACCCTGCCGGGTTCGGTGGAGCCCCCTCTCCTGGACGCGGCGCAGCGGGCGGTGGTTGACCACCGGGGCGGCCCGCTCCTGGTCCTCGCAGGACCCGGCACGGGCAAGACGACGACGCTGGTCGAAGCCGTCGCCGCGCGCGTCGCCCGGGGCGCCGACCCGGCCCGCCTGCTGGTCCTCACCTTCAGCCGGAAGGCCGCCGTCGAACTGCGCGACCGGATGGCCGCCCGGCTCGGCGCCGCCCGGGGACCGCAGGCCACCACCTTCCACTCCTTCTGCTACGCCCTCGTCCGCGCCCACCAGGACGCCGACCTCTTCGCGGACCCGCTGCGGCTGCTCTCCGGCCCGGAGCAGGACGTGACCGTCCGCGACCTCCTGGCCGGCCAGCTGGAACTGGAGAAGGAAGGCCGCCCGCACATCAGCTGGCCCGACGAGCTGCGCGCCTGCCTGACCACGCGCGGCTTCGCCGACGAGGTACGCGCGGTGCTCGCCCGCAGCCGTGAGCTGGGCCTCGGCCCGGACGCCCTCGCCGCCTTCGCCCGGCGCACCGGCCGGCCCGACTGGGGCGCCGCCGCCCGCTTCCTCGCGGAATACCTCGACGTGCTGGACGCGCAGGGCGTGCTGGACTACGCGGAGCTGGTGCACCGCGCGGTGCTGCTCGCGGAGCGCCCCGAGGTGTCGGCGCAGCTGGCGGGGGCGTACGACGCGGTCTTCGTGGACGAGTACCAGGACACGGACCCCGCCCAGGTGCGGCTGCTGCACGCGCTGGCCGGCAACCGGGGCACCGCGCCGGGGGGCGGCGGCGGGCGGGACCTGATCGCCTTCGGTGACCCGGACCAGTCGATCTACGCGTTCCGGGGCGCCGACGTCAACGGCATCCTCGACTTCCCGGAGACGTTCCGGCGCGCGGACGGCGCCCCCGCCCCGGTCGGCGTCCTCACCACCTCGCGCCGTTCCGGCGACCGGCTGCTGGCCGCCACCCGGCTGCTCACCCGGCGGATGCCGCTCACCCGGCTGCCGTCGGCCAAGGTCCGCGCCCACCGCGAACTCGTCGCGGTCCGCGAGGGCGGCGGCGTCGAGGCGTACACCTACCCGACCGCCTCCACGGAGCTGGACAACATCGCGGACCTGTTGCGCCGGGCGCACCTTGAGGACGGGGTGCCGTGGTCCGAGATGGCGGTGCTCGTCCGCGCCGGAGGCCGCACGCTGCCTTCCCTGCGCCGGGCCCTGACCTCGGCGGGCGTCCCGCTGGAGGTCGACGGCGACGACCTGGCCCTGCGCCACGAACCCGCGGTGGGCCCGCTCCTGACGGCGCTGCGCGCGGTGGCGGAGGCGGCGGTGCGCGGCGCGGCTTCCGAAGCGGCGGAGGCCCCCTGGCTCGACACCGAGACCGCGCTGACCCTGCTCGCCTCGCCCCTCGGCGCGATGGACGCCGCCGACCTGCGCCGCCTCGGCCGCGCCCTGCGGGACGATGAGCGCGCCGCCGGGAACAAGGTGCCCGCGCCCTCCGGGGCGCTGCTGGCCCGGGCGCTCGCCGAGCCGGAGCGCCTGGTCACGCACGATCCGGCGTACGCCAGGGGCGCCCAGCGCCTCGGCGCGCTCCTGCGTACCGCCCGCGAACTCCTTGAGGCGGGCGGCACCGCCGAGGAGGCCCTGTGGGCGCTGTGGTCCGGCACCCCGTGGCCGGGCAGGCTGGAGCGGGCGGCCCTGCGCGGGGGCACCGCGGGGCGCAACGCGGACCGCGACCTCGACGCGGTGTGCGCGCTGTTCGAGACCGCTGCCCGCGCCGAGGAACGCACCGGCGGCCGGGGCGCCCTCAACTTCCTGGAGGAGGTCGACGCCCAGGACATCGCGGCCGACACTCTCTCCCGCCGCGCGGTCCGCCCGGACGCCGTCCGGCTGATGACAGCGCACCGCTCGAAGGGCCTGGAGTGGCGCCTCGTCGTCGTCGCGGGCGTCCAGGAAGGGCTCTGGCCGGACCTGCGCCGCCGGGGCTCGCTCCTCGAAGCGGACCGGATCGGCCGCGACGGGCTCGCCGAGCCGCTGACGCCCGGCGCCCTCCTCGCGGAGGAGCGGCGGCTGTTCTACGTGGCGGCGACCCGCGCCCGCGAGCGCCTGGTCGTCACGGCGGTCAAGGCCCCCGCCGACGACGGCGACCAGCCCTCCCGCTTCCTCGCCGAGCTGGGCGTCGAACCCCGCGACGTCACCGGCCGCCCGCGCCGCCCGCTGTCCGTCGCCGCACTCGTCGCCGAGCTGCGCGCCACCACCGTCGACCCGGCCGCCTCGGACGCGCTGCGCGAGGAGGCCGCCCGCCGCCTCGCCCGGCTCGCGGCGCTCACCGACGACGACGGCCAGCCGCTCGTACCGTCCGCGCACCCGTTCCGCTGGTGGGGCCTGTACGAACCGACCCGCTCGGCCGTGCCGCTGCGCGACCGGGACCAGCCGGTCACCCTCTCCGGCAGCGCGCTCGACCAGCTCGCCAACACCTGCGCGCTCCAGTGGTTCCTGGGCCGCGAGGTGAAGGCCGACGCGCCCGCGAGCGCCGCCCAGGGCTTCGGGAACGTCGTCCACGTCCTGGCCGACGAGGTGGCCTCCGGCCGTACGCCCGCCGATCTGGCCGTCCTCATGGAACGGCTCGACTCGGTCTGGGACGGGCTCGTCTTCGATGCCCCCTGGAAGTCGCGCCAGGAGAAGGAGCAGGCCCGCGCGGCCCTCGAACGCTTCTTGCGCTGGCACGTCATGGACCGGGCCGGACGCACGCCCGTCGCCAGCGAGCACGACTTCGACGTGACGCTGGAGGCGGGGGAGTACGAGGTGCGCATCCGGGGCTCCATGGACCGCGTCGAACGGGACGCCGAGGGCCGGGCCTACGTGGTCGACTTCAAGACCGGCAAGCAGTCCCCGACGAGGGACGAGGTCCACCGCCACCCCCAGCTCGCCGTCTACCAGCTGGCGGTACGGGAAGGCGCGGTCGACGACGCCTTCGGCGGTACGCGGCCCGAGCCGGGCGGCGCCGAACTCGTACAGCTGCGCCAGGCCGCCCCCAAGAAGGAGGGCGGCGACGCCGCTCCCAAGGTGCAGGCGCAGGCGCCGCCGGACGGCGAGTGGGTCTCCGACCTGCTGGCGACCGCGGCGGGCCGGGTCCTGGACGAACGGTTCACGCCGACGACCGGCCAGCACTGCGGCCACTGCTCCTTCAAGGCGTCGTGCAGCGCGCAGCCCGAGGGCCGGCACGTCGTCGAGTGATCAGTGCTTACGGGCCACCAGGCCGTACACACTGACGTCCGCGTCGGTGACGTCGTTGATGTCCTGGTAGCGCGTACGGTCCAGCTCGTCCAGGCCCGCCACGAACTCGGGGTCCGGGTTCCCGGCCTCCGGCAGGTCCACCACGCGCTCGGGGCGCCAGCGGTGCACGGGGACGATGCCGGGTTCGAGGAGTTCCAGGCCGTTGTCGGTGACGAACCGTTCCATCTGGGCGTACGACCGGCGCACCATGGCGAAGCCGCGCTCCTTGAAGCCCTTGGTGATGCTGCCGACCTGCTCCGGGTTGAGGTCCGAGCTGACATTGCTCAGGACGAGGACGCTGCCGGGGGCCAGCGCGTCGACCAGCCGCTTCACGACCGGGTAGGCGGTCTCGTCCTCGATGAAGTGGGTCACGGCGGCGAGGACCAGGGTGACCGGCAGACCGAAGTCGAGCGTGCGGCGCGCGGCGGCCAGGATCCGGTCCGGTTCCCGCAGGTCCGCCTCGATGTAGTCGGTGCGGCCCTCGGGACCGCTGGTGAGCAGGGCCTGCGCGTGCACGAGGACCACGGGGTCGTTGTCCACGTAGACCACGCGCGACTCCGGCGCGATGCCCTGCGCGATCTGGTGCACGTTCTGCTGGGTCGGCAGGCCGGTGCCGACGTCCAGGAACTGCCGGATGCCGTCGTTCGCCGCGAGGGTCACCGCCCGCCGCATGAAGTCCCGGTTGTGCCGCACGGTGAGGTAGCCGCGCGGATTGGCGGCCAGCGCCATGGCCGCGGCCTCGCGGTCGGCCGGATAGTTGTCCTTGCCGCCGAGGAAGACGTCGTAGACCCGTGCGGGATGCGCCTTCGTGGTGTCGATGCGCTTCCTGAGCTCCGTGGCGTCAGGGGCGGGTGCGTCGGCGCTCATATGACCGTCCTCGTAAGGCTGTTGGTGCGACAAGCGGCTAATTTAGCCCCGTCGGGTGTGACGGATGCCACCGGGAGACGGCGAGGTGAGCCGCTTCCACGACTTCACCCGTTGTCGGTGGTGCCGGTTAGCCTCTGTGGAGTGTCCCCGCGCCTCACCGATCCCGAGCAGCTCAAGGAGCTGCTGGGCATCCCCTTCACCCCGGAGCAGACGGCCTGCATCACCGCGCCGCCCGCCCCGCAGGTGATCGTGGCCGGAGCCGGGTCGGGGAAGACCACGGTGATGGCGGCCCGCGTGGTCTGGCTGGTCGGCACCGGCCAGGTCGCCCCCGAGCAGGTCCTCGGGCTCACCTTCACCAACAAGGCGGCCGGTGAGCTCGCCGAGCGCGTACGCAAGGCACTCGTCGCCGCCGGGATCACCGACCCGGACGTGATCGACCCGGACAACCCCCCGGGCGAGCCCGGCATCTCCACGTACCACGCCTTCGCCGGGCGGCTGCTGACCGAGCACGGACTGCGCATCGGACTCGAACCGGGCACCCGCCTCCTCGCCGACGCCACCCGCTACCAGCTCGCCGCCCGCGTGCTGCGCGAGGCCCCCGGCCCCTACCCGGCCCTGACCAGGTCCTTCCCCACCCTCGTCAGCGACCTCCTGGCCCTCGACGCCGAGCTGGCCGAACACCTCGTACGCCCCGAACAGCTCGACGCGTACGACACCGCGCTGCTGAGCGCGCTGGAGACCGCGAAGCTCAGCAACGAAGAGCTGCGCAAGATCCCCGCGACCGCCGAGGCCCGCCGTGAACTGCTCGCGCTGACCCGGCGCTACCGCGAGGCGAAGCGCAGCCGCGACCTCCTCGACTTCGGCGACCAGATCGCCCTCTCCGCCGAGCTGGCCCTCACCCGCCCCGAGGTCGGCACGATCCTCCGCGACGAGTACCGGGTCGTCCTGCTCGACGAATACCAGGACACCTCCGTCGCCCAGCGCCTCCTGCTCTCCGCCCTCTTCGGCAGCGGCCCCGGCACCGGCGAACCGACCGGGCACGCCGTCACCGCCGTCGGCGACCCCTGCCAGGCCATCTACGGCTGGCGCGGCGCCTCCGTCGCCAACCTGGACGACTTCCCGAACCACTTCCCGCACGCCGACGGCACCCCCGCGACCCGCTACGCGCTCAGCGAGAACCGCCGCAGCGGCGGCCGCCTCCTCCACCTCGCCAACGGGCTCGCCGCGCCCCTGCGCGCCATGCACGAGGGTGTCGAGGCCCTGCGCCCCGCCCCCGGCGCCGAGCGCGACGGCCTCGTCCGCTGCGCCCTGCTGCCCACGCACACCGAGGAGATCGCCTGGCTCGCGGACTCCATCGCCCACCTGGTGCGCACCGGCAAGGCACCCGGCGAGATCGCCGTCCTGTGCCGCACGGCCGGTGACTTCCCGGAGATCCAGGCCGCGCTGGTCGCCCGCGACATCCCGGTCGAGGTCGTCGGCCTCTCCGGGCTGCTCCACCTCCCCGAGGTCGCCGACCTCGTCGCCGTCTGCGAAGTCCTCCAGGACCCGGGGGCCAACGCCGCCCTGGTCCGGCTGCTCACCGGCCCCCGCTGGCGGATCGGCCCCCGCGACCTGGCCCTGCTCGGCCGCCGGGCCCGCCTCCTGGTGCACCGCGCCGCCCACGACGACGAGGAGTACGACCCCGACCGCAGGCTCGCCGAGGCCGTCGAGGGCATCGACCCGGCCGAGGTGATCTCCCTCGCCGACGCCCTGGACACCTTCCTGGACGGCGGCGGCGAGGAGGACGACCGGCTTCCGTTCTCCGCCGAGGCCCGCGTCCGCTTCGCCCGCCTCGCCGCCGAACTGCGCGACCTGCGCCGCTCGCTCGCCGACCCCCTGATGGACGTCCTGCACCGCGTCCTCGCCACCACCGGCCTGGAGGTCGAGCTCTCCGCGTCCCCGCAGGCCCTGGCCGCCCGCCGCCGCGAGACCCTCGGCAACTTCCTCGACGTCGCCGCCCGCTTCGCCGCCGTCGACAACGAGGCCACGCTGCTCGCCTTCCTCGGCTTCCTGCGCACCGCCGTCCAGTACGAGAAGGGCCTCGACAACGCGCTGCCCGGCGGCGAGAACACCGTCAAGGTCCTCACCGCCCACAAGTCCAAGGGCCTGGAGTGGGACGTCGTCGCCGTCCCCGGCCTGGTCACCGGCCAGTTCCCCAGCGGCCAGTCCCGGGACGCCTGGACCTCCCAGGCCAAGGTCCTCCCGCACGCCCTGCGCGGCGACACCGCCACCCTGCCCGCCCTCCACAGCTACGACGCCAAGGGCCTCAAGGGCTTCAAGGCCGAGATGAAGGAGCACCAGCACACGGAGGAGCTGCGCCTCGGCTACGTCACCTTCACGCGCCCCCGCAGCCTGCTGCTCGGCTCCGGCCACTGGTGGGGCCCCACCCAGAAGAAGCCGCGCGGCCCGTCCCCCTTCCTGCACGCGCTGTACGAGCACTGCGCCGCCGGGTACGGCGAGATCGAGGTGTGGGCGGACGCCCCGGCGGAGACCGACGAGAACCCGGCCCTGGCCGAGGCGTCCGCCGACCACGCCTGGCCGCTCCCGCTGGACGGCACCGCGCTGGCCCGCCGCAGGGCCGCCGCGGACACGGTCATGGAGCTGCTGGCCCGGCCGGAGACCCCGGACGGCGACGCCGGTGTGCCGGACGTCCCGGCCCCCCGTCTCACCCCCGAGGAGACGCGCACCCTCGCCTCCTGGGACCGGGACCTCGACGCGCTGGCCGGGGAGCTGCGCCGGGCCCGCGCCACCGTGCGCGACGTCCTCGTCCCCGCCTCGCTCTCCGCCACCCAGCTGCTGCGCCTCGCCGACGACCCCGACGCCTTCGCCCGGGAGCTGGCCCGGCCCATGCCCCGCCCGCCGCAGCCCGCCGCCCGCCGGGGCACCCGCTTCCACGCCTGGGTGGAGTCCCGGTTCGAGGAGCTGCCGCTGCCCATGCTCGGCCCCGACGAGCTGCCCGGGGGCGACGAGAGCGATGCCGACATCGCCGACGAGCGCGACCTCGCCGACCTGAAGGAGGCCTTCGAGCGCACTCCGTACGCCCGCCGCACCCCCTACCGCGTGGAGACGCCGTTCCAGATCACCCTGGCGGGCCGGGTCATCCGGGGCCGTATCGACGCCGTGTACCGCACGGGGGACACGTACGAGATCGTGGACTGGAAGACCAGCCGCACCCACACCGCCGACCCGCTCCAGCTCGCCGTCTACCGGCTGGCCTGGGCCGAGCTGCACGGACTTCCGCTCACCGACGTCACGGCCACCTTCCTCTTCGTCCGCAGCGGCGAGGCCGTCCGCCCGGCCTCCCTGCCGGGCCGTCCCGAGCTGGAGCGCATCCTTCTGGACGAGCCACTTCCCTCGGACGGATAAGCTGAAGGTCATGAGCGACACCCCGGACAGCGCCGTCCGCACGTACACCGAGCAGCACCGCGCGGCTTTCCTCGACGACCTCGCCGAGTGGCTGCGCATCCCCTCCGTATCCGCTCAGCCGGAGCACGAGGGTGACGTACGGCGCAGCGCCGAGTGGCTGTCGGCCAAGCTGAAGGAGACCGGATTCCCGGTCACCGAGGTCTGGGAGACCGACGGCGCACCCGCCGTCTTCGCCGAATGGCCCTCCGACGACCCGTCCGCCCCCACGGTCCTGGTGTACGGACACCATGACGTGCAGCCCGCCGCCCGCGAGGACGGCTGGAGCAGCGAGCCGTTCGAGCCGGTGATCCGCGACGGCCGGATGTACGGGCGCGGCGCGGCCGACGACAAGGGGCAGGTGTTCTTCCACACCCTCGGCGTCCGGGCCCACCTCGCAGCCACCGGCCGTACCGCCCCCGCCGTGCACCTCAAGCTGGTCGTGGAGGGCGAGGAGGAGTCCGGCTCCCCGCACTTCCGGGACCTGGTCGAGCGCCACGCCGGCCGCCTCGCCGCCGACGCCGTGATCGTGTCGGACACCGGCATGTGGGACGAGACCACGCCGACCGTCTGCACCGGGATGCGCGGCCTCGCCGAGTGCGAGATCGAGTTCCACGGCCCCGGGCAGGACATCCACTCCGGCTCGTTCGGCGGCGCCGTCCCCAACCCGGCCACCGAGATCGCCCGCCTCGTCGCCGCGCTCCACGACGCGGACGGGAAGGTCGCGGTCCCCGGCTTCTACGACGGCGTGGCCGAGCTCACCGCGACCGAGCGCGCGCTCTTCGCCGCGCTGCCCTTCGACGAGGCCGACTGGCTGCACACCGCCAAGTCCCGGGCCGCCTCCGGAGAGACCGGATATTCGACGCTGGAGCGGATCTGGGCCCGCCCGACCGCCGAGGTCAACGGCATCGGCGGCGGCTACCAGGGCGCCGGAAGCAAGACGATCATCCCCTCCGCCGCCCGTGCGAAGATCAGCTTCCGCCTGGTCGCCGGCCAGGACCCGGACCACATCGAGAAGGCCGTACGGGCCTGGGCCGAGGCCCGCGTCCCCGCCGGGATCAGCCATCGGATCACCTTCCTCCCCGCCACCCGGCCCTGCCTGACGCCCCTGGACCACCCGGCGCTCCAGGCCGTGGCCCGCGCCATGGGCCGGGCGTTCGACAAGAAGGTCCTCTTCACCCGGGAAGGGGGCTCGGGACCCGCCGCCGACCTCCAGGACGTGCTCGGCGCACCCGTTCTCTTCCTCGGCATCTCCGTACCGTCCGACGGCTGGCACGCCCCCGACGAGAAGGTTGAACTGGACCTCCTGTTCAAGGGCGTCGAGACCGCCGCCCACCTCTGGAGCGACCTGGCGGCCGCCCTCCGCTGAATTCTCTGAACGCCCGATCCATCCCGGGGGAGTAGGAAGCACCTTGAGCACCTTCGACAACGCCACCACGGACCGGCCCATCGGTCTCACCGCGCCGAGCGGCATCGACCGCGCGGCGCACCACCGCCTTGACGAGGCATGGCTGTCCGCCGCGTGGAGCCACCCGACGACCCGGGTCTTCGTCGTTTCCGGGGGCCAGGTGCTGATCGACGACACCGACGACGGCACCGAACTCGTGATGACGCCCGCCTTCGAGGCCCCCGTCACCGAGACCCACCGCTACTTCCTCGGCACCGACGCGGACGGCGTCAGCTACTTCGCCCTCCAGAAGGACACCCTGCCCGGCCGCATGGACCAGTCGGCCCGCCCGGCCGGGCTGCGCGAGGCGGGGATGCTGCTCGGCCCGCGCGACGCCGCCCTGATGGTGCACGCGGTGGCCCTGGAGAACTGGCAGCGGCTGCACCGCTTCTGCTCCCGCTGCGGCGAGCGCACGGTGATCGCGGCGGCCGGACACATCCGCCGCTGCCCGGCGTGCGGCGCCGAGCACTACCCGCGCACCGATCCGGCAGTCATCATGCTCGTCACGGACGACCAGGACCGGGCGCTGCTCGGCCGCCAGGTGCACTGGCCCGAGGGCCGCTTCTCCACGCTCGCCGGATTCGTGGAGCCGGGCGAGTCGATCGAGCAGTCCGTGGCCCGCGAGGTCTTCGAGGAGGCCGGCATCACGGTCGGCGAGGTCGAGTACGTCGCCAGCCAGCCCTGGCCGTTCCCGTCCAGCCTGATGCTGGGCTTCATGGCCCGCGCCTCGACGTTCGACATCAACGTGGACGGTGAGGAGATCGAGGAGGCGCGCTGGTTCTCCCGCGAGGAGCTGACCGCGGCCTTCGAGTCGGGCGAGATGCTGCCCCCGTTCGGCATCTCGATCGCCTCCCGGCTGATCGAGCTCTGGTACGGCAAGCCGCTTCCGAAGCCGGTGCGCGCGGGGGTCTGACCCGGGCCGGACATGCCACCGCCCCCACCGGTGCGCGGACCGGTGGGGGCGGGGTGCCCGAGGTCAGGCTCCGAGGGCCTGCTTCACCTGGGCCAGGCTCGGGTTCGTCATCACGACGTCCTCGCCGCCGTTCCCAGGGACCACGAGCACGGTCGGGACCGTCTGGTTTCCGCCATTGGCCTTCTCGACGAAGGCGGCCGACTCCGGGTCCTGCTCGATGTTGATCTCGGTGTAGGCGATGCCCTCGCGGTCCATCTGCCCCTTCAGCCGACGGCAGTAGCCGCACCAGGTGGTGCTGTACATCGTCACAGTGCCCGGCATGTCTTCGCGCTCCTCTGTCTCTTCGGTCCCGGCAAATCCCGTCACGCCCGGACGGGCGCTCACGCGTCTGCTGCGTCACACGGGGCCGGGGCGTGCGTTGCCGCACGCCAGGTGAACGTATGCGACCCGGCCGCCATTCCCGCCCCCGGGGCCCTTGCGGGACGGGCACCGGACCTCCGCGCGGACCGGCCCCGCATTAGTACGACGGATACCTCACCCCTGTGGACAACCACCGCACGCGCCCCGGGCGACCTGGCAGCATGGCGGGGTGACATCAGCAACGCACTCCACCCTCTTCCCCCGGGTCCCGGACTCCGCGGACGCCGTCCTCGACGGGCTCGACCCCGAGCAGCGCGAGGTGGCCACGGCCCTGCGGGGCCCGGTGTGCGTGCTGGCCGGAGCCGGTACGGGCAAGACGCGGGCCATCACGCACCGCATCGCCTACGGGGTGCGCGCGGGGATCCTCCAGCCGTCGAGCGTCCTGGCCGTCACCTTCACCAACCGGGCGGCGGGCGAGATGCGCGGCCGGCTGCGCCAGCTCGGCGCGGGCGGGGTGCAGGCGCGCACGTTCCACTCCGCGGCCCTGCGCCAGCTCCAGTACTTCTGGCCGAAAGCGGTCGGTGGCGAGCTGCCCCGGCTCCTGGAGCGCAAGGCCCAGCTGGTGGCCGAGGCAGCGGCCCGCAGCGGCCTCCGGCTCGACCGCAACGAGCTGCGCGACGTCACGAGCGAGATCGAGTGGGCCAAGGTCACCCAGACCGTCCCCGCCGACTACCCGGCGGTGGTGGCCAAGGCCCAGCGGGACGCCCCGCGCGACCCGGCGGAGATCGCCAAGGTCTACGAGACCTACGAGGAGCTGAAGCGCGAGCGCACCGTGATCGACTTCGAGGACGTGCTGCTCCTCACCGTCGGCATCCTCCAGGACCGGCACGACATCGCCACCCACGTCCGCCGCCAGTACCAGCACTTCGTCGTGGACGAGTACCAGGACGTGAGCCCGCTCCAGCAGCGGCTGCTCGACCTCTGGCTCGGCGACCGGGACAGCCTCTGCGTCGTCGGCGACGCGGGGCAGACGATCTACTCGTTCACCGGGGCCACCCCGGACCACCTGCTCAACTTCCGCACCCGCCACCCCGGCGCGACCGTCGTCAAGCTGGTCCGGGACTACCGCTCGACCCCGCAGGTGGTCCACCTGGCCAACGGGCTGCTCTCCCAGGCCACCGGCCGGGCCGCCGAGCACCGCCTCGACCTGGTCTCGCAGCGGGAGCGCGGCCCCGAGCCCGCCTTCGTGGAGTACGCGGACGAGCCCGCCGAGGCCGAGGGCACCGCCCGCCGCATCCGGGACCTGATCGCGTCGGGCGTCCCGGCCGGCGAGATCGCGGTGCTCTACCGGGTCAACGCGCAGTCCGAGGTCTACGAGCAGGCCCTCGCGGACGCGGGGGTGCCCTACCAGCTCCGGGGCGCCGAGCGGTTCTTCGAGCGCGCCGAGGTCCGCGAGGCGGGCGTGGCCCTGCGCGGCGCGGCCCGCGCGGGGGGCAACGACTCGCTCCTGGACCACGCGGACGACCTCCCCGCCGAGGTGCGCGCGGTGCTCTCCACCAAGGGCTGGCGCAGCGAGCCGCCCGCCGGGTCCGGCGCGGTGCGCGACCGCTGGGAGTCCCTGGCCGCTCTCGTCAGGCTCGCCGAGGACTTCGAGCGGGCCCACCCGGGGGCGACGCTGTCCGATCTGGTCGCGGAGCTGGACGAGCGGGCCGCCGCCCAGCACGCGCCCACGGTCCAGGGCGTCACTCTGGCCTCGCTGCACTCGGCGAAGGGCCTGGAGTGGGACGCGGTGTTCCTGGTCGGGCTGACCGAGGGCATGATGCCGATCACCTACGCCAAGACGGCGGAGCAGATCGAGGAGGAGCGCCGGCTGCTGTACGTCGGCGTCACCCGGGCCCGCTTCCACCTCGCCCTGTCCTGGTCGCTCTCCCGGTCGCCCGGCGGCCGCCCCGGGCGCCGGCCGACCCGCTTCCTGAACGGGCTCCGCCCCGGCTCCACGGGCCCCGGCGGCCGGAGCGCGGCGGCGGCCGGCCCGGGCGGCGTCTGGGTAGGCGACGGCTTCCGGAGCGGCGAGGGCGGGGCGGCCGGCTCGGGTGGCGAAGGGCGTCCGGCGGCGGCCCGGCGCAAGCCCCGGACACCGGCCCGGTGCCGGGTCTGCGGCAAGACGCTGACGGACGCCGGCGAGATGAAGCTGATGCGCTGCGACGGCTGCCCGTCCGACATGGACGAGGCGCTGTACGAACGGCTGCACGACTGGCGTGCGGCCCGGGCGCGGGAGATCGGCCAGCCCGCCTACTGCGTGTTCACCGACCGGACGCTGATGGCCATCGCGGAGGCAGTGCCCGGCAGCGAGGGCGAGCTGGCTGGGATCCCGGGGGTCGGCGCACGGAAGCTGGGCCGCTTCGGAGCCGCCGTTCTGGACATCTGCGCAGGCGGGGACGGGTGCGAGGGCGAGGCGGACGCCGCCGGGGAGATGTGAGAAAAACTCGTCGCAAAAATAGTTTGCGCCCGCCCCAGTCATCACCATAGGTTCTTAACCACGGAAACAGCGGCTTCTCTGAAGCCCTGGATCCGTGCTGTACTTATCCGAATACGCAGGACCGGCCCGCCGGTCCCCCCGAGACGCCGAGAGGAGGCGATTGAAGTGATCAGCATCATCGAGACCAACAAAATGACCGATCTCTCGGTCGTCTCCGCCTGCTCGCTCGGCCTTCTCGCCCGTGCCCCGAAGTCCTCCCTGCGCGCCACCGGTGTGTCCGGCGTCTCCGCCGTCATTCCGATGTCCCTGGCTGGTCTTCCCGTGCGGGAGCGCAATGAGCGACCGACCCAGGCACCGGCAGCAGCAGTAGCGAAGGGACAGGCCCCGGCCTATGCCTTTGCGGCCGTCGGTGCGGGAGCGGAAGCCGGCGTCACCGAGCAGACGAAGCAGCACCACACGATGTGGGCCTTCCGTGGGCCTGAACCCTGGAGTGATCCAGCCTGATCCAGCATCAGGCCGGCGCCTTCAGGGCCGCGGAACCCCACTCGGGATCCGCGGCCCTTTTGTTTTGCCTCAACGGGCGGGACAACGAGAAGGGGCCTCGGGACAAGCAGGACCTGGTACCAGCCGCCCCCCGGCCAACAGGCCGGAAACGACCAGACGAGGACACCACCACCGTGCAACTCGAAGCGCACGCCCCGTCCGTACCGCCTTCCGACACGATCTCCCCGCCCGGCCTCACGGAGGACTCCACCTTGACCCCCCTCACCGCGCTCACCGCGCTCGACGACGCCATCGAGAACCTCGGTGTACCCGTCCCCTGCCGCGCCTACGACCCGGAGGTCTTCTTCGCCGAGTCGCCCGCCGACGTCGAGTACGCCAAGTCCCTGTGCCGCACCTGCCCGCTTGTCGAGGCGTGTCTCGCCGGCGCCAAGGAGCGCCGCGAGCCGTGGGGTGTCTGGGGTGGCGAGCTCTTCATCCAGGGCGTCGTCGTCGCCCGGAAGCGGCCGCGTGGCCGCCCGCGCAAGAACCCGGTCGCGGCGTGATCGCCGACCTGGGGGTCCCGGCCCCCAAGCCCATGAAGCGCATCGGAACCATCGACCGTCCCCTCACCCACGATCCCCGAAACCAGGCTCCAATGACCATCCCCGCCCCCACGGCCGAGCCCGCCGGCTCCGCGACCCCGGACGTCACCATCATCGGCGCGAACGACTCGCGTCAGAACAGGACCCGCGAAATGCAACTCATCCCAGAAGCCCTGGCCCGTGCGCATATGCACGACCGCCTGCGCGAAGCCGACGCGGACCGTCAGGCCGTGCGCCTGATCTCCGCCCGGCGGATGCAGCGCCGTGCCGAGCGCGCCTCGATGCGCGCCCGCCGCGCGCTGGCCATGGCCGTCATGCACTGACCCGGCCCGGCCGGCCATGGAGGCCCCGCCCGGACGCAGCCGCTCTCTGCGCCCGGCGGGCCGCGCCTCCCGGAGCCACCCGCGCAGCAGCACCCCACCCCGGGGCCGATCCGTCCAACGGACCGGCCCCGGGGTCGTTTCGCGGGGCTCGGCGGGGCGTGGCGCGGCTCGGCCCGGCCCGGTCCGGCGTGGCGCGGTCCGGCGTGGCCCAGCTCCGGTCGGCAGGTGCCGCTCCGCTAGCCGGCGTCCACCGTTTCGGCGGACCTCGGCGCGGGCGGAGCGGGCTCCGGGCCCAGGCCCTCCGGGCCCAGGCCCTCCGGGCCCTCGTCACCCAGCTGGGCTTCCGCCTCCTCCGGGCCCTCCGCGTCCGGGGCTTCCGCCTCCTCGTCGCCCTCCGAGCCCTCTGCGTCCTCCGGGAGCAGGAACCCAGGGAGCCAGGATTCGAGTTCGTCGCGGAGGCGGACCGTGGCGCCGAGCTGGCACAGCACCCCGATCGTGCTCAGCGTCACCCGGTGTATCAGCAGGTAGGACGGCGGCAGGTTCAGCTGCTTGCCCAACTGATGCGCCGGGGAACGCGGATCCGCTATCCGGGCCGCCTGATGCCGCATCCAGCTCCGGCTGAACGTGAACTCCTCCACCTGGGCCGGCTCGATGATCGGCAGCAAGTAGTCCAGCACCGCGTCCGGATCCAGGTCGATCGAGTCCTTGACGAACCCCTCCGCCCGCAGCATCTCGTAGACCGCGTCCGCGTCGCCCCCCAACGTCAGCCGCAGCGCGTCCCCGATGGTCTGCGGCAGTCCGCCCGGCAGCCGGTCCACCGTCCCGAAGTCCAGCACCCCCAGCCGCCACGAGGACGCGTCCGCGCCCTCCGCGCCCTCCTCGCCGGACGCACCCGCCTCCGGGGGGAGCAGCCTGAAGTTGCCCGGGTGCGGGTCGGCGTGGAGCAGGCCCGTGCGCGCGGGGCCCGAGAAGAGGAACCGGGCGAGGAGCTGGCCGGCCCGGTCGCGCTGCCCGGCGGTGCCGTCGGCGATCACATCGGCCAGCGGGACACCGTCCATCCACTCGGTGACCAGCACCTGGGCCGACTGGTGGACCACCTCGGGGACCACGACATCGGGATCGTCCGCGAACTCCTCGGCATGCGCCTGCTGGGACCGCGCCTCCTGTTCGTAGTCCAGTTCCTCGGAGACCCGGTCCCGCATCTCCGTGATCAGCGGCTTGATGTCCATGCCCGGTACCAGCGGGCCCAGCAGCCGCGCGAACCGGCTGAGCTGCGTCAGGTCCGAGAGCAGCGCCTCGCCCGCCCCCGGATACTGGACCTTCACGGCCACGTCCCGCCCGTCGTGCCACACCGCCCGGTGCACCTGGCCGATCGACGCCGCGGCCGACGGCTTGTCCTCGAAGGTCAGGAACAGCTCCCGCCAGTCCTCGCCGAGCCGCTCCGCCAGGACCGCGTGCACCGTGCCGCTCGGCATGGGCGGAGCGGCCTCCTGGAGTTTGGTGAGCGCCGCGCGGTAGGGCCCCGCGACCTCCTCGGGCAGCGCGGACTCGAAGACGGACAGGGCCTGGCCGAGCTTCATCGCCCCGCCCTTCAGCTCCCCGAGGACCTTGAAGAGCTGGTCCGCGGTGCGCTGCTGGACCTCGCGGGCCACCAGCTCCGCCGATCTCCCGCCGATGCGCTTGCCCAGCCCCCAGGTGGCGCGGCCGGCGAAACCCAACGGCAGCGCGGCCAGCTTGGCGGTACGGGTGACCGCCTTCCGGGGAAGATCAGACATAAGCCCCTCCAATTCCCAGACTGCCGCGCTGCGTGCGGCGGTTACCCGGCCATTGTGTCGTGCGCCGTGCCGGCTCCGGAGGCGCGGAC
The DNA here is from genome assembly GCF_055590565.1 of Streptomyces sp. NPDC041814. Taxonomy (NCBI): domain Bacteria; kingdom Bacillati; phylum Actinomycetota; class Actinomycetes; order Kitasatosporales; family Streptomycetaceae; genus Streptomyces; species Streptomyces sp. NPDC041814. The sequence goes on along the minus strand of NZ_JBVJAM010000003.1, from coordinate 398,947 downwards.
CCCTTCAGTGTGACCGGCGGCGCCACAGGAACAGTCGAGGTGCGCACCGATCCGTTCCGTCCTCCAGTCCAACAGCGGCAGCGCCGCCTCCCACCGAGCACCGGTGCTCACGGGCAGCTCGCCGTCCAGGAAGGCCAGCGCGTGCGCCGCCGCCAGCCCCGCCACGGCCGTCGCCAGGCCCAGGTCGCACGCCTGGGCGGCGCCGCGCCGCCCGGACTGCCACTGCGCCAGCATGCGCGGCCACTGCGGATCCCGGTCCCGCCGGTGCGACTGGAGGCAGCCCGCGCAGGCCGTGCCGCCGGGCAGGACCAGGGGGCCGACGAACCCGGTGGCCTCCAGCACACCCGCGTACAGATGAGGTGTGCCCGAGGCGATCCACGGCTCGGCGGTGCCCGGATCGGGGACGTACGCCGAAAGTCCGTCGCGCGGGGCGACCACGATGAGGGACAGCCCCGGCTCGTGCCCGGCCGGACCGGAGCCCGCCGCCCCGGGCGCCCGGGGCCCGGGGCCGGGGGCGGAGCGGCGCACCAATTGCCGGGCCGCCTGGTCCCTGCGCTCCCCGACGGCAGAGGCGGGCAGGCCGCCGGGGGACACGTCTCCCGGCTCCGTACACCCGCCGTCCATGACCTCCACCCGGCCGACCCCCGCTCCCGAGAGCACCGCCGCGACGGCCGCGCCGACCCGGCCCGCGCCTCTGACCTGCACGCGCATCGAGCGGCGGGCCGCGAGTCTGCGCATCCCTCCGCCGGGCTCGGGATGGACGACGGAGAGCGACGCCAGGTCGGGGCGGTGACGCTCCAGGACGCCGGACCTGGCTCGCAGCGCTTCCGCCGGCGGGCCGCCCGCCCGTACGTCGTCCACGAGTCCGGCATCCACCAAGCGCGCCACGAGGGTGTCCACGTGACGCTCGGTCAAGTCCATCGCCCGGGCCTGTTCGCGAAGCAGCGGCATGCCTCTGGTGCCGTCCAGCAGTTCCATGAAACAGCCCGTCGCGATATCCATCGGGCCGACCTTCACCGCATGCGCGGGGGTCACCCCGAATTGCACGGTGTCCCCACCCCGCCAAGCGCGGCGCAGTGCGGGCTTCAACATCGGATGCACGGCTTCCCCCGGTCTGTGTGTCTGTGACTCCGCTGTGCGTGACTTGCTGTGCGTGTTCCTTTGCCAGAATGCAGCGGGGCGCCGAGACGTGCGGAAAGTTATCCACAGGCGTGGGTATTAGTCGTTCAAATGGTGCAAGGCGTGGAGCCGATCATGGAGAACCGTCCCGGAGGCGGGACTTCCCCCGCATACAGCGGGTAACGTCGAGGCGTGCCCGCCGATCCGTCGCCCGGCTCTGCCGGGGAGCCTGCCGTGCCCGCCGCCGGACCCCGCCGGCGCCGTGCGGACCCTGCCCGCCGCGCCCCCGCGACGAGCGCGGTCGAGGTCCGCAGAAGCGCCCGCCGCAGCAGGACGGTCTCCGCCTATCGCGAGGGCGACCGCACGATCGTGCTCATCCCCGCCCGGATGTCCGAGGCCGAGGAGCGGCGCTGGGTGGACGTGATGCTCGACAAGCTCGCCGCCCAGGAGAGCAGGCGCGTCCTCGGCGACACCGAGCTCGCCGAGCGGGCGGAGCACCTGTCCGCCGAGTACTTCGAGGGCCGGGCCAGGCCGGTGTCCGTGCGGTGGGTGACCAACCAGAACACCCGCTGGGGCTCGTGCACCCCGTCCGAGGGCAGCATCCGGCTGTCGCACCGGTTGCAGGGCATGCCGGAGTACGTCGTGGACTACGTGCTCGTCCACGAGCTCGCCCACCTCCTGGTGCCCGGGCACGGGCCCCGGTTCTGGCGGCTGCTGGACGCATACCCCCGCACCGAGCGGGCCCGCGGCTACCTGGAGGGTGTGGTGGCCGCCGACCGGCTGCCGCACCTGCCGGCCGCACGCGGCGAGTGACCGGTGGTGGCGACGGGTGAGCGGTGTCGGGTGTTTCTGTACCGGGTCTGTACCGGCTTCGCCCAATGCCGGAGTTTGCGGATAGCCTGACGCGACGCATTCACCTTCCGGATGGGGGACGGTCGTTACGCATGGCCAGGGAATTCCAACGCGGCCACAAGGCCAAGATCAGCGATCTCACGCCGGGGACGGACCTGTACGTAGGGGTGCAGATCGCCGGCCCGGGGCTGAGCTTTGACATCAGCTGCTTCGGGCTCGATGCCAATGAGCAGCTCTCCGACGACCGGTATTTCATCTTCTTCAACCAGCCGAAATCTCCCGAGGAGTCCATTCAGCTCCTCGGTGCCCAGGCCGGGGACACCGAGTCGTTCCGCGTCACCCTGGACCGCATTCCGGCGAACATCCACAAGCTGTCGTTCACCGCGACCGTCGACGGTGCCGGGCAGATGTCGCAGGTCGGTCCCGGATACATCCGGATCGTCGCGGGCGGCGAGGAAGTCGTCAGGTACGCCTTCAACGGCTCGGAGTTCAGCACCGAGCGCGCCGTCATGCTGGGCGACTTCTACCTCAAGGACGTCTGGCGCTTCGCCGCGGTCGGCCAGGGCTTCGACGGCGGCCTTGAAGCGCTGCTGAAGAACTTCGGCGGCGAGGTCGCCGAGGAGGAACCGGCCGCCGCCGCGCCGCCACAGGGCGCCGCCCCGTCGTTCGCCCCGCCCGCCCAGGCGGCCCCGGCCCCGTCCTTCGGTGCCCCGGCGGCCCCGCAGGCGCCCCAGGCCCCGCAGCCCGCGCCGTCCTTCGGGACCCCGGCACCCGCCCCCGGCCCGGCGCCGACCCCGCAGCAGCAGATGCACGCCGCGCCGACGATCGTCGCCCCGATGACGCCGCCCGGGGGCACCGTGCCTCCGCCGCCCGCGCCGGCCCCGTACGGGCAGCCCGGCCAGCAGCCGCCGCAGCACTTCGGGCAGCAGCCCCACCAGCCCCAGCAGCAGTTCGGACAGGTGCCCGGCCAGGCGCCCGCGCCCTACGGGCAGCAGGCCCCGGCCCCGTACGGCCAGCAGCCCCCCGGCATGCCTCCGGGCGGGCAGGGCATGCCCGGCGGCATGCCGCAGGCCGCCGGTGCCGGTCTTCAGGCCGCGCTCCAGCCGTACAAGGAGACCGCGACCGGACAGCGCTGGACCCCGCAGAACAAGCAGCTCATGCGGGTCGACCTGACCATGGGCGGTACGGGAGTGCTCGCCCGGCAGGGCAGCATGGTGATGTACCAGGGCAAGGTCGACTTCAGCTACAAGGGCGCGGGTTTCGCCGGCCGCATGGTGGGCAACGCCACCGGCCAGGAGATGCAGCTCATGCGCTGTACCGGCCGGGGCCAGGTCTTCCTCGCCGAGGAAGGCGCCCATCTGCACACCATCGAACTCCAGGGCGACGGAGTCTGCGTCTCCGCCGAGAATGTACTCGCCTTCGACGAGTCGCTCCAGTACGAGGTCCGCCGCATCGAGGGCCACGGAATCCCCGGCGGTGCCTTGTTCACCATGCAGTTCCAGGGCACCGGCACGCTCGTCGTCAAGACCCACGGCACCCCTGTGGTCCTGCCGGTCACCCCGACCACCTTCGCCGACTGCAACGCGGTCGTGGCGTGGTCGTCCGCGTCCCAGGTGATCATCTCCAGCCAGGTCCGGCTGCGCCGCAACGCCTATCCCGGACACAGCGGGGAGACCGTGAACCTCCAGTTCCGGGGCGCGCCCGGCAACTTCATCGTCGTCCAGCCCTACGAGGTCTGAGGGAGCCCGTCATGAACCAGCAACTCGCGGGCTACGCCCCGACCCCCGTCACGGCACGGATGGAGAACCACGGCCATTCCATGCTGAAGGTCGCCATGGCGACCGGCCAGGACCTCTACGCGCGCACCGGATCGATGGTCGCGTACGAGGGCTTCATCCAGTACGAGCCCAACCCGCCCGCCGTCCGCCAGATCGCCTCGCAGTGGATCACCGGCGAGGGCGCGCCCCTCATGAAGTGCACCGGCGACGGGCTGCTCTACCTCGCCGACTACGGTGCCGACGTCGTCGTCATCAACCTGAACAACGACTCCCTCTCGGTCAACGGCACCAACGTCCTCGCCTTCGACGGCCACCTCACCTGGGGCGTCGAGCGGGTCAAGGGTCTCGCCAAGTTCGCCGGCCAGGGCCTGTGGAACGTCTGCATCTCGGGGACCGGCTGGGTCGCGATCACCTCGCGCGGCACGCCGATCGTCGTCGACTGCGGGCGCGGCGAGGACGAGACGTACGTCGACCCGGACGCGCTGGTCGCCTGGTCCCCGAACCTCAAGGTGAAGGGCAAGCGCAGCTTCAAGGCGTCCTCGCTCATCGGACGGGGCAGCGGCGAGGCGTTCCAGATGGCCTTCTCCGGCCAGGGGATCGTCGTCGTCCAGCCGAGCGAGGACAGCACCGACCGGCTGCGCGTCCGGCACTGACGGGGAGGGAGACACACCATGCAGAGTTCGCTTTTCGGCCTCACGGAACAGCAGTCCCAGGAGCGCTACACCATCCAGAACCCGCAGCTTCTGCGGGTCGCGCTGACCGGCCACGACGACGTCCTCGCCCGCAAGGGCGCCATGGTCGCCTACCAGGGGCTGATGGAGTTCGACGGCGAGTACCAGTCGAACAGCCAGCGCCGTTCCCGCGCCCACACCGGTGAGGGCCTGGACCTGATGCGCTGCTCCGGGCAGGGCACCGTCTACTTCGCCAACCTGGCGCAGTACATCCACGTCGTGGACGTCGACCACGACGGCCTGACCGTGGACAGCTCCTACGTCCTGGCGCTCGACTCCTCACTGCACACCGAGGTCATCGCGGTGGACAGCCAGTACGGCATCTCGGGCACCGGCAAGTACCAGCTCAACATCTCCGGCACCGGCAAGGTCGCCCTGATGACCTCTGGCCAGCCGCTGATGATGCAGGTCACGCCCGACAAGTACGTGAGCGCGGACGCCGACGCGATCGTCGCCTGGTCGACCTCGCTGCGGGTGCAGATGCAGGCGCAGACGCACTCCTCGGGCGTCTTCCGCAGGCGCGGCAACACCGGCGAGGGCTGGGAGCTCAGCTTCCTCGGACAGGGCTTCGCCCTGGTCCAGCCGAGCGAGCTGATGCCGCCGCAGAACGCCCAGATCGGACAGGGCCTCGCCGCCCAGTACGGCATGGGCCAGCAGGGCGCGCACGGCCAGAACCAGAACAACGCCTGGAACTGAGCCATACAGCGAAGTAAGGGGCGGCCTCTCTGGAGGCCGCCCCTTACCGTTGTCCTCTCGTACGGGCCGCTACCGGCCGCCCTCCAGCACCGCGCGCGTACGCTCCACCAGCCGGACCACCGAGGCGTCGGAGACCCCGGCCACCTCGTCGTACGCGAACCAGCGCAGGTCCAGGGATTCGTCGCTGATGCTCTCCGTCGCGCCCGCCGGTGCCACCGCCGCGTACTGCACGTCCAGGTGCCAGTGGCACGGCGCGGGGATCGGATGCCGGTCCAGGAGCACGGGCCCGCCCGGCAGCAGCGCCAGTCCGGTGATCCCGGACTCCTCCGTCGCCTCCCGCAGCGCGGCCGCCGCGAGCGTGGCGTCACCGGGCTCGCAGTGGCCGCCCATCTGCAGCCACATCCGCAGCTTCCGGTGCAGCGTGAGCAGCACGCGGCCGCGCTCCGGGTCCACGACCAGGGCGCTGGCCGTCAGATGCCCGGCCCCGCAGGACTTCCACATGCCGTCCGGATGGCGCGCGAGGTGTTCCAGATAGGCGTCGCGCAACTCCTCCTGGGCGGCGCCGGCCCCCGCCCCGTAACCCTTGAGTACGAGGACGGCGTCGTCGTGCAGGCTCACTTGTCGGTGTCGTCCTTGCCGTCGCTGTCGCCCTCGTCCGTGACGTCGTCGGGGGTGTCCGCCCCCGCCTCGGGCTTCTTCGGACCGTTCGCCGCCTCGCCGAGCATCTTGTCCAGCTCGGAGAAGTCCAGCTGCTCGTGGTGCACGAAGCCGTCCGGGTCGTCCAGGTCGTGAGCGGTCGGGAGCATGTCGGGGTGCTCCCACAGCGCGTCGCGCCCCTCAAGACCGCGGGCGTCCGTGAGCGAGGCCCACAGCCGCGAGGCGTCCCGCAGCCGGCGCGGACGCAGCTGGAGGCCGATCAGCGTGGCGAAGGTCTGCTCGGCGGGGCCGCCGGACGCACGGCGCCGGCGCATCGTCTCGCGCAGCGCGTCGGCCGAGGTCAGCCGGGACTTCGCGGCGGCGTGCACCACCGCGTCCACCCAGCCCTCGACCAGCGCCAGGGCCGTCTCCAGGCGGGCCAGGGCCGCCTTCTGCTCCGGGGTCTCCTCCGGCTGGAACATGCCCTGCTGAAGGGCCTCCTGCAGCTGCTCGGGCTGCGAGGGGTCGAACTGGCCGACCACGTCCTCCAGCTTGCTGGTGTCGACCTTGATGCCGCGGGCGTAACCCTCGACGGCGCCGAACAGATGCGAGCGGAGCCACGGCACATGGGCGAAGAGCCGCTGGTGGGCGGCCTCGCGCAGCGCCAGATACAGCCGCACCTCGTCCTGCGGAACGGACAGGTCCTTGCCGAACCGCTCCACGTTCAGCGGGAGGAGCGCGGCCCGGCCCGCCGGGCCCAGAGGCAGCCCGATGTCGGTCGAGCCGACCACCTCGCCCGCCAGCACGCCGACGGCCTGCCCGATCTGCTGGCCGAACATCGCGCCGCCCATCGACCGCATCATGCCGATCAGCGGACCCGCCATCGCCTGCATCTCCTCGGGCAGCACATCGCCCATGGCGAGGCCGACCCGCTCGGCGACCGGGTCGACCAGCTGCTGCCAGGCCGGGAGCGTCGCCTCGACCCACTCCGCGCGGCTCCACGCCACGCTGGAGATGGCGCCGGACGGCATCGACGTCACGCCGTCCAGCCACAGGTCGGCCAGGCGCAGCGCCTCGTCGACCGCCGACCGCTCGGCGGGACCCACGCTCGCGTCCTTGGAGCCGTCCGGCGTGCCCTGCGAGACCGTCTGGCGGGCGATCTGCTTGGCCATGTCCCAGTTGACCGGCCCGCCCTCGTAGCTCAGCATCTGGCCGAGCTGCTGGAAGGCCGCGCCCAGGTCGTTCGGGTTCATCGAGCCGAACATGGCGGCGAAGGGGTTGTCACCGCCCGCGCCGGGGCCGAAGCCGAACGGGTTCGCCGGACCGCCCGAACCCTGCCCACCTCCGGTGGGGTCGTTCTTCTTGCCCTTGTCGCCGTCGTCCGGCTCCTCCGGCGGAAGGCCGAATCCGAATGGGGTGTCACTCACGGGTTTCCTCGGCTCGTAGGGCCGCCGGGGGAACCGACGGCGACTGCCCGACATCACCATCCAGCGTAGACACCAAGTCCGCTCAGGGCCTCAGTGCTCCGCCCGGTCCGGCCCTGCGGCAGGATGGACGCCACCTGGTACGTACGTGTCACGCGGGTACGTACTGAAGACAACCGCTGGAGACGCCCGGTGAGTTCCCCAGATCCGCAGGTTCGCGCAGCGCGAAACCTGGCCGACCCGTCACCCGAGAAGAAAACCGTTCCCGGCCGCCCCAGAGACCGCGGCCCGGTCGTGGCCGTCACCGGAGCCGCGACGGGCGTCGGTGACCTGCTCACCGCGCGGCTCGCCGCCTCCGAGGAGATCAAGCAGGTCATCGCCATCGACGAGCGCCGGGGCGAGGTCTCCGACGCGACCTGGCACCTCCTCGACGTCCGCGACCCAGCCATCGCCGACAAGCTGCGCGGCGCGGACGTCGTCGTCCACCTGGCGCTCGACCTCGACCTGGAGACCGACCCCGCCGCGCGCACCGCCTACAACGTGCGCGGCACCCAGACCGTGCTGACCGCCGCCGCGGCCGCCGGCGTCCACCGCGTCGTCCTGTGCACCTCCGCCATGGTCTACGGGGCGCTGCCCGACAACGACCTCCCGCTCGCCGAGGACGCCGAGCTGCGGGCCACCGCCGAGGCCACCGGGGTCGGCGACCTGCTGGAGATCGAACGGCTCGGCCGCCGCGCCCCGCGCGCCCACCCCGGGCTGCACGTCACGGTCGTACGCCCCGCCGTGCTCGTCGGCGGCACGGACACCGCGCTGACCCGCTACTTCGAGTCGCCCAGGCTGCTCGTCGTCGCCGGTTCCCGGCCCGCCTGGCAGTTCTGCCACGTGGAGGACCTGGTCACGGCGCTGGAGTACGCCGCCCTGGAAAAGATCGACGGGGAGTTCGCGGTCGGCTGCGACGGCTGGCTGGAGCAGGAGGAGGTCGAGGAGCTGAGCGGGGTGCGCCGGATGGAGCTCCCCTCCGCCGTCGCGCTGGGCGCCGCCGCCCGGCTGCACCGGATCGGCCTCACCCCCTCGCCCGCGGGCGACCTGGCGTACACCATGCACCCCTGGGTGGTCAGCGTGAGCCGGCTGCACGACGCGGGCTGGCGCCCGGCCTGGACCAACGAGGAGGTGCTCGCCGCGCTCCTGGAAGAGGTGGAGGGACGCCACACCGTCGCAGGCCGCCGCCTCGGCCGCAAGGACGCCACCGCCGCCGGAGCCGCCGGGGCGACCGTCGCGCTGCTGGGCACCGCGGCACTGGTGCGCCGCGCCCGCAAGGCCCGCCGCCGAATCTGAGCACCCTGTAGAAGGCTCCAAGACGGGGCGCGGCCCGCCGGGTGAACCGGCAATTCCGTCTTGTCGGTGCGGTACGGCACGATGGGCTCATGGCACTCACGTACGACCACCCCGGCGAGCAGACGGCGCAGGACCCCCTCCGGCTGCTGGACATCCGTGACACGCCGCTGTCGGTGGACGAGGTCTTCCGGGCGGTCGGTGACGACGCCGCGGGCGGCACCACCCTCTTCGTCGGCACCGTGCGTGACCACGACGGCGGACAGGACGTCGACGGCCTCGGCTATTCGTGCCACCCCTCGGCCGCCGAGGAGCTGCGCCGGGTGGCGGAGAAGGTCGTCGCCGAGTTCCCGGTCAGGGCGCTGGCCGCCGTCCACCGGGTGGGTGAACTCCGAGTGGGCGACATCGCGGTCGTCGTGGCGGTCTCCTGCCCGCACCGCGCGGAGGCGTTCGCGGCGTCCCGCAAGCTCATCGACGACCTCAAGCACGAGGTTCCGATCTGGAAGCACCAGCGCTTCTCGGACGGCACGGAGGAGTGGGTCGGCGCCTGCTGAACGCAAACCGGAACGGCGTCCATCCGCCCCGATTTGCGTAACCGCACCCCTGCCACGAGCGTTGGTTTTCCAGATGGTTAATCTGCTGATCGGCCAGTCGGCCGGATCAAGGGGTAGGGAGGTCGGCATGGCAGCGCTCGCCTGGTTGTTGATTCCGGTTCTCGCCGCGTTCGGCGCGGCGATATGGGGAGGCTGGGCCGCCCGCAACCGGACCACCGGTGACGTCACCGAGCTCGCCGGGTATGCGCGATTCCGCGAAGCCATGGAGAAGTCCCACTCCGGTTCCGAACCGGTGGAGCAGATATCGAACGTCTGAGGCCACGCCCGGCGTCCTCATCCGGCCCGCCCCCGGCCCCGTACGGACCGGCCCCGGCGGTGCACTGACAGACCCTTCCCGTACTGTCGTTCCATGCCACGCCGCACCGCGACGATGCTCGCCTCCACGCTGATCCTGATCGCGCTGCTCTGCGCGGGCGTGCTGATCAAAGTGCCGTACTCGGAGATGTCTCCCGGTCCGACGGTGAACACGCTCGGTGACGTCGAGGGCGATCCCGTTCTGCGGATCACCGGCCACAAGACGTACAAGACCTCCGGCAACCTCAACATGACGACGGTCCGCGTCACCGGCGCCGACTACAGCATGAATCTGGTCGAGGCCGTCTCCGGATGGCTGGGCCACGACAGCGTCGTCGTCCCGCACGACACCCTCTACCCGGACGGCAAGACCGAGGAGCAGTCGACGCAGGAGAACGCCGAGGAGTTCAGCCAGTCCCAGGAGAGCGCCAAGGTCGCGGCCCTCGAGGAGCTGAACATCCCGGTCACCTCGCACGTCGTGGTCTCCAGCGTCGTCAAGGACAGCCCCTCGCAGGGCCGACTGCACGCGGGCGACATCATCAAGAACGTCGACGGCACCGCGGTCGAGAAGCCCGAGGACGTGGCCAAGCTGGTCACCAAGCGCAAGCCGGGCCAGGACGTCACCTTCACCGTGATCCCGGCCAAGACCGCGGCGGCGGCCGAGAAGGCCGGCAAGCAGCCCGAGGGCACCGAGAAGATCACCCTCACCACGGTGAAGGCCCCCGAGGGGAACCGGGCGATCGTCGGCATCCAGGCGGGGACCGACCACACCTTCCCCTTCGAGATCGACATCAAGCTCGCCGACGTGGGCGGTCCGAGCGCGGGACTGATGTTCTCGCTGGGCATCCTCGACAAGCTGACCCCGGGGCAGCTGACGGGCGGCAAGTTCATCGCCGGCACCGGCACCATCGACGACGACGGCAAGGTCGGCCCGATCGGCGGGATCACCATGAAGCTGGTCGGTGCGCGCAACGCGGGCGCACGCTACTTCCTGACCCCCGACGACAATTGCGAGGCGGCTGCGGCGGACACCCCCGACGGGCTCACCCTGATCCGGGTCAAGAACATCGACGACGCCAAGAAGTCGCTGGACAAGCTCCGTGCGGGGGACACGGCCGGGCTGCCGAGCTGCTCGGCAGGCTGACCGCGCCCCCGCGGCACATGACGGCGGTCAGGACTCGAAGGTGGCCGCCAGCGCCTCGGCCAGCCCCGGCACGAGACCGGCACCTGTCAGCACCTCGCTCGCCGAGTCCTTCTCACGCAGGCGTACGGCGGACTCGCGCGCCCCGTCCCGCAGGACGGCCACGGTCATCCTGACCTCCTGCCGGTCGGGGTGCTCGGCGACCCACTTGGTCAGCCGCTCGTCGTCCAGCCCGTCCGGTACGGACGCCTCGGCGGACGGCGGCAGCATCAGGCGCTCCACCGTCATGGCGCACCCGGCGACCGCGTCGGGCCAGGCGATCGTGGCGAGGAACTCGTCCAGCGCCGTTCCCGCGGGCAGCTCCTCCTGCTCGACGGGGGTCAGCGCGGCGGCCTTCGTACCGTCGTCGTCAAGGCCGAGCTGGGCGGCGAGGCCCGGTTCCTGGGCCCGCAGCCGCGCGGTGTCGACCAGGGCGAAGAGGCGGGCCGGCTGGTCCCAGCCGAGGGTGGAGATGTACTCATCGATTTCGAGCACCGCGACGGTGAGCGGGCTCGCGGCCATCGGAGGGCCTGAGGGGGAAACGTTGGACATGGGCAACATCCTGCCTCCTTCAGCCCCCGGAACGGGAACTAGGTAAAGCATCAGTAAGTTGAAGGGATGGGCTCTACGATCGCTGGGCCCGCTCCACACGACCCGCGAACTTCGAGGTGCGCACGTTGGCTTTCCAGATGCCGGACCGCGGCGGAGGCCCGACCGGGCCACGGATCAGAGTCGGCCGCCCGTCCCGGCGCGCCCGAACCCTGCTCATGACTCTGGGCGTCCTGGCGATTCTCGCCATGGCGTTCGTCATGTTCGCCGGGTTCTGGACGGACTGGCTCTGGTACCGGTCGGTCGCGTATTCGTCCGTCTTCACCACCACCCTGTGGACCAAGATCGGGCTGTTCCTCGTCTTCGGACTGCTGATGGCCCTGGCCGTCGGCCTGAACATCTGGCTCGCGCACCGGCTCCGGCCGCCGCTGAGCGCGATGTCGCTGGAGCAGCAGAGCCTGGACCGCTACCGGATGAGCCTCGCCCCGTACAAGAAGTGGGTGCTGCTCGCGGTCACCGCGCTGGTCGGTCTGATCGCCGGCGCCTCCGCCTCGGGTCAGTGGCGGACGTGGCTGATGTACGTGAACGGCGTGTCGTTCGGTCAGAAGGACCCCCAGTTCCACCTGGACGTGTCGTTCTACGCCTTCGACCTGCCCTGGTACCGCTTCATGCTGGGCTTCGGCTTCGCGGCCACGGTGCTCTCGCTGATCGCCGCCGCGCTGACCCACTACCTGTACGGCGGGCTGCGCGTCACCAGCCCCGGCGCGCGGGCGACGGGCGCGGCCACCGGCCACCTGTCCGTGCTGCTCGGGGTCTTCGTCGCGCTGAAGGCCGTGGCGTACTGGCTCGACCGGTACGGCCTGGCGGTGAAGTCCAGCGACTTCAAGGCCACGGACAACTGGACGGGCCTGCGGTACGTCGACGCCAACGCCTACCTCCCGGCCAAGACGATCCTGTTCTGCATCGCCGCGATCTGCGCCGTGCTGTTCTTCGCGACGCTCTGGCGGCGCACCTGGCAGCTGCCGGTGATCGGCTTCGGTCTCATGGTGCTCTCGGCCATCCTGATCGGCGGCCTCTACCCGGCGATCGTGCAGAAGTTCCAGGTCCAGCCGAACGAGCAGGCCAAGGAAGCCCCGTTCATCCAGAAGAACATCGAGGCCACGCGCAACGCGTACGCCATCGATGACGCACAGGTCTCGGACTACACGGGCAAGTCCACCGAGGACGACGACGCCAAGCTCCGGGCCGCGGCGAACGAGGCCGCGAGCTACCGGGTGATGGACCCCAACGTCGTCTCGCCGGCCTTCCAGCAGCTCCAGCAGAAGAGGAACTACTACCAGTTCCCCAAGACGCTGGACGTCGACCGGTACAAGGACGCCGCCGGCAAGGAGCAGGACACGGTCATCGGTCTGCGCGAGCTCAACATCCAGGGCATCCCCAAGCGCAACTGGATCAACGACCACTTCACCTACACCCACGGCTACGGTGCCATCGCCGCCCGGGGGACAACGACCGGTAAGAACCCGAAGGGATCTCCCGACTTCACCGAGTCCGGACTGCCGACCACCGGCGACCTGGGCACGTACCAGCAGGAGATCTACTACGGCGAGAAGACCGAGCAGTACTCCATCGTCGGCGGGCCCCAGAAGGAGCTCGACTACGAGGACGACGGCGAGAAGACCACCAGCTACAAGGGCGACAGCGGGGTCAGTCTCTCCAACACGTTCAACCGCGCCGCGTACGCCGTGGCGTTCAGCGAGCCGCAGATCCTGTACTCGGGCGCCATCGGCGACGGTTCGCGGATCCTCTACAACCGCACGCCCAAGGAGCGCGTCGAGGCGGTGGCCCCCTGGCTCACCATCGACGGCGACGCCTATCCGGCCGTGGTCAACAAGCGCATCCAGTGGGTGGTCGACGCCTACACGACGACCAACGGCTACCCGTACGCCTCGCGCACCACGCTCGGTGACACCACGGCCGACTCGCTGACCACCAACCAGCGCGCGGTCGTCGCCCAGCAGAACCAGGTCAACTACATCCGCAACTCGGTCAAGGCCACCGTCGACGCGTACGACGGCACGGTCACGCTGTACGAGTGGGACACCAAGGACCCGGTCCTGAAGACCTGGCGCAAGGCGTTCCCCGGGACCGTGAAGCCCAGGGCGGACATCCCGCAGGAGCTGATGGACCACCTGCGCTACCCGCAGGACCTGTTCAAGGTGCAGCGCGAGCTGCTGACCCGCTACCACGTCACCAGCCCCGCCCAGTTCTACAGCGGCAGTGACGCCTGGCAGGTCCCGGACGACCCGACGAACAAGGAGTCCGGCTCCGTCCCGCCGTACTACCTGAGCATAAAGATGCCGGGTCAGACGGCTCAGAAGTTCTCGCTCACCACGACGTTCACCCCGAAGGGGCGGCCCGACCTCGGGGCGTTCATGGCGGTGGACGCCGATGCGGCCAGCAAGGACTACGGCACCATAAGGCTCCTGAGAGTCACCGGTGCGGTGAAGGGCCCCGGGCAGGTACAGAGTGAGCTCAACGGCAACGACGACGTCGCCGAGTTCGTGAGAAACCTCAAGGGCACCGACTCCGACATCGAGTACGGCAACCTGCTGACCGTGCCGCTCGAAGGGGGCTTCCTCTACATCGAGCCGGTCTACACGCGCGGTGGTACGCAGAACTACCCGCTGCTGCGCAAGGTCGCCGCCTCGTACGGCTCGAAGATCGTCTTCGAGAACAGCCTCGGAGAGGCCCTGAACGCCGTGTTCGGCGCCGAGGGGTCCGACACGAGCGAGCCCCCGGGCGACACCACCGAGCCGCCGGACACCAGTCAGCCGCCGGCCACCGGTGACGCGGCGCTCAAGAAGGCCATCGCCGACGCCCAGAAGGCGTACACGGAGGGCGAGGCGGCCCTGAAGAAGCAGGACTGGGTGGCCTACGGCAAGGCGCAGACCGATCTCCAGGACGCGCTGGAACGGGCGGCCGCGGCCCAGTCCAAGGCGGACGGCGACGGCAAGGCCGACAAGTCCGATGACGGCAAGGCGGCCGGGCCCGACAAGGGTGACAAGGCCAGTCAAGCCAGCACTTCGGACAAAGCGGGCGATGAGGGCGGGGGCTGAGTAACCCGGTAAAGCTCCACCTCCGCGTCGTGGTACGGTTTGAACACAACGACGCGGGGTGGAGCAGCTCGGTAGCTCGCTGGGCTCATAACCCAGAGGTCGCAGGTTCAAATCCTGTCCCCGCTACTGCACGACGAAGGCCCGGATCCTCCAGGGGATCCGGGCCTTCGTCATGCCGTGGTGGCTTGTTTCGCGAGGTGGGCGTGAAGTGCGGTTCGAGGGGCACCAGTTGGCCGGGGACGTGTTTGACTTGTCTCTCTGTGGGCATGTCGACAAAACGCTGAAGTGACGTCACTGACCGCGATATACCAGGTGTACGCGGGTTACAGGTGGTGCGACGATGGTATTTATGGGGGACAGGTCAACTCTGTTGAAGACAGGGCGGTTTGCGCGGGGTCACGTCCATCCGGCGGAAAAGTTGGCGGATGTGGTGTTTGCCGCTGCCGCCGAGCAGTACAAAGACACCATCGAGAGCGCCGAGACTTCCGAGACCACCGCCAAGAGCGCCGAGACCGCGGAGAGTGCCGCGACCGCCGAGCCCGCAGAGACCATCGAGACCGCCGACGGCGTGGAGAACGCCGAGCGGGCGGAGACCGAGGCGAGCGCGGACGGCGCCGAGGCCGAGGCACGTCACCGCCGCGCGGCCGACGCCGGTGACACCGCGTCGATGAGCGTGCTCGGCGCGCTGCTCCTGCGCCGGGGCGACCTCGCCGGCGCCGAACCCTACCTGCGGGCCGCCACCGCCGACGGAGACCGGGCCGCCGCCAACAACCTGGGCGTCCTGCTGCACCAGCGCGGCTACCCCGACGAGGCGGCCGGCTGGTGGCGCACCGCCGCCGTGGCCGGCTCCGCCGCGGCCGCGCACGCCCTGGGCCGGCACTTCCGCGAGCGCGGGGACGAGCCCGCCGCCGAATACTGGCTGCGCCAGTCCGCCGAGCAGGGCCACGCGCTCGGCGCCTACGCCCTCGCCGACCTCCTGGAGCACCGCAGCGACGTCGGCGCCGAGCGCTGGCTGCGCGCCGCCGCCGAACAGGGCCACCGCGAGGCGGCCTACCGGCTCGCGCGCCTCCTGGAGCGCAACGCCGCCGACGCCCCGCACGAGGTGTTCGGCCGCTCCGGCCTGGGCCCGCGCACCGGCGCGGAGGCCGTGGAGTCCCTCGCGCCCCGGCGCACCGCCGAGGGCGACGGCCCCACCGCCGGTCCCGGCCACGCGCGCACCGGCGAGGCCGAGCAGTGGTACCGGCAGGCCGCCGCGCGCGGTCACCGGCGCGCCGCCCTGCACCTCGGCGCGATCCTCGAACAGCGCGGCGAGCTCAAGGAGGCCGGGCGCTGGTATCTCATGTCGGCCAAGGCGGGCGAGGCCCGGGCCGCCTGCGCGCTCGGCTTCCTGCTGCGCGACGCCGGCGACCGGGAGAGCGCCGCCGTGTGGTGGCTGCGCGCCGCCCAGGACGGCGACGGCAACGCCGCGAACGCCCTCGGCGCGCTGCACGCGGCCCGGGGCGAGCAGCAGACCGCCGAGCGCTGGTACCGCGCGGCGATGGACGCGGGCGACGTCAACGGCGCGTACAACCTCGGGCTGCTCTGCGCCGCCCAGGACCGCACCCCCCAGGCCGAGCAGTGGTACCGCCGCGCCGCCTACGCGGGCCACCGCGAGGCCGCCAACGCGCTCGCCGTCCTCCTGCTCCAGGCCGGAGACCCGGCCGGTGCCGAGCCCTGGTTCTCAAAGGCGGCCGAGGCGGGCAGCGTCGACGCGGCCTTCAACCTCGGCATCCTCTACGCCGGGCGCGACGAGGACCGCACCGCCCTGCTCTGGTACGAGCGGGCCGCCGCGGCCGGGCACACCGAGGCGGCGCTCCAGGTCGGCATGGCGCTCCTGCACCACGGCGAGGAGCAGGAGGCCGAGCGCCACCTGCGCTGCGCGGCCGGTGGCGGCAGCGCGGAGGCGGCCTTCCGGCTGGCCGGTCTGCTGGACGCGCGGCAGCCGCCACCCGGGCCGCCCGCCCTCGGCGAGCCGCTGCCCGAGAAGACCGAGTGCGAGGAGTGGTACGAGCGCGCCGCCGAGCAGGGGCACCGCCGCGCCCAGGTCCGCGTCGGCATGCTCGCCGCCTCCCGGGGCGACGTGGAGAGCGCCGGCCACTGGTACCGGCAGGCGGCCGAGTCCGGCAGCCGCAACGGCGCGTTCAACCTCGGCCTGCTCCTGGCCCGCGAAGGCAGCGAGCGTGAGGCCGCCCTGTGGTGGACCCGGGCCGCCGCCGACGGGCACGGGCGGGCGGCGCTGCGGCTCGCCCTGCTCGCCGCGCGCCGCGGTGAGCTGGCGGAGGGGCAGCGCTGGTGCGCCCGGGCGGTCGAGCTGGGCCCGGCGGAGGTCGCGGAACGCGCGGCCCGCCTGCGCGAGGCCCTGCACCAGGAGCTGACGGCGTAGACCCCGGGGCGGCTCGGGGCCGGGGCGAGGGCCGGGGCCGTCCGAACGAATTTGCACTGGTCCGAGCCGTCCCGTAGGGTTGTGAACACAACGACGCGGGGTGGAGCAGCTCGGTAGCTCGCTGGGCTCATAACCCAGAGGTCGCAGGTTCAAATCCTGTCCCCGCTACTGAAGGCCGAGGGCCGGATCTTTTCGGAGATCCGGCCCTCGGTCGTATGCCCGCACGCGAAAACCGCCCCCGGCGGGGGCGGTCCGATGTCCCGTCCTCAGGCAGCCGCGGCGCAGTCCGGGCAGATGCCCCGGTAGGTCAGTTCGACGCCCGAGATCGTGAAGCCGAAGCGCTCACCGGCCGGCAGGTCCGCCAGCGGGTCGCCCGACGGGTGCACGTCGCGGATGGCGCCGCACTGCGCGCACACCAGGTGGTGGTGGGCGCGGTGCGCGTTGGGGTCGTAGCGCTTGGCGCGGCGGTCGGTGGAGACCTCGATGACCTCGCCGAGGCTCACCATCTCGCCCAGCGTGTTGTAGACGGTGGCGCGGGAGATCTCGGGCAGCTTGGCCACCGCGCGGGCATGGACCTCGTCGGCGGTCAGGTGCACATGGTCCCCGTCGAGGACCTCGGCCACGACGCGTCGCTGCGCGGTCATGCGCCAGCCGCGTCCTCGAAGTCGTTCCAGCAGGTCACTCATGGCGCCATTCTAGCAGCGCACGGGCCAGGTCTTGAATAGGTGCGACTTTGGATGCTCAGTTGACTTGGACTTTGTCCAATGTAGGATCGCTTTCGGCGTCGGTCGGAGGACAGGAAGACCGGACGCGGGCACGGCATGAAGGCATGACGTGCGGAAACGACGCAGGAGGCGCACGTGACGCAGGGACCGCTCACCACGGAGGCAGGCGCACCGGTCGCCGACAACCAGAACAGCGAGACCGCCGGGCTCGGCGGCCCGGTCCTGGTGCAGGACCAGTCGCTGATGGAGAAGCTGGCGCACTTCAACCGCGAGCGCATCCCGGAGCGCGTGGTGCACGCCCGGGGCGCCGGGGCGTACGGAACGTTCACGCTGACCCGTGACGTGTCGCGGTGGACGCGGGCGAGGTTCCTCTCGGAGGTCGGCAAGCAGACCGAGACGTTCCTGCGCTTCTCCACCGTCGCGGGCAACCTCGGCGCCGCCGACGCCGTGCGCGACCCGCGCGGCTTCGCGCTGAAGTTCTACACCGAGGACGGCAACTACGACCTCGTCGGCAACAACACCCCGGTGTTCTTCATCCGGGACGCCATCAAGTTCCCCGACTTCATCCACACCCAGAAGCGCGACCCCTACACCGGCTCCCAGGAGGCGGACAACGTCTGGGACTTCTGGGGGCTCTCGCCCGAGTCCACCCACCAGGTGACCTGGCTCTTCGGCGACCGGGGCATCCCCGCCTCGTACCGGCACATGGACGGCTTCGGCTCGCACACCTACCAGTGGCAGAACGAGGCGGGCGAGGTCTTCTGGGTCAAGTACCACTTCAAGACGGACCAGGGCATCAAGAACCTCACCACCGAGGAGGCCGTCCGGCTCTCCGGTGTGGACCCGGACAGCCACCAGCGGGACCTGCGCGAGTCCATCGAGCGCGGCGACTTCCCGTCCTGGACGGTCCAGGTGCAGATCATGCCTGCGGCCGAGGCGGCGACGTACCGCTTCAACCCGTTCGACCTCACCAAGGTGTGGCCGCACGCGGACTACCCGCCGGTCGAGATCGGCAAGCTGGAGCTCAACCGCAACCCGGAGAACATCTTCGCCGAGGTCGAGCAGTCCGTCTTCAGCCCGGCGCACTTCGTCCCCGGCATCGGTCCGTCCCCGGACAAGATGCTCCAGGGCCGTCTCTTCGCGTACGGCGACGCGCACCGCTACCGCGTGGGCATCAACGCCGACCACCTCCCGGTGAACCGCCCGCACGCCACCGAGGCGCGGACCAACAGCCGGGACGGCTACCTGTACGACGGCCGCCACAAGGGCGCGAAGAACTACGAGCCCAACAGCTTCGGCGGCCCCGCGGAGACGGGCCGGCCGCTCTCGGGCGCCACCCCGGTCACCGGCTTCACCGGCAGCCACCCGACGCCGCTGCACGCCGAGGACGACGACTTCGTACAGGCCGGGAACCTCTACCGGCTCATGTCCGAGGACGAGAAGGCCCGGCTGGTCGACAACCTGTCCGGCTTCATCGCGAAGGTCTCGCGCGACGACATCGCCGAGCGCGCGATCGGCAACTTCCGCCGCGCCGACGAGGACTTCGGCAAGCGGCTGGAGGCGGCCGTGCAGGCGCTGCGCGCCTGAGTCCCCTCGGCCCGTACGACCGGCGCGGCCCCGCACCCGGGGGCCGGGCCGGTCGCGTGCGCGGGGCGGTCGTCAGCCGACCAGGGCGGCCGGACGGCGGGGCGCGGGCGTCCAGCAGCGGATGATGTCGCGCACCGAGACGACCCCGACCGGGCCGCCGTCGTCGAGGACGATCAGGTGGCGGAAGCCGCCGTGCGTCATGGCCGCCGCGGCCTCGTCGAGCGTCCAGCCGGGAGCGGCGAAGACCACGTCGGTGGTGGTGTGGGCGGAGGCCGTCTCGGTGTCGGGGTCCTGGCCCGAGCCGACGGCGTTGAGGATGTCGCGCTCGGTGAGGATGCCGAGCCCGCAGGTATCGGGGTCGTGGACGACGGCCGCGCCGATCCGGCGGGCCGACATCAGCCGGGCGGCCTGGCGCAGCGTATGGGCCGGGCCGATGGTGAGGACCACCGTGCTCATGGCGTCACGGACGAGCATGGAGAGTGCCACCTCCTCGGTGAAGCGACCGCGTGAGCCGATTCACAAGTTCACAAGTGGGGGAGTGCTCAGAGTCGCACCGATGCGGGAAGGCGACAAGGGGTCGCGAAGATCACAAAAGGGGCGCGCGGTCCCACCGCGCGCCCCTCGAATGCCCGTTACGCCGCCCTGTGGGCGGAGCGCGGTCAGTAACGCTGGTTCAGGTAACCCAGCAGTTCGCGGTGGAGCGCCCCATTCGACGCCGCGCCGTTCCCGCCGCCCGGCCCGTCCACACCGTCCAGACTGGTGAACCGGCCGCCCGCCTCCTGGACGACGATCGCGTTCGCCGCCATGTCCCACAGCGACAGCTCCGGCTCCGCGCACATGTCCACGGACCCCTCGGCGACCATCATGTACGGCCAGAAGTCCCCGTAGCCCCGGGTGCGCCAGCAGGCCCGGGTCAGGTCCAGGAAGCCGTCGAGCCGCCCCTGCTCCTCCCAGCCGGTCAGCGAGGAGTACGCGAACGAGGCGTCCGCGATCCGCTCCACCTGGGAGACCTGGAGCCGGGTCGCCGAGGTCAGGCTGCGGCCGGTGTACGCACCCGAGCCCTTCGCCGCCCACCAGCGCCGGCTCAGCGCGGGCGCGGACACGACCCCCACGACGGGCTGGAAGCCGTTCTCCCCGGCTTCCATGAGCGAGATCAGGGTCGCCCAGACGGGCACGCCCCGCACGTAGTTCTTGGTGCCGTCGATCGGGTCGATCACCCAGCGCCGCGGACCCGTGCCCTCGATGCCGTACTCCTCGCCCAGGATGGCGTCGCGCGGGCGCGCCCGGTGCAGATGGCCCCGGATCAACTCCTCGGCGGCCTTGTCGGCCTCGCTCACCGGCGTCATGTCCGGCTTGGTCTCGACCTTGAGGTCCAGAGCCTTGAACCGGTCCATCGTCACCGCGTCGGCGGCGTCCGCCAGTACGTGGGCCAGGCGCAGATCATCGTGGTAATCGGGCATGCCGTCACAGTATCGACCCGGCCGTGAGCCGGGCCACACGGGCCTGGGCGGTCAGTGCGCGGAGCCGGAGAGCTGGAGCCCGATCACGCCGAGGATCACCAGCGAGATCGACACCAGCTTGAGCGTGGAGACCACGTCCCCGAGGAAGATCATGCCGTAGATGGCCGTCCCCGCCGCGCCGATCCCGGTCCACACCGCGTACGCGGGCCCCACGTCGAGCTTCTTCAGCGAGAGGGTCAGCAGACCGAAGCTGCCCAGCGCGAAGACGCAGAACGCGATGGTCGGCCACAGCCGGGTGAAGCCGTGCGAGAGCTTCAGGCAGACCGCGAACCCGGTCTCCAGAAGTCCCGCGACCACGACCAGCAGCCATGCCATCGTCCGCACCCTCCCGCATTGCCGACCGCCCGCACCGGCCGATGCCGCTGGGCGTGATTATGCACTTACCGGAAGCGGGTGATCGCAAACGTGCCCGGCCCGGTCGCCGCTCAGTCGCCCTCGCGCCGACTGCGGGTGGAGAGCAGCCGGCGCAGCGAGTCCAGCCGCGCCGGGTCCGCGTGCCCGGCCGCCACCCAGGCGTCCAGCGCGCATTCCGGTTCGTGGCTGTCGTGGGTGCAGCCTCGCGGGCACTCCTCCGTACCGGGCTGGAGGTCCGGGAAGGCGTTGATGACCCGCGACGGGTCGATGTGGTTCAGCCCGAAGGAGCGCACCCCGGGGGTGTCGATCACCCAGCCCCGGTACCCCGGCAGCGGCAGCGCCAGGGCGGAGGTGGTGGTGTGGCGACCGCGGCCGGTCACCGCGTTCACGACCCCCGTGGTGCGCCGCTTCTCCTTCGGCACCAACGCGTTGACCAGCGTGGTCTTGCCGACGCCGGAGTGCCCGACGAAGGCCGTCACCCGGCCGTCGAGCTGCTCGCGGACCCGGTCGGCCGCGTCCCCGTTCTCCAGCTCCTCGCGGCTGGTGACGACGAACGGCACCCCCAGCGGGGTGTAGGCGCCCAGTAGCTGGTCCGGGGACGCGAGGTCGGACTTGGTCAGCACGAGGAGCGGGGAGAGCCCCCCGTCGTACGCGGCGACCAGGCACCGGTCGATCATGCGCGGACGCGGTTCCGGATCGGCCAGCGCGGTCACGATCGCCAGCTGGTCCGCGTTGGCCACGACCACCCGCTCGAACGGGTCGTCGTCGTCCGCCGTCCTGCGCAGCACCGAGCGGCGCTCACCGATGCGGACGATCCGGGCGAGGGTGTCCTTGTCGCCGGACAGGTCGCCGACGAGCGAGACGGTGTCGCCCACCACCGCGGCCTTGCGGCCCAGCTCGCGGGCCTTCATCGCGACGATCGTGCGGTCGCCGACCAGGACGGTGAGGCGGCCCCGGTCCACGGTGAGGACCATGCCGTCCTCGGCGTCCTCGTGCTTGGGCCGGATGTGGGTGCGCGGGCGGTTGCCCTTGCGGTTGGGGCGGACGCGGATGTCGTCCTCGTCGGGGTTCTTGCCGTAGCGGCGCATGTCTCAGGCCCCGAGCATTCCGGTCCACATCTGCGGGAAGTCCGGCAGGGTCTTGGCGGTCGTCGCCACGTTCTCGATCTCCACTCCGGGGACGGCAAGGCCGATGACGGACCCCGCGGTGGCCATCCGGTGGTCGTCGTACGTATGGAAGGTACCGCCGTGCAGCGGGCGCGGGCGGATGTGCAGGCCGTCCGCCGTCTCGGTGACGTCGCCGCCCAGCTCGTTGATCTCCTTGGTGAGCGCGGCCAGCCGGTCCGTCTCGTGCAGCCGCAGATGGGCGACGCCGCTCAGCGTGGAGGGGGAGTCGGCCAGCGCGGCCACGGCGGCGATGCCCGGGGTCAGCTCGCCGACCTCGGAGAGGTCCACGTCGATGCCGTGGATACGGCCGGAGCCGGTGAAGGTCAGCCCCCGCTCGGTGAGCTCGCAGCTGCCGCCCATCGCGGTGAAGATGTCGCGCAGCGCGTCACCGGGCTGCGTGGTGCTCACCGGCCAGTCCGGGATGGTCACCCGGCCGCCCGTGACCAGCGCCGCCGCCAGGAACGGCTGGGCGTTGGACAGGTCCGGCTCGACGGTCAGGTCGCGGCCGAGGAGCGCCGAGGGGGAGACCCGCCAGACGTTCGGCTCGCCGCCGGTCTCCGGCTCGTCCACCTGCGCGCCGACGGCCCGGAGCATGTCCACGGTCATCCGGATGTGCGGCATCGAGGGCAGCCGGTCGCCGGTGTGCCGGACCTCCACGCCCTGGTTGAAGCGCGGCGCGGACAGCAGCAGCGCCGAGACGAACTGGGAGGACGAGGAGGCGTCGATCGCGACCGGCCCGCCGTCCAGCGCTCCGCCGCCGTGCACGGTCATCGGCAGCGAGCCCCGGGAGTCGTCGTCGATCCGGGCGCCGAGGACCCGCAGGGCCTCGATCACACCGGTCAACGGGCGCTCGTAGGAGCGGGGATCGCCGTCGAAGCGGACGGGGCCCTCGGCGAGCGTGGCCACCGGCGGCAGGAAGCGCATGACCGTACCGGCGTTGCCGACGTCCACGGTGACCGGGCCGTGCAGCGGGGCCGGGATGACCCGCCACGCCTCGCCCCCGCCTTCCGGGCCGGCGGCCGCGCCGGTCGCCGACGAGCTGGAGGACACCGTCTCCTCGATGCGTACGCCCATCGCGCGGAGCGCGTCCGCCATCAGCAGGGTGTCCCGGGAGCGCAGCGGGCGGCGCAGCCAGCCCGGCTCCGAGGAGAGCGCGGCGAGCACCAGCGCGCGGTTGGTGACCGACTTGGAACCGGGCACGGTGACGGTCGCGTCGACGGCTCCGCTCGCGGTGGGAGCGGGCCAGAGGGCGGGGTGCACGGCGCTTTCGGTCATGCGCTCACTTTAGAGGTTTGACCCGGAGTGAGCCCGGTCACAGCCCCAGCAGCCAGCGTCCGCCGCCGATCAGGGAGCACAGCGACACCGCGTGGAAGAGGAACAGCCACAGCGCCGCCGGGACGTCGGTCAGCCGGGACAGCTGGTCCGCGTCCGAGTCCGGCGCCCCGCCGTGCCGCCGCTTCGACTGGAGCTCGAACACCGGGCGGACGCCGCCCAGCAGCAGGAACCACACCACGCTGTACGCGAACAGCGACTGCCAGGCGGGCGAGGCCAGCCACGACACCAGCAGGAACACCGAACCGGTGAGGATCACCGTCAGCGCCCCGTACACATTGCGGATCATCACCAGCATCACCGCGAGCAGCGCGGTCGCCAGCCACAGCAGCAGGGTGATCCGGCCGTCCACCAGCAGCCAGGCGCCGCCGAGCCCGAGCAGCGAGGGCGCGGTGTAGCCCGCCGCCGCGGTCAGCACCATCCCGATCCCGGTCGGCTTGCCCCGGCTCACCGTCAGGCCGCTGGTGTCCGAGTGCAGCCGGATGCCGGAGAGCTGCCGGCCGGAGAGCAGGGCGACCAGTCCGTGGCCGCCCTCGTGCGCGATGGTGATCGCGTTCCTGGACATCCGCCACAGGAGGTTCGGCACGACCGCGATGAGCGCCGCGGTCGCCGTCACCACCACCAGCCACTGCTCCGGGGCGGGCTGGGTGCCGGTGACGCGGTCCCACAGGTTGCCGAGATCGGTGCTGTCCATGGGGCGGGCGGCTCCTTGCCGGATCGGGGTCCGTTCGGGATGGCGGTCGTGGCAGTCTGGCACTTATGTGCGGACGGTATGCAGCGAGTCGGCGGCCCGAGGACCTGACCGGACTCTTCCAGGTGGAGAAGTGGGAACCGGCCGAGACGCTGGAACCCGACTACAACGTGGCGCCGACCAAGGAGGTCTACGCCGTACTGGAACGTCCTGTGAAAGACGCGGACGACCAGCGCCCGGTTCGCCAGATGCGGGCACTGAAATGGGGGCTCGTCCCGTCCTGGGCCAAGAACCCGGAGGGCGCCGCCCGGATGATCAACGCCAGGGCCGAGACCGTCCACGAGAAGCCGTCCTTCCGCCGCCCCTTCGTCTCCCGGCGCTGCATCCTGCCCGCAGACGGCTATTACGAGTGGGTGACCGGCTCCGAGGAACGGCAGCTGGAGGAGAAGGGGCGCCGCAAGCGCCCTCGCAAGCAGCCCTACTTCGTGACTCCGGCCGACGGCTCGGTCTTCGCGATGGCAGGTCTGTACGAGTTCTGGCGCGACCGCACCCTGCCCGACGACCACCCGCAGGCGTGGTGGGTCACCTGCTCGGTGATCACCACCGAGGCGGAGACCGGCCCGCTCGCGGTCGCCCCCGCCGACGGACCGGCCTCGCTCTCCGACATCCACCCCCGGATGCCGCTGATGCTCACCCCGGACCGCTGGGACGACTGGCTGGACCCCTCGCGCACCGACCCGGAGGAACTGCGCGCCCTGCTGGCACCGCCGCCGCCCGGCCTGATGCGCGCCTACCCGGTCGCGACCGCCGTCAGCAACGTCCGCAACAACGGGCCCGAACTCAAGGACGAGCTGGCCGAGCCCGAGGTGAGCACCCTCTTCTGAGGCGTACGCGGCTCGCGCCATCCCCGTACCGCCGGCCCGGTCTTGGTTGGATGGGCCCCGTGAACACCGACGACGTGACCCCCCGTGCCGAGACCGTCGAGACCGGGGCCGGCACCGCCCGCGTCACCTGGCTGGACGCCCCGGCCCCGCGCCTCGTGCTCGCCCTCGGCCACGGCGCCGGCGGCGGCATCGAGGCCCGTGACCTCAAGGCCCTCGGGGCCGCCCTGCCCGCGCACGGCGTGAGCGTCGCCCTCGTGGAGCAGCCCTGGCGGGTGGCCGGCAAGAAGCTCGCGCCCGCCCCGAAGACCCTGGACACCGGCTGGCGCGGAATCTGGCCGGTCCTCGCTGCCCCCGGGCTGCCGGTCGTCGCCGGGGGACGCAGCGCCGGGGCCCGCGTGGCCTGCCGGACCGCCGCCGGACTCGGTGCCCGGGCGGTCCTCGCGCTCAGCTTCCCGCTGCACCCGCCGGGCCGCCCCGAGAAGACCCGCGCCGACGAGCTGCTGGGCTGCGGGGTGGACGCCCTCGTCGTCCAGGGCGGCAACGACCCGTTCGGGAAGCCCGCCGAATTCCCGCCCGGCGACTACCGGATCACCGAAGTGCCGTACGGCGACCACGGCTTCTCCGTCCCCAAGAAGTCCGGGCTCACCGAGGAGCGGGCGATGGAGATCCTGACCGCGTCCGTCATCGACTGGCTGGCGGAGCCGGCGTGACGCGCGCCCCTCGAATCCCCGGGAATGCCCCGTGGGGGACCGCTGTTGTTCCGGACATCGGTACGCCAACGTCGTAAGTGGAGAGGGAGTCCGTCGCATGGGTTCGACCATCTGCCCACGTCGCTCGAACGCCGCTGACCTGGAGTGGACGGTCCTGCACGCGGCCAAGACCACTCCCGAGCGGTCACTCGGCGGAACGGAACGACAGCCCGCGCCGGACCAAGGTCGACTATTCTCCGATTCGAGCGGGTCCGGTTTCGGCTCCGCCCCAGCGTTGGAGGAGGTGGGTCCGGTCACTGGGACCGACACAGGGACCGACGACGGCCGCCCGCAGGAGACGACGGCCGAGCGCAACGCGCGTTTCGAGCGCGACGCCCTCGGTTTCCTCGACCAGATGTACTCGGCAGCCCTGCGCATGACGCGCAATCCCGCGGACGCCGAGGACCTGGTCCAGGAGACGTACGCCAAGGCGTACGGCTCCTTCCACCAGTTCCGTGAGGGCACCAACCTCAAGGCGTGGATGTACCGCATCCTCACCAACACCTTCATCAACTCGTACCGGAAGAAGCAGCGCGAACCCCAGCGCAGCGCCGCCGAGGAGATCGAGGACTGGCAGCTGGCCCGCGCCGAGTCGCACATGTCGACCGGACTGCGCTCCGCCGAGTCGCAGGCTCTCGACCACCTGCCCGACTCGGACGTGAAGTCCGCGCTGCAGGCGATCCCGGAGGAGTTCCGCATCGCGGTCTATCTCGCCGATGTCGAGGGCTTTGCCTACAAGGAGATCGCGGACATCATGGGGACTCCCATCGGTACGGTGATGTCCCGACTGCACCGGGGCCGCCGTCAACTGCGCGGCATGCTGGAGGACTACGCCCGTGACCGCGGGCTCGTCCCGGCCGGCGCCGGGGAGTCGGACGATCGGAAAGGCTCGGGCTCATGAGCTGCGGAGAGCCGCACGAGACGGAGTGCGCAGAGGTCCTCGACCACCTCTACGAGTTTCTTGACCGGGAGATGCCCGACAGCGACTGCACCAAGTTCGAGGAGCACTTCGTCGAGTGCTCCCCGTGCCTGGAGAAGTACGGCCTGGAGCAGGCCGTCAAGAAGCTGGTGAAGCGCTGCTGCGGCCAGGACGACGTGCCGGCCGACCTGCGCTCCAAGGTGATGGGCCGCATCGACCTCATCCGCTCGGGACAGGCGGTGCCGGAACAGGACGTCGCCGTCTCCGGACCCGAGGTACCGAGCGCGGCCAAGGAGTAGCCGCTCCTCGCTTCACCCGAACGTGCTAATCGCCCCCAACGGCACCCGCCGGGACCACCCCCCTCGTTAGCGTGGCCCCTTCACGAGCGGAGCTGGGGGGCGAGCGAGGGTGAGAGCCACACGCGGGGCGGCGCGGGCCCATATCGGCGTCGTCGCCCTCGGCGCGGCCGTGTGCGCCGCGCCCGCCCTGCGCCCGGGCACCCCCTGGACGACGGTCGCCCTGCTCGCCGGGCTCCACCTCGTCTGCGAACTCCTCGCCCGCCGCCCCTCCCCGGCCGGCTCCGTCGGGGCGGGCGCCGCCTTCCCGCTGCTGCTCGCCGCCGCGTTCCTGCTCCCGCCCCCGGCGGCGGCCCTCGTCGCCGTCCCGGGCTCCCTCGCGGGCCGGGCCGGCAAACCACCCGCCGCCGCCCGCCGGATCTGGCGCGCGGCCGAGTCGGCCGTCGCCGTCTGGACGGCCGCCCGCGTCCACACACTGCTCGGCGGGCCCGCCGCGCTCGGCAGCCCGCCCGACCTGCCCTACGCGCTGCTGCCCGTCTGTGCGGCGGCCCTCGCCCTCAGCGTCGTGCTCGCCGCCCTCGACGGCTCGATCCTGCTCGTCGCGGAACAGCTGCCGGCCCGGCGCGCCTGGCGCGGGATCCTGCCGCGCTCGCTCGCCCCCCACCTGGTGCACGGCCTCGCCGGACTGATGATGGCCGTCCTCTGGAACAGCTCGTACGGGCCGCTCGCCGCGCTCTTCGTGCTGCTGCCCATGTACATCTCCGGCTGGGTCTACGCGCAGTACCACCGCGAGCACGCCGCGCACCGGGCCACCATCAGGGCGCTCGTCCAGGCCGTCGACATCAAGGACACCTACACCCGGGGCCACAGCGAACGGGTCGGCCGCGCCTCGGTCCTCATCGCGCATGAACTGGGCCTCGACCGGGACCGCGTCGAGGTCCTCCGGTTCGCCGGCATCCTCCACGACGTCGGCAAGCTGGGTGTCCCCACCCGGGTCCTGCGCAAGGACGGCCCCCTCACCCCCGAGGAGCGGCGCGTCATCGAGCTGCACCCGGAGTACGGGCACGAGATCGTCCGGGGCATCGGCTTCCTCGGCGAGGCCAGGGCCGCGATCCTGCACCACCACGAACGCCTCGACGGCAGCGGCTACCCGTACGGGCTCTCCGGCCGGGGCATCCCCGAATGCGCCCGCATCGTCGCCGTCGCCGACGCCTTCGACGCCATGACCTCCACCCGCTCCTACCGGCGGGGCCGGCCGGTCCCGGTCGCCGTGGAGGAGCTGAAGCGGTGCGCGGGCACGCAGTTCGACCCGCAGATGGTGCGGGCCCTGGCGCGCGGCCTGGAGCGGTACGGCTGGTTCGGGGCCGTCACCGCGGACGACGCGCAGCTGCCGCCGCCCCGGGAGGAGCCCGCCGGGCCCGCCCCGGCGCCGCTGAGCCCCCGGCCGGACGGTGCCGACGGGCAGGGCGGCCGGTGACCGCCGGGCCCGCGACCCTGGGGCTGCGCGGCGCCGCCCTTCTGCTCGCCGCCGCCGGACTCGGGTACACCCTGTGGCGCGGGGTCCACGATCCCGGGCACGCCCTCGCCTTCGGCGCCCTCGTCACCATCGGGGAACTGGCCCGCTGGGGCGCCCTCCCCGGGGAGCGGGAACCCGCGCCCCTCGGGGCCGCCGGGGCCCTCGCCTACGCCCTGCTCGGGCGCAGCGGCGGGCAGCCCACCAGCCACGGGGTCCTCCAGGTCGTCGCCGTCGTCGCCGCCGCCCAGCTCGTCGCCTCGGTGCCGCAGCTGGCGCGGGGCGACGGGCCGGGCGCCGACCAGGTGGCCCGGCGGCTGCTCACCGTGGCCTTCGCGGCGGTCTGCTTCCAGCCGCTGTACAACGCGGGCCGCAGCGAGAAGTGGTTCGGCGACGGTCCGTACTACGCGGCCTTCCTGCTCCTGCTGCTCGGCCTGACCGCCCTCTGCGACGCCGTACTCGCCGCGCTCCTGCACCGCGCCCGCACCCGGCCGCGCGGCTCCCGAGCCGCCCCCGCCCCGTACGGGCCGCTGCTCCGCGACGAGCTGCGGGCGCTCACCGGGATCGGCTCGGCCGTCTGCGCGACCGGCGCGGTCATGGCGCTCGGGGTGGCCGCCGCCGGCCTGTGGGCGCTGCCCGTGCTCTGCGTACCGCTGCTGCTCACCCAGCTCTCGTACCGCAGGTTCGCGGCCGTGCGCACCACGTACCGGCAGACCATCGCCTCGCTCGCCCGGTCCACCGAGATCGCCGGCTACACCCCGCACGGCCACGCCCGCCGGGTGGCTGAGCTGTGCACGGCCGTCGGGCGCGAGATGGGCCTGTCCGGGCCGGAGCTCACGGTGCTGGAGTACGCGGCGCTGATGCACGACATCGGCCAGCTCTCCCTGGTCGACCCGGTGCCGGACGGGGCGACGGCCCTGCTGCCGGCCGTCGAGCAGCGCCGGATCGCGCTGCTCGGTGGCGCGGTGGTCCGGCAGACCGGGGTGGACGCGAAGGTGGCCGTCGTGGTGGAGCGGCAGGCCGACCCGTACCGCGAGCAGCCGCTGTCCGCCAGGATCGTCCGGGCGGTGAACGCATACGACGACCTCAGCGGGGAAAGTCTCTCCGGGCCACTGGGTGCGCTGGAACAGCTCAGGCTCGGCACCGGGCGCGACTACCAGCCGCAGGTGGTGGAGTCGCTGGCCCGGGTGCTGGCCCGGGGCGGTCTGACCCCCGTCCCGCCCGGGTAACCGATGGGTAATGAGCGGGCCCCGGGCCCGGCATGGTTGGATGCGAAGAGAGCGGTAGAACGAGGGTGTCCAGTCGGGACAGGCGGGAATCGTGAGGATCTTCGGGAAGGTACGGCATCGGCCGTCCGCCTCTTGGCGGCAGGCCACGGACCGCGCGTTCACGCTGATCGGCGACGGCCGGTACGAGGACGCGGGGGCGCTGCTGACGCGCGCGGCGGACCTGGAGCCCTGGCTCTCCGAGTCGTGGTTCAACCTGGCGCTGCTGCACAAGTTCCGGCACGACTGGGAGCAGGCGAGGGCCGCCGGGCTGCGGGCCGTCGCCCTGCTCGACAAGGAGTCCGGAGCGCCGGACTGGTGGAACGTGGGCATCGCCGCGACCGCCCTTCAGGACTGGCCGCTGGCGCGCCGCGCCTGGCAGGCGTACGGGCTGAAGGTCCCCGGTGGCGGGCAGCAGACCCCGGCCGCGGGCAACGAGCCGGTCGGCATGGAGCTGGGCAGCGCGGCGGTCCGGCTGTCGCCGGAGGGCGAGGCCGAGGTCGTGTGGGGCCGCCGTCTCGACCCGGCCCGGATAGAGGTGCTGTCGAT
The DNA here is from genome assembly GCF_055590565.1 of Streptomyces sp. NPDC041814. Classification (NCBI taxonomy): domain Bacteria; kingdom Bacillati; phylum Actinomycetota; class Actinomycetes; order Kitasatosporales; family Streptomycetaceae; genus Streptomyces; species Streptomyces sp. NPDC041814. The sequence continues at coordinate 368,651 of NZ_JBVJAM010000003.1, read as the reverse complement.
CCCGCTGCCGTCGTCCGGGCGGCGCTGGGGCGAGGTCGTGCTGCACGACGGGGTGCCGAACGGCGAACGGATCACCGCGGCGGGCCCGTCCTACCCGGTGTTCGACGAGATCGAGCTGTGGGCCCCGTCGCCCGTGCCGACCTGGGTGGTGCTGCTGGAGGCGGCCACGGAGGCGGACCGGGACGCGCTGGAGCAGCTGGCCTCGGACGCGGGCTTCGCCGCCGAGGACTGGTCCTCGTCGGTGCGGCTGCTGTGCCGGTCCTGTTCGGAGAGCCGGATGGAGAGCGACGAGGGCGACGGCGAGCACTTGGACCCGCACGACCACAGCGAGCCGGGGCATCCGGGCCCGCTGGGCCACCGCACGGCCGGTGAGCTGTGGGTGCCGGAGCGTGAGTGCGGCCTCGCGGCCCCGGCCGGTCTGGTGCGCGGGCTGCTGGACGGCTGGGTGGCGGACAGCCCGGACAGCCGCGAGTGGCGCGATCTCGAAGAAGTCTGCTGAGCGCTGCCCGTAGTCTGTGTACGCACCGATTCGGGTTTTGAGGAAGGCGTACGGCGGACATGGCGCAGCAGGAGACGGACGAGCAGGTCAGCGTCGACGAGGAGGGATTCCTCATCGACACCGAGGACTGTGAGGCGCGCGAGACGGCCCACCGCGAGCGCGGTACCTCCCGTCCGATCACGGTCGTGGGCAACCCGGTCCTGCACAAGGAGTGCAAGGACGTCACGGAGTTCGGCGACGAGCTGGCCGCGCTGATCGACGACATGTTCGCGAGCCAGCGCACGGCGGAGGGCGTCGGCCTGGCCGCCAACCAGATCGGCGTCGACCTCAAGGTCTTCGTCTACGACTGCCCCGACGACGAGGGCGTGCGGCATGTAGGCGCCATCTGCAACCCGGTCCTCGAGGAGCTGCCGCCCGAGGCGCGGGTCCTGGACGACTCCGGCGAGGGCTGCCTCTCCGTGCCGACGGCGTACGCCAAGCTGGCCCGCCCGGACTACGCGGTGGTGCGCGGGCAGGACGCCAAGGGCAATCCGGTCCGGGTGCGCGGCACGGGGTACTTCGCCCGCTGCCTCCAGCACGAGACGGACCACCTGTACGGCTACCTGTACATCGACCGGCTCTCCAAGCGCGAGCGCAAGGACGCGCTGCGGCAGATGGCGGAGAACACCCCGCGCTACGAGGTCGTCCCGAACGACTGACCCCGGCGACGAACGCGGCGCGGGCCCGTCCCGCGCCGCGTTCGTCTTTCCGTCAACCACCGTTTCTACACGCGTAGTTGACGGGCACCGTCTCATCCGACAGGCTCGTGCACCACACCTCCGACTGTGGTTGGGAGCTCCCGTGATCAGACGTTCCGCACGACTCCTGCTCAGCCTTGTCATGACCATGGCCTTCGCCTTGGGCGGTGCCGTGGTCACCGCAGGCACCGCGCACGCCGACGACTGCTACACCTGGTCCCGCACCCTGAGTCCCGGTGCCACCGGCAGCGACGTGCAGCAGCTCCAGATCCGGGTCGCCGGCTACCCCGGCTACAACTCGGTGCTGGCCATCGACGGCTCGTACGGTCCCGCCACCACCGCCGCCGTCAAGCGCTTCCAGGCCGCGTACGGGCTGGCCGCCGACGGCATCGCCGGGCCCGCCACGCAGGCCAAGATCTACGCCCTCCAGGACAGCGACTGCACCCCGGCGCACTTCACGTACGCCGAGATGAACCGCTGCAACAGCACCTGGTCGGGCGGCGCGGTCTCGGCGGCCACGGCGAAGGCCAACGCGCTGAGCACCATGTGGAAGCTGGAGGCCCTGCGCCACGCGCTCGGCGACCGGCCGATCAACATCAACAGCGGGTTCCGCTCGACGTCGTGCAACAGCGCCGTCGGCGGAGCCTCGAACAGCCGGCACTTGTACGGTGACGCGGCGGACCTCGGCGGGATCGCGTTCTGCACCCTCGCCACGCAGGCCCGCTACCACGGGTTCAACGGGATCCTCGGCCCGGGCTACCCGGACCACAACGACCACGTCCACGTGAACCAGGGCCCCAGCCACTACTGGTCGGCGCCCAACTGCGGTATCTGACCGAAGCGGTGGGGCCCGCCGGTGTCGGCGGGCCCCGACCGCGCGGTTACGCCCCCGCGCGCAGCGGCGTGCCGCCCGTGGTCTGCACCGCCGCGCCGTCGGCGGAGCGCTCGGTCAGGCGCAGCTGCGAGATCGCGTTGCGCAGGACGAACGCCCCGTGGCCGGCGTCCAGCTGCCAGCGCTGGGTGCGCGTGCCCGCCGAGCAGGCCCCGAGCGACAGTTCGGCGCCCACCTCCAGCGGGGCGCCGAGGTACTTCCTGCCGCGCACCGCGTCCAGGCACAGCCCGTCCGCCGAGCGGACCGTGTAGTAGCCGTCGGCGGTCGCGGTGAGCGTCCAGGACGCCTCGGAGCCCTTGACCAGGGCCACCCCGGAGTCCGCGGCCGGGGCCAGCGCCTTCGCGCCGGACGTCAGCCGGTAGGTGCCGTCGGGCAGCGGCGCGCGGTCGGTGTCCGCCCAGCCGGGGGCATGCCCGATGCGGCGGGCCATGGCCTCGAAACCGGCGTACGTCGCGCTGGGCCTGGGCCCGCCCCAGGTGGCCTGGGCGAGGAAGCGCAGCGGCATGAAGACCTTCGCCTCGACCTCGTTCTCGGTCTCGGCCGCCGCGCTGTCCGGCCACAGGCTGATCTTCGCGCCGGTCAGGTTGGCCGCCCCGGCCGGCAGCGTCTCGCCCTCGAAGCGCAGGGGCGTCCAGTCGCTCTCGTACAGCTCCCGGGTCCTGGTGGTGTAGCCGCCGCGCACCAGGTACAGCGCGTAGGCGGAGTTCATCACCGGGCGGCCCTCGGCGAGCAGGGCGGACGGTTTCTGGATGGCGCCGCCGCCGAGCCAGTGCTCGACGGTGATGTCCCGGTCCAGCGGGACGAGGGTGTTGCGGCCCAGCAGCCCGTCGTTCCAGATGCGCAGCGAGCGGCCCCGCTCCTTCACGTGGGCGTTGACCTGGTTGACGAAGTCCACGAACAGGTCGTCCGGGGTGGCCGACGCGCCGAACTTCGCGATGGCCGCCGCCTGGAGCTGCGGGTAGTCCGGGTAGGAGGAGCCGAGCATGTACTCGTCGGCGCCCATGTGCCAGGTGCCGGTGCCCCAGACGTCCAGGGCCTCGTCGACCAGCGAGGTGTAGTACGTCAGCGCCTCGGGCCGCGAGATGTCCAGGCGGGGCGGGGAGGCCACGCCGTCCTTGTCCTTGAGCTGGAGCTCCGGGTGGTTCTCCAGGTAGGGGTCCATGTGGCCGGGGGAGTTGATCTCCGGGACCAGTTCGATGTGGTACTTCCTCGCCATCGCGGCCAGCGCGCGGATCTGCGGCTTGGTGTAGTAGCCCCAGAACGCCGACTCCGGGTCGGTGTCGCTGCGGACCTTCGCCTCGATCCAGAGCTGGTTGAGCTTCTGGGACGCCATGTCCTTCATCAGCCGCTCGAACCAGGGCAGCGACACGTTGATGTAGCAGGCGCAGACCCCGACCCCGCGCTCCCGGTACGCGGGTACGTCGGACGCCGAGCCGCGCGCGGCCCGCCCGTCGTCGTTCAGCAACTGGAGCACCGTTCGCGAGCCGTAGAACACGCCCGCCGAGGTGGCCGCCGTGACCGTGACCCGGTCGCCGACGTCGAGCCGGTAGCCCTCCGCCCCGAGCAAGCCCTTCAGCGAGGCGTCCTGGCGCAGCACGATGTCACCGGCGCGCGCCCGGCCCCGGGCCACCTGCTGCCTGCCCGCCAGCTCACCGGCGAACCGGGCCGCGTCGTCCGCCGTACGCCGTTCTCGCACCCCGTCCAGCACGATCCTGGCCCGGTCGGTGAGGACGAACTCCCCGCTGCCCGGCTGCCACTGGCGCAGCGAGGGCAGCACCTCCGGCGGCGGGGTGGTCGCCCGGGCCTCCTCGGCCGAGGCGGTCTGCCAGGGGAGCAGGGTGGCGGCGAGCGCGGCCACCACGGCCCCGATGGTCCTTCGTCTTGCCTTCCGCATCTCCATGGGCCCGACCCTGGCGCGCGGGCCCGACTCCGGTCCATGGACATGTCACGCGATCGGTTGGACGAATGATCCGATGACGGCCCCGGGGTCAGGCCGCCTCGCCGACCGCCGACGGGCCCCGGAAGGTGCGCCGGTACGCCTGTGGCGTGGTGTCCAGCGCCCGTACGAACTGGTGGCGCAGCGCCGCCGCCGTCCCGAAGCCGGTGCGGTCGGCGATGGTGTCGACGGTTTCGTCGGATGTCTCCAGCAGGTGCTGGGCCAGCAGGACGCGCTGGCGCAGCAGCCAGCGGTACGGAGTGGTCCCGGTCTCCTGCTGGAAGCGGCGGGCGAAGGTGCGCGGCGACATGTGCGCCCGGTCCGCGAGCTGCTCGACGGTCATCTCGCGGTCGAGGTGGCGCTCCATCCAGGCCAGCGTGTCGCCCACCGTGTCGCAGCGGGTGCGTGGCAGCGGCCGCTGGATGTACTGCGCCTGCCCGCCGTCCCGGTGCGGCGGCACCACCATCCGCCGGGCGATGGTGTTGGCGGCGGCCGGTCCGTACGCCTGCCGGACCAGGTGCAGGCAGGCGTCGATCCCCGCCGCCGTCCCCGCCGACGTGGTGACCGGCCCGTCCTCCACGTACAGCACGTCCGGCTCGACGGCGGCCTCGGGGAAGCGGCGGGCCAGGTCGTCGGCGTGTCGCCAGTGCGTGGTGCAGCGGCGGCCGTCCAGCAGTCCGGCCGCGCCCAGGAGGTAGGCCCCCGAGCAGACGCTGAGCACCTGGGCGCCCCGCTCCACGGCCCGGCGCAGTGCGGTGAGGACCTCCTCGGGGAACTCGCGCTCCCCGAAGCGGCCGCCGGCCGGTACGGCGACGAGGTCGGCCTCCTCCAGCCGGTCGAGGCCGTAGGGGGTGCTGATCGTGAAGCCGGCGTGGGTCCGGAGCTGGGGTCCCTCGCCGGAGACCACTGCGAAATCGTGCACCGGCAGGCCCTCGTCGCTCCGGTCGAGGCCGAAGACCTCGCAGAGCACGCCGAGTTCGAAGGGGTGGACGTCATCGAGCATCAGGGCGGCGACGTTGTTCAGCATGGACCCAGTGTGGCAGTAATTCGATGTCCTATGACAGTCCTGCCACTGCCGCTTCTTCGCCGGAACGAGGACAGTAGAGGCATGAACACATTCCTGAACTTCCTCGGCATTTCCGCACTTTTCGCCCTCGTCCTGCTGCCCGCACTGGTCGGCATGGCCCGCGAACGCCGCATCGACCGCGAGCTGCGCGAAGCGGAACAGGACCGGAGCACCCGCCCACCGCAAAGCGCGGACGCCGCGCGGCCGGCGGGGGCCGCACGGCGTCCGTACCTCAGGAGCTGGGCGAGGGTCTAGAAGTCGTCGTCGAAGGCGACCGTGCCCTCCACGGCCACCTGGTACGCCGACGGGCGCCGCTCGAAGAAGTTCGTGAGCTCCTGGACCCCCTGGAGCTCCATGAACGCGAACGGGTTCTCCGATCCGTACACCGCCGGGAACCCCAGCCGGGTGAGCCGCTGGTCGGCGACGCACTCCAGGTACGCGCGCATCGACTCGGTGTTCATGCCGGGCAGCCCGTCGCCGCACAGATCGCGGCCGAACTGCAGCTCCGCCTCGACGGCCTCCTTCAGCATGTCGGTGACCTGCTGCTGGAGCGCGTCGTCGAAGAGATCCGGCTCCTCCTTGCGGACCGTGTCCACGACCTCGAACGCGAAGTTCATGTGCATGGTCTCGTCGCGGAAGACCCAGTTGGTCCCGGTGGCCAGGCCGTGCAGCAGCCCGCGCGAGCGGAACCAGTACACGTACGCGAAGGCGCCGTAGAAGAACAGCCCCTCGATGCACGCCGCGAAGCAGATCAGGTTCAGCAGGAAGCGGCGGCGGTCCGCCTTCGACTCCAGCCGGTCGATCTTCTCCACCGAGTCCATCCACCGGAAGCAGAACTCCGCCTTCTCGCGGATCGAGGGGATGTTCTTCACCGCCGCGAAAGCCGCCGCGCGGTCGTCCGGGTCGGGCAGGTAGGTGTCGAGCAGCGTCAGATAGAACTGGACGTGCACGGCCTCCTCGAACAGCTGCCGCGACAGATACAGCCGGGCCTCGGGGGAGTTGATGTGCTTGTACAGGGTCAGCACCAGGTTGTTCGCGACGATCGAGTCACCCGTCGCGAAGAACGCGACCAGCCGCCCGATCAGGTGCTGCTCGGCGGGCGTCATCCTGGCGAGGTCCGGCACGTCCGAGTGGAGGTCAACCTCCTCCACGTGCCAGGTGTTCTTGATCGCGTCCCGGTAGCGCTCGTAGAAGTCCGGGTAGCGCATGGGCCGCATGGTCAGTTCGAAGCCCGGGTCGAGCAGGTTCTGTTCGGTGGGGGTGGTGCTCATTACTGGCATGCCTCGCAGGACTCGGGGTTTTCCAGGGAGCAGGCGATGGCCTCCGCGTCGGGCGCCTGCGCCTGCTGTACGGGGACGGTCGCGGCGGCCGACGCGGCCCGGGCGATCCGGGTGGCCGGACGCGACCGCAGGTAGTACGTCGTCTTCAGGCCCTGCTTCCAGGCGTACGCGTACATCGAGGAGAGCTTGCCGATCGTCGGCGTCTCCAGGAACAGGTTGAGCGACTGGCTCTGGTCGAGGAACGGCGTACGGGCCGCCGCCATGTCGATCAGGCCGCGCTGCGGGATCTCCCACGCGGTGCGGTACAGCGCCCGCACGTCCGCCGGGATCCACGCGAAGCCCTGCACCGAGCCGTTCGACTCGCGCAGCGCCTCACGCGTCCGCGCGTCCCACACGCCGAGCCGCTTCAGCTCGTCCACCAGGTAGCCGTTGACCTGGAGGAACTCACCGCTCAGGGTCTCCCGCTTGAAGAGGTTGGAGACCTGGGGCTCGATGCACTCGTAGACCCCCGCGATCGAGGCGATCGTCGCGGTCGGGGCGATGGCCAGGAGCAGCGAGTTGCGCATCCCGCTCCTCGCGATCCGGGCCCGCAGGGCATCCCAGCGCTCCGGCCAGTTCAGCTCCACGTCGTAGTGGTCCGGGTGCAGCACCCCGCGCGCGGCCCGGGTCTCGGACCAGGCGGGCAGCGGACCCAGGGGGGTCCCCCCTGCACCGGAGCCTGTCGAAGGTGTTTGGGGGCGCTCCGCGAGGGCGCAGGACGCCTCGTACGCGGCGAGCATGACGCGCTCGGCGATCTTCGTGGAGAGCGCGCGGGCCTCGGGCGAGTCGAAGGGCAGCCGCAGCTGGAAGAAGACGTCCTGGAGGCCCATCGCGCCCAGGCCCACCGGCCGCCAGCGGGCGTTGGACCGGCCGGCCTGCTCGGTCGGGTAGAAGTTGATGTCCACCACGCGGTCGAGGAAGGTCACCGCGGTGCGCACGGTGGCGTCCAGCCGCTCCCAGTCGATCGAGGAGCCCTTGACGAACGCGCCGAGGTTGACCGAACCGAGGTTGCAGACGGCCGTCTCGCCGTCGTCGGTGACCTCCAGGATCTCGGTGCACAGGTTCGAGGAGTGCACGACCCTGCCCGGCTCGGCGGTCTGGTTCGCGGTGCGGTTGGAGGCGTCCTTGAACGTCATCCAGCCCTGACCGGTCTGCGCCAGGGTCCGCATCATCCGGCCGTACAGCTCGCGGGCCGGCATGGTCTTGCGGGCCAGGCCCTTCGCCTCGGCGGCCCGGTACGCGGCGTCGAACGCGTCGCCCCACAGGTCGACCAGCTCCGGCACGTCCGCCGGGGAGAACAGCGACCAGGCGGCGTCCGCGTCGACGCGGCGCATGAACTCGTCCGGGATCCAGTGCGCCAGGTTCAGGTTGTGCGTGCGCCGCTGGTCCTCGCCCGTGTTGTCGCGGAGCTCCAGGAACTCCTCGATGTCCGCGTGCCAGGTCTCCAGGTAGACCGCGGCGGCACCCTTGCGGCGGCCGCCCTGGTTCACGGCGGCCACGGAGGCGTCCAGCGTCTTGAGGAACGGCACGATGCCGTTGGAATGCCCGTTGGTGCCCCGGATCAGCGAGCCCCGGGCGCGGATGCGGGAGTACGAGAGGCCGATGCCGCCCGCGTGCTTCGACAGGCGGGCCACCTGGTGGTAGCGGTCGTAGATCGAGTCCAGCTCGTCCAGCGGCGAGTCGAGCAGGTAGCAGGACGACATCTGCGGGTGGCGGGTGCCGGAGTTGAAGAGCGTCGGCGAGGACGGCAGGTAGTCCAGCCGGCTCATCAGCCCGTACAGCGCCGCGACCTCGTCCAGCGCCCGCTCGGAGGTGTCCTCGGCGAGCCCGGCGGCGACCCGGAGCATGAAGTGCTGGGGGGTCTCGATGACCTGGCGCGTGATCGGGTGGCGCAGCAGGTAGCGGCTGTGCAGGGTACGCAGCCCGAAGTACCCGAAGCGGTCGTCGGCCCCGTCCGCGAGCGACCGCTCGACCAGGGCGTCCAGGGCGGTCGCGTGGAGCGTGACGAACTCGGCGGTCCGGTCCGCGATCAGGCCCTCGCGGTGGCCCACGGCGACCGAGGCGGCGAACGAGGTGGCACCCTGTCCGGCGGCCTCGTCCGCGATGGACCGGGTGAGCAGCCGGGCGGCGAGGCGGGAGTAGGCCGGGTCCTCGGAGATGAGGCCCGCCGCGGCCTCGGTGGCCAGCGAGCGCAGCTCCGCCTCGTCCGACCGGGCGTTGCGGCCGCGCAGCGCGGCGGCGGCGACGCGGCCGGGGTCGGTGTCGGGCAGGTCCGCGGTGAGGTCGGTCAGGGTCCGCAGCAGTGCGGTGCCCGGTCCGTCGCTCGTGGTTCCCGTTGATGCGGCCGCTGAAGCCGGATCGGCTGGCGCGATGGTCACGTGGTGCTCTCCCTCGCTCGGCTCTGGGCCGGCGGGGAGCGGGGGCAGCCGGGCAGGAGGGGCCCGGGCGGGGCGGCACTCCGTGCGGCGTCCACCGGCCCATCCCACGAGGCCCGGACGTCTGGGCATCCGGTTCGGTCGAGCCGGATGCGCCGTCGGCAGGTCCTCGGACTTGTCGGGTGTGCCGAAGCACACCGAAACACCGTTGCGGGACAGTTCCGGATTCACACCGGATTCCCCTGCGGCGACAGCGAGCATGAGCATACATGTGGGGGCCGCCCTGCCGGGCAGCCCCCACATGTTGTGTCGCGTGGCGTCAAGGTGTGCGGTCAGTGACCGCCGGGTGCTCCCGCCGTGGCCGGCGGCAGCTTCTCCTGGACGCCCGGGTCGCCCGCGTCCGCGGTGTAGTCGCCGGGGGAGGTCTCGTCGGTCCCGACGGGGGCCTTGACCGCGTTCAGGACGAAGGTGAGGACGACGACGACCACGACGTTCAGCACGAACGCGGTGAGGCCGATGTAGCCGATCTCGCCGAGGCCCGGGATCTCCTTGGAGGACCCGCCGAAGTGCTTCTGCGTCGGGCTCGCGACCCCGTACGCGGCAGCCGTGCCGTAGATCATGCCGACCGCCCAGCCGGCGATGAGCGCCCAGCGGTGGAACCACCGGGTGAACAGGCCGCCGACCAGGGCCGGCATGGTCTGGAGGATCCAGATCCCGCCCAGCAGCTGGAAGTTGATCGCGACGGTCTTGTCCATGGTGAGGACGAAGGCGAGCGCGCCGACCTTGACCAGCAGCGAGACCAGCTTGGAGACCTTGGTCTCCTGCTCGGGCGTCGCGTCCGGCTTCAGGAAGTCCTTGTAGATGTTGCGCGTGAACAGGTTCGCCGCGGCGATGGACATGATCGCGGCCGGCACCAGGGCGCCGATGCCGATCGCGGCGAAGGCCACCCCGGCGAACCAGTCGGGGAACATGTTCTCGAAGAGCTGCGGGATGGCCAGCTGGCCGTTGTCCACCTTGACGCCGGCGGCGATCGCCATGAAGCCGAGCAGCGCGAGCAGGCCCAGCATCAGCGAATACAGCGGCAGGATCGTGGTGTTGCGGCGGATCACCTCACGGCTGCGGCTGGAGAGCGTCGCCGTGATCGAGTGCGGGTACATGAACAGCGCCAGCGCGGAGCCGAGTGCCAGCGTGGCGTAACCCCAGTGCCCGGCCTCGGGCGGTGCGAGTCCGCCCGCGCCCGCCTTGGTGAACTTGTCCTGGGCGGAGGCGAAGATGTCGTCGAAGCCGCCCAGCTTGATCGGGATGTAGATGATCGCGACGGCGATGACCAGGTAGATCAGCCCGTCCTTGACGAACGCGATCAGCGCGGGCGCCCGCAGCCCCGACGAGTAGGTGTACGCGGCGAGCACCGCGAACGCGATCAGCAGCGGCAGGTCCTTGACGAACCAGTTGGTGTTCTCGCCGCCCCCGACGCCCATCACGTCCAGCACCGCCTGGATGCCGACGAGTTGGAGCGCGATGTACGGCATGGTGGCGAGGATTCCGGTGACCGCGACGGCCAGCGACAGCCCCTTCGAGCCGAACCGGCCGCGGACGAAGTCCGAGGTGGTGACGTACCCGTGCTTGTGCGAGACCGACCACAGGCGCGGCAGGAAGGTGAAGATCAGCGGGTACACCAGGATGGTGTAGGGCACGGCGAAGAAGCCGGACGCGCCCGCCGCGTAGATCGCCGCGGGGACGGCGACGAAGGTGTACGCGGTGTAGAGGTCGCCGCCGAGCAGGAACCAGGTGACCCAGGTGCCGAACGACCGGCCGCCCAGGCCCCATTCGTCGAGCGTGGCCTCGTTCTCGGCCTTGCGCCAGCGGGCGGCCAGGAAGCCCATGACCGTGACGGCCAGGAAGAAGAAGATGAAGACGCCGAGCGCGACGCCGTTCACGCCGTCCTTCATGCCGACGCACCCCCCTTGCGGGCGCGCTGGTCACGCTGCCACAGCTTGTACGCGATCATGGTGAGCGCGGTGGAGATCAGCACCCAGAGCATCTGGTACCAGTAGAAGAACGGGATGCCGATGAACGTGGGGTCGATCTTCGCGTACGAACTCACCCAGAGCATCGCCACGAACGGCGCGATGAGGCACAGCGCGATGACCACCCGCAGCGGTGTGACCGTGGGTGGCTTTCCTTCTGGTTCTTCCGGCATGGCGGCGACTCCGTCCCCTCGCTGATCACCTGTAATGCGCAGGAAATCTAGGCGAGGCATCCGGCCACCGTCACCCCCCGTCCGCATTGCGGTCCGGCAACGGTCGTCACCGGCCGGCCGGATGGCCGGATTGGCGGCAAACGTCCGGGGGTTGGTCCGGTCCAAGGCCGGCCACGGGAACGCCGAACGGCCCCCGGAGGCGGGTCCGGGGGCCGTTCGCGGCGCACATGCGTACGCCGGGTCAGTCGGTGCGACGGTCAGTCCAGCGGCCGCTTCAGGCGGGCCACGAACTTGTAGCGGTCGCCGCGGTAGACCGAGCGCACCCACTCGACCGGTTCGCCCTGCTCGTCCAGTGAGTGCCGGGAGAGCATCAGCATCGGCAGGCCCACGTCGGTGCCGAGCAGCCCGGCCTCGCGCGGAGTGGCCAGCGAGGTCTCGATGGTCTCCTCGGCCTCGGCCAGCCGGACGTCGTACACCTCGGAGAGCGCGGTGTAGAGCGAGGTGTACTTGACCAGTGAACGGCGCAGCGCGGGGAAGCGCTTGGCCGAGAGGTGCGTGGTCTCGATGGCCATCGGTTCGCCGCTCGCCAGGCGCAGCCGCTCGATGCGCAGGACGCGGCCGCCGGCGCTGATGTCGAGCAGCCCGGCGAGCGTGTCGTCGGCGGTGACGTAGCCGATGTCCAGGAGCTGCGAGGTCGGTTCGAGCCCCTGGGCGCGCATGTCCTCGGTGTACGAGGTGAGTTGCAGGGCCTGGGAGACCTTCGGCTTGGCGACGAAGGTGCCCTTGCCCTGGATGCGTTCCAGGCGGCCCTCGACCACCAGTTCCTGGAGCGCCTGGCGCACGGTGGTGCGCGAGGTGTCGAACTCGGCCGCCAGGGTCCGTTCCGGTGGAACGGGGGTGCCCGGCGGCATGGTGTCCGTCATGTCGAGGAGATGTCGCTTCAGCCGGTAGTACTTGGGTACGCGCGCGGTGCGCGTCCCGGCGCCCGCGCCCGTCTCGTTCTCCGCACTGCCCCCGTCGGCGCCCATGGCCCGCCTTCCCGACTGCTGCGTTGCTGCCGTCACCGGCTCCTCCGTCTGTCGCGGCTCACATGGTGGCACGGTCCGGTCACGGCTCGTCGCCCTCCCTCAGGTGTCGGTCCTATAACGGACGCGAGTGCACTTCTTATACACCCTTGACACCCCTAAAGGTCTAGGCCAAGCTCCCGGTACTGGTCTAAACCATTAAAGACCAGGTCCCAGCCCCAGAGGTACTCGTCGACGTTCTCGCGCGGTGGGGAGGGGGTTGCAGCATCCCTGAGGAGGGTGGCGTGAAGCGCAAGCTCATCGCGGCGATCGGCGTCGCGGGCATGTTGGTTTCCATCGCGGCGTGTGGTTCGGACGACAAGACGTCCTCGAAGGACCCGAAGGACCGCAAGGAAGACCTGACTGTCTGGCTCATGGGCGAGGCCCAGTCGACCTGGCCCGAACTGGTCAAGGACGTCAACGCCCAGTTCAAGAAGAAGTACCCGAACGTCAACGTCAAGATCCAGTACCAGGGCTGGGCTGACAAGGTCAAGAAGCTCGACACCTCCCTCGGTGGCGACAAGTTCCCGGACGTTGTCGAACTCGGCAACACCGAGACCATGCAGTACATCCTCAACGGCGCGCTCGGCGAGATCGACACCGCGAAGTACGAGAACTCCGACACCTGGATCAAGGGCCTCAAGGACACCTGCTCCTACGAGGGCAAGATCTACTGCGTTCCTTACTACGCCTCCGCCCGCCTCGCGGTCTACAACAAGGACATGCTGAAGGCCGGTACCGGCAGTGACGCCCTCCCGCAGAACGAGGACGACTTCCTCAAGGCGATGGACAAGGTCCAGGCCGAGCTCGCGAAGAAGGACAAGCGCGCCTCGTCCCTGTACTACCCGGGCCGCTACTGGTACGCCGCCATGTCCTACGTCGCGGCCGAGGGCGGTCAGATCGCCAAGTACGACGAGGGCTCGAAGGAGTGGAAGGCCAGCCTCTCCACCCCCGAGGCGCAGAAGGGCATCCAGCACTTCGTCGACCTGGTCAAGAAGTACAACAAGGCCGACCAGACGAAGGACGAGCAGGACCACGCCAACGTCATGGCCAACGAGAAGGCCGCGGTCATCTACGGCCAGGCCTGGGAGGCCGGCAGCGTCACCACGGGTGAGAACGGCAACCCGAAGCTCGACGGCAAGATCGCCACGGCCGGTATGCCCGGCCCGAACGGCAAGGCGCTCCCGTCCTTCATCGGCGGCTCCGACCTCGCCACCATCTCCAAGTCCAAGGTCCAGGACCTCGGCCAGGAGTGGATCTCCCTCTTCACCAACGCGAAGTCCATGGACGTCCTCGCGTCGAAGAACATCCTCCCGAACAACGAGAAGCAGCTTGAGCCGCTGAAGGCCAAGCCCGAGACGGCCGCCATCGCCAACGCGGTGCCGGACGCCTGGTTCACGCCGATCGCTCCGGGCTGGGCCTCCATCGAGAAGGAGGAGATTCTGGAGAACATGCTCCTGAAGATCCTCAAGGGCACGTCCGTCGCCGACGCCACCAAGAAGGCCGACAGCGAGATCGACGCACTGATCAACAAGAAGGCGTAAGTCTTCCGATCGCCAGGCGGGGGCCCGGCATTGCGCCGCGGCCCCCGCTCGCTTCAGCTCAAGAACGCCGTGTTATCCGGGGGCTGCCTCGGACCCGCGATGGAAGGTCAGCCACGTGACTGCCGCCGATACCAAGGCCGCCGGGCCACCGGTCCCCGTACCACGTGATCCCAAGGCGGACGGGAGCCCGCTGTCCGATGAGGGCGGCACCGCACCCCTGAAGCAGAAGAGGAAGCGGAAGAAGGGCGAACTGCTGCCCTACCTCCTGATCCTCCCGGCGATCGTGGCGATCGCCGCCGTCTACCTCTACCCGCTCGCCAAGACCGTCATCATGTCCTTCCAGGACATGGGCCGGCGCGAGCTGTGGACCGGTGATCCCGCACCCTGGGTCGGCTTCGACCAGTTCACCAACATCCTCGGTGACTCCGAGTTCTGGTGGGTGACCTTCCGCACCGTCGTCTTCATGGCCGTCTGCGTGTCGCTGACCATGGGCATCGGTCTGCTGATCTCCCTGCTGATGCGCCGGCTGTCCAACTGGGTGCGGCTCATCCTGACCTTCTGCCTCATCGCCGCCTGGGCGATGCCGCTGATGGTCGCCGCCTCCATCTTCCGGTTCATGGCCGACTCCGACTACGGCCTCATCAACACCCTCATCGCGAAGGTCGTGGGCGACGACTGGCTCGGCCACAACTGGTACCTCGACCCGGTCCAGGGCTTCGCGATCATCACGCTGCTGGTCGTCTGGGGCGCCATCCCCTTCGTCGTCGTCACCCTGTACGCCGCCCTCACCCAGGTCCCCCAGGAGCTGGAGGAGGCCGCCTCCCTCGACGGCGCCAGCAGCTTCGGCGTGTACCGCTACGTGACCTGGCCGGTCATCAAGCCGGTCTTCAGCATGGTCGCCACGCTGTCGGTGATCTGGGACTTCAACGTCTTCGGCCAGATCTGGCTGCTGCGCGGCAGCAAGCCCGAGCCGGAGTACGAGACCCTCGGCCTCTACTCCTACTCGAAGGCCTTCGAGTCCACCTCCTTCAGCCAGGGCACCGCGATCGCCCTGATCACGGTGATCCTGCTGTCCGCGGTGGCCGTGTACTACCTGCGCCAGCTCATGAAGACGGGAGAGGTCGAATGAGCACCACGACCGACACACCACAGGTCCTGCGCCCGGACCGCAAGAAGAGCCGCGTCGGCCTGAACATCCTCGGCCTCGGCATCTCGCTGGTCATGGTCTTCCCGGTCTACTGGCTGGTCATCAGCGCCCTGCGGCCCAGCCGCGAGATCCGCTCGTACGACCAGACCCTGTGGCCCTCGTCGATCACCTTCGACAACTTCGTCAAGGCCGTCGACCAGCCGAACTTCGGCACCGCCGTCCAGTCCAGCCTGATCGTCACGATCACCGCCGTCGTCGGCGGCATGATCATCGCCACCCTGGCGGCCCTGGCCATCGGCCGGTTCCGCTTCTTCGGCCGCAAGCCCCTGCTCCTGATCATGATCCTGGTCCAGATGCTGCCGCCCACGGCGATGCTCATCCCGATCTACGCCCAGCTCAACGCCATGGGCGGCATCGACGAGTACTGGAGCCTGATCGTCGTCTACCTGGTCTCCACGCTGCCGTTCGCGACGATCATGATCCGCGGCTTCGTGGTGAACATCCCGGTGGAGCTGGAGGAGTCCGCCATGGTGGACGGCTGCACCCGCTTCGGTGCCTTCCGCCGGGTGATCCTGCCGCTGCTCGCCCCCGGACTCGCCGCCGCGTCGATCTTCGCGCTGGTGAACGCCTGGAACGAGTACCTCTTCGCCTACATCCTGATCAACGACAACTCCAAGTACACGCTCAACGTGTGGCTGATGACGTTCACCAGCGAGCGCGGTACGGACTACGGCGCCCTCATGGCGGCGTCCACCATGATCGCTCTTCCGGTCGTCATCTTCTTCATGTTCGTGCAGAAGAAGATGGCCGCGGGGCTCACCTCCGGCGCCGTGAAGGGATAACGCCGCCCCATGACCACCCTCACCTCCACCACGGACACCGTCACCCGTGACGCGCTCGCCGTGCTGCAGCCCGGCTTCACCGGCACCACGGCCCCCGAGTGGCTGCTGCGCCGGGTCGGCGAAGGGCTCTCCTCCGTCGGGCTGTTCGGCCGCAACATCGAGACGCCCGGACAACTCGCCGCGCTCACCGCCCAGCTCAGGGCCGAGCGGGACGACGTGCTCGTCGCCATCGACGAGGAGGGCGGCGACGTCACCCGCCTTGAGGTGCGGAACGGCTCGTCGTTCCCCGGCAACCTGGCGCTCGGCGCGGTGGACGACACCGAGCTGACCCGGGCCGTCGCCCACGAGCTGGGCCGCCGCCTCGCCGAGTGCGGGGTCAACCTCAACTGGGCCCCGTCCGCGGACGTCAACTCCAACCCGGGCAACCCCGTCATCGGCGTCCGCTCCTTCGGCGCCGACCCGCACCTGGTCGCCCGGCACACCGCCGCGTACGTCGAGGGCCTCCAGGCCGCCGGGGTCGCCGCCTGCACCAAGCACTTCCCCGGGCACGGCGACACCGCGGTCGACTCGCACCACGCACTGCCCCGCATCGACGTCGACCTGGAGACCCTGCACGCCCGGGAGCTCGTCCCGTTCCAGGCGGCCATCGCGGCCGGCTCCAAGTCGGTGATGAGCGCGCACATCCTGCTGCCCGCGCTCGACCCGCACCGCCCGGCCACCCTCAGCCCCCAGATCCTCACCGGTCTGCTGCGCGAGGAGCTGGGGTACCAGGGGCTCATCGTGACGGACGCCGTGGAGATGCAGGCCATCGCCTCGACGTACGGGATCGAACGCGGCTCCGTCCTCGCCGTCGCGGCCGGTGCCGACGCGCTCTGCGTCGGCGGCGGGCTCGATGACGACAGCACCGTCCTGCGGCTGCGCGACGCGCTGGTCGCGGCGGTGCGCTCCGGTGAACTTCCCGAGGAGCGGCTCGCCGACGCCGCTGCCCGGGTCCGCGCCCTCGCGTCCTGGACGCGGGAGGCACGGGGGGCTGTACGGGAGCCGGGCGCGGCAGCACAGGAGGGGACCGCGCCCGGCACCGCACAGAGCACCGGCATCGCCTCGGACATCGGTCTGGTCGCCGCCCGCCGCGCGGTGAAGGTGACCGGCGAGGGCGCACCGCTCACCGCTCCGGCATACGTGGCCGCCTTCACCCCGGCCGCGAACATCGCGGTGGGCGACGAGACCCCCTGGGGCGTCGCGGCCGAGTTGGCCCGGCTCGTCCCGGGCACGGAGACCGACACGTACAACGGTGCGTCCGAGGCCCCGGCCGAGGCCGCGCTGCGGGCGGCGGGGGAGCGGCGCATCGTCGCCGTGGTCCGCGACGCGCACCGCCACGCGTGGATGACCGAGGCCCTGGACGCGCTGCTGGCGGCGCGCCCGGACACCATCGTGGTCGAGATGGGCGTCCCCCAGGCCGGGCCCCGGGGAGCCCTGCACATCGCGACGCACGGCGCCGCCCGCGTCTGCGGCCAGGCGGCGGCGGAGATCATCGCCGGGAGCTGACCTCCGCACATACGGGAGGGCCGGGACACCACACGGTGTCCCGGCCCTCCCGCGTAGGAACTACAGCCCCTGCCAGGCCGGCTTCGCCGCGTACGTCGCGCGGAAGTAGTCCGCCAGCTTCAGCTTCGACGCCGCCGCCTCGTCCACGACCACCGTCGCGTGCGGGTGCAGCTGGAGCGCCGACGCGGGCACGATCGAGGCGACCGGTCCCTCGACCGTCGCGGCCACCGCGTCCGCCTTGCCCTCGCCCGTCGCGAGCAGGATCGGGTGGCGGGCCTCCAGGATCGTGCCGATGCCCTGGGTGATGACGTGGTGCGGCACCTGGTCGATGTCGTTGTCGAAGAAGCGCGCGTTGTCGACCCGGGTCTGCTCGGTGAGCGTCTTGATCCGGGTGCGGGAGGCGAGCGAGGAGCAGGGCTCGTTGAAGCCGATGTGCCCGTCGGTGCCGATGCCCAGCAGCTGGAGGTCGACACCGCCGGCCTCGGCCAGCGCCCTGTCGTACGCCTCGCAGGCCGCCTGGACGTCCTCGGCGGAGCCGTCGGGGCCCATGAACGCGTCCTCGGAGAGCCCGAGCGGTTCGACCACCTCGCGCAGCACCACGGAGCGGTAGGACTCCGGGTGGCCCGCCGGCAGCCCGACGTACTCGTCCAGCTGGCAGACGCGGGCGCGCGAGGCGTCCACGGCACCGGAGCGGACCAGGTCCGCGAGGGCCTGGTAGATGGGCAGCGGGGTAGAGCCGGTGGCAACGCCGAGAAGGGCGTCGGGCTTGCGGCCGAGCAGGGCGCCGATGGCCCCCGCGATCAGTTCGCCGCCTGCCTTGGCGTCCGGGACGATGACAACTTCCACGCGGGGCCTGCCGATCCGATCGAGAGTGACGATATGTGGTATAGACCAATCAAGGTCCCAATCTAGCAGACTCACCCTGCCCCGGGACGTCCGTACCGGCACGCGGACGCGCCCCGCCGGGCGTCGCCCGCTGGCGGCCCCCGCGCACCCCGTGTTCGACTTGTGCGAGGCACCGCGCGACTCCCGGGAGGCACCAGACATGTCAGCCACGTACCCGGCCGGCGGGGGCGAGTGGCCCGGCCGCATCATGTCCGGCGAGATGGCCGAGCAGCCCGCGGTGCTCCGCCGCATCCTGGAGCGCGGCGCGCCCGCCATCCGTGAGACCGCCGGGCGGATCGCGGCGCGCAATCCGCGCTTCGTCCTGCTCACCGCCCGCGGCACCTCCGACAACGCCGCCCTCTACGCGAAGTACCTGCTGGAGATCACGCTGGGGCTGCCCTGCGGGCTGGCCTCGATGTCGACCACCACGGCGTACGGCGCGAAGCCGGACCTCCGCGACGTCCTGGTCGTCACCGTCAGCCAGTCCGGCGGCTCGCCCGACCTGGTGGCGTCCACCAAGGCGGCCCGGGAGGCCGGCGCGGTGACCCTGGCGGTGACCAACAACCCGGACTCGCCGCTCGCGGCCGTCTCCGAGTACCACATCGACATCCTGGCCGGGCCCGAGAAGGCGCTGCCGGCCACCAAGACGTACACCGCCTCCCTGCTCTCGCTGTACCTGTTCGTGGAGGGGCTGCGCGGCGGCGACGGGGCGGCGGCGGCCGTCCTGCCGGACCTCGCGGAGGAGGTGCTCGCCCGCAAGGACGAGGTGAGGGCCCTGGCGTCGCGCTACCGCTTCGCCGAGCGCATGGTCATCACCTCGCGGGGGTACGGCTACCCCACGGCCAAGGAAGCCGCCCTGAAGCTCATGGAGACGAGCTACATCCCGGCGCTCTCGTACTCCGGCGCCGACCTGTTGCACGGCCCCCTCGCGATGGTCGACAACATCTCGCCGGTGATCGCCGTGGTGACGGACGGCCGGGGCGGTGAGGCCCTTCAGCCCGTCCTGGACCGGCTGCGCGGCCGGGGCGCCGACCTCTTCGTCGTCGGGCCGCAGGCACAGGTGGCGGCGGCGTCCGCGGGGTTCGTGCTGCCGACGGCCGGGGTGGCGGAGGAGATCCAGCCGGTCCTGGAGATCCTGCCGCTCCAGATGCTGGCGTACGAGGTGACGATCGCGCGGGGCCAGGACCCGGACGCGCCGCGCGCGCTCGCGAAGGTCACGGAGACCCGCTGAGGCCCTGGAAGAACCCGCGGGCCGCGGCGCCGGGCCGGGACCCTCAGCCCGACCAGCACCGCAGCCCGGAGTGGGGCCGCCCTCGCGGGCGGCCGGCTCGGCCGGCGGTGTGCGGTGCCCCCGGCCGGGGGAGAGGCACCGGCGCAGTCAGGGCAGAGAGCGCGGGTACCTCGTCCGCTCTCCTGTGCGGGGAGAGCGGAGGTCTTCTCCATCAAGCATTGTGGACTAGACCACTGGGCCGTGTCCATCCATGCGCGGTGCCAATGTCGGCCCCGGTTCACTGCACGTACGGGCAGCGGTTCCGGTTCGGACCGGCGGGCATCCACGGGTACGCTCGCACACGTGCCCTCCATGAACGACCTCGTACGCCAGCACACCGCTCTGAGCGACACCGACCTAGAGTGGCTGCACCTGCTGGTCTCGGAGTGGCAGTTGCTCTCCGACCTCTCCTTCGCCGACCTCGTCCTGTGGGTCCCCACCCGCGACGGCACGCGGTACGTCTCCGTCGCGCAGATGCGGCCCAACACCGGTCCCACCTCCTACCAGGACGACATGGTGGGCCACCTGGTCCCGCGTGGCCGCCGCCCGCTGCTCGACGCGGCGCTGGACGAGGGCCGGATCGTGCGCGAGGGCGACCCGGAGTGGCGCGAGGAGGTGCCCGTACGGGTCGAGTCGATCCCCGTACGCAGGGAGGGCCGGGTGCTCGGCGTGATCGCGCGCAACACCAACCTCCTCACCGTCCGCACCCCGTCCCGGCTGGAGCTGACCTACCTCCAGTCCGCGTCGGACCTGGCCCAGATGATCGCCGCCGGTGCCTTCCCCTTCCCGGGCCAGCAGGTCGACATGGACGCGTCCCCGCGCGTCGGCGACGGCCTGGTCCGGCTGGACGCCGACGGGGTCGTGCAGTACGCCAGCCCCAACGGCCTCTCCGCCTACCACCGTCTCGGTCTCGCCTCGGACCTGGTCGGCCAGCACCTCGGCCAGATCACCGCCGAACTCGCCCCGTCCCGGGGCCCGGTGGACGAGGCCCTGGTGAAACTGGCCAGCGGTTACGCGCCCCGTGAGTTCGAGGTGGAGTGCGCGGGCGGGGTGATCCAGCTGCGCGCGATCCCGCTCAAGCCCAAGGGCGTCCGCATCGGCTCCCTGGTCCTCCTGCGCGACGTGACGGAACTGCGCCGCCGCGAACGCGAGTTGATCACCAAGGACGCCACCATCCGGGAGATCCACCACCGGGTGAAGAACAACCTCCAGACGGTCGCCGCCCTGTTGCGCCTCCAGGCCCGCCGGATGGAATCCCCGCAGGGCCGCGAGGCGCTCAACGAGGCGGTGCGGCGCGTCGGTTCGATCGCCATCGTGCACGAGACGCTGTCCCAGAATCTGGACGAGCGGGTGGAGTTCGACGACATCGCCGACCGGGTCATCGCCATGGTCGCGGAGATCTCGCCGGGCAAGGTGACCTGCCGCCGCACGGGACGCTTCGGGATACTCGACGCCGAGGTCGCGACACCGCTCTCGATGGTCCTCACCGAGGTCCTGCAGAACGCCCTGGAACACGCCTTCTCCGTCGCGGAGTCCGGCACCGTCGAGGTCTCGGCGGTCCGCGGCGGCTCGCCCGCCGAGGGTCGGCTGCTCATCACCGTCCAGGACGACGGCTGCGGTCTGCCCGAGGGGTTCGACCCGCAGAAGGCCGGCAACCTCGGTCTCCAGATCGTCCGCACGCTGGTCGAGGGCGAGCTCGGCGGCACGTTCGGCATGGTGCCGGCGCCGGAGCGCGGGACACAGGTCGTCCTCGACATCCCGGTCCGCAACGAGAAGTAGCGCGGCGCACCGCACACGCCAGAGAGCCCGGACCGTTGGTGAACGGTCCGGGCTCTCTGGTCAAGCATGCGCTTCGGGGGTACTGCGCGCTGCGACTCGGGGGGCGGGGTGGTGCGTACGCGCTGTACGCGCCGCCTGCGCTGAGGTTCGTAGCGGTGGCGTCGGTCAGGCGCTGGCGTTGCGCGCCCGGTTGCGAGCGGCGCGGCGCTTCATCGCGCGGCGCTCGTCCTCGCTGAGGCCACCCCAGACGCCGGAGTCCTGGCCGGACTCAAGCGCCCACTGCAGGCACTGCTCCATGACGGGGCAGCGACGGCAGACGGCCTTGGCTTCCTCGATCTGCAGCAGCGCAGGACCGGTGTTGCCGATGGGGAAGAACAGCTCCGGGTCTTCCTCACGACAAACGGCGTTGTGACGCCAGTCCATGGCTGCTACCTCTCCTTGGTGTTACGTACTGTGGCTTGTGAATGTGAACGCTTTCACGAATCCCCCCGCAGGTGTAGGCCCAACGCCCAGATGAACTGGTTGTGGTCCTGTGCAGTGAGGAGGGGTTCTGGCTCTCAGTGGAGGCCGTTGTTGCGGGCCGTCCCGATCGCCATGTAGAGATTCGCAAACCTCGGCGGCGGATACAACCCCTTCAGGAAAGTTTTTTTTGATTCCTCGGTGTCGGCTAGGTCACAGCCGTACTTCTAGAGGGTGGAAGCCAGTCCAAACGTTCGAGTTAAAGGACTTTGGTCCCTTCCACTCACACAATCACACGCAGTGCACGGCGTACGCCTGTGAACGTCACACTCGTACGCACCCCGAGGTGGTCACCGTCCATCTGGAAGGGCAGTGGGACCTTTGAATGCAAGGTGAAGTCCGTGAGGTCGTGCCGTGAAACCGCGTGCTTCCCCCGCGGGCCCTTCTCCGGGCTCGACGTGAGCAGCTGGGTGGCGTAGCGGCTGACCGCCACCGTGGACAGTTTCTGCAGGCCCAGCACGTCCAGGGCGGTGTCGAAGGACGCCTTCGGGGCCGCGTACACCGGCCGGTTCCCCAGGTACGTCCAGGGGGCCGTGTTGCAGATTATGGAAAGCGCGAGATCGGTGACCGGCTCCTCACCGGGCACATCGAGCGTTATCACGCCCTGCCTCCGGTGCGGCTCCTCCAGGAATTGCCGGAGCACCTGGCGCACGTACAGGGCGTGCGTCGAACGCCTGCCGCGCTCCCGCTGCTGTTCGACCCGGCCGACCACCCCGGCGTCGAATCCGAGGCCGGCGCAGAAGGTGAACCAGCGCTCCGGCACCGATTCGTCCTCCGTGCCCGGCGTACCCGCCGCGAGGCCGAGGCCGACCGTGCGTTCGGTCCGGTTCGCCAGCGCGTCCAGGATGGCGCCGGTCGCCTCCACCGCGTCGTTGGGCAGCCCGAGGGCCCGCGCGAAGACGTTGGTGGAGCCGCCGGGCACCACGGCCAGCTTCGGCAGGTGGTCCAGATCGGGGCCCCGGTGCAGCAGGCCGTTGACGACCTCGTTGACCGTGCCGTCGCCGCCGAGCGCCACCACGAGGTCGATGTCGTCGCTGTCGGCGGCCCGCCGCCCCAGGTCACGGGCGTGCCCGCGGTACTCGGTGGAGACGGCCTCCAGCTTCATCTCGCTCGCCAGCGCGTGGATCAGCACGTCACGGGTCCGCGCACTGGTGGTGGTGGCTGCCGGATTGACCACAAGAAGTGCGCGCATGTCTGCCAGCCTACCTACCACGGGGTACCCCCCTGAAGTCCTGCTCGCAGCACCTCACGCTCGGTGACGGCGCGGGGGTGCGGCGGTGGTGCGCGCGACCCCGGCTTTCCTTCGCCGGGGGCGGGATGCCAACCTGCAAGGGTGAGTACTCAGCAGAACGCGCCCTCGCCCCTGGCCGAGCCGGCGAAACCGGCCAGGATCGCGCTGGTGGCCGCGATCAGCGGCCTCGAAGGCGCCGCCCTCGTCGTCGGCGGGATCTACATGCTGGTGATGGGGCTGCTGGGCCGGCCCGACAGCCCCGAGCAGGCCGAGATGGGCGGGCTGACCGTCATCGCGCTCGGCCTGATCCCGCTTCTCGCTGCCCGCGGCCTGCTGCTGCGCCGCAGCTGGAGCCGGGGCCCGGCGCTCATCACGCAGATCATCGCGCTGCCGGTGGCCTGGACGTTGCTGCGCTCCCACGGCGTGCTGATCCCGGCCGGCATCGTGCTCGCGGCGGTCGCGCTGACCGCGCTCTACCAGCTGGTCAGGCCCGCCACCATCGAGGCCCTCGGCATCCGCAGGCCGGGCAGCACGTCCGACGCGGACACCGGGGACGCCTGAGGGCTCCCGGGACACACGAAGAGGCCGCCGGGACGACCCGGCGGCCTCTTCCGCGTCACCGCGCCCGCTACTCCTCCACGAGGAGCCGCTCGCGCAGCTGCGCCAGCGTGCGGGCCAGCAGCCGCGAGACGTGCATCTGCGAGATGCCGACCTCCTGCGCGATCTGCGACTGGGTCATGTTGCCGAAGAACCGCAGCAGCAGGATCCGCTTCTCGCGCGGCGGCAGGTCCTCCAGG
The DNA here is from genome assembly GCF_055590565.1 of Streptomyces sp. NPDC041814. Classification (NCBI taxonomy): domain Bacteria; kingdom Bacillati; phylum Actinomycetota; class Actinomycetes; order Kitasatosporales; family Streptomycetaceae; genus Streptomyces; species Streptomyces sp. NPDC041814. The sequence goes on along the minus strand of NZ_JBVJAM010000003.1, from coordinate 345,004 downwards.
AGCGGCTTCAGCGACTCCCGGTACTCGACGCCCTCCAGCGCCTCGTCCTCGGAGCCCAGCGTGTCCGCCACGGCCGGCGACTCGTCGTCCGTGTCCGGCACGTCCAGCGACAGCGTGCTGTACGCGTTGGCCGACTCCAGGCCCTCCAGGACCTCCTCCTCGGAGATCCCCAGCCGCTCCGCCAGCTCGTGCACCGTCGGCGAGCGGCCGTGCAGCTGGGAGAGCTCCGCCGTCGCCGAGGTCAGCGAGAGCCGCAGCTCCTGGAGGCGGCGCGGCACCCGCACCGCCCAGCCCTTGTCGCGGAAGTGGCGCTTGATCTCCCCGACGACCGTCGGCGTCGCGTACGTCGAGAACTCGACGCCCCGCTCCGGGTCGAACCGGTCGACGGATTTGATCAGCCCGATGGTGGCGACCTGGGTCAGGTCGTCCAGCGGCTCCCCGCGATTGCGGAAGCGACGGGCCAGGTGCTCCACCAGCGGCAGGTGCATCCGCACCAGCCGGTTGCGCAGCTCCGCCCGCTCCGGCGAACCGTCGGCGAGCTTGCCCAGCTCGATGAACAACGCCCGCGCCTCGCTGCGGTCGTTTGGATCGTGGTGCCCGTGCTCGCTCATCTGGCCTGCCCGCTCCGCCTGCGACTGCTTCACCGCGACCGTAATGCCGGCGGGCCCGTCCGCCCCGCCCACCGCACGGGGCAGCTCCGCCCCGTCCACCGGATGAGGCAGGGCCTGCTGATCCGGGATGCCCGCCGCACGCACCACCCCCGGTCGGATCGTCTCGTCCCGCACAGGACCGTCCCCGTTCCCGTTGCTCACGCCGGCCCGGGTCCCGCGCCGCGCTGTTTGTACAGGCTGATGCTGACCGTACGGTCGTCGGCGACCGAGGAGTCGACCTTCCCGGCCAGTGCGGAGAGCACCGTCCAGGCGAAGGTGTCGCGTTCCGGGGCGCGGCCGTCCGTGGTCGGGGCCGCGACCGTCACCTCGAGTGAATCGTCGATGAGACGGAACACGCAGCTGAGGACGGAGCCGGGCACGGCCTGCTGGAGCAGGATCGCGCACGCCTCGTCCACCGCGATGCGAAGGTCCTCGATCTCGTCGAGAGTGAAGTCCAAACGTGCTGCGAGACCGGCCGTGGCCGTGCGCAGCACCGACAGGTAGGCACCCGCAGCGGGCAGCCGGACCTCTACGAAGTCCTGATTCCCGGGCTCGCCTGCGATCTGGGACACCCTCACCTCCAAGGTGGCACAAACTCATTCGAGGTTCCGGGAGAACGCCCGGAGCCATGCGGTACGTCTTCGGTTCTCGGTCCGGCGACGCTATCGCGATCCATGATGCCGTGTCGCCGGAACCCCGCCCTGAGGCTGTCACTCATGGTAGGTCCATGAGTACGCACAGTGCCTAGGGGTCTGCGTCGCTCAATTACGAACAACGCGCGCCGGTTTGACGTACCCGGACGTCAGACGATCGAACCGTCGACAAAGCACCAACGCCAGTTCTCGCCCGGTTCGAAGCTCCGCATGACCGGATGGCCGGTCCGCTCGAAGTGCCCCGTCGCGTGCCGGCCCGGCGAGGAGTCGCAGCAGCCGACATGACCGCAGCTCAGGCACAGCCGCAGCTGCACGGGGTGGGTGCCGGCCGCCAGGCACTCGGGACAGGTTTCGCCGAGGGGCGCGGGCTCGGGGCGCGGCAGGTCCGGTACATGCGGGCAACCACTCATGATGGCCAGGTTACGACGGATGCGAGGATCATGAGATGGACGCATTGCCCCTGGTGGCGCTGGTCGCGGGCAGTGCCGCGACCGCCGGCCTCGCCCGCCGCACCCCGGTGCCGGCCCCGCTTCTCCTGGTCGCCGTCGGCCTGATCGCCTCGTACGTGCCGGGGGTGCCGTCGTACACCCTGGACGCGCACATCGTGCTCCCCCTGCTGCTGCCGCCCCTGCTCTACACGGCCGCCGTGGACAGCTCCTACCTCGATCTGCGGGCCAACCTGCGGCCGGTGGCCCTGCTGTCCGTCGGGTACGTCCTGTTCGCGACGGTCGCGGTGGGATGGCTGGCCTATCTGCTGGTGCCCGATCTGCCGCTGACCGCCGCGCTGGTGCTCGGCGCCGTGATCGCCCCGCCGGACGCCGTCACCGCCGCGGCCATCGCCCGCCGGGTGGGGCTGCCCGCGCGTGTCACGACGATCCTCCAGGGCGAGTCCCTGGTGAACGACGCCACCGCGATCACCGCGTTCAAGGTGGCGCTCGCCGCGGCCGTGGGGGAGGGCATCAGCTGGGGCGCGGGGGTGCGGGAATTCCTGCTGGCCTCCGTCGGGGGCGTCGGGGTCGGCCTGCTGCTCATGGTCCCGCTGCACTGGCTGCGCACGCACCTCAGGGAGCCGCTGCTCCAGAACACCCTGTCGCTCCTGATCCCGTTCGTGGCGTACGCGGCGGCCGAGCGCGTGCACGCCTCGGGGGTGCTCGCCGTGGTCGTCGTCGCGCTGTATCTGGGCCACCGGTCCTGGCAGGTCGACTTCGCCACCCGGCTCCAGGAGGCCGCCGTCTGGAAGATGGTCGCCTTCGTCCTGGAGTCGGCCGTGTTCGCGCTGATCGGCCTCCAGCTGCCGTTCGTGCTCAAGGGGCTCGGCACCTACTCCGTGGCGGACGCCTTCGGGTACGCGGTGCTGGTCTTCCTGGCCGTGGTGGTGGTCCGGTTCGTCTGGGTCTACCCGGCGACCTTTCTGCCCAGGTGGCTGTCGCGGCGGATCAGGGAGCGGGAGACCGGTACGGACTGGACCTCGCCGCTCATCGTCGGCTGGGCCGGGATGCGCGGGGTCGTCTCGCTCGCCATCGCCTTCTCCGTCCCGCTCGTCACCAGCGACGGCGACGCCTTCCCGGCCCGGAACCTGGTGCTGTTCCTGACGTTCACCACCGTCATCGGCACGCTGGTGGTGCAGGGGCTCACGCTGCCGCTCCTCGTGCGCGTCCTGAAGCTCCCGGGCCGGGACCGGCAGGCCGACACGCTGGCCGAGGCGCAGGCCCAGAACGAGGCGTCCACGGCCGCCGAGGCCCGCCTGGACGAACTGCTCACCGACGAGCGCAACCGGCTGCCCCAGCCGCTCGCGGACCGCCTGCGGACCGTGCTGGAACGCCGCCGCAACGCGGTCTGGGAACGCCTCGGCGCGGCCAACCCGGTCACCGGGGAGTCGGCGGACGAGACCTACCGGCGGCTGGCCGGCGAGATGATCGAGACCGAGCGGGAGGTCTTCGTACGGCTGCGGGACGAGCGCAGGATCGACGACGAGATGATGCGCACCCTGCTGCGCCGCCTGGACCTGGAGGAGGCGGCGGCCTACCGGGAGGAGGGCTGAGCGCCCCCGGGGCCGGCGGGCTCCTCGGGCGCGTCCGGACGGCCGGTGATCACGGCCGCGACCGCGGTTCCGGCGGGGAAGGCGCCCTCCTCCGCCAGCACGGTGAGCGCGTGCAGCATTTTGGCCACATACAGTCGCTCCACGGGCAGCCCGTGCCGGTCCTCGAAATCCTTTGCGAACGCGTGCAGGGCCGGTGTCGTACGGGCGTAGCCGCCGAAGTGGAACCGCTCGTCCAGCCACCAGTCGCCCGCCGGGCCGCCGAACGCCTCCCGCTGGAGCTCCCGCACCGCCTCGCCCAGGAAGCCGCCGCGCAGGACCGGGACGCCGAGCGCGCGCTGCCCCGGCGCGAGTCCGGCGGCGAGCCCGGCCAGGGTGCCGCCGGTGCCGCAGGCCACGGCGGCCACGTCGGCCACGCCCCGCAGTTCGCGCCCCAGCTCGGCGCAGCCCCGGGCCGCGAGGGCGTTGCTGCCGCCCTCCGGGACGACCTCGCAGTCCCCGTACGCCTCCAGCAGTCCGGCCAGGACCGCCGGGTCGGCCTTGGCGCGGTAGGTCGCCCGGTCCACGAAGTGCAGCCGCATCCCGTCGGCGGCGCACCGGGCCAGCGAGGGGTTGAGCGGCCGATGGGCCAGTTCGTCACCGCGTACGACCCCGATGGTGCGGAATCCGAGGAGCCGTCCGGCGGCGGCGGTGGCCCGCAGATGGTTGGAGTACGCGCCGCCGAAGGTGAGCACGGGACGCCCGGCGGCGGCCGCCAGATTGGGCGCGAGTTTCCGCCATTTGTTGCCCGGCAGATCCGGGTGGATCAGGTCGTCGCGCTTGAGCAGCAGCGTCACGCCGTGCCGGGCCAAGCGCTCGTCCGCGGCCTGCTGCAGGGGCGAGGGCAGCCGCGGGTGGAGCAGGGATGCGGGAGACGGGGCGGGCATGGGCTCCATTGTGGCGGCGGGCGCAGCCCGGGGCTCATTTGAGGCGGTCGTGGATGCGGTCGCGCATGTCCCCCATCGCGAAGCCCTTCGGGTCCACCTTGCCGGGCTGCCACTCGCGGTGGCCGATGACCGAGCGGGCGGTCCAGCCGTGGTGGCGGCAGATGGCCGCCGAGACCTTCTCGATGGCTTCGAGCTGGGCTTCCGGCCAGGGGTCCTCGCCGTCGCCGAGGTTCTCGCACTCGAAGCCGTAGAAGTGCCGGTTCCCGTCGGTGTTGGCCTCGTTGTCGTGGGGAAGTCGCTTCTTCTCCGCGACGACCGCGCGCAGGACGTCGTCGTCGCCCATCCCCGCGTGGTTGGTCCTGCCGTAGCCGACCAGATGGACCCGGCCGTCCTTGGCGATGACGCCGTGGCACAGCGGTCCCGGCAGGTCGGGGTGGCCGTCGCGGCACATCTCCACAGTGGCGTCGGTCCCCTTGGTGACGGAGTGGTGGATCATCACCCCGTTCACGGGGCCCCAGGGGCCCTTGTGGTTCCGGTTGTGGCTGCGCCAGTCGCCGACCTCGACGACGGTGAGCCCTTCCTTCTTGAGGGCGGCGAGAAACGCGCTCGCGGACATGGGTGAGGACATGACCGGCTCCTTCTGTGCGTGTGGGAGCGGTTCTACCCAACCGGAAGGGCCCCGACCGGTCGCGGGGCGACGGCGGGGCCCTGTTCGGATCCTGTGCGAGCCGATCCGGACACGATCAGTACGACCTAGGAGGCGAGCCAGAGGTCGGGGCCGAACACCTCGTAGTGGATGTCGGAGGCCGGGACGCCCTTGGCGAGCAGCTGGGTGCGGACCGAGCGCATGAAGGGCAGCGGGCCGCAGAGGTAGGCGTGCGTGCCCGGCAGGACGACGAGACCGCTCAGGTCCACGAGCCCGGTGCGGTCGGCGGGGTGGCCGTCCTCCGGGTTCTCGTACCAGAAGTGGGCGGCGGCGTCGTGCAGCTTGGCCGTGAGCGCGGTGTGGTCGGTGCGCAGCGCGTGATCGGCGGGGGAGCGGTCGCCGTGCACGACGGTGACCGGGGCGCGGTGCTCCGACTCCGCGAGGTGCTCCAGCATCGACAGGATCGGGGTGCAGCCGATGCCCGCGGAGGCGAGCAGCAGCGGGGCCTCGTCGGACTTCAGCACGAGGTCGCCGTACGGGGCGGAGACCCGGAGCCGGTCACCGGCGCCGACCCGGGCGTGCAGGTGGCGGGAGACCTCGCCGTCCGGGGCGTCGTTGCCGTGCACCCGCTTGACCGTGATGGAGCGGAGCGCCGAGCCGGGGGCACTGGACAGGCTGTACTGGCGTATCTGCCGGGCACCGTCCGGGAGTTCGACCTGGACGGAGACGTACTGGCCGGGGCGGAAGGCGGGGGCCGGGGAGCCGTCGGCGGGGCGGATGCGGAACCGGGCGACGTCGTCGGTCTCCTCGGTGCGCGAGACGACCTCCCACTCGCGCCAGACGTCGCCGGCGACGACGCCCTGCTCCGCGTACAGCCGCTCCTCGATGGCGATCAGGGCGTTGGCCATCAGCCAGTAGACCTCGTCCCAGGCGGCGGCGACCTCGGGGGTGACCGCGTCGCCCAGGACCTCGGCTATCGCGGCGAAGAGGTGGGTGTGGACGACCTCGTACTGGGCCGGGGCGACCCCGAGCGAGGCGTGCTTGTGCGCGATCCGGCCGAGCATCACGTCGGGGCGGGTCCCGGGCTGCTCGACCAGTTGGGTCGCGAAGGCGGCGATGGAGCCGGCGAGGGCCCGGCGCTGGGTGCCGGACGCCTGGTTGCCCCGGTTGAACAGGTCGCGCAGGAGCTCCGGGTGGGCGTCGAACAGCTTGCGGTAGAAGAGATCGGCGATGTCCCCGATGGCCGCGCCGACGGCGGGCAGGGTGGCGCGGACGGTTGCGGTGGACGACTCGGAGAGCATCGGTGACTCCTCGGATGTTGAATTGGCATCTAGGATGCGCATTTAACGGCAGTGTAGGCACCGGGCCGGCGGCCCGGTGTGGCGGGGGTCAGTCCCCGGCGGGCGGTCCGGCGCCGAGGCTGATCAGCAGGGGGCCGGTGGGCGTGGCGGTCAGGTCCGCGATGGTGAGGGGGTCCAGGGCGGCGTAGAAGGCTTCCTGGGCCTCGCGCAGCGCGCCGCGCAGCCGGCAGGCCGCCCGGAGCGGGCACGGGGTGGCGCCCTCGCAGTCGACCACGTCGCCGGGCTCCTCCAGCTCGCGGACGAGGCCGCCGACCGACGCGCTCCTGCCCGCCTCGGTGAGGGCGAGCCCGCCGCCCCGGCCCCGTCGCGCCTCGACCAGGCCGAGGTGCTGGAGGCGGGCCACGACCTTCGCGGCGTGCGAGTACGGCACCCGCATGACCGCCGCCACCTCGCGGGTGGTCGGCGGGTCCTCGTGCTTCACGACGGCGAGGCGCATCAGGACGCGCAGCGCGACGTCGGTGAACTTGGTCAGCCGCATGGCGGTCAGATTAGTTAATTGGCATTCCGGATACAAATTTAAGGGTGGGTATGGCGCGGGTGCCGTGTGGGCATCGCGCAGCGTTGTGCCCCGCCCAAAGCCCGATTAGTCACACTCTTTTGTGTAATGGCGTGCCCCGTCCTCGTGCTGGAAGTGTTCTTCCCGCAGGTCAGCCGATAGATCGAGAGGACGACAGATGTCCGTTGGTGAAGAGGTTCAGAACGTGCAGGTGCCGCCGCAGCAGAGTCTCGGCACGGCGGCCGCGCGGAACCTCGCGACGACCACCAAGTCCGCTCCGCAGATGCAGGAGATCACCTCACGGTGGCTGCTGAAGATGCTGCCGTGGGTCCAGGTGCAGGGCGGCACGTACCGGGTGAACCGCCGGCTGAGCTACTCGGTCGGGGACGGCCGCGTCACGTTCGTGCAGACCGGGGACCAGGTCACGGTCATCCCCGCCGAGCTGGGGGAGCTCCCGGCGCTGAGGGACTTCGGGGACGAGGAGGTGCTCGCCGAGCTGTCCCGGAGGTGCGAGCAGCGTGAGATCCCCGCCGGGCAGCTCCTGGCCACGGCGGGCGAGGCGGCGGACCGGGTCTACCTGCTGGCGCACGGCAAGGTCGAGAAGGTCGGCACCGGTCCCTACGGGGACGAGACGGTGCTCGGGGTCCACGCGGACGGGGCCTATTTCGGGGACCACTCCCTCATCGAGGGCGACGCCGTCTGGGAGTACACGGCCCGCGCCGTCACCGCGTGCACGGTGCTCACGCTCCGGCGGGCCGACGTGCTCAACCTCGCCGAGCGGGCCGATTCGCTGCGCAGCCATCTCGCCGGGCTGCTGTCCCTCCCGCAGCAGCGCACCAACAAGTACGGCGAGGCCGAGATCGACCTCTCCGCGGGCCACGTCGGCGAGGCCGTCGTCCCCCACACGTACGTGGACTACGACGCGGCGCCGCGCGAGTACGAACTGAGCGTCGCCCAGACCGTCCTGAAGGTCCACAGCCGCGTCGCGGACCTCTACAACCAGCCGATGAACCAGACCGAGCAGCAGTTGCGGCTCACGGTCGAGGCGCTGCGCGAGCGCCAGGAGCACGAGCTCATCAACAACCGCGAGTTCGGCCTGCTCAACAACTGCGACTACGGCCAGCGGCTCCAGCCGCACGACGGGGTGCCGAGCCCCGACGACATGGACGAACTGCTCTCGCGCCGACGCGGCTCCAAGCTCTTCCTGGCCCACCCGCGTGCCATCGCCGCCTTCGGCCGCGAGTGCAACAAGCGCGGACTCGTCCCGGAGAGCGTGGACGTCGGCGGGCACCACGTGCCGGCCTGGCGCGGCGTCCCGATCTTCCCGTGCAACAAGATCCCGGTCAGCGACGCCCGCACCACGTCGATCATCTGCATGAGGACCGGCGAGTCCGAGCAGGGTGTCATCGGCCTCCAGCAGACGGGCATCCCGGACGAGATCGAGCCCAGCCTCTCGGTCCGCTTCATGGGCATCGACGAGCAGGCGATCATCTCCTACCTCGTGACGGCCTACTACTCCGCGGCGATCCTCGTCCCGGACGCCCTCGGTGTCCTGGAGAACGTCGAGGTCAGCCGCTGGCGGTGAGCCACGGGGCCCGGACCCCTCGCGGTCCGGGCCCCGCCCGCCCGTGCTCCCAGCAACCACCCACGTCCCCGGCCCCGGCCGCGCCAGCGGCCGGGGCCGGGGCGGCAACGACAGGGGTGACCGATTGACCATGACCCGAACAGACGCCGCGACCGAGGGCAACGAGGCCGCGGCGCTCCTCGAATACACCCGGACTCTCGTGGACCCGCAGCTGCGGGCGGCGGTCGCCTCCCTGCCCGGCTCGATCCGGCGGGTCGCGATGTACCACTTCGGCTGGCAGCACGCCGACGGCAGCCCGGCGGCGGGCGGCGCGGGCAAGGCGATCAGGCCGGCGCTCGTCCTGGCGGCCACCCGCGCCCTGGGCGGCGACCCCGAACAGGCCGTTCGGGCCGCCGTCGCCGTCGAGCTCGTCCACAACTTCACCCTGCTCCACGACGACGTCATCGACGAGGACCACACCCGCCGCCACCGGGCCACCGCCTGGACGGTGTTCGGTGTCCCGGACGCCGTCATCGCGGGCGACGCGATGCTGGCCCTCGCCCAGCGGCTGCTCGCCGAGGACGGCAGGGCGATGTCGCCGGGCGCTTCGGCCCGGCTCTCGACCTGCGTCATCGAGCTGTGCGCGGGTCAGCAGGCCGACTGCGCCTTCGAGGAGCGCGACCCGGACCAGGTGTCGCTGGACGAGTGCCTGACCATGGCGACGGCGAAGACCGGTGCGCTGCTCGGCTGCGCCTGCGCCCTGGGCGCGCTCTACGCGGGCGCCGACGACCGGGCCGTCCGGGCCATGGACGGCTTCGGCCGGGAGGCGGGGCTCGCCTTCCAGCTGATCGACGACCTGATCGGCATCTGGGGCGACCCGGCGCAGACGGGGAAGCCGGTCGGTGCGGACCTCACCGCCCACAAGAAGTCGTTGCCCGTGGTGGCCGCGCTCACCTCGGGCGCCCCGGCCGCGGCTGAGCTCGCCGAGCTGTACCGGGGCGCGATGAACACCCGCGCCGAGGTGGGCCGGGCCGCGGAGGCCGTGGACCGGGCGGGCGGCCGGGACTGGGCGCAGAGCTGTGCCGCGGACCGCATGGCGCGGGCCGTGCACCACCTGTCCAGGGCGGTCCCGGACCTCTCGGCGGCGGGCGATCTGCTGGCCCTGGCCGAGTTCGTCACCCGCCGGAAGCACTGACGAACCGTCCGCCGAAGGGAGGTGCCGAGCGGCCGCACCGGCCAAGCGGAGGGCGGCAGGGGCGGTGTCGGAGGCAGGGGCTACAGTCCCTGCTCATGACAGATGAGTCGTGGGCAGGGTGGTACCGGGACCGGCAGGGATCGGACGCCGTCATCCTCACCACCGACGGGCAGCAACTCCGCCTCCGCGTACGGGGTGTGGACTTCGAGGGCGGCAGCTTCGACGGCCTGCGCCCGGTGGCGGCCGGACCGGCGGAGCAGGGGCTGTTCGTGCTGACGGACGGCGTCCTGGGTGACTGCGTCCTGGAGTGGGACCTGCCGTTTCCCGTCATGGCCGAGGGGGCGGAACGGCAGGCGACCCTCAGCTGCCTGCTGTCCCTCCGCAAGCCCGACCCGTATCTCTACCTGGAACTCCGTTTCGGCGGGGCGGCCTTCGGTTCGCAGCGGGCCGAGACCGACTTCGGGTCCGCGCTGGCGACGATCCAGCGGGAGCTGCCGCCCGGGGTCCACCTGCGCACCTGCATAGCCTGCGCGTTCTCCGACTACTTCCCGGCCCCGGAGCCGGTGCGCGGTCTCTCCGGCGGGCTCGCCTGCTTCCGGGGGGCCAAGGAGGCGTACCGGGGCACGTCCGGGGAGCAGGACGTGCTCGGGCTGTGGGAGCGGCGGACCGGCTTCGTCCAGGAGGTCTGGAGCTGCCGGGAGTTCGAGCCCCGGCCGTCGGAGGGCGCCGGTACGGGACACCGGGGAGCGTTCCCGCTCGAAACGGCCTGAATGACCGGGCGCCGGACCGCCCGGACCCTTCCCACGTACCCCTCGCGTGCTTGCTGCCACCTTCATTGTTCTACTAGCATGCGAACAAGGGAGGTTTTGATGAACCTGAAATCCGTCGGCCGCGTGGTGCTCACCGCCCTGCCGTTCCTGCTCGCACTCGCCGTCGACCTGCTGCTCTTCGCCACCCGCCGCGACCGGCTGCCCGCGCAGCTGGCCAGCCACTTCGTGGGCAACGGCCGGGTGGACGACTACGCCGGCCAGACCTCGTACCTCGTCATCACCACACTCGTACTGCTCGGCACAGGGCTCCTGTGGACGCTGATGTCCGCGTTCGGGAAGTTCGCCGGTACGGCACACCGCGTTCTGATCGGCTTCGGGTACGCCTTCGCCGCCTTCATCGGCTACCTCCTGGCGGCCGTGCTCCTCATCAACGTGGACGCGGTCGAGGACGCGCAGGGCCGGGGGCAGGGCGTCCACTTCCCCATGTGGCACATGGCCGCGGCCTTCGGGGCGGGCGTCGTCGCCTTCGGACTCGGGTACCTCCTGGCCGCGCTGACGCCCGTGCCCGAACCGGCCGGGGACGACGGACCCGAGACGGGCGGCGAACGCGTCGTGCTGGGGGCGGGGGAGGTCGCCGGGTGGGCCCGGGGAGCCGGCTCCTGGTGGCTGCCGCTCACGGCGCTCCTGGTCGTCGGGACCGGAATCGCCGTGCTGTTCACGGTCGGCTGGCCCCTGGCCGTGCTGCCCCTCGTCCTCGGGCTGCTCATCGCGAGCTTCGCCCGCCCGTACGTCACCGTGGACCGGCGCGGGATCACCGTTACCGGGATGCTGCCCTGGCCGCGCATCCGGGTCCCGCTGGACCGCATAGAGGCGGCGGCCAGCCGCGACATCAGCCCGCTCACCGAGTACGGCGGCTGGGGGTACCGCATCCGGCCCGGGCGCAGTGGTGTCATGCTCCGGTCGGGGGAGGGCATCGTGGCCCGGCTGACGAACGGCCGCGACTTCGCGGTGACCGTGGACGACTCGGCGACCGGGGCCGCGCTCCTCAACACCCTGATCGACCAGCGCCGAACGGACCACTGACCATGCTCTTCCGGGTCGACCCCACCTCCACCGTGCCGCTCGGCGACCAGATCGCCGCCTGTGTGCGCCGCGCCGTGGCCGACGGCGCGGCGGCCCCCGGCGAACGGCTGCCCGCGGCCCGCGTCCTGGCCGAGTCGCTCGGCGTCAACGTGCACACGGTGCTGCGGGGCTACCAGCGGCTGCGCGAGGAGGGCCTGATCGAACTGCGCCGGGGCCGGGGCGCGGCCATCGCCGACGGTGCGTCCCCGCACCGCGCCCGCCTCCTCGAACGGGTCCGCGAGACCGTCGGTGAGGCCAGGGGCCTGGGGCTCACCGTGGACGAACTGCTGACCCTGGTCCGTACCGAATACGGCTCCGGCTGACGGCACGGCAGTACGGCGACAGGCCGCCCCGTCCTGCGGGGCGGCCCATCGGCGCGAACGGGACCGGTCAGGAGCCGGCCTTGGTCAGCGTGGCCGCGAAGCCGTACTGCCACAGGTAGTTCACCTGGCTGCGCTCAGCGGCGTTCGGGTACGGGTTGGTGCAGGACGTGCCGGGGCCGCCCCCCGACATCAGCTCGCTGCACGGCCCCGAGTAGTGGTCCGGCAGACCGAGGACGTGTCCGGTCTCGTGGGCGGTGACCCGGGTCGAGTTGTACTGCCGGTTCTGCGCGTAGTCCAGGAAGATGTAGCCGTTGCCGTGGCCGTCGGTGCTCGCGTACGAGCCGCGGGAGTCGTTGCCCTCGTAGTACGCGAAGTCGGGGTTCGAGCCCTCCTGGAGCCGGACGTTGGAGACCGAGCTGTTCCAGATCGAGGCGCTGTTGGCTATCTGGGTGCGGAAACTGGGAGCGTTGGCGGCGCTGTAGACGATGGTCACGGCCTGGATGCCGGGGTTGGCCGCCCGCTTCTCGGCCACCGACTTCGCGACCGCCTCGAAGAACGCCTTGTTGGCGGCGGCGTCCTCGTGCGAGGCGGACGTGGCCGAGTAGGCCACGTGAGCGGCCGTGGCGGCCGCCTCCGGAGCGGCGATCGCCGGTCCCGCGCCGAGTGCGGCGATGGTGAGGCCGAGTCCGAGCACGGCCGACACGACGGTCCTGGGGTGTCTCATGTGGGGGGTCTCCTACCAGTTGCCTGTCAGAGGAACCCGTCCGATGATCGGACTCGGACGGGGGCGGTACGGAGAGAGTTTCGGGGAAGCGGAGCCCGCGCGGATGATGTCAGCCGGTGATAACACGGCCCTATCACCGTGTGTGGACATCTCGTGCACACCTGCCGTCCGCACACCGAACGCCCGCTGAATCGCCCGCCTTTGACCGGGTTACGGCCTATGGTGCGGCTCGCCCGGCCGCCCTAACCTCGGCACCATGGAGCTTGAGGTGAGACACCTCAGGGCGCTGTGCGCCATCGCCGACACCGGCAGCCTGCACCGGGCGGCCCGCACCCTGGGCGTGAGCCAGCCCGCGCTCACCACCCAGCTGCGCCGGATCGAGAACGCGCTCGGCGCCGAACTCTTCAGCCGCGAACGCACCGGCTGCCGTCCCACCCTCCTCGGCCGCGCCGTCCTCAGCCGCGCCCGTCCCCTGGTCGACGGCATGACCGCCCTGGTCAGCGACGCGAAGGCGGAGGCCGCGGCCGCCGAAGGGCCCCGGCTGCGCATCGGGTGCACCGCCAGCCGGGTCATCGGCGGCTGGCTGCGCCGCCTGCGGCTGAGGCTGCCCGGCACCGACATCTCGCTCCGGGTCGACGTCTCCGCCCGCGCCCTGCTCCGCGCGGTCGAGGCGGGCCGGCTCGACGTGGCCTTCGTGCACGAGGTGGAAGGCTGCCCGCTCACCGTCCCGGACGGGCTGGAGCAGCGGGTCCTCGTGGACCGCGAACCGCAGTTCGTCTCCATGGCCCGCGACCACCCGGCCGCGGCGCTGCCCGTGGTCGACCTGGCGGACCTGGCCGCCGACCGGTGGATGGTCGACCCGACGGTGGACGGCGAATGGGACGGGCTGCGCCGGATGTTCAGCCGGGCCGGCCTCGCGCCCGTCGTGCTCCACGGCGACTACCTCACCGCCGCCTCCCTCGTCGTCCTCGGCGAGGCGGTCGCCCCCTGCCAGCCGACCTCGGGCCCCCGCGACGACATGGCGATCCGCCCGCTGCGCGACGACCCGCTCGCGGTCCGGCTGCTCCTGGTCTCCCGGCCCGGCGCCGACATGACCGCCGTCTACGCGGAACTGGAGGCCGCTTACCGGGACGCGGCCCGGCGGGTGGCCGGATACCACCAGTGGCTGCTGCGCCACCGCAGTCCGCTGGCACTCTCCTGAGGCCGGAGCGCCCGGCCCGGCGGCCTGCCCGGGGAGTTCCCGCCTCCGGGTGATTCAGCCGAGAGCGTGGACCGTTCCGAAGCGGGCCGTCAGAGGGCAGAGTCGGGGACATGAGGCTTCTGATGCTGGGCGGTACGCAGTTCGTCGGCCGTGCCGTGACCGAGGCGGCGCTCGCGCGCGGCGGGCAGGTCACGGTCTTCCACCGGGGCCACCACGCGCCCCCGCCAGGGACCGCCGAGATCATCGGTGACCGCACCGCCGAGAACGGCCTGGCCGCGCTCGCCGCCGCCGACGGCCCCGGCTGGGACCTGGTAGTCGACACCTGGAGCGGCGCGCCCTCCGCCGTGCGCGACGCGGCCCGGCTGCTGTCCACTCGTGCCGCCCGCTACACGTACATCTCCAGCCGTTCCGTCTACGACTATCCGGCCCCGGCGGGCCTGGCCGAGGACGGCCCCGTGGTGGCGGGCGCCTCGCCGGACGCCGGGGACGACCAGTCGTACGCCCTGGCCAAGCGCGGCGGCGAACTGGCCGCCCAGGACGCCTTCGGCGACCGCGCCCTCCTCGCCCGGGCGGGCCTGATCCTCGGCCCCTGGGAGAACATCGGCCGGCTGCCCTGGTGGCTGAACCGGATCGCCCGCGGCGGTCCGGTCCTGGCCCCCGGCACCCCGGACACGGACATCCAGTACATCGACGCCCGCGACCTCGCCGACTGGGTGCTCGGCGCGGCGGAACAAGGGCTGCACGGCCCGTACAACCTGGTCAGCCGGCCGGGGCACACCACCATGGGCGGCCTGCTCGACGCCTGCGTGCGTGCCACCGGTTCGGACGCCGAACTGCGCTGGACCCCGGCGGAGCAGATCCTCGCGGCGGGCGTCGAGCCGTGGACCGACCTGCCCGTGTGGCTGCCGCCGGGGGAGGTGTACGACACCCTCCACCAGGGCGACGTCGGGCTCGCCCACGCGACCGGGCTGCGCTGCCGCCCGGTCGAGGAGACCGTCGCGGACACCTGGGCGTGGCTGCGCGAGATCGGCGGCGAGGCGCCCCAGCGCCCCGACCGCCCCGCCGTGGGCCTCGCGCCGGAGACGGAGGCGAAACTCCTGGCGACCTGAGCAGCGGGCCGCCGCGCCGACGCGGCGAGGGGTTATCCACAGGCTCCGCCCCGCAGCGCGTCGCGGCGTTAGCCTCGGCCCATGGCCGAACTGCTGCACCTCACCGAAGGTCCGCTCTGGGAGGCGGCGCGCGGGATCGGGACGTACGAGATGTCCACCCGCGGCCGCACCCTGCACGAAGAGGGCTTCATCCACTGCTCGCTGCCCCATCAGCTCCCGGGCGTGGCCGAGCTGCTGTACGGCGCGGAGAGCCGGGCCGGGGCCGCCGGCCAGGAGCTCGTGGTCCTCGTCATCGACCCCGCCCGGCTCACCGCACCCCTGCGCTACGAGGCGGCCGCGCCCGGCGGCGAGGAGTTCCCGCACATCTACGGACCGCTTCCCGTCGACGCGGTCGTCGAGGTACGCCCCTGGCCGTCCGAGGAGGGCACCCCCGCATGAGCCCCGCCACCGATCCCGTCACCAGCGGTCCGCCCACCGCCGTCACCGGGGCGAGCGGCGCGCTCGGCGGCCGCGTCGCGACCCGGCTGGCCCGGGCCGGCGTCCCCGTCCGGCTGCTCGGCCGCGACCCGTCCCGGCTGCCCGCCCTGCCCGGCGCCGACCTCGCGCCGCCCGCCCCCTACGGCGACGGCGAGGCCATGCGGCGCGCCCTGGCCGGGGCGCACACCCTGTTCCTCGTCTCGGCGCACGAGAGCCCCGACCGGGTCCGGGAGCACACGACGGCCGTGGACGCGGCGGTCGCGGCCGGCGTCGAACGCATCGTGTACGTCTCCTTCCTGGGCGCCGCCCCCGACGCCACCTTCACCTTCGCCCGGGATCACTGGCAGACCGAGGCGCACATCCGGACCGCCGACGTCCGGTACACCTTCCTGCGCGACAGCTGGTATCTCGCCGGGCTGCCCGCCATGACCGGCGCCGACGGTGTGCTGCGCGGCCCCGCCGGGGACGGCCGGGTCGCCGCCGTCGCCCACGAGGACATCGCCGACGCCGCGACGGCCGTCCTCCTCGCGGACACCGACGCGACCGGCCCCTCGCACGACGGCCGCACCTACGACCTGACAGGTCCCGAGGCGTTCACGCTCGCCGAGGCGGCGGAGGAGCTGAGCCGGGTCGCCGGACGGGCCGTCAGCTATGTGCCGGAGACCCGTGAGGAGGCGTACGCCTCCCGGGCGGGCCACGGGGCCCCGGACTGGGAGGTGGCCGGCTGGGTCACCTCGTACGAGGCCATCGCGGCCGGGGAGATGGCCACCGTCTCGGACGCCGTCCCGGCCCTGACCGGCCGCCCCGCCATGGACCTGGCCACCTATCTGCGCGAACATCCCGACAGCTACCGCCACCTCCTGAAGCGGAACTGACCGCCGTGCGCACGGAGACCCCGTGGGGCGTCTGGGACCCGCCGCCGCTCGCCGAGGCCGTCCGCCTGCTCGCCCCGCTGCGCGCGCCGTGGTGGATCGCCGGAGGCTACGCGGTCGAGCTGGCGGTGGGCCGTGCCTACCGGGAGCACGGGGACATCGACGTGCTCCTGCTGCGCCGCGACCAGTCGGAGGCGCAGCGGGTGCTGGCCGGCTGGGAGTGGTGGGCCGCCGATCCGCCCGGCACACTGCGGCCCTGGCGACCCGGCGAGACCCTGCCCGCCGCTGTCCACGACATCTGGTGCCGGCCGGGGCCGGACGAGCCCTGGCGGCTGCAGTTCATGCTGGACGACACCGACGGCGAGGACTGGGTGTTCCGCCGCGACCCCCGGGTGCGCCTCCCGCTGGCGCGGCTGGGGCGGGTCTCCCCGGACGGCGTCCGCTACCTCGCCCCGGAGATCCAGCTCCTCTACAAGTCCAAGTCCCGGAGACCCAAGGACGAGCGGGACTTCGAGGCCGCGCTGCCGGTCCTGGACGACCACGGACGCGCCTGGCTGGCCGAGACGATCACGCTGGCCGAGGGCGCGGACCACCCGTGGGCGGTCCGGCTGCGGGCGGCACTCGCGGGGTGAGGCGGGGGCGGCGGACCGGGCGGGCCGGGCCCGGGGCCCCGCCTCCGTGAGGCACCGCGCCCTCACCCCACGTACGCCCCCGCCTTCGCCGCCAGGACCGCCGCGTCGGCGGCGCGGTCGGCGGCCGCCTCGTCCAGCGGGCCGCCGCTGGCCAGCAGGCGGTAGTAGAGCGGCGCGGAGACCGCGCGTACGACCTCGTCCGGGTCCGTGCCGGGCGGCAGTTCGCCCCGCTCGACGGCCTCGGTGACGCAGCCCGCCCACTCCTCGACCCGGATCGCGTAGAAGCGGTGCAGCGCCTGGGCCGTACGCGGATCGCAGGTCGCCGCCGCGATCACCGAGCGGAACAGCGCGCCCTGGCGCTCATCGGTGAGCGTCTTCAGCACCAGCCGCGCGTTCGCCCTGAGGTCTCCTTCCAGCGAGCCGGTCCGCGCCCGCGGCGACGACTGCTCGGCCATGTCGTCCAGCAGGTCCGCGATGAGACCGGTGGGCGAGGACCAGCGCCGGTAGACGGTCGTCTTGCCGACCTCCGCCCGGCGCGCCACATCAGCCAGATCGAGCCGGTCGAATCCGTGCTCGGCCAGCGCGTCGCCCGCCGCGCGCAGGACCGCTTCCCGCACCCGTGCGGTCCGCCCGCCGGGCCGTACGGTGCCCGGTTCCACGCTCTCGGATGCCATAACGGGTCTCCAGTTCCATTAACGAGCATTCCTCTGTTACGGTCGCTCCATCTTAACGGAACCACGGAACCGTTTAGCTTCCGTCCGAGGAGGGACGACCATGTCCGCGCCCAGCCGCACCCCGTCACGCCCCGCCCCCACCGCCTCCGTACCGCCGCCGCCCGCCCGGATGACCGGGCGCCAGAAGCTCGTCCTGGCCCTGCTCCTCGGTGCCCAGTTCATGATCGCCGTGGACTTCTCGATCCTGAACGTCGCGCTGCCCGTCGTCGGGGAAGGACTCGGCTTCGCGCTCCACGACCTCCAGTGGATCGCCACCGCGTTCGCCCTGGCCGCCGCCGGCTTCACGCTGCTGTTCGGTCGCGTCGCCGACCTCGTCGGCCGTAAGCGCATGTTCATCGGGGGCATGGCGGTCCTGGGCCTCTCCTCACTGCTGGGCGGCCTGGCCGCCTCACCGGAGGTGCTGCTCACCGCCCGCGTGCTCCAGGGCCTCGCCACCGCCGCCGTCACGCCCGCCGGGCTCTCCCTGCTGACCACCGCCTTCAAGGAGGGCCCGCTGCGCGAACGCGCCCTGGGCCTCAACGGCGCCCTGATGTCCGCCGGGTTCACCGCGGGCGCGATCCTCGGCGGGCTCCTCACCGACCTGCTCTCCTGGCGGTGGGCGTTCCTGGTCAACGTCCCCGTCGCCGCCCTCGTCGTCGCCCTGGCCCCGGCCGTGATCGCCGACTCCCGCCCCGCCGGGCGCCCCCGCCTCGACGTCCCCGGCGCCGTCGCCGTCACCGGCGGCCTGCTGCTCCTCGTCTACGGGCTGACCCAGGCCGGGGCGACCGGCTGGACCGCCCCGGCCACCCTCGTAGCGCTCCTCGCCGGACTCGCGCTGCTCGTCGCCTTCTGGTTCGTGGAGAAGCGGGCGGCCGAACCGCTCGTTCCCGTACGCGTCCTCAAGCGCCGCAGCGTGATCTGGGGCAACGCCACCGGGCTCGTCGCCTTCGTCACCGAGACGTCCCTGGTCTTCCTGCTGACGCTCTACCTCCAGGAGGTTCTGGGCTACACCCCGCTCGCGACCGGTCTCGCCTTCGGCGTCCTGGGCATCGGCACCGTGATCGGCGGCACCCTCGGCGGCCGGGTGGTGGGCCGCTTCGGCAACCGGAGGACCATCGTCGCCGGGGGAGTCGTCCAGGCTCTCGCCACGTTCTCGCTGGTGGCGCTCGGGACCTCGGGCGCCTGGATCTGGCTGCTGCTGGCCGCCACGTTCATCGGGGGCGTCGGCAACATGCTGATGATCGTCGGCTTCATGGTCACCGCGACCTCGGGCCTCCCCGACGAGGAGCAGGGCCTCGCGACCGGCCTCGCCACGATGACCCAGCAGGTCGGCATCACCCTCGGCATCCCCGTCATGAGCGCCGTCGCCACCGCCCGGATGACCGCACTGGGCGACACGGGGCCGGACGGCGTGCTCTCCGGAGTCACCGTCGCCGTCCTGGTCAACTCCGCCCTGGTCCTGGCCGGAGCGCTGCTCGCCGGTACGCTCCTGCGGACGCGTCGGGAGAGCCGGGCCACGAGGGCCTAAAGCGTCAGCCACCCACGCATCGCCGCCTGTACGCCGGCCTGGAAGCGGGTCTCCGCCTTCAGCTCCTGCATCAGGCGGCTGATGCGTCGGCGGACCGTGTGGACGTGCACGTCCAGGCGGCGGGCTATCGCCTCGTCCTTCAGGCCGGAGGAGAGCATCGTCAGCAGCTCCCGGTCCTCGTCCGTGACCTGGCTGTTGCCGACCGACCCGATCGGCACGGCCCGCTCCCACACCGCCTCGAACAGCGGCACCAGCGCGTTGCTCAGCAGCGCGTCGCTGACCACCAGGGCGGTGGCGGTGGGGTCGGCCGCGTCGGTCGGCGGCAACAGCGTCATCCGGCGGTCGACGGTGATCAGCTTCGTCGGCAGGTCCATGCCGAGCCGGATCTGCACCCCCTCCGCGGCCAGCACGTTCAGCCCGCGCGCCCGCCCCTGGAAGCTCAGCCCCTCCCGGTCGACCACGACCCGCACCCGCACCCCGCGCCGGACCGGCTCCGCCATGTTGATGGGCTCGGGCATGCCGTCCGGCTCGCTGGCTGCGTACGGGGGACGGTCCAGGAGGACCACCTCCTCGGTCGCCGACACCACCAGCGAGGTGACCCGCTCGGCGATCGCCCTCCGCCCCCGCAGCGTCTCGATCCCGAGGGTGCGCGGGGTGTGCGAGGCGGACATGAGCTGCGCGGCGATCCGGTCGACTGAGCCGGTCAGCTCCTCCAACTCCGCCTCACGCCGCAGTAGTTGCGCCTGGTGCAGATGGATGAGGTTGCGCAGTGCGGTGGCCGGGGCGTCCGGGACCGGCAGCCCGGAGCCCCGGGCGGGGCGGGTGAAGCCGCGCTCGGCGAGGCGGTCCAGCGCGTGGCGGACCTGCCGGGGCGAGAGGCCGACGCTCTGGGCAAGGGCGGCCCTGGTGGTGTCGCCGGGGGTGTTCAGCAGGGCCTCGTATACCTGGAGTTCGTGCGCTCCGAGCCCGAGTGCCTGCCACTGTTCGTCCAGATCAGCCCATTTCACCTGGTGATCCTCGCCGCTGCGTGTAGGCCACACAAGTGTGCACGTACAGAAGTCTGCAGGTGGAACGCATTGTTCACATCCCGCTACGGGTCTTCCATGTCGGCATCCGATAACCGTTCACGCTTTCGTGGCAACCGGAGGAGCACCGTGCGGACTTCAGCACGCAGACGAGCAGTTGGTTCACAGGGACGCCGCACCGGCGTCGTTGTCGGGCAGGGCATAGCCGCGCTGCTGGCCACGGCGGGCCTGATGGCCACCGCCATGCCGGCAGCTCACGCCGACACCGCGGCCGCCCCCGCCGCGTCCGAGACCACGCCGGGCAGTGAGACCGACACCCCGTCGCTCGTGACCGGTCTGAACGAGGAGGTCGCCGCCACCGGCAGCGCGGCCGACGCCGCCCGCGGCCACCTCAAGGCCAAGAAGGGCCGCTACCACATCGCGGACACCTCGGCGAAGGACCTGACGGCCGTCGGGACCATCACCGAGAAGGGCGGCAGGGAGACGGTCCGCCTCCAGCAGAGGTACAAGGGCGTCAAGGTTCTCGGCGGCCAGTACGTCGTCCGCATGACGAAGAAGGGCGGCAAGCGCGCCGTCACCGGCACCTCCGGCAACTACTTCACCAAGCTGAAGCTGGACACGGTCGCCCCGAAGGTCTCCGAGAAGACCGCCGTCGACCGTGCGATCGCCGCCGTGTCCACGCAGTTCGGCGGCGGCCTCCTGCGAGCCCCGGCCAAGGGCGGGAAGCCCGCGTCGGCCGCCCTCACGGGCAAGGCGGGGGAGCTCACGATCCTGCCGCAGGGCACGGGCGTGCTGACGCGGCACATCACGGTCACGGGCACCAACCCCGCGGACGGCACCGCCGTCAAGCAGGAGGTGTACATCGACGCCCACTCCGGCTTCCCGGTCATGCAGTACAGCGGCATCCAGTCGTTCGGCGCGACCGGCGCCGCCGCCGGTGCCGCGGGCGGGACCGCGGCGCTCCCGGACGAGGCCACCCCGGCGGCCGCCCCGTCGTTCGTCGTCAAGGGCTCCGGCGTCCGGTACAACGGCCAGAAGGTCGACCTCAACCTGTACAAGGGCGCCGACGGCACCTACCAGACCTACGACTACGGGTACCGCGACGCGGACAACCCGTACCAGGGCCCGCTGCTCCAGACCTGGGACGCGAACGGTGCCGACGTCTCCAGCGCCTCCGGTGTCTGGCCGTCGGCCGCCACGATCGTCAAGTCGGCCACTCCGGATCTCGGCGCCGAGTACACCAACTCGGGTGTGGTGGACGCCCACTGGGCGGCCAACAAGGTCTACGGGTACTACAAGGACCACTTCGGCCGTAAGGGCCTCGACAACAACGACGGGTACATGTACTCGATCGTCGGCGTCACCGCCAACGGCAAGTCGTACGACAACGCCTTCTGGGACGGCACCAAGATGGTGTACGGCAAGGGCGGCGGCGACTACCGCACCTTCTCCGCGGACACCGACGTCGTCGGCCACGAGATGACGCACGCCGTCACCCAGCACTCCGCGAACCTCGTCTACGCGGGCCAGTCCGGCGCGATGAACGAGGCCATCTCGGACTACTTCGGCAACGCCATCGACCTGGAGGCCAACGGCCAGTCGATGGACGACCCGGACTCGGGCCTCCTCGGCGAGGACCTGTGCACCACGCTCGGCCCGCGCGAGTGCGCCCTGCGCGACCTCAACGACGGCGCCACCACCTCGAAGAACTTCATCGGCGTCAGCTACCGCAGTGACAACGGTGGCGTGCACCTCAACTCCACGATCTTCTCGGGCGCCCTGTGGGACATGCGCCAGGACCTCGGCGCCGACTTCGCCGACCAGATCGTCTACCGTGCCCTGACCGCGTACATGACCCCCCTGGACGGCTTCACCGAGGGCCGCGCGGCGGTCGTCGCCGCCGCGCAGGAGCTGGGTGCCACCAAGGCGCAGCTCAAGATCGTCCAGCGCTCCTTCGACGCGCACGGCATCGTGCCCGGCTGGGAGAAGGCGCTCGGCGTCGACACCGACACGATTCTGGGCAAGGTGAACATCGCGGGCACCGGCCTCGGCGCCGGCGGCGGCAAGTACGCCGTCTCCCGCTCCAACGAGGACGGCAGCGAGCCCTACTCGGTGTGGGTCGGCAACACCACCGGCAAGGGCCAGCCGCAGCTGGTCAGCCCGAACAACGGCAACTACAACGTGTACGCGGACACGGACGGCACGAACGTCGCGTGGGCGGAGTACGGCTCCTCCTGGGTGAGCTTCCACGTGCGCCCCGTGAACGGCGGCACGGACAAGGTCGTCGGCAACGTCGGGGCGAACGTCACCGCGCTCGCCCTCGACGGCGACCTCCTCGTCTACAGCTACGTCAACCCGCAGAGCGGCGCGGTCCAGAGCCGCTACATCAACATCAAGACGGGGGAGACCAAGGAGCTCTCCGAGAACCCGGTCCAGGTCACGACGCTCGCCTCGGTCCACGACGGCAAGATCGCCTACGCCAAGATGTGGGCCGAGTCCGACGGCTACAAGCTCGGCGTCGAGGTCCTGGACACCGCCACCGGCAAGAAGACCCTGATGCCGATCGACCCGACCGACGTGGGGGGCCTGGGCCAGACGGCCGTCACCGACGACGGCGTCTTCTGGATCGAGGACAACGACCTCACCGACACCGGCGAGGCCGCGGTGCGCCGCGCGGACTTCGACGGTACGAACCCGGTCACCGTCACGCCCGAGGCCGGCACCGGCGCTCTCCCCGCCTACTCGCTGACCGCGTCGGACGACGCGCTCACCATCACCTCGCTGCCCTTCGCCACCTCTTGGGCCAACGAGAGCCTGCCGAAGCTGTACCAGGTCGCGCCCGACGGCAAGGGCGGCCCGAAGCGCGTCTCCTGCAACCGCGGCGACCAGGTCTACGGCGCGGCCGACGAGGGCAACCGCGTCCTGTGGCTGGACGGAACGACCGGCTACACCAACCTGGTCAAGCGCGACCGCCCCGCGGGCAACTGCTGACCTGACCCTGCAACACCTTCGCGGCCGGACTCCTTCGGGGGCCCGGCCGCTCGTGTTTCACGCCATTCCCGCGCCATGAACCGGGCGGGGCACTGCCGGGCGGTACGCCCCTCACGCCCGGAGGGTGGGACCGCCGCGCGGTCGTATCCCGCCTTCGCCTGTCGGCCGCGTCCTCGCGAGGCCCTATGAGCCTTTTACCAGTAGGCTCAACTGACTTGTCAACCACCGGAGTTGACCTAAACGCGCTGATTACGCCCGATCGATGGGTTTCCCGACGAGATCCCAGTCGAGACAGCGCGAGTGACGACGTCATATGCAAGCCTCGTGGCGAGGCCCTTCCCGCGATCCACGGCGGATCAGCGCGCGGAAATTGCTCACTGCCATGGTTTCCCGGCTCGAAATCGGATGCCGGACTTCTTCTCCTTCATCATCGGCGGCGGTGACGGGCCTTCGACAGCCGTTCGATCACCATCCGTTCCGGCGACAGGTGGGAATTGCCACCGGGCTGGTCGGCCAGTAATTCGGGGTGAGGTCACCCCCAGAGGCGACAAGGGGCATCAATGACGTCGTTCGACGACACAGACCCGGTGATTTTCCCGGCGGGAGCTGCGACGCAGACCAGCGCGGCGGAGGCCGCGAGAGTTGAGTGGGATGCCGTGATCGTCGGCGGCGGCATGGCGGGTTCCATCGTCGCCGAGCAGCTGAGCCAGGCCGGCTACCAGGTGCTGGTCGTCGAAGCCGGCCCCGGCAAGGATCTGGACCTCGCGGAGTACGAGTCGTACCTGTCGCGGTTCTACGGCGCGGTCATCAAGGACAACCAGTCACCGTATCCGTTCAACCCGAACGCCCGGATGCCCAGGAGCACCGACAAGATGCCGGTGAATCCGGCGACACCCCGGGACGACTTCTACCTCGTGCAAGAGGACGCGTACTGCTCGGACACCACGTTCACCCGAGTCCTCGGCGGCACCTCCATGCACTGGGAGGGGAAAGCCCTGCGCATGCTGCCCGAGGATTTCGACCTGCGGACCAAGTACGGCCAGGGGCTGAACTGGCCGCTCAGCTATGACGATCTGGAACCCTATTACCGGCAGGCCGAGGCCGAACTGGGTGTGGCCGCTGACGTCGAGGACCAGGCGTATCTGGGAATGCATTTCCCGGAGGGGTACGTGTTCCCGATGCACCGCATGCCGCCGTCCTATCTCGACAAGACGGTCGCCCGAGGCGTGGACGGTATGCAGGTCAATCTGGCGGACGACGATTACACCCTCCGGGTGCGGAGTTTTCCGCAGGCCCGGAACGGCGTGCCGAACGCCGCGTACGACGGAGGAAAGGGTTTCGTCCCGGTCGGTGCGGTGAGCACGAACCAGGTGGAAGAGGGCGAACGCTGCCAGGGGAACACCAACTGCGTTCCGCTCTGCCCCGTGCAGGCCAAGTACCACGCGGGTAAGACCCTGACCAAGGCGCTCCGCAAAGGCAACGTCAAGCTCCTCACGCAGGCGGTCGCGTCCAAGGTCGAGGTGAACGAGGAGAACCGCCGGGTCACCGGGATCACCATCAAGAACTACCAGTCGCTCGAATCCAGCAATTACGAGACGCACACGGTCAAGGGCACCGTCTACATTCTCTGCGCGCACGCCATCGAGAACGCCCGGCTCATGCTGGCCTCCGACATGCAGCGCATGAGCCGCAGCCAGCTGATCGGCCGCAACCTGATGGACCACGCGTACCTGCTGTCCTGGGGCCTGCTGCCCGAGCCTGCCGGCACCATGCGGGGCACGTCCTGCACGAGCGGGATCACCGACCTGCGCGGCGGGCGGTTCCGCGGCACCCAGGCGGGATTCGGCGTGGACATCCACAACGACGGCTGGGGATGGGCGACCGGCTCGCCCTACACCGACCTGGTCGAACTCGTGGACAAACAGGGCCTGCACGGCAAGGAGTTGCGCCGGACCCTCGGGAATCAGATCTCCCGGCAGCTGCTGCTGGCCTTCATGATCGACCTGCTGCCCGACCGCAACAACACGGTCACGGTGGACGACCGGTACAAGGACGCCCTCGACAACCTGAAGCCGGTCGTGTCGCTCACGATCCCGCCGTACACCATGCGGGGCGCCGCGTTCGCCCGCAGCCTCGCGACCGACATCTTCGCCAAGCTGGGCGCGGAGGAGCGGACCGAGTACGACAAGGACCGCTACAGCGCGGTCGAGCACGAGGGCCAGTGGTACAACATCGTCGGCGGCAACCACCTCGCGGGCACCCACATCATGGGCACCGATCCGACGAACTCGGTGGTCGACCACACCCAGCAGTCGTGGGACCACGACAACCTCTACCTCGTCGGGCCCGGCAGCCTGCCCTCGATCGGTACGTCCAACATCAGCCTGACCATGGCGGCGCTCGCCTTCCGCAGTTCGAGCCACATCGTCAGGTATCTGCGCGCCGCGAAGGCCCCGGCCACCGTTCGCGGCTAGACGGCCCACAGACCGGCGGCCCGTGTGCGAAACCGGCCGCCGCCCCCGCCACCGCCACCGCCCACGATTGGGAGAGCATGTCCGTTTCGGAATCGGAGCCGTCCCAGGACTCCAGGATCAAGACCATCGAGGAACTGCGCGAATACCTGTACAAGGGCCTCCAGCTGGAGCACGCGACGCTCCCGCCCTACCTCACCGCCCTCTACTCGCTGCACCCCGGGAAGAACTCGGATGCCTGGCACGTCATCAGGGTCGTGGCCGTCGAGGAGATGCTGCACCTCACCCTGGTCGCGAACGTCCTGAACGCCGTGGGCGGGACTCCGGACCTCACCAGGCCCGGCTTCGTACCCGACTATCCGACGCTCCTGCCGTGTGGTCCCGACTACTTCAAGGTGCATCTCCGGCCGTTCTCGCGCGAGGCTCTCGACACGTTCCTGAAGATCGAGAAGCCGGCGCCCCCCGCCGACGAGGAGGACAGGTTCGTCCCGGTGGACTGGGCGGCCCTGGGGCTGGCGTCCGACGGCGTGGCGCCACCGTCGGAGCGCCTGGCGGAGATCGAGGAGTCCGGCACCGTCCTCGGCCTCGTCCCCGGAGAACCCACCCTGCGTTTCGCGAGCATCGGTGAGTTCTACGAGGAGATCATGCGGGGCATCAACCACCTGGAGGACCAGGCCCGGCAGGCGGGTGCGACGATCTTCACCGGCGATCCCGCCCGCCAGGTGACCCCGGAGTACTTCTACTCGGGTGGCGGCGATGTGATCCCGGTGACCGGGCGTGACACCGCGGTCGCGGCGCTCACCCTCGTCGCGGAGCAGGGCGAAGGGCTGTACGGCGGCATCTTCGACAGCCAGGACGAAATCGCCCATTACTACAGGTTCCAGCAACTGGAGAAGGGGCGGTACTACCAGAAGGGCGACACACCGGGTCATCCGTCCGGCCCCGATGTGAACGTCGACTGGGATGCCGCCTATCCGGTGAAGCCGGACATCAAGCTGGCGGATCTCGCGGAACACCCGGAGATCCTGGCGGCGGCCGAGGAATTCAACCGGTCCTACGCCACTTTCCTGACCAACATCAACCTGGCCTACAACGGCCGGCCCGACCTGCTGCTCAAGGCCGTCTGGGAGATGTTCCGCATTCGCGACAGCATGAACCGGCTCATCCGCAACCCGCTCACCGGGCACGGGGGAGTCCACGCCGGCCCGACATTCGAGATCCAGACCGTCGAAGGAGGAACACCGTGACGCGAACAGCGACCGCGGAAGAGGAACTGCGCGCATTCGTGAAGTTCTCTGCCACTGTCACCGGATTCAGCGAGTTCGACCTGTGGGGAACCGGTCAGGCGGAGGCGTACTACGAAACGGTCGTGGCTCAAGAAGGGTCGGACGCGCTCCGGAACGCGATCTCGTCCGATCTCTCCGCCGCCCCCGCCGATCCGGTGGTGAAAAGCATCATCAAGCTCTGGTACGTCGGCGTCTGGTACGGCCCCGAACTGACGGGGCGCGTGGACGTGGCGGCCTGGACGGCGCCCGGCCGCAGCGGAGCGAAGCCCGCCGTACCGGATGACAGCCAGCCCGAGGAGAGCCTGCCCGGACCGGCCGCGACCGGGCCGCAGCAGGCCGGGGAAGGCGGTGCGGGCGTCAGCGAGGAGCGCACACCCCCGTTCGTCGTCTCCCCCGACTCCTACACCGAGGGCCTGCTGTGGCGGGCGATCGGCGCCCATCCGTCCGGAGCGAAGGCGCCGGGCTACGGGTCGTGGGCCACCCCGCCCGCTCTCGAAAACCACTGAGCGGAGAAGAGGAAACGCAATGACGAGCACCGTCCCGAACCTGGGCCCCGACAAGGTGTCGCTCGGCGTCACGCCGACCCTGTGGTGGAACGACGACTTCCCCCTGATCGACAAGGGAATCCCGTTCGAGCAATGCGTGAGCGAGATGGCGCTCGCGGGATTCCAGGGCTGCAGCATCGGCCACAAATACCCGGCGGACGCCGCAGCTCTGAAGGCGGCGCTCGACCTCCGCGGCCTGAAGGTGTCCGAGCCCTGGGTGAGCACGTATTTCACCATCGGTGAAAAAGACCGGACCATCGCGAATTTCAAGAGGCAGCTGGAGTTCCTCAAGAAAGTGGGCGGCCATGACATCGTGGTCGCGGAGTTCGGGCAGTCGTCCCATCTGCAGCCCATCCCCGTTTTCAAGCACCGCCCCCACTTCACCCGCCCGGACTGGGACCTCCTCACCAGCGGGCTCAACGAGATCGGCAAGCTGGCCGCGGACAGCGGGATGCGGCTCTGCTACCACCACCACATGGGCACGGGCGTGCAGACGGCCGAGGACATCGACAAGCTGATGGAGGGAACCGACCCGGACCTCGTGCATCTGCTGTTCGACACCGGGCATCTCCAGCTCGCGGGCGACGACCCGCTCCGCACCGCGGAGAAGCACAAGCAGCGGATCAAGCACGTGCACCTCAAGAACGTCCGCGAGCCGGTCGCCGAGAAGGTGAAGAGCGACGACCTGTCCTTCGAGGAGGGCATCCGGCAGGGCGTCTTCACCGTGCCCGGAGACTCGGAAGGGATGATCGACTTCAGGCCCGTCCTCACCACGCTGGGGAATGCCGGCTACGAGGGATGGCTGGTCGTCGAGGCCGAGCAGGACCCGGTGCTGGCATGCCCGCTGAAGTACGCCAAGATGGCCCGCGCCTACCTCGCCGAAGTCCTGGGATGGTAGCGATGGGCGCGCGTGACATCTACCTCAGCTTCTTCATGTTCACGGTCAATCTGCACCCGGACGATCCCCAGTACACCGAGGTCGTCGTCCGGCACATGGAGAAACTGCGGAGCCTCGGGTACGCGGGCTTCGACATGCCCGTCTTCCCGAATGGCACGGGCGACCCGCAGGGCGACGTAATCCGCTACGAGAAGCTCAGGGAAGCCCTCGACACGGCCGGCCTGGCGGACGTGAGCCTGACCACCAACGTGGCCACGACGCCGGCCTTCAACCCCACGTCGCTGATCCCCGAGGAACGCGAGGCAGCCCTCGTCTACCTCAAGTCACGGGTGGACATCACAGCGGCCCTGCGCGGCACCATCATGGCGGGCCCCGTCCTGTTCCCGTACAACGTCTTCCCCACCCTCGACGGCAAGCCGCTGTGGAGTGACGCGCTGCAGGACTGGCTGCGGCCCCGATACCAGATCGCCCAGCCGCTCTTCGAGCAACTGGGCGCGTACGCGGCGGAGAAGGACGTCCAGGTCGCCATCGAACCCGTCGACCACTGGGAGACTCCGGCCCCGAACATGGTGCGCGACGTGCTCGACTTCCTCGTCGGTGTGCCCAGTCCGCACATCGGCGTGTGTGTCGACAGCTCCCACGTCGTCCTCGGCAGCAGCGGTCCGGAGGCGTACCGGCGCGACATCGAGGATGCCGCCGACCAGCAGCGCCTGCACTACGTCCAGGTCTCCCCGCCGGACCGCGGGGAGGTCGCCGACAGCTGGATCCCCTGGCGTGAGTTCCTCGATCCGGTCCTGCCCGTGTACGACGGGCCGCTCCTCATCGAAGTCTTCAACGCCATCCCGGAGTTTCACGAGTCCTTGCGGCTGACGAGGCGCAAGTTCTGGATCCCGGTGGACGACGAGCCGGTTCCAGGCGTGCCGAGCGCGTACGACGTCGCGGAGGACGCGATCCAGAAGCTCCGTACGGAGCTGGCACCCTTCGAAGGCAGATGATGCCCGGGGAAAGAAGACCGCACCCGGTCCGCCATGGCCGCCGTTTTCGGCGGCCTGCGGGCCGGGTGCGGTCATGTAGGCGCCATGACCAGCGAAACCGCAGGTCAGACGGCCTAGCCAGAGATCAGGCCTTCTTGGTCTCCCAGAAGATCTTGTCGATCTCCGCGATCAGGTCCAGCGCCTTCTGGCCGGTGGCCGGGTCGGTCGAGCCCTTGGCGGCCGAGAGGGCCTTCAGGGTGTCGTTGACCAGCTGGTGCAGCTGCGGGTACTTCTCGAAGTGCGGCGGCTTGAAGTAGTCGCTCCACAGGACCGAGACGTGGTGCTTCGCGAGCTCGGCGCGCTGCTCCTTGATGACCACGGCGCGAGCCCGGAAGTGCGGGTCCTCGTTGGCCTGGTACTTCTCCTGGACGGCCTTGACGGACTCCGCCTCGATGCGGGCCTGGGCCGGGTCGTACACGCCGCAGGGCAGGTCGCAGTGGGCGCTGACCTTCACCTTGGGGGCAAACAGGCGGGAAAGCATTGAGCTGTCCTTCCTCGTGATCGTCTTCTCAGGTGGGACATTACTCCGTGAGAGGCCTGTTTCAGCGAGTGCCCCCAGGGGCTTAGGCCAAAAGTCCGGGATGAGTGTGGGACCAGTGGCCGAATGTACGAAACCCTGTGGGGGACGGTGTACTGGACGGACGGGGAGGAGTTGAGGGAGGTGCCGGAGGTGCCGGAGCCGGCCGACGAGCGGCCCGCGCGCGGGCTGGCGGGGCGGGTGCCGTTCCAGGTGGTGGAGGTGACGGGGCCCTCGATGGTGCCCACGCTTTACCACGGGGACTGGCTGCTCGTGCAGTACGGGGCGCCGGTGCGCCCCGGTGACGTGGTGATCCTGCGCCATCCGTTCCAGCAGGACCTGCTCGTGGTGAAGCGAGCCGTGGAGCGGCGGGCCGGGGGCTGGTGGGTGCTGGGGGACAACAGTTACGCGGGAGGGGACAGCACGGACTACGGGGTGGTGCCCGAGGAGCTGGTGCTGGCCCGGGCCCGGGCGCGGTACCGGCCGCTGACGAAGGATCAGCGCTCGGTGCGCGGGGTGGTGACCTGGGCGGTCTCCGCGCTGCGGCCGCTGTCGGCGGCGCGCTCCGTCTCCAGGCGCTTGCGGGCCCGGTAGGCCGCCACGTTCGCCCGGGTCGCGCAGCGGTCCGAGCAGTAGCGGCGGGAGCGGTTGGTCGAGGTGTCCAGATAGGCGTTGCGGCACGGCGCGGCCTCGCACAGGCCGAGCCGGTCCACGCCGTGCGAGGTGAGGTGGAAGGCCAGGCCCATGGAGGCGATCGCGGCGTAGCCCGCGGTGGCGTTGGACGGGTGGTCCGCCAGATGCATGTGCCAGTCCGGCCTGCCGTCCGCGTCGCGGTCCTCGTGCCCGGAGATCTGCGGGCTGACCGGGAACTCCATCAGCAGCGAGTTCAGCCGGTCCACCGCGAGCCGTTCGTCCCCCGAGTCGGCCGCCTCGAACACCGCGCGCAGCCGGGCCCGGACGGAACGGAACCGGGTCACGTCCGCGTCGGTCGCCCGGCGGGCCGCCTGGCCGCTGGGGCCGAACAGCTCCCGGACCGCGTCGACCGAGGTGAGGGTGTCCGTGTTCCGGGTCGGCTGCTCGGTGTTGACCAGGCGCACGGCGTAGTCCGCGTAATAGGCCAGTTCCACGAGGTGTCCTTACGGCGTCGGGCCAGGGGTGGTGCGAAGCAGGCGTAATGGGTCGCTCAGCGTACAGGGTATTACGGGTGGGGGCCGGGGCGCCCCGGAGGTCGCGGCGCCCCCGAAAATAGCCCCGCGCACGGTGCAACCCGCCGTGCCGGCCACCGCACTGGAAGGGTGAGACGGTCCGCGCCCGCGGGCCGGGGGAGGGACAACCGGATGCGGAGCGATGACCACGCCGCGCTGCACGCCTTCGTGGAGGGCAGGCGTACCGCCCTGTTCCGCAGCGCGTTCCTGCTCTGCGGCGACCGGCACGAGGCCGAGGACCTGGTCCAGACGACCCTGGTCAAGGTGGTGCTCGGCGGCCGGCGGCACGGGCGGCTCGACAACATCGAGGCGTATGCGCGCAAGACCCTGGTCAACACCTTCATCGCGGGCCGCCGCCGGTTCTGGCGCCGCGAGCAGGCGTACGGGGAACTGCCCGACCGGGCCGCCGAGGCACCCGACACCGACACCGGCCTGGCGGTACGGGCGGCGCTCGCCCGGCTCACGCCCAGGCAGCGGGCGGTCCTGGTGCTGCGCTACTGGGAGGACCTGAGCGTCGAGGCCACGGCGGCGACGCTCGGGATGCGGGAGAACACGGTCAAGAGCCACACGGCTCGGGGGTTGGCGGCGCTGCGCGCCGAGATGTCGGAGGTATTGGTATGAACGACGTGCGTGAGCTGCTGGGGAAGGCCGTCGACGACGCGGGACGGCCGGTCATCAGCACGGAGGCGGTGTTCGCCAAGGCGGCCAGGGTGCGGTGGCGGCGACGGGCCGCGGTGACGGCGACGGCGGTGTGCGCGGTGGCGGCGGGGGCGTTCGTCGTGCCGCAGCTCTCTCCGGGGCCGGACACCCCGCAGACCTCGTCCGTGGCGTCCCTGGCGCAGGAGTCCGGCGAGTCGCCGAGGGACGTGCAACTGCTCAAGCTGCTGCCGGATCTGACCGGCACGGTCGAGGAGGTGTCGTTCGCCGACATCATCAAGCATGTCTCGCCGCCGCCGCCCGAGCCCTCCAGGACCGGACCGCTGGACGGGCAGTACGAGATCCGCCAGGACGGCGGCGTCGGTTACCTGACCATCGACGTCATGGACGCGAAGGCCGTACAGAAGAAGCTGGGCGGCGGCCCTGCGGTCAAGGACCTCTGCAAGCCGGAGAACGGCGAGCCGGCCCGTACCGACTGCGTCCGTGAGGAGCTGTCCGGCGGGCGGGTGCTCACCATCTGGAGCGACGACATGGACTACGGCGACGGCACCCCGCAGTGGGGTCCGGAGCTGGTCGCCCGGCTCACCCTGGCGGACGGCTCGCTGCTGGGCGTACGCGACAGCACCGGCTTCGAGGCCGAGGTCGTCCAGGGCCCGATGCTGAAGAACCCGCCGCTCACCCGTGCCCAGCTGCGCGAGCTGATGCTGCGTCCGGAGCTGCTGCCGGCGAAGTGATCCAGGAACGCGGAAGGGCGGTACGGACCGGTGTGGTCCGTACCGCCCTTTCCCGTACCGCCTAGAGCACCTTCGACAGGAACGACTTCGTCCGGTCGTGGTGCGGGTTGGTCAGGACGTCGCGCGGGTGGCCCGACTCGACCACGACGCCGTCGTCCATGAAGACCAGGGCGTCGCCGACCTCGCGGGCGAAGCCCATCTCGTGCGTGACGACGATCATCGTCATGCCGTCCTCGGCGAGGCCCCGCATCACGTCGAGCACGTCACCGACCAGCTCCGGGTCGAGCGCCGAGGTGGGCTCGTCGAAGAGCATCAGCTTCGGCTCCATGGCGAGCGCCCGGGCGATGGCCACCCGCTGCTGCTGCCCGCCGGAGAGCTGCGAGGGGTAGTTCCCGGCCTTGTCGCGCAGGCCGACCCGGTCGAGCAGCCGCTCGGCACGGGCCCGGGCGACCGCCTTGGCCTCGCGGCGCACCTGGACGGGCGCCTCCATGACGTTCTCCAGCGCCGTCATGTGCGGGAACAGGTTGAAGCGCTGGAAGACCATGCCGATGTCCCGGCGCTTCAGGGCGACTTCGCTGTCCTTGAGCTCGTAGAGCTTGTCGCCCTTCTGGCGGTAGCCCACCAGCTCGCCGTCGACGTACAGCCGTCCGGCGCTGATCTGCTCCAGGTGGTTGATGCACCGCAGGAACGTGGACTTGCCGGAACCGGACGGGCCGATCAGGCAGAAGACCTCCTGCGGGGCGACCTCCAGGTCGATGCCCTTGAGGATGTGCGCGGTGCCGAAGGACTTGTGGACGCCCTCGGCCTTCACCATCGCGGTCATGCGATGCCTCCCTTCGGGCGGCCCACCGAGAGCACGGTGGCCCTCAGCTTCTGGAACGGGGTCGGCGGCAGGCTGCGGCTCGATCCACGCGCGTAGTACCGCTCCAGGTAGTACTGCCCGACGCTCAGCACCGAGGTCATGATCAGGTACCAGGCGGCGGCGAGGAAGTACATCTCCACCGGCGCCCCGGACGCCTGCCCGATGTCCTGGGCGTTCTTGAAGAGTTCGTAGAACTGTACGGCCGCCACCAGCGAGGTCGTCTTCAGCATGTTGATGACCTCGTTGCCCGTGGGCGGCACGATCACCCGCATGGCCTGCGGGATCACGACGCGCCGGAGGGTCTTGGCGTGGCTCATGCCCAGCGCGTGCGACGCCTCCGTCTGGCCCTCGTCCACCGAGAGCAGACCCGCCCGGCAGATCTCCGCCATGTACGCGGCCTCGTTGAGACCGAGCCCGAGCAGCGCCGTCAGCAGCGGCGTCATGAAGCTGGACCAGTAGTCCTTGTAGATCGGCCCGAGGTTGATGTACTCGAAGACCAGACCCAGGTTGAACCACACGAACAGCTGCACCAGGACGGGGGTGCCCCGGAAGAACCAGATGTAGAACCACGCGATGGACGAGGTCACCGGGTTCTTCGACAGGCGCATGACGGCGAGCAGGACGCCGCCGACCACGCCGATCAGCATGGACAGGGCGGTGAGCAGCAGCGTCTGGCCCACGCCGTCGATGATGCGGTCGTCGAAGAAGTAGTCCGGGATCGCGCCCCAGTTGATCCTGCCCTGGCTGAAGGCGTAGACGATCGAGGCGAGCAGGCCGATGGCGATCAGTGCCGATACGTACCGGCCGTAGTGCCGGACCGGAATGGCCCGGATCGCCTCCGGTACGGGCGCCGCCGCCGTGGCGGAGGATGCGGGCGGCTCGTCGGCCGGTCCCGTCTTCTTGATGTCAGTCACGGCTGATGCCTTTCAGTGCCGGATCGGGTCAGGACCCGCCGTTCACCTTGGCCTCGGTGACCGCACCGGCCTCGACGCCCCACTTGGCGATGATCTTGTCGTACTCGCCGCTCTTGATGATCTCGTCCATGGCCGCCTTGATGGCCTGGGTGAGCTTGTCGTTGCCCTTGGCGATCGCGATGCCGTACGGGGCCGCCTCGACCTGGTCGCCGACGATCTGGAAGTCCTTGCCACCGCCCGAGGTCTTCACCGCGTACGCGGCGACCGGGAAGTCGGACGAGCCGGCGTCGGCGCCGCCCGAGCGGATGCGGGTCTGCGCCTCCAGGTCGGTGTCGTAGGACTCGATGGCGATCTTCTTGCCGCCGGCGCACTTCTTGGACTCGTCCTTGGCCAGGTCGTGCGAGACGGTGTTGCGCTGGACGGCGATCTTCTTGCCGCAGAGGTCGGCCCAGGTCTTGATGCCCTGGTCGTCGCCCTTCTTGGTGTAGATCGAGACACCGGCGGTGAAGTAGTCGACGAAGTCGACGCCTTCGCCGACCTTCTTCTTCGTCTCCGGGTCGATGCCCTCCTGGCGCTCCTTGCTGTCTGTCATCGCCGACATCGCGATGTCGTAGCGCTTGGCGCGCAGGCCGGTGACCAGGGTGTCGAACGTGCCGTTCTCGAACTTGAACTCGACGCCCAGCACCTTGCCGAGCGCCTCGCCGAGGTCGGGGTCGATACCCGCGGTCTTGCCGGACTTGTCCTTGAACTCGACCGGCGGGTAGGCGATGTCGGAACCGACCCGGATGACGCCCTTGGACTTGATGTCCGCGGGCAGCAGGTCGGCGGGGGAGGCCGTACCGGCGGAGGCGCCGGTGCTCGCCTTGGTCGATCCGGAGTCGTTGTTCTTCGTCTGGTCGCCACAGGCGGTCAGCAGCATGGTGCCGGCGACCGCGATGGCGCCGACCGCGGCGATGCGGGTGGTCGCGGCCGTACGACGGGTGAAGCGTGCGGTCATGTTCGGGTTCCTCCGGCAGGTGGGGACGGTTCGCCAGGCGGTAATGGCACACGGCGTCGGGTGTCGCCGCCTTGTGTGATTACGGCATGTTGCCATGCGGATTAGCCCGAACAGGGGGCCCGGCATGTCAAAATCGGGTAACGGGCGATCCCCGAACCTCTTGAGGCCGGTACACCAGGGCCGGACCTTTTATGGGGTTTCCTTCTCGCGGCCGGAGGATCTGCGGCGCGTCTCGCGTGCCGGACTCAGGTCCGGCACGAGGCTGACCTGTTGAAATGGCAGCCCACTATGAGTCATGTCACGGAGCGCATATGGACTCGTCCGTGACCAGGTCCGTCCGGTAAGAAAGACCTTTACACCCCTCATCCGGGGCTCAGGGCGCGTGTGCGGCGCGCCCGCGCGTACGCAACTCCCCCTGCCGGGGCGGGCCAACCGCCCGGCGCAGGGCACGTACGCGGTGCCCGCCCACCCCTCCTCAACCAGGAGTGGCCACCCTCAAACGATGAAGACTTAAGGGGTCAACACCATGGCAGCGGAGATCGTCAATCCTCGCAGCGACAGCAGTACCGACAGCACCACCGACGAGCCGTTCGATCCGGCCTTCGCGCTCCACCGGGGCGGGAAGATGGCCGTGCGGGCCACCGTCCCGATCCGGGACCGGGACGACCTGTCCCTCGCGTACACGCCGGGCGTGGCGAAGGTGTGCAGCGCGATCGCGGAGCAGCCGGAGCTCGTCCACGACTACACCTGGAAGTCGCAGGTCGTCGCCGTCGTCACGGACGGCACGGCGGTCCTCGGCCTCGGTGACATCGGTCCCGAGGCGTCCCTCCCCGTGATGGAGGGCAAGGCCATCCTCTTCAAGCAGTTCGGCGGGGTGGACGCGGTGCCGATCGCGCTCGCGACCACCGACGCGGACGAGATCGTGGAGACCGTCGTCCGGCTCGCCCCGTCCTTCGGCGGGGTGAACCTGGAGGACATCTCGGCGCCGCGCTGCTTCGAGATCGAGCGCAAGCTCCAGGAGCGGCTGGACATCCCGGTCTTCCACGACGACCAGCACGGCACGGCCGTCGTCACGCTGGCCGCCCTGCGCAACGCCGCGAAGCTGTCCGGGCGGAGCCTGGGCGACCTGCGCGCGGTGATCTCCGGCGCCGGTGCGGCCGGCGTCGCCATCGCCAAGTTCCTGCTGGAGGCGGGCCTCGGCGACGTGGCCGTCGCGGACCGCAAGGGCATCGTGAGCCGGGACCGCGAGGACCTGACCGACGTCAAGCGGGAGCTGGCGGAGCTCACCAACCGGGCGGGCATCTCGGGCCCCCTGGAGGTGGCGCTGGCCGGCGCGGACGTCTTCATCGGCGTCTCCGGCGGCACGGTGCCGGAGGCGGCGGTCGCCTCGATGGCGCCGGGGGCCTTCGTCTTCGCGATGGCCAACCCGAACCCGGAGGTCCACCCGGACATCGCCCACAAGTACGCGTCCGTCGTGGCGACGGGCCGGTCGGACTACCCGAACCAGATCAACAACGTGCTGGCCTTCCCCGGGATCTTCGCGGGGGCGCTGCAGGTGCGGGCGTCGCGGATCACGGAGGGCATGAAGATCGCGGCGGCCAACGCGCTGGCCGACGTGGTCGGCGACGAGCTGGCGGCGGACTACGTGATCCCGTCGCCGTTCGACGAGCGGGTCGCTCCGGCGGTGACGGCCGCGGTGGCCGCGGCGGCCCGTGCGGAGGGCGTGGCCCGACGCTGAGGTGTTGCGGGGGCGCTGCCCCCGTACCCCCGCTCCTCGATCGCCGGAGGGGCTTGATCCTGGCCGCGGCCACTTTCAGCCCCGCCGGCGCTTGAGGAGCGCGGTGCGTGTCACAGGCGCAGGCGGTTACGCACCAGTAAGCCGCCCCCTATCGTCGGCGGCATGTTCGCCGCCTACGCAGCCAGCCTGGACCCCGCCCACCCCCTCAACGGTCTGGAGCTGGGCGATCGCCCAGCCCCGCGGGACCGGCCCGGGTGGACCACCGTCGACGTCCGGGCCGCTTCCCTCAACCACCACGACCTCTGGTCCCTGCGCGGCGTCGGCCTCGCCGAGGACAGGCTTCCGATGATCCTCGGGTGCGACGCCGCCGGGGTCGACCAGGACGGCAACGAGGTCGTCCTGCACTCCGTCATCGGGCAGACCGGGCACGGGGTCGGGCCCGACGAGCCCCGGTCCATCCTCACCGAGCGCTACCAGGGCACCTTCGCGGAGCGGGTCACCGTTCCCGCGTACAACGTGCTGCCCAAGCCCAGGGAACTGAGCTTCGAGCAGGCCGCGTGCCTGCCGACCGCCTGGCTCACCGCGTACCGGATGCTCTTCACCAACGCCGGGGTGCGCCCCGGGGACTCCGTGCTCGTCCAGGGCGCCGGCGGCGGGGTCGCGACCGCCGCGATCGTGCTCGGCCGGGCCGCCGGGCTGCGGATCTACGCCACCAGCCGCGACGAGGCCAAGCGGAGGCGGGCCGTCGAGCTGGGCGCCGTCGAGGCGTTCGAGCCGGGCGCCCGGCTGCCGCACCGGGTGGACGCCGTCATCGAGACCGTCGGCGCGGCCACCTGGTCCCACTCCGTCAAGTCGCTGCGCCCCGGCGGCACCCTGGTCATCTCCGGCGCCACCAGCGGCGACCGCCCCTCGCACGCCGAGCTGACCCGGATCTTCTTCCTGGAGCTGAAGGTCGTCGGCTCGACCATGGGCTCCAAGGACGAGCTGGAGGACCTGCTCGCCTTCTGCGCCACCACCGGCGTGCGCCCCGTGATCGACGAGGTGCTGCCCCTGGACCGTGCCCGGGAGGGATTCGAGCGCCTCGCGGCGGGCGGCCAGTTCGGGAAGATCGTGCTCACTGTCAACAACGGTTGACATCATCGCGATGTCAACGTAAGTTGACACCATGACCGAAGCAACGGATCTCGCCGAGCGGGCGGGCGACCGCGACCCCCGGGTGGGGCTGCGGTCGGTCGCCGCGCTGCGGCGGCTGCTGGAGCAGCTGGAAGCCGTACAAGTCAGAAGTGCCCGCGCCAAGGGCTGGTCGTGGCAGGAGATCGCGGCCGAACTGGGCGTCAGCAGGCAGGCCGTGCACAAGAAGTACGGGAGGCATTGATGTTCGAGCGATTCACCAAGGACGCGCGCGCCACGGTGACCGGCGCCGTGGGCCATGCCGAGCGCACCGGGGCCGCCGCGGTGACCGGGGAACATCTGCTGCTCGCCCTCCTCGACCAGGAAGGCGGCCGGGCCTCCTTCGCGCTCACCGCGCTGGGCCTCGTGGACCGCAGGGAGTCCGTGGACGCCGCGCTCGCCGAGGCCCGCAGGCGCGGCGGCATGAGCAGGGCCGACGCCGACGCGCTCGCGGACATCGGCATCGACCTCACCGCCGTCGTCTCGCGCATCGAGGAGGCGCACGGCGAGGGGGCCCTGCGGGGCGACCGCGGGGGCCGGAGGCGAGCGGGCCGCCCGTCCTTCTCCCGGGAGGCGAAGAAGATCCTGGAGAAGTCGCTGCGCGTCGCGCTCGGGCGCGGCGACCGCTTCATCGGCGGGGAACACCTCCTGCTGGCCCTCACCGCGACCCCCGGCCCCGTCGCCGACGTGCTCGCCGACCACGGCGCGACGTACGCCTCGGCCGAGCGCGCGCTGTACGGGGACGGCGGCGCGGGCGGCCAGGACCGGAAGGCGGGCTGACCCGCGGGGGCCGGCCGCCCGGCCCCCGCGCCTACTTCTCCCCGTCCCCCCGCAGCACCGCGCCGAGATGCGCCGCCGCCGTCGCCAAGTGGCGGCGGGCCTCCGCGAGCTGGGCCTCCGTCACTCCGTGGTCCCTCGCCGCGTCGCGGATCTCGTCGCGGAAGCGGTCGAGCAGGCGGTCCAGATCGCGGGCCGGGTCGCCCGTGCCGCCCGCGTCCCTGCCCCACTCCGGGTCGGTGCCGGCGGCGTCCGGTCTGACGTACGGCCCCCAGCTCCCCGTACGGGCGAAGCCGCCCAGCTGTCCGGTGATCTCGGCCAGGCCCTCGCGGACCCCGGCCGGCCAGTCGCCCCGGGCGAAGTGCTCCTGGACCTGGCGGGCGGCGTTCTGCATCTGCTCGCGCGCCCGGTCCTGGGCCTCCTTCGCCTGGCGGCGGGCCTGCTGGGCGTCCTGGCGGGCGCGCCGGGACTCGTCCTTGGCGCGGCGGGCCTGCTCCTTCCACTCCTGCTTGGCCTTGCGCAGCTCCTCCTTCGCGGAGCGCCACGTCTCGTGATCGCCGAAGTCACCGAACCCGCCGAACGGCTCCTTGCCGCCCGGAGCGGAGCCCGGTGCGGTGCCGGGCGCGGCGCCGGGGGTGTGGCGCGACTCGTCGGCCGCGGCCCGCATCTCGCTGCGCAGCTTGCCCGCCGCCCCGCGCACGTCGTCGCGCATCTCGGCGGCCAGCTCGGAGACCGACTCACGGATCTCCAGCTCCAGATCGGCCAGCTCTCCGGTGCGGTCGGCGAGTTCGGCGCGGCCGGCGTCGGTGATCGAGTAGACCTTGCGGCCGCCCTCCGTGGCGTGCGTGACCAGACCCTCCGCCTCCAGCTTGGCCAGCCGGGGGTAGACCGTGCCGGCCGAGGGGGCGTACAGGCCCTGGAAGCGCTCCTCCAGCAGGCGGATCACCTCGTAGCCGTGCCGGGGTGCCTCGTCCAGCAGCTTGAGCAGGTACAGCCGCAGACGGCCGTGGGCGAATACGGGGGGCATGTCAGAGCACCTTTCCGGTCGGCTCGGCGTCGTACGGTTCCTCCTCGGCCGACGGGCGGCGCAGGAGGGCGATCGAGCCCGATACGGTCGTCGCCCTCAGCGTGCCGGTGCCGGGGCCTAGTGTGCCGGTGATCTTCTTCGCGCCCCACTGGCCGCTGACCCGCAGGTCGTCGAAGCCGTTGGAGACGGAACCGCTCGCCGTGTTCGCCTCGACCCGCGCGTCGGCGGGGTGCGGCAGCCGGATGGCGATCTCGCCGGAGACCGTGGTCAGCCGGATGTCCGTGGGCTTCCCGGTCGGGGCCAGGTCGAGCACCATGCCGCCGCTGACGGACTCCGCCTTCAGGGAGGCACCCGCCCCCTCGACGACCGTCAGCTCGCCGGAGACCGACTTGCAGTGCAGGTCCCCGGTGACGGACTGGGCCTCGATGCTGCCCGACACCGTCTCCGCGCCGGCGGGGCCGGAGAGCTTGACGAGCGTGGTGTCGCCGGTGACGCCACGCACCTCCGTACGGCCCCGGACGCCGGAGACGAAGGCCCCGGCGCCGACCACGCCGACCTCCACCGAGGAGCCGGCCGGGACCGCGAGCGAGACGACCGCGGTGCGGCGCCACTCCTTGCGGTCGAACCACTTCAGCAGGCTCTGCCAGGTCAGGTCCTCGTACGCCACGGTCAGGACGCCGTCCTCCTGGGTCACGACCAGCGGCGGCCCGTCGATGGCGGAGACCTCCAGGCGCGCGGTCGGCTCGTCGGTGCCGACCACGTTGACCGTGCCGTTGACGATGCGCACCTTCAGCGCGGTCACGGGCTCCTCGAAGGCCAGTTTCCGCGGCGCGGCGACGGCCCACGTCGAGACAGGCATGGATCTGACCTCCCGATAGCACTGGCGACGCAACATATCGCGTCTCTTGAAGAACACGATATATCGCGGCATGGGGAAGTCAAGGAGAGGGGCTCGGGGGCGGGTGTGCAGGGTGCGCAAAACACCACAAGAAGGGGCAAGGTGTCCTACGGTGTGAGGCATGGACGCGACCTCACCCGTGGGTGCCCTGCTGCTGTGCCGGACCGTGCCGGACGCCGTGCGCCCGGTCGCGCAGCTGCTGCGCGAACCGCTGCTGCTCGCGCCGGCCGGACCGGGCTGGAGCGTTCTCGTGCCGGAGGGGGAGCCCTGGCAGGGCGGCCGCCGGGCCAGGGCGGGGGAGGGGGAGCGGGCCGAGCCCGTCGACCGGGTGCTGGGCGGCTGGGCCACCGCGCTCGCGGTCGGCTCCACCTGGCCGGTGCTGGCGCTGTGGTGGGACGGCGACCGGGCCGGATACACGCTCGCCTCGGGATTCCGCCGCCCCGTGGGCTACGTCTGGCTGGCGGACGGCACCCCGGCCGGTGAGGACGAGGCCATGCGTACGTTCGCCGAGCGGCTGGGGCTCGACCCCGTACTGGACGTGCAGTCGCTCGAAGCGCTCACCCGCCCCGACCCGGACGCCGACGCCCGGGCCCGGCTGCGCGGACTGCTCGCCGTGCTCACCCGCACCGGCCTCGCGCTCCCCGCCGAGCCGGGCACCGGGACGTGGGAGGGGGCCGAGCGCATCGAGTGGCCCGGGTGGCGGGACGCGGTCAGGGTCGACCTGAGCGCGGTGGAGAGCAGCCGGTTCGGACCGTGGGTGCGGGGCCCGCGGGCGCGGGCACTCGCGGGCGCCCAGCTCGCGGCCGGACTGCCGCTCGCCCTGTGGGGAGCGGCCCGGCGCAGCGGCGGCTGGGCGTTCGCCGGGCTGCTGCTGATGGCGCACGGGGCGCTGGGACTCGCGTACGACCGTGTACGCGAAGGGCGCCCCGGCGGGGAGTGACCCCTACTCGTCGTCCTCGTCGTCCAGACGGGCCAGCCAGGTCGCGAGGCGCTCGACCGGCACCTCGAAGTCGGGATTGAGGTCGACGAAGGTACGAAGCTGCTCGGCGAGCCACTCGAAGGTGACCTCCTCCTCGCCTCGCCGCTTCTCCAGCTCCTCGATACCGCGGTCGGTGAAGTACATGGCTCAAGTCTAGAGGCGCCTTCGCGCAGCTCGGGCCGCGTCCTGGCCGATCCACCCCGCATCCGCCGACTACGCCCGTTAATCTGCGGGTAGTTGGCGAACGGGGGGTGTCATGGGTGACAGTGGGTCCCGTATTACGCGCATTGAGCTGCCGGACGGCACACCGGTCTGGGCCAGGATCTCCGGGGCCGAGGAGCTGGCCGGGCCGGCGCCCGGCGGCGGTCCGACCTAC
Organism: Streptomyces sp. NPDC041814; assembly: GCF_055590565.1. NCBI lineage: Bacteria > Bacillati > Actinomycetota > Actinomycetes > Kitasatosporales > Streptomycetaceae > Streptomyces > Streptomyces sp. NPDC041814. The sequence continues at coordinate 302,903 of NZ_JBVJAM010000003.1, read as the reverse complement.
ACGGACACCGGGTTCGGGGACTTCGCGGACCAGGTGCAGGCCCGGGTCGAGAGCCTGCACTCCGTGGTGACCGGGGTCGCGCGCTCGCTCGCCGTCCCGCTGCGCGCGGTGCGGCCGGACGAGGTGAGCGTCGAGTTCGGCATCGAGCTGACCGCCAAGGCCGGGAAGATCGTCGGGCTGCTCGCGGACGGCGAGGCCAAGGGCGCCATCACGGTCACGCTGACCTGGAACGGCGGCGGGCCGCCCATCGACGCGCCGCCGCCCGCCCCCGTACCGGCGCAGACCGCGTCGCCGGACCCCGTGCCCTTCGCGCCCCCCGCGCCACCCCCCGCCGCGCCGCCGGGCGCCGGCGCACCTCCCGGGTACCCGCCCGCCGGGGCACCCCCCGGCGCACCGGCACACCCCGGCGGGGCGGACGACACCGACGGCGGCGGGGCATGACCTTCGGGGACCAGGGGGGCGCAGAGGGAGCCCTCGGCCCCGCCCAGGCCGCTCTCATGGACCTCGTCCAGGACGCCACCGTACGCATCCATCGCCCGCCGTCCGGGTATGCCCAGGACGGGCCGGAAGGGGACTTCCTGGGCAGCGGCTTCTTCGTCGCACCCAGCTGGGTCCTCACGTGTGCGCACGTGGCGATGCGGGGGGAGGGGGGCATGGTGGGCGTGTGGTTCAAGCAGGACCGCTACAGCGCGGAGCTGACCGAGGTGCCGGGCCGCGTCGTCGCCGCCCTGCCCGGCACCCGGCCTCCGGGCCCGGGCGGCTGGCCGGCCCCCGACCTCGCGCTCATCCAGCTCCAGCGCCCCGTCGAACACCCCTGCGTCTACGTCACCGAGCGGTCCGAGGCGATGCTCCGCAGCCGTGAGGTCCGCTGTGTGGGCTGGGCCCCCGTCCAGGGCGGCGGGCTCCAGAACCGCAGCGGCGTCTGCGTCGTCAAGGGCTCGTACGGGGGATCGGGCGACGCCGAACAGGTCGTCAGGATCGACGGCGACTGGGTGGAGCTCGGCATGTCCGGCGGCCCGCTGGTCGACCTGGCCAGGGGCGAGGTCGTCGGCGTCATCAAATCGCAGATCAACGGCCACCAGGGCGGCACCGCCGTCGGCGTCGAGCGGCTGCGCACCCTGGAGGTGCCGGCCGGGCCCGTCGAGACCGAGACCGACGACATATACCAGTCCGTCTTCCACGCCCACGACCGCTACCACGCCGACCGGCACACCAGCTCCGCCGGGACCGAGCGGACCTGGACCGACGCGCAGAGCGACCTGCCCGACCCGCCCGGCGGCATCCTCGGCCCCAAGCTCCGCGCCGAACTCCTCGGCCGGCTCGCCGAACTGTCGCCCCCGGCCAGCACCCGGTCGCTGCTGACGCTGCTCGACCGGCTGCCCGGGGTCTACGCCCGCGACCACCGCCCGGCCCCGCGCGGCTGGCGCGACGGACTCGGCGCGCTCTACGACGCCCGCGCCCGCGACCGCGAGGCGCGGTTCGAGCTGATCATCCGCTACTGCATGGGCGTCCTCGCCGCCGACCGCCCCTGCGGCCAGCTCTCCGTGCGCAACGCCAAGGCGCTCTGGGACTGGGTCAAGCGCATCGCCGACACCGAACTGCCCCGCGACCTGCGACGGCAGCTCGACGTGGAGTGGGCCGCGATCCGGCTCCGCCTGGAACAGAACCGCCAGCGGTCCGCCCGCGCCCCGGCCGGCGACCCCGTCCTCTACGGCGAACGCGACTGCGTCGTGCTCCATGTGGACCTCCAGGGCTGGGCCCGCGACCAGTACGACTGGCGGGTCGCCGTGGACCGCCGGGCCGGGGAAGCGGAGCCCGTGGACGAGGACAGCCGCGGCGTGCCGCTCGGCACCGTCCCGGACCGGCTGGCCGCCGCGCTGACCGAGGCGTTCCGCCGGTGCGACGAACCGGACAGCCCCGCCATGCTCCAGGTCGTCGTGGCGCCCGCGCTCTTCGGTCTGCCGGTGGACGACTGGGAACTGCCGCCGTCCGGGACGCGGCTCGGAGCCGTACGGCCGGTGGTGCTGCGCAGTCCGTACCAGGGCGCGGCCGAGGAGCGGCCCGCCCGGTGGGACGCGGGTCTCGCGGCGGCGATCCGGGCCGAGGTGGTCGACTGCGAGGACGAATTGCGGGTACGTGTACCGGAGTCGGCGCGGCTGCGCACCCTGGCCCACGAGACCGTGCCCGTCCTGTGCCGCTACGGAAGCCCGGACCCCGACGTGACGGCCGGGGTGGTGCGGCTGCTCGACAGCGGCTTCGGCGTGGCGCTGCTTCAGCGGCGCGCGGCGGAGGGCGACACGGTCTGCAAGGAGTTCCACCGGCGGGTGGCCGAGGCGGTGTCGGACACCGGCACCCACGACCGGCTGCCGTGGAAGATCCACGAACTGAGACGCGGGGTGAGCGCCGGGCGGACCGAGATGTACTGGTCCGCCGGCGCCGCCCTCTACTACGACGATCCGCACCGTCCGCTGCCGGGTTCCGACTTCCTGGAGGCGCCGTGAGCCACCGCGCAAAGCATCAGTCGTGTATGCGAACTGACCTTTCCCTTACGGGTGTTGGGCCGGATCGCTACGGTAGGGCACGTCCGACGCAGGCCGCCCCTGGCGGACGAGTGACAACGAGGGACACGCTATGAGTGAACCGAGCGAGTGGCTCATCTACCGGGGCATCGGCGAACCGCACGACGAGGTTCCCCAGCTGCCGCCCCCGCCGCCCTGGCGGGACTTCACCGGAGGCCGCGGGCCCGGCGGGGCGGACGGCGGCGAGTCCGCCGACCGGCGGCTCGGCATCCCCGGGCGCGTCGCCGAGGAGCACCGGCCCGGCGCCGAGGAACTGGAGATGATCAACGCGGCGCTGTATCTGCGGCGCCCGCTGCTGGTCACCGGGGACCCGGGCGCGGGCAAGAGCACCCTGGCCCACTCCGTGGCGCGGGAGCTGGAGCTGGGCAAGGTGCTGCGCTGGCCCGTGGTCAGCCGCACCACGCTCCAGGACGGCCTCTACCACTACGACGCCATCGCCAGGCTCCAGGACGTCCAGATCGCCTCGCACGCGGCGGCCGGCGGCGCGGAGGGGGCCGACGCGGCACAGAGCGTGGGCAGTTACATCCGGCTCGGGCCGCTCGGCACCGCGCTGCTGCCCTCGGACCGGCCGCGCGTCCTGCTCATCGACGAGCTGGACAAGAGCGACATCGACCTCCCGAACGACCTGCTGAACGTCCTGGAGGAGGGCGAGTTCGCCATCCCCGAGCTGGAACGGATCGCCGACCGGCTGCCCGACGGCGAGGCGGACGTGCTCGACCACGACGGCAACAAGGTCCGCATCAAGGGCGGCCGGGTGCAGTGCCGGGCCTTCCCCTTCGTCGTCCTCACCAGCAACGGCGAGCGGGACTTCCCGGCTCCGCTGATGCGCCGCTGCATCCACCTGGAGCTCGGCCGCCCCGACCACAAGCGCCTCGCCTCCTTCGTCAAGGCCCACCTCGGCGAAGAGGCCGCCCGCGCCAGCGACGACCTGATCGCCCACTTCCTGGAACGGTCCCGCACCGAACTCCTCGCCACGGACCAGCTGCTGAACGCCATATACCTCACGCACGCCGCGTCACCGGCGGGCCGCGACCGGCTCGCCGACCTGCTCATCCAGCGACTCGACCGGCCGAGGTGAGGCGCTGATGTCCGGTGCGGCGGACGAGACCGGTGGCGGCGGCGGACCCGGTGCCCCGGAGCTCCACGACGACGGGTTGCTGCCCGAGCTGGTCGCGCGGCTGCGCGGCGCCGGGCTCGACCCGGACGTCGAGCAGCTCTGCGACGCCCTCTGGCTGGCCCGGTGGACCCGCGGCGCGTCCGCGTCCGAGGAGGAGACCGGCCGGGCCCCCGCGCGCCGCCCCGGCCACCGCCCCTCCGAGGAGCGCCCGGGCCCCGGCCGCACCACCACCCCGGACACTCCCGCCCCGGACGCGGACCCGGACGCCCGGCGCGAGGAGGCGCCCGCACCGGGGGACGGCGAGCGGATCTCCCTGCACCCCGTCCCCGGCCGCACCCGGGCCGACGACCCGGACCCGGCACCGGACCCGGCGGACATCCGGCCCGGCGCGGACGCCCGCGCCACCGTGCTGCCCCTCGGCGTACCGGCCGCGCCCGTGCTGCCCGCGCCCCTCGAACTGACCCGCGCACTGCGCCCGTTGCAGCGCTACCGCCCGGTCTCCGCACCGCTGCGCCAGGTCCTGGACGAGGCGGCGACCGCCGAACGCAGCGCCCGCGCCGGGGGCGTGGTCATGCCGGTCTTCCGCGGGGTCCGGCGCGGCGACGCCGTCGTGCAGTGCGTGATGGACGCCTCCTCCTCGATGCTGGTCTGGGACCGGCTGTTCGAGGAGCTCCAGCAGATCTTCGCCCGGATCGGCGCTTTCCGGGACGTGCAGATGCGCTACCTCCACCCCGGACCCGACGGAGGCTGCACGGTCAGCCGCAGCCCCGACCCCGCCGCCGCCCCGCTGCACTCGGCGGACCGGCTCAGCGACCCCACCGGACGCCGGGTGACCGTCGTGGTCAGCGACTGCGCGGGCCCCCTCTGGCGCACCGGACACGCCCACCGGCTGCTGCACCAGCTCGCCCGGCTCGCCCCGGTCGCCGTGCTCCAGCCGCTGCCGCAGCGCATGTGGAACCGGACCCGGCTGCCGGTCACCTTCGGCTCGCTCACCCGGGGCGAGGGCCCGGCCGGGGCCACCCTCCTCAAGGTCAACGGCGATGCCGGGACGGGCGCCGCCCACCCCGGCGCCCTCGCCGTGCCCGTGCTGCCGCCGGTCGCGGACGCGCTCGCCGCCTGGGCCCGGCTGCTCTCCGGCACCGGCTCGGCCTCGGTCCCGGGCGCGGTCGGCTGGGTCAGGGCCGACCAGCCCGCGGCCCCCGCCCGCCGCCCGGGCGACGCGCCGTCCTCGCTGCAACTGGTCAGCCGGTTCCGCTCGACGGCCTCCCCGGCCGCCGGCCAGCTCGCCGTCTACCTCGCGGCGGCCCCCCTCTACCTGCCCGTCATGCAGCTCGTCCAGCGCACGATGCTGCCGCACTCCGGTCCCTCCGAACTCGCCGAGGTCCTGCTGAGCGGACTCCTCAAGCGGCAGGAGGGCGGCACCGGACGCGGACAGTGGTACGTCTTCGAGCCCGACGTCCAGGAAGCGCTGCTCGGGCCCCTCGGCCGCGACGAGGCCCTTCTCGTACTCAAGCACTGCTCGCAGTACATAGAGCAGCGGTTCGGCAAGGGCGGGCCCAACTTCCCGGCCCTGGCCTACGCCCAGCTCGGTGACGGCACCACGAGCGGCGCCGCGCACGGCACCCGCTGGCCCCTCCCCGCCACGGACCCCGCGTCCCGGGACGCCGGGGACGCGGAGGACGCCGACGACAGTGAGGAGAACGAGGGGAACGGGGGGAACGAGAGACCCGGGGGTCCGCGCGTCCCCCATGCCTTTGCCGAAGTCGCAGCCCGCGTACTGGAGCGATTCATGCCCGTACCGCCACGATTCGTCACCCGGGAGCCCAAGACTCCCGGAAACCTCCAGGCCGCCGGCCTCGCCGTGCGCCGCGCTCGGGAGCTCGTGCGCAACTTCGAGACCGACAAGATGGTGCAGCGCCTGATCGACGCCGTCCAACTGCTCAGGGGCGCCGCCGACCACGGCCGGGCCGCCGCCGACGACACCGAACTCTGGGCCGAGTACGCGCGCTGCGTGCTGCGCCTGTGGGAGGTCCAGGGCGGCGCCGACCTGCTGGAAGAGGCCGAGAGCGCCGCCGAACGGGCCGCCGCCCGCCCCGGCGCCGTACGTGAACGCGCGGTACTCGCCAAGGTGCTGCACGCGGCCGCCGACGACCGGCGCAGGCGCGGCGACCGGCGCGGCGCGCTGGAGTTGCTGCGGCGCGCCGACCGCGAGTACACCGCGGCCTGCGCCAGCCCCGGCCTGGAGCCCGGCGAAGCCCTCCGCCTCACCCTGGAACGGGTCCGGGCGCTGGAGGCGCAGTGGCGGCTCGACGGCGACACCGCCCTCCTCCAGAGCGCCTGCGGCATGCTCGAAGCGTTCGCCGACGCCTGGCCCGACCAGGAGAACCGCCCCGCGGTCCTGCCCCTCCAGCACGGCCGCACCCTCCTGAAGCTGGCCCGCGCCACCCAGGACGGCGAACAGTCCCGCGAGTACGCCCGCCAGTCGGCCCGGTCCCTGCGCACCGCGTTCGCCCAGAGCACCGGGCAGACCATGGGCACCGAGGTCCGCATCGTCCTGGACCTGGTCGACGCGCTGCTCGTCTCGGGCGCCGAGCCGGAGGAGGCCGCCACCCTCACCGCCCAGTCGCTGGAGACCGTGCGCGACCAGCGGCAGCGCGCCCAGCTCCAGACCCGGGCCGGCCGCGTCCGGGCCGCCCGCTACGAACACACCGGCGACCCCGCCGAACTCGTCGCCGCCACCGAGTGGTTCGCCCGCGCGGCCCGGGGCATCCCCCGCGACTCCCGCGCCTACACCGACCTGCTCGCCGAATGGGGCGCCACGCTGCTGCGCCGCGCCGAACTCCCGGACGGCCGCGCGCACATCGGCGCGGCGGTCCGGGTCCTGCGCGACTGCCGCTCCGAGATGCCGGCCGGCGGCTACCAGCAGTCCGAGCGCCTGCTGATGCTGGGCCGCGCCCTGATGCTGCGCCACCGCGCCACGGCGGACCGGGTCGACCTGCGGGAGGCCGAGTACCTCTTCAAGCTGGCGGCCGAGGAGGCCACCGCCCCGCTCACCGCCGCCCGCTGCTGGCTGGAGCTGGGCCGGGCCCTCCTCCAGGCCGCCGGCGTCCTCGACCGCCCGGCCCGCCGGGACGAGGCCGCGGAGGCGTTCCGGTCGGCCGCCGACGCGGCCGGCGAGGCGCAAACGGAGCAGGAAAGTCCACAACATCTCCGGGAAGCAGTGGAGTTGGCTGCTACAGCCAACCACTGGCGGGGTATGACGTACGAGAGGGCGGGACGCCCCCGGGCCGCGCGTGACGCGTACCGGGCGGCCCGCCAGGAGTGGCGCAAACTGCCGGACACCGGCGGCGCGGCGGGTGAGGCGACCGCCGAGCGGCTGGCGGAGCTGGAGCGGTGAGAGCGGCGCGCTCGACGGCGAGCGCGCCCGGGGCCCCGGCGAACACGCACGGCGGAGAACGACGGAGCAGGTCAGGGAAGCGGGACCGGCGGGACGCGCTCAACGGCGAGCGGGTCACCGGCCGGCCCGGAGCCGCGGTACGGGGAGGCGTGATGAGCGAGTCGACACGGTACGAGGGAACGGGCGCGGCCGGGGCGGGTGAACTGCCGGACCTGCTGGGCCTGGACCTGGCGACCCTGAGGACGATGGACCACCCGGTGCTGGCCGAGGTGGTGGCTGATCTGCGGGGGCGGGCGGAGCAGCCGAAGGAGATGCTGTGGGGGTTCACCAACGCCTTCTGAGCCCGTGAGCGCCCGGCGGCTCCGGTGCCGCCCGGCCCGGGACCGCACGATTCCGGCCCGTGGTGCACCCGATCGAGACATCGTCGCCCGGGCGCTGCCTGGCCCCGCCCCTCACCGGGAACACTCGCCCCGGGCCGGTACGGGGGTGCCTCGGCCGGCGTACAGCACGGGGGTGCGTGAGTGGCTGGACGGACGACGCCGCGGGGGCGGCACACGGAGCAGGACGTGACGGGGGCGCCGGGCCCCGGACCGGTGCCCTTCGGGCAGTTCATCGTGAAGGTGCACGGCCGCTGCAACCTGGCCTGCCGCTACTGCTACCTGTACGAGGGCCCCGACCGCACCTGGCGCGACCGCCCGTCCGCCGCGTCGCCCGCCGTCCTCGACCGGACCGCCGCCCGGATAGCCGAGCACGCCGCCGCCCACGGGCTCGGCGGCATCGCCCTCGTCCTGCACGGCGGCGAACCCCTGCTCGCCGGGCCGGGCCGGCTGGCGGCACTCGCCGACGCGGTGCGCGAGCGGGTGCCGGCCGGCTGCGCCGTACGCACCACCGTGCAGACCAACGCCACGCTGCTCACGGACGCCGGCATCACCACCCTCGCCCGGCACGGCATCCGCGTCGGCATCAGCCTGGACGGCGGGCTCGCCGCCCACAACACCCTGCGCACCGACCACGCGGGCCGTCCCTCCTGGCCCGCCGCCTCCCGAGGCGCCCGGCTCCTGGCCGACCGCCACCCGGAGGCGTACGCGGGCATCCTCACGGTGGTCGACCCGCGCACCGACCCGGTCGAGACGTACGAATCGCTGCTCGCCCTGCGCCCTCCGGCCCTGGACCTCCTGCTGCCGCACGGCAACTGGTCCAGCCCGCCGCCGGGCCTTCCCACCGCTCCCGGCCCGGGGCGCCCCACCCCGTACGGCGACTGGCTGTGCGCGGTCTTCGACCGCTGGTGGGGGGCGCCCCGGCGGGAGACCCGGATCCGGCTCTTCGAGGAGTGCTTCGCGCTGCTCCTCGGGCTGCCCGCCGCGACCGAATCGCTCGGCCTGGACCCGCTCAACGCGGTCGTGATCGAGACGGACGGCTCCATCGAGCAGGTCGACTCGCTCAAGTCCGCGTACGACGGCGCGGCCGCCACCGGCCTCGACGTCTTCCGCCACACCTTCGACGAGGCGCTGCGCCACCCCGGCGTGGCCGCCCGCCAGGCGGGGGCCGGCGCGCTCGCCGCCGCCTGCCGCGCCTGCCCGCTGCTGACCGTATGCGGGGGCGGCCACTACGCACACCGCTACCGCGCAGACAACGGCTTCCAAAACCCCTCCGTCTACTGCGCCGACCTCGAACGCCTGATCCGCCACATCGCGGAACGGCTCGCCGACGCAACCGCTGGAGACCCCCCATGAGTGCTGCCGTCCCCGACCACGTCCTGCGCGAACTCGGCCGCACCGAGGGCGACGCCGCATCCCTCGGCCTGCTCGTCCGCGACCAGGACACCCGCCGCCTCGTCCTCCTGCGCGCCGTGCTCGACGCGGCGGAGGCCGCCCCGCCCACCGTGTGCCCACCAGCGCTGCTGGACCGCCTCCGCGAGGACTGGGCCCTCCTCGAAGCCGCCGAACTCGCGGACCGGGAGGCGGTGCGGACCGTTCTGTTCCACCCCTTGGCCGGGCCGTGGGCGCAGCGGCTGCTGGGCGGGCTGACCTCGGGCGGGCCGGGAGGGCCCGACCTCCTGGCCGACCTGGCCCACCTGACGGCGCTGGTGGCGGCGGCGGCGCTGCGGGCGGGGGTGGGGTTCCGGGTGCGGCTCGGACCGCGCGGCGGGTTCCTGTCGCTTCCCACGCTGGGAGCGGTACGCGCGGACACCGGGCCGGTCGAACTCCGCTTCCGCGAGGGCGAGCTGACCGTACGGCCCGCCGACGGCGCGCCCTTCACCGTCCAGGTCCAGCAGGACGGGGCCACGAGCTCCGCGGACCCCCGCTGGGTGCCCCTGGTCGTACTGCCCGCCGTCGTGCCCGGCACGGGCCCCGTGCTGCTGGACGACCTCGACCCGTACCGGACGCGCGGCGGGGCCGAGCACCACGGGCTGGGCGATGCCGCCCGGATCGACGACTGGGAGCGCAAGGCGTGGGCCGAGTCCTGGTCCGGGGTCGAACCGCTGCTGCGCGTCGGCGGCGAGCACCGGCTCACCGAGGCGTCCGTGCTGCTGCGCTGCATGGTCCCGCTCGGCCCGCCGCCCGGCTCCGGGCCCACCGGCCGCAGCGCCGCTCATTGCAGCGGTACCCGGCGCGAGGCGTTCGGCGCGGTGCTCAGCAGCAAGCCCTCCACCCCGGCCTACTTCGCCTCCACGCTCGTGCACGAACTCCAGCACGCCAAGCTCTCCGCGCTCTGCGTCCTCGTCCCCCTGCACCACGAGGACGCGACGCCCCGGCACTTCGCGCCCTGGCGCCCCGATCCCCGGCCCTTCGACGGACTGCTCCAGGGTGCCTATTCGCACCTCGCGCTGGCGGACTTCTGGCAGCGGTTCGCACTGCACGCGCACCGGTCCACCCACCGGGACCTGGCCTGGGCCGAGCACGCGCGCTGCCGGCAGCAGGTGGGTGCCGTACTGCCGGTGCTGGCCGGGTCGGCGGCGCTCACCGCCGAGGGGCGCACGCTCGTCAACGAGATGATCACCGTCTACCACCGTCTGGAGGATTCGCCGCCTCCCACGGGGCACCTCGCGCGCGCTCAGGCGTACGTGAGCACCGCCAAGGTGATATGGCAGCAGAGGAACGGCTCGCGAAGGCAGTGAACATCGCCCGGATTCCAGTCGGAGCGGCCATGCTCCGGGGTATGTTGAGAAGGCTCGTATCGAGGCAGGGAGACGGCTGAATGCCCGGAACGCGTAAGCCAGTTGGAGTAGCCGGGGCGAACACCGTCACGATCAGTTTCGCCGGTTTCAACCGCGCCTGGGCGGCGTGGATCGCGGACCGTCTGGAGCGGCGTGGTGTGGAGGTCGTCCAGCAGCGGTGGGACCCGCCGGTCTCGACCCCGCTGGAGGAGTCGCTGCGGGACCTGACGCTCGCACGCGGCCGTGTCCTGGTGGTGCTCAGCGACTGGTACTTCCAGCTGGGCCCCCGGAGCCACGAGGAGTGGAACCGGGCCCTGCGCTCCGAAGTCGCGTCCAGCCCCGACCGGTTCTCGGCGGTGTGCGTCACCACGTCGGCGCTCCCCGGAGCCACATCCGCCTTCGGCGCCGCCGACCTCACCAACGTCGGCGCCGAGGAGGCGGAGCGGCGGCTCCTCGTCCGGCTGGGACTGCCCACCGACCCGCTGCCCGAGGGCACGCCCGCGGGCCCGCGATTCCCGGCCGACACCCCGCAGGTGTGGGGCGGGGTGCCGCGACGCAACATCCGCTTCACCGGACGCGAGCAGTTGCTCACCGACGCGTACCGGGCGCTCCAGGAATCCGGACCGGGCGCCGGGGTCGTGACCCTGCACGGCATGTCCGGCGTCGGGAAGACCCAGCTGGCGGCGGAGTACGTCTACCGCTTCGGCTCCGAGTACGACGTGGTGTGGTGGGTGCAGGCCGACCGGCGCGCCCTCTACCGGCAGAAGCTCGCCGAACTCGCCCCGGAACTCGGCCTGTCCACCGGCCCCGAGTACGGAGAACGGCTCCGTGCCGTCCGCGACTCGCTGCGCCGGGGCGACCCCCACTCCCACTGGCTGCTGATCCTGGACGGCGCCGACGAGCCCGACCAGATCTGGGACCTGGTGCCCACCGGGCCCGGGCACGTGCTCATCACCTCCCGCAACCCGGAGTGGAGCGAGCACAACAGCAACCTGGTCGAGGTGCCCGTCTACCGGCGCGAAGAGTCCGTGGCCTTCATCCGCCGCCGCGCCCCGCGCCTGACACCCGCCGAAGCCGACCAGCTCGCCGAGGCCCTCGAAGACCTGCCGCTGCTGCTCGACCAGACCGCCGGCTGGCTCAACGACTCGGATCTCTCGGTGGAGGAGTACATCGAACTCCTCGAAGGCGGCATCGACCAGGACGTAGTCAAGGTCTCCGCCGACTTCCCCCTCGCCTTCCAGACCGCCTGGTCGATACTGCTGAACAAGCTCCGGGACACCGTCCCCGAGTCCGTCGACCTGCTGCGCCTCTGCAGCTTCTTCGCACCCGGCTCCATCCCCGTACGGCTCCTCAAGGAGATGCCGCCCGGTGACCTGCCGGAACAGGTCTCCGGGCTGATGAGCGACCCCCTGCTGTGGAACAAGGCCATCAACCAGCTCCGCCAGTACTCCGTGGTGCGTCTGGAATCCCATGAATCGGGCACCGACGCGGCGTCCTCCGGGGAATCCATCTACATGCACCGCATGGTCCACCAGATCGTGGGCCATGACATGGCGGAGGAGAACCGGCAGGAGTTCATCGACGTCGTCCGGCGCGCCCTCGCGGCGGCGGACCCCGGCCGCCCCACCGACACCCGCCTGTGGCCCGCGTACGCGGAGATCACTCCGCACCTCAAGTGGGCCGACGTACTGAAGAGCGCCGACCCCGCAGTGCAGACCCTGGTCCTCAACTGCCTGCGCTACATGTACCTGTCGGGGGAGTACCGGGCCGGCATCAAGCTGGGCGAACGCGCCCTGACCGCATGGCGCGAACTGTTCGGCGACGACCACGCCAGGATCTGGGACCTCAGCTACCACTACGCCAACCTGCTGAGGGCCGTCGGCGACTACGCGGCCACCGAGGCCATCGAACGCGCGGCGGTGGAGCAACTGCGATCCGAGCGTGGCACCCAGGACCTGGAACACCTGCGTGCCTCCAGCGGGCTGGCCGCCGACCTTCGTGGCCTCGGCCGGTACGACGAGGCGCTGGAGATCTCCCGGTGGCTCCTGGCCAGCTACCACGACCTGCTGGGCGACCAGGACTCCCGCACGCTCAGCGCGCAGAACAACCTGGCCGTGACGCTGCGGCTGCTGGGCCGGTACCAGGAGGCCCTCGAACTCGACGGGCGCACCCTGGACGCACGCCGCCAGTTGCTGCGCCAGCGGCACGCGTGGACGCTGTCCTCCGAGATCAGCTACTCCATCGACCTGCGCCTCCTCGGGCGTTACAACGAGGCGTTCTCCCTGCAGAACCAGAGTGTCCAGGTTCAGCGGCGGGTCCTGGGGCCGGACAACCCGCAGACCTTGCGCGCCGAGCACAACCTCGCGCTGTGTCACTACCGCAACGGTGAACGTGCCAAGGCCGCGTCCCTTTTCAGCCGCGTCCTGGAACGAGGCGAACGCGTCCTGGGCGAGAACGACCCGCTGACGATCATGTTCTCGGCCGGGCAGAGCTGCTTCGCCCGCGAACACGGCAACGTCGACCAGGCCAGGGCGATAAGCGAGAAGGTGGTGAGCGGCTACGCGGACATGCTCGGCGACGACCACCCGTACGCGGCGGGCACCCGGTCCAACCACGCCCTGATCCTGCGCAACGTGGGGGAGCGGGAGCACGCCCACGTGCTGCTGGAGGAGGCGCTGGCCACCATGACCCAGGCCGTCGGCGAGCATCATCCGTGGACGCTGGGCTGCGGCATCAACGCCTCGGCGCTGCGGAACCTCGTGGGCGACCCCGAGGGCGCGGCCGCGCTGACGGAGTCCGTCATCACCCGCGCCGTCGAGGTCCTGGGCCGCACCCACCCGCTGACGCTGTCCGCCCGCATCGCCCACGCGGCCGACCTGCGCGGTCTCCGTGACCGGCAGAAGGCCGAGAAGATCGAGAACGAGGCTCTGGAGGACCTGGCGGCGACGCTCGGTGCGCAACACGTCCACACGGTCTCGGCCCGTTCCCGCAACCGTCCCTACTGGGACTTCGAGCCAGTGACCATCTGATGCCGTGACGTGAGCGGCTGCGGATCAGTAACGTTGCTCTACAGGCCAGTTGACACTCGTTCGGGGGCGATGATGGCAGTTGTGGTGGGTTCACCGGCACCCGGCGAAGACGGCCCGATACCGGTGGTCGTGGACGCCGAGACGTTCACGACCACCGGCCCGCCCGTCACCGACGCGGACTCCCTCTACGGAAGCGAGGACACCCGGGACGGTGCCGGGCGCCGGGCCCTCGGGGCGGCGCAGGATCTCTACGGGGACGGCCTCGACCTCGCCCGGCGCTGCGCCTCCCAGGCGATGCGCAGGCTGGGCGACCTCGGGGACGGGCTGCGGCCCGACGAGGTCGAGCTCCAGGTCGGCATCACCTTCGAGGCGGGCATGGCCGCCGTGGTGAAGGCCGGGGCGGAGGCGCAGATCCAGGTCACCTTCCGCTGGCAGCCGGGACGTGAGGAGCGGGTGTCCACGGTGGTGGCGCCCTCGTGAGCGACGCGGCGGCCGAGGCGTTACCCGCGCCGATCCTCCCGTACAGCCGCATCGTCGGGCAGGACGAGCTGAAGCTGGCCCTGGAGCTAAACTTCATCGCACCGGCCATCGGCGGCGTGCTCATCGCCGGGCAGCGCGGCACGGCCAAGTCCACCGTGGTCCGGGCCTTCGCGCTGATGACCGGCGGGTGCCTGCCCGTCACCCTGCCGATCAACGCGACCGACGACCGGGTGCTCGGCGGCTGGGAGCTGGACGCCCTGATGCACGGCCAGGCGCGACGGCAGCCCGGCCTCCTGGAGGAGGCGCATGAGAAGGGCCTGCTCTATGTGGACGAGGTCAACCTCCTGGACGACCACATCGTCAACATCATCCTCGACGTCGTCTCCACCGGTGTCCTGTCCGTGCAGCGGGAGGGCATCGACACCGAGGCCCATGTCTCGTTCGGGCTCGTCGGCACGATGAACCCCGAGGAGGGCAGCCTGCGGGCCCAACTGCTCGACCGGTTCGGGCTGATGGTGACCGCCGCCGAGCTGGACATCGACGAGCGGCACCGGATGATCACCACCGTGCTCGCCTTCGAGGAGGAACGCCTCGTCGCCGGCTCCGCCTGGTTACGGGCCGCCGAGGACGACAACAGGCGCCTGCGGAACGCTCTGATCACCGCCAGGGAACGGCTGACGGCGGTCCGCCTGGAGCCGGACATCAGCAGGCTCTGCGCCGAGGCCGCCGCCCGCACCGGCGCCGTCGGCCAGCGGGGCGACCTGCTCGTCGCCAAGGCGGCCCGCGCGCTCGCCGCGCGGGACGGCGCCCGGTCCGTCGAGCGTTCCCACGTACGCCGGGTGGTGCCGCTCGCCCTGCGCCACCGCCGGCCCGATTCGGTGCACGGCGGCCCCGAGCCGGCCTGGGGGCAGGAAGAGGAATCCGCGCTGGACGAGCTCTTCGGCTGACATGGGGATGCCGGTGCGACCGACAGGCGACCAGGACCCGGAGGAGCCGGAGGGGGTCCTCCGGCGCCTGCTCACCGTGCTCGTCTCCGCCGCGCTGGAGCCCTCGCTCGCCGGAGTCCTGGTCTTCGACCTCCCGCCCGAGCACCTGCCGGTCGTCTCACGGATGTTCGCCCAGCTCCTCGGCCGCTCGTCCGGGTCGCCGCACGGCCGCCCCGCGCCCCGGACCGTGCTGGACTCCGCCACGGTGGACGAGGACCTGTGGATACGCCCCCGAGTGCGCCGGGGCCCGGAAGGCATCGCGTTCGACTTCGGCCCCGGTCCGCTCGCCGAGCCGGACGACGGGCCGCGGCTGGTCGTCGTCCCCGACCTCGCCCGGCTCAGCGTCCCCGGCCGGCGCGCCGCCGTCCAGCTGCTCGGCTCGGATACCGCCGCCCTGGAGCACTCCGGAATCCGGCACCACTGGCGGCCCCGCGCACGGTGGCTGGCGTGCTGCCGGTCCGAGGACGCCGCCCTCCTCTCCCCGCACCTCCTGGACCGCTTCGCCCTGCGGCTGGCCGCCCCGGACCTGCGCCCGAGCCCCGGACCGGACCCGCTCGGGCCGCTCCCCGACGACTGGGCGGCGGTGCTCGCACCGGGCACCCCCCGGCCTCCCGCCGCGCTCACCGACGAGGCCGTCGCCGCCGTGCTGGACCTCCTGGACGAGCAGGACGGCGGCGGCAACCGGCGGGCGCTCGCCCTCGCCCGCATCGCCCGCGCCCTGGCCCGCCTGGACGACCCGGCGGACGCCCCGCAGGACAGCCCCACCGTCACCCCCGCCCACGTGGACCGCGCCGCGCGGCTCATCCGGCTCCGCACCGCGCACCGCCCCGAAGCGCGGCCGGAGCACGCCCCGGACCGGGAACTGCCCGAGCCGCCGGGGGCGGGCCGCCCGCTGCCGCGCCCGGAGGCCCCGCGCGTCGCGGAGCACGAGGCCGAAGCGGGTCTCCCCGTGCACGGGCCGGAATCCGCGCAGCCGCTCGGCCCGGCGGCGGCTCCCGGGGAACCGTCACCGGCCGGGAACCTCCCGTACCCGGAGGACGTGGCGGGACCCGGGCACGGCGAGGCCACGCTACGGATCCCCGCCCGGCGCGACGCCGGGGCGCGTGCCTCCAGGGGGCCGGTCATCGGGGTGCGGCGCGCCCGCGACCTGTGGGACCCGGCCCTGGTCCGCACCGCGATGGAGGCCGCGAAGTACCGGGTCGTGCGCGGCGGTACGGACGGCCCGCTGGTGATCGCCCCGTCGGACCTGCGCGGCTACGTCCGGGCCCCGGAGCCCGTACGGATGCTGACCGTCGTCCTCGACCACACGTGCCGGGGCGGATGGGACTGGTACCCGGCCCTCGAACCGTTCCTGCGCTGGGCGTACGTCACCCGGGCCTCCGTCCATGTGGTCGAGGTCGGCGGCGGGGGCGAGCCGGACGAGCTCCGCGCCCGCGCCTTCACCGCCCGCTCCACCCGGGACCCCCGCATCGCCGCCGCGCTGGCCAGGCGACCCGGACGGGCCACCCCGCTCGCCCACGGCCTCGACCTGGCCGGGCAGGCGCTGCACCGGGCCTTCCGGCACCACCACAGCGCCGGACTGGTCGAAGCCCTCCTGGTCGTCGCCACCGACGGCCGGGGCAACGTCCCGCTCACCGTGAGCCGCAGCGGCCGCCCGGCGCCGGGACCGGTGCGCCGGGCCGGCGTCGACGACGCCGTCGCCGTGGCGGCACACATCCGCGCCCTGGGCCGCAGCCGCCTCCGCAGCGTGGTCCTGGCCCCCGGCCGGCCCCCGTACACCCGCCTCCCGGCCGCCCTGGCCGAGGCCCTGGGCGGCGGGATCGTCGGGCCGGCCGACGGCGAGGACGCCCCCGGCGCCCCGGACCGGGAGGCGCGCCATGGGTGACGGCCGGCTCCGGCTGATCCGGAGCGTGGTCGCCTCCGCCGCACAGGCGCTCCCCGGGCAGCGCCCGCCGGGCCCGGAGGACGCGCGCACTGCGGAGCCACGCGGTCTGGGCGCCGCGCCCGTGGACGCCGCCCGCCCGCCGGACACGGCGTACGCCCGCATCCGGGTCGGACGCCACCACACCGGGGCGGGTGCTCCCGACGCGTTCGGGATCGAGGCGTGGTGCGCGGGCGTGGACCCCCTTCCGTACACCACGGGACCCGGCCAGCTGCGGCCCGGGGACATCGGATTCGGCCACGCGCGCCGGGGCGGCACCCCGCCCTCCGAGCTCTTCCGGTCCATCCGGCGCTGGTCGAAGTACCAGTACCGGCTGACGGACTGGATCAACCGGTGCCGGCGGGTCCACGGCGACACCCTCCAGATCGTCTTCCTGGACCAGACCGGCTTCGAGCTGCCCTGGGAGGCCCTGGACCTGCCCCCGGAGCCGGTCGCCGGGCTGCGCGGCGGGCCGCTCGGCGCGCTCGTGGACGTGGCGCGCTGGCTGGACGACTTCCCGGAACGGGCGGTCGCCCCCGACGGCCGGGTCCTGAGCTTCTTCCACGCCGACATGACCCATGACCAGGAGTTCTTCACCCCGTACGAACACCGGCCGCACTTCGGCATCGAGAGCTTCCTGAACAAGCTGGACGATCTCGCCGAGCAGCGCACCGGCCTCGTGTACATGGGCTGCCACGGCACCTTCGACCAGGAACTCAGCAAGCTCACCCTGGCCGGTGGCACCTGGGCCGACTACCACGACCTCGACATGCGCCTCCTCGGCCGCGACGAGGCCCTGGTCTGCCTCAACGCCTGCCACTCCGGGCGCTTCCTCGACTACGGCGGCGACGGAAGGCAGTATCTGCGCGGATTCACCCAGATCTTCCTGCGCAACGGTGCGGGCGGCTGCATCGTCTCGGCGGGCGCGGTCGGCGATCCCGAGGCCCGGGGGATGATCCGCCGCATCGTCGACACCGTGACCGAGGACCCCGGCCGGCCCGTCGCCGGTGCGCTCCGGGCCTTCCGCGCGGAGGTCCACGACAGCTTCCTCGCGGGCGGCGGGGTCCCGATGATGGTCAAGGACGACGGCACCTTCGACGCGGACCGGCAGCGGAACGTGCTGCGGCTGCTGTACAGCCTGATGTTCCAGTACTACGGGCACCCGCTCAGCACCCTGCGCCTCGCCGCACGCCGGCAGGGCGCCCCCGTACCGGCCGAGGCGGGTGGGCGGCCATGACCCGCGACGAGCGCCCCCTCCTGATCGAACCCGTCGTGGGCTGGCTTCCCGAGGTGGAACCGGGCCTCGTCCAGTGCGTCAGCGTCGACCTGCGCGGCCCGCTCGACGCCCACGGGGACACGGACGGCGACGCCTGGCCGTACGACGAGGAGGAGCTGACGTTCAGCGTCGCCCTGGAAGGCGCGCCGCACTTCGTCTGCGAGGCGATCGAGGACCCCGGTCTCGTCCTGCACCGCTTCGGCGGCACGTACGGCCCCGCGACGTTCCTCGTCACCGCGGGGCCCTCCACCGGCCCCGGGGTGCTGCGGCTGACCATCTTCAACCAGTGGGGGGCTTCGGTCCGCAAGGCGGAACTTCCTTGCGCGATCACGGAGTCGGCCCGGCCCGAGGCCGTGGTGCGGGGGACAGTCGCGACGCGCCCGGGTCCGCTTGCCCCGCAGCCCGACGCGAGCGTCACCCTCAGCTCCGCCGGATACAACCGGGCGTGGGCGGAGTGGATCGGGGACCGTCTGGAGCGGCGCGGGGTGCGGGCGCTCCACCGGGAGTGGAACCCGGCGCCGGACGAACCGCTGGAGGAGGCGCTGCGGGACCTGATGCTCGCGCCCGGGCGCGTCCTGGTGATCCTCAGCGACTGGTACTTCCAGCTAGGGCCCCGGAGCCCCGATGAGTGGGACCGCGCCCTGGGCTCCGAAGTCGCCCCTCACGCCGACCGGTTCGCGGCCGTTCGCATCACCACGTCCGCGCTTCCCGAAGGCGCAAGCGTCTTCGACGCGGCCGATCTCACCAACGTCGGCGCCGAGGAGGCGGAGCGGCGGCTCCTCGCCCGGCTGGGGCTGCCCACGGACCCGCCGCCCCCGGAAGCAGCCGCATCGTTGCGGCCCCGCTTCCCGGCAAGCGTGCCCACCGTCTGGGGCGGAGTACCGCGCCGCAACACCCGCTTCACCGGCCGAGAAGAGCTGCTGGCGACCGTCTACGAGAATCTCCGCCTGGCCGAGCCGGGACGGCGGCGCGTGGTCCTGCACGGCATGCCCGGGATCGGCAAGACGCAGGTTGCGGCGGAGTACGTCTACCGATTCGGATCCGAGTATGACGCCATCTGGTGGGTGTCCGCCGACCGGCGCGCGCACTACCGGCAGGGACTCGCCGAACTGGCCCCGGCACTCGGCCTGTCGACCGGCGCCGAGTACGGGGAACGGCTTCGGGCCGTACGCGAGGCGCTGGGCCGGGGTGAGCCGTACGCCCGGTGGCTGCTGATCCTGGACGGGGCGGACGACCCGGAAGAGCTGTGGGACCTGGTGCCTCCCGGGACCGGACACGTGCTGATCACCTCCCGGAACCAGAATTGGGCCGAACGCGGCGGTCAGGTCGTCGAAGTACCCGCGCACGCCCGCCAGGAGTCGATCACCTTCCTGTGTCGCCGGGCGCCACGCCTCACCGCTGCCGAAGCCGGCCGGCTCGCCGAGGCACTGGAGGACCTTCCGCTCCTGCTCGACCAGGCGGCGGGCTGGCTGAGCGAATCGGAGATGCCGGTCGAGGAGTACATCGAACTGCTGGAAGAAGGCGCCGACCAGGAAGTCGGTCACGTGTCGGCCGACTTCCCGCTCCCCTTCCGGACCGCCTGGGCGATCCTGCTGAACCGGCTCCGCGAGACCGCCCCGGAAGCCATCCACCTGCTGCACCTCTGCTGCTTCTTCGCACCCGGGGCCGTCCCCGTACAACTGCTCAGGGCCGTACCGCCCGAGGTGCTGCCCGAGGAGCTTGCCCGGCTCACGCGCGATCCGCTGTCGTGGAACAGCGCGATCCGCCAGCTCCGCCGGTTCTCCGTGATCCGCGTGGAGTCCCGCGGAACCGACGAGTCGGTCCACCTTCACCGCATGGTCCACCAGATCATCCGCAAGGACATCCCTGAGCGCGAGCGGTGGGCGCTCGCCGAGGGGGCCGCCCGGGCGCTCGCCGCCGCCGACCCGGGCGACCCCTCCGACCCGCGCCACTGGCCCGCGTACGCCGCACTCACCAACCACCTCAAGTGGGCGGAGGTCCTGGAGAGCACGGACCCGCAGGTCCACCAGTTGGTCCTCAACTGCCTGCGCTACATGTATCTCTCCGGCGAGTACAACAGCGGCATCCGGTTCGCCGAAGTGGCGACGCAGACCTGGGAGAGCACCCCCGGCGCCGCCGCCGAGCCCCGCATCTGGGCCCTGCGCCACCATTACGCCAATCTGCTGCGGGCCCTCGGCGACTACCGCAACAGCGAGAAGGTCGAGCGCGCCACCGCGGACTTCCTGGCGGCCGAGCGCGGCGAACTGGACCTGGACCACCTGCGGGCCGCCGGCGGACTCGCCGCCGACCTGCGCGGGCTCGGCCGCTACGGGGAGGCGGCCGAGCTGTCCGCGTCCATCCTGGAACGCGACCGCCGGCTCCTCGGGCCCGAGGACCCCCGCACCCTCAACGCGGAGAACAACCTCGCCGTCTCCCTGCGGCTCCTCGGCCGGTACGGGGAAGCCCTCGCCCTGGACGAGCGCTGCCTCGAACTCCGCCGCGCGGTGCTGTCGCCGGACGCGCCGCCGGCGCTGTATTCGGAGATCAACCTCGCCATGGACCTGCGGCTCCTCGGCCGGTACCGGGAGGCGGAGCACGCGCTGCGGGAAACGGTCGACCACCATCTGCGGGTGCTCGGGGGCAACGCCCCGCAGACGCTGCGCGGCCGGTACCACCTGGCGCTGTGCCAGTACGCGACCAGGGGCGCCCCGGCGGTGCTCGCGGACCTGGACCGCATCCGGCGGGACGCCCTGCGCACCCTGGGCGAGTTCGCCCCGCTCACCCTCCTGATCAGCGCCGGAACCGCCTCTGCGCAACGGGAGGCGGGCGACCCCCGCGAGGCCCTGGACCTCCACGAGCAGGTGGTGGCCGGCTACCGGAGCATGCTGGGCGACGAGCACCCGTACACCATCGGCACGCGGGGGAACCTGGGGCTGATGCGGTGGACGGCCGGCGACCGGGACCGTGGCGCCGAGGGCATCGAGCGGGCCGTCGTCCGGATGGCGCGGGCCGTCGGCGAGGACCACCCCTGGGCGATCGGCTGGGCGTTGAACGCCGCGCTGGTGCGGCCCGCGGACCGGCGTCTGCCGGGGCGTACGAACAGCGCGCGGGCCGACGAGGTGCTGGGGCCCCGCCACCCGCTGGCCGTGGCCTGCCGCCAGGTGCTCACAGCCGGTCCGGCGGACCCGCTCCCCCGGTTCTGGCCCTTCGAACCGCTCGTCACCTGAGCCGCCACGGCCGAGGGGCCCGCCCCGCGAACGAACGCGGAACGGGCCCCTCGGGCGTACGGCTGCCGGTCAGGCCTCGAAGACCTCGTTGACCAGCTGGGTCTGCTCCGCCTGGTGGCGCTTGGCCGAGCCGACCGCCGGGGACGAGCCGTGCGGGCGCGAGATGCGGCGCAGGCGCTCGCCGTGCGGAACGTCCGCGCCGACGGCCAGGTCCAGGTGGTCGATCAGGTTCAGGGCGATGAACGGCCAGGCGCCCTGGTTGGCCGGCTCCTCCTGGGCCCACAGGTACTTCGCGGCGTTCGGGTACTTGGCGATCTCGGCCTGGATCTCGGCACCCGGCAGCGGGTACAGGCGCTCCAGACGGATGATCGCGGTGTCCGTGACGCCCCGCTTCTCGCGCTCGGCCTCCAGGTCGTAGTAGACCTTGCCGGCGCAGAAGACGACCTTGCGGACGGCGCTCGGCTCGACCGTGTCGTCGCCGATGACCGGACGGAAGCCGCCGGAGGTGAACTCCTCCACCTTCGACGCCGCCGCCTTGAGACGGAGCATCGACTTCGGGGTGAAGACGATCAGCGGCTTGTGGTGCGGGTTGTGCACCTGCCACCGCAGGAGGTGGAAGTAGTTCGACGGCAGGGTCGGCATCGCGACCGTCATGTTGTCCTGCGCGCACATCTGGAGGAAGCGCTCGGGGCGGGCGGACGAGTGGTCCGGGCCCTGGCCCTCGTAACCGTGCGGCAGGAGCAGCGTGACGCCGGAGGTCTGGCCCCACTTCTGCTCGGCCGAGGAGATGAACTCGTCCACGACGGTCTGCGCGCCGTTGACGAAGTCACCGAACTGGGCCTCCCAGATGACCAGCGACTCCGGTCGGGCCAGCGAGTAGCCGTACTCGAAGCCCATCGCCGCGTACTCGCTGAGGAGCGAGTCGTAGACGTTGTAACGGGCCTGGTCGTCCGTCAGGTAGAGGAGCGGGGTGTAGTCCTCGCCCGTGACCTGGTCGACGAGGACCGCGTGACGCTGGCCGAAGGTGCCGCGGCGGCTGTCCTGGCCGGCGAGCCGGACCGGGGTGCCCTCCATCAGCAGCGAACCGATGGCCAGGGTCTCGCCCATGCCCCAGTCGATCGTGCCGTTCTCCACCGAAGCGGCACGGCGCTGCATCTGAGGCATCAGACGCGGGTGCACGGTGATCGACTCGGGGATGTTGACCTGCGACTCGGCGATCCGCTTGACGACCTCGGCGGAGACCGCGGTGTTCACGGCGACCGGGAAGTGGGCCTGCGGGTCGGAGACGTGCGGCTGCGCGGGCTGCGAGGTGGCCTCGCGGACCTCGGCGAAGACCTTCTCCAGCTGGCCCTGGAAGTCCTGGAGCGCCTGCTCCGCCTCTTCCAGGGTGATGTCGCCGCGACCGATCAGGGACTCGGTGTAGAGCTTGCGCACCGAGCGCTTCTTGTCGATCAGGGTGTACATCTGCGGGTTGGTGAACTCCGGGTTGTCGCCCTCGTTGTGACCGCGACGGCGGTAGCAGATGAGGTCGATCACGACGTCCTTGTTGAACGCCTGGCGGAACTCGAAGGCGAGCCGGGCGACCCGGACGACGGCCTCGGGGTCGTCGCCGTTGACGTGGATGATCGGCGCCTCGATCATGCGCGCCACGTCGGTGGCGTACATCGAGGAGCGGGAGGACTCCGGGGCGGCGGTGAAGCCGACCTGGTTGTTGATCACCACGTGCACGGTGCCGCCGGTGCGGTAGCCGCGCAGCTGCGACATGTTGAGCGTCTCGGCGACGACGCCCTGGCCGGCGAAGGCCGCGTCGCCGTGGAGGGCGACGGGCAGGACGGTGAAGTCCGTGCCGCCCTTGTTGATGATGTCCTGCTTGGCGCGGGCGATGCCCTCCAGGACCGGGTCGACCGCCTCCAGGTGCGAGGGGTTGGCGGCCAGCGAGACCTTGATCTGCTCGCCGTCCAGGCCGGTGAAGGTGCCCTCGGCGCCCAGGTGGTACTTCACGTCGCCGGAGCCGTGCATCGAGCGCGGGTCGAGGTTGCCCTCGAACTCGCGGAAGATCTGGGCGTACGACTTGCCCACGATGTTCGCCAGGACGTTCAGGCGGCCGCGGTGGGCCATGCCGATGACGACCTCGTCGAGGCGGGCCTCGGCGGCGGAGTCGATGACCGCGTCGAGCAGCGGGATGACGGACTCGCCACCCTCCAGCGAGAACCGCTTCTGGCCGACGTACTTGGTCTGCAGGAACGTCTCGAAGGCCTCGGCGGCGTTCAGGCGGCGCAGGATGCGCAGCTGCTCCTCGCGCTCCGGCTTGGGGCGCGGACGCTCCACCCGGTCCTGGAGCCACTTGCGCTGCTTCGGGTCCTGGATGTGCATGAACTCGATGCCGGTGGTGCGGCAGTACGACTCGCGCAGGACGCCGAGGATGTCGCGGAGCTTCATCATCGACTTGCCGGCGAACCCGCCGACCGCGAAGTCCCGCTCCAGGTCCCACAGGGTGAGGCCGTGCTCGGTGATGTCGAGGTCGGGGTGCTTGCGCTGGTGGTACTCCAGCGGGTCGGTGTCGGCCATGACGTGGCCGCGGACCCGGTAGGAGTGGATCAGCTCGAAGACCCGCGCGGCCTTGGTGACGTCGTCGTCGTGCGAGGCGTCGATGTCCTTGAGCCAGCGGACCGGCTCGTAGGGGATGCGCAGTGCCTTGAAGATCTCGTCGTAGAACTCGTTCTCGCCGAGCAGCAGCTGGGAGAGGATGCGCAGGAACTCGCCCGAGGCGGCACCCTGGATGACCCGGTGGTCGTACGTGGAGGTCAGGGTCATGACCTTGGAGATGCCCAGCTTGTTCAGGGTGTCCTGCGAGGTGCCCTGGAACTCGGCCGGGTAGTCCATCGCGCCGACGCCCATGATGAGGCCCTGACCGGGCATCAGGCGGGGCACCGAGTGGACGGTGCCGATGCCGCCGGGGTTGGTCAGCGAGGCGGTGACGCCGGTGAAGTCGTCCATGCCGAGCTTGCCGTTGCGGGCGCGCCGGACGATGTCCTCGTACGCCTGCCAGAACTCGAAGAAGTTGAGCGTCTCGGCCTTCTTGATGGCCGCGACGACCAGCTGGCGGTCGCCGTTGGGCTTCACCAGGTCGATGGCCAGGCCGAGGTTGACGTGCTCCGGCTTGACGAGGGTCGGCTTGCCGTCCTTCTCCGCGTAGGAGTAGTTCATGGCCGGCATGGCCTTGAGCGCCTGCACCATCGCGTACCCGATGAGGTGCGTGAAGGAGATCTTCCCGCCGCGGGCGCGCTTGAGGTGGTTGTTGATGACGATGCGGTTGTCGAAGAGCAGCTTCACCGGGACGGCGCGCACGGACGTGGCCGTGGGCAGCTCCAGCGAGGCGTTCATGTTCTTCGCGACCGCGGCGGACGGGCCGCGCAGCGTCACGTACTCCGGTCCGGCCGGCGCCTCGGTGTCCGCGGCGGCCTTGGCCTTCGCGGCGGGGGCCTTGGCGGCCGGAGCCGGGGCGGCCTTCGCCGGTGCCTTGGGCGCGGCCGGAGCGGCCGGGGCCGCCGGGGCTGCCTGGGCCGGGGCGGCGGGGGCCGCCGGGGCTGCCTGGGCCGGGGCGGCGGGGGCCGCCGGGGCCTGGGCGGCGGGCTGGGCCGGAGCGGCCGGGGCCGCCGGTGTGGTGGGGGCGGCCGGGGCGGCGGGCGCTGCAGCCCCCGCGGCTGCGGTGCCGGGCTTGTCCGCCGTGCCGGTCTTGCCCGGCTTGTAGTCGGCGAAGAAGTCCCACCAGGCACGATCGACCGAATTGGGGTCCTGGAGGTACTGCTGGTAGATCTCGTCGACGAGCCACTCATTGGCGCCGAATGCCGCGGCCGGGTTGGTGCCCGGGCCGGCCTGGTCGGTCGAGATGCTCGAGTTACTGGGGGACTGAGACGACACGGCGGTGACCGCCCTCTTCCGCTTCGCAAGGTGATGGACAGCGGGAATCAAGGCTACGCCTCCGCGGCCGTTCCTTGCAGGCCGGGGAGGTCTTCGTCGTGCAAGTCACATCGGAAGCCGGGTTTCGGCGCTGGAAATGGCGGGAAACAAGCATGGTTCCGCTTCGCTCCGGGTACGCGAGGCCGCGGCAGCGGCCCCCTCGACCGTATCCCGTTACCGGAACACGCAGAACGCGGCCTTCCGGTTCGAACCCTAAGTCAACCTCGCGGTTGTGGAATCCCCGGAAGAGTGACGCGGATCCGGCAGCCGCGAGCAGATTCGGCCACTCCGATCCGGCCGCCGTGGAGATCCACCGCCCAGCGGGCGATCGCCAGGCCGAGCCCCGTACCGCCGTCGCTGCCAGGACCGTGCGGCGAGGCCACGTCGCCCCGGTTGAACCGCTCGAAGACCCGGTGGCGCTCGGACTCCGGGATGCCGGGGCCCTCGTCCACCACCTCCAGGTGCAGGGACTCCGGCTGCGGGCCGCGCCGGGCCAGCACCGTGACCCGGCCGTGCGGCGGGCTGTGCTTGACGGCGTTGTCGATGAGATTGGCCACCACCTGGTGCAGCCGCTCCGCGTCCGCGTGCGCGGTCAGCTCGGGCGGCGACACGTCCAGGTGCAGATGGACGTCCGTACGGGAGTGGTTGCCGGACCCGGAGGAGAGCCGGCGGTGCGCGGCGGCGAGGTTCGCCTCCTTCAGCACCCCGGAAAGATAGGGCCACACCTCGAAGCGGTTGGCCTTCAGCGTGACGACGCCGTTGTCGAGGCGGGACAGGTCGAGCAGCGTCTCCACGAGGCGGCCCAGGCGCTCCGTCTGTTTCAGTGCGGTGCGCATCGTCTCGGGATCGGCCGAGGACACCCCGTCCACGACGTTCTCCAGGACGGCTCTCAGCGCCGCGATGGGCGTGCGCAGCTCGTGCGAGACGTTCGCCACCAGCTCCTTGCGGTGCCGGTCCACGGCCGCCAGGTCGTCGGCCATCAGATTGATGGTCTGCGCCAGGTCGCCGAGCTCGTCGCGGCGGCCCGCCCCGTTGACCCGCCGGGTGTAGTCGCCGTGCGAGATCGACCGGGCCACCGCGCGCATCTCGTCCAGCGGGGCGGTCAGGCCGTGCGCCACGAACTGGGTGATCAGCAGGGTCGCGATGACCGAGAACACGGTGATGAACCGCAGCTCGGTCCGCGTACGGAAGGCCACCATGATCAGTCCGGTGGTGATGAACACCGAGACCACCACCAGGGTGCCCAGCTTGGCCTTGATCGAGAACGGCCGCAGCCCCGGTCCGGGCGAGGTCATGGCGCGGGGGTCTCCAGCGCGTAACCGACGCCGTGCACGGTACGGATGCGCTCCGCGCCGATCTTCCGGCGCAGCGCCTTGATGTGGCTGTCGACCGTCCGGGTGCCCGAGGCGTCCGCCCAGTCCCACACCTCGGCGAGCAGCTGCTCCCGGGAGAGCACCGCGCGCGGGGTGTTGGCCAGGCAGACCAGCAGGTCGAACTCGGTCGGGGTCAGGTGCACGTCGTCGGCGCGGACCCGCACCCGGCGCTGCGCGTGGTCGATCTCCAGCTCGCCGAGGCGGAGTATGC
Source organism: Streptomyces sp. NPDC041814 (assembly GCF_055590565.1). Taxonomy (NCBI): domain Bacteria; kingdom Bacillati; phylum Actinomycetota; class Actinomycetes; order Kitasatosporales; family Streptomycetaceae; genus Streptomyces; species Streptomyces sp. NPDC041814. Next base: position 276,190 of record NZ_JBVJAM010000003.1, on the reverse strand, counting down.
CGCTGCGCGGCGTCACCGCGGCCAGCGCGGCCCGCTCCACCCGGCGCAGCAGTACGTGCACCCGGGCGGCCAGCTCACGCATCGAGAACGGCTTGGTCATGTAGTCGTCGGCGCCGACCCCGAGCCCGACGAGCATGTCGGTCTCGTCGTCCCGCGCGGTCAGCATCAGCACCGGCACCGGCCGCTGGGCCTGGACCCGGCGGCAGACCTCCAGGCCGTCGAAGCCGGGCAGCATGATGTCGAGCACCATCAGGTCGGGCTGCCATGCCTCGGCCGCGTCCACTGCGGCCGGGCCGTCGAGCGCGGTCTGCACGAGAAAGCCCTCCGCCCGCAGCCGGGCGGAAATGGCATCGACGATCGTGGCGTCGTCCTCGACCACCAGCACCCGGCGCTGCGCGCCCGGGGTGGCCGCGACGCCGCTGTGGGTGGTGTGTGTCTGTTCCATCGCCCCGCCCCTGCCCGTTCTCACGGAGGCCATTCCCCCGGACGTACGGTTTTCGCTCGTGAATTTCGTTGGGTGATCCCGCTACCGGTCAGCAGCGTAGAGGCAGCGGAGGGTTTCCGGCTACGCAGGGTGCAAGGCCGGACCGCCGCGCGAGGCTCTCGCGTGGAGCGGAGTGCCGTGTCCGGGGGCCCTGGCCCCCGGGTGTCCGGGGCTTCCGATACCCGGTGGGGGGATCTCACTCGTCCCGGATTGCGAGATGGACCACGTCGGGCACACCTCGGGCAACGCCCACTTCTTCCGCCCGTACCCCCTGGAATCCGGCATTCCGTAGGGCCTGGTCGAATGCGGCGGACGGTTGTGCGGACCAGACGGCGAGCACCCCGCCCGGGTTGAGCCGCGCACGGCAGTAGGCGAGGCCCGCGGGGGAGTAGAGGTCGTTGTTGTCCTCGGTGACCGTCCAGTCCGGCCCGTTGTCGATGTCCAGACACAGTGCGTCGTAACGGTCCGTAGTCGTACGCAGGTACGCGACGAGGTCGGTCGTCAGGATCTCCGTGCGGGGGTCGGCGAGCGCGGGTCCCGAGATCCGGTCCAGCGGGCCCCGCCGGTGCCAGTCCACGATCGCCTCCTCCCGCTCGGCGACCGCGATCCGGCCCCACCGGGGCTCGGCGGCGGCCCGGGCGAGCGAGAACCCGACTCCGAGCCCGCCGATGAGCACGGCGGGCCCGGAGCGGCCGGCCGGGAGCGCGGCGAGCGCGGCGTCGATCAGCAGCCGCTCGGAGCGCCCGTCGGAGGTGTCCATCAGGAAGCACCCGTTGGCGATGATCTCGAAGTCCTCGCCGCGCCGGCGCAGGACGACCTCCCCGTGGGGTCCCTCGCGGCGGTCCAGGGTGACGGGGGCGTCGGCGGCGGGGCCGAACGTGTGGGGCATGGCGCTGATCTCCGGTGGCCGGGGCGACTGTCCCCGCCATCCTGTCGCGCGGGGACGGGCGGGGGCCAGCGAGTTCGTACGGGCCCGGTCAGCCGCGCTCGCGGCGCGCCCCGCGCACGGCGTACAGCGCCGCCCCGCCCGCGAACGCCGCCGCCGCGACGACCCACGCCCCCGCCTGGGGCCCCGGCTGCATCGGCCAGGCCCACACGGCGGCGGCCCCGCCCGGGGTGCGCGGCGCGGCCAGGTAGACCGCGCCGATGTACACGGTGACCGGCAGCCAGCTGAGCCGGGCGCCGATCAGGGCGGCCGCGGCGGCGGTGATCCCGGTCGCGCCCAGCACGTTGCGCACCATGCCGGGCGCGCCGAACGCCTCCGGGTGCCCGGGCACGGCCAGCGCGAGGGCTGCGGCGGCCGGGACGGTGAGCGCGAGCAGGTGCGCCAGCCGGCGGGGCCACCAGCGCCGGACCGCCGTCCGGTCGAGCTCGTCCGCCGGGGCGTACAGGCTCGTCCCGATGGCCGACGAGACCAGCAGCGGGGCCAGGACCAGGACGGGGACGCGGGCCCTGTGGTCGAAGGTGGGCTGCGCCTGGATCCAGTGGGCGGCCCAGGCCGCGAGCAGGGCCGTGCAGGCCACGGCGGCTGCGGTACGGGGGAGGGTGCGGGAGCGGAGGTAGAGGACGGGCAGGCTCACAGGACCGGTACCTCCGAGGGATCGCAGCTGTTGCGGGCGCTCATGTAGCGGCCGAGCCAGGTGCGGCGCTCGGCGTCGGGCATGGCTTCGAGTCGGCGGAGCTCGGGGGAATCCGAAACATAGACCTGTGCCGTGCGGGGACCGATCAGCCACCCGGAGACCGCGAAGTCGGTCCCGGTCACGCGGTTCCAGCTCTCGGATCCCGCCTCGTGACCGGGGCAGTCCCGGTCGTGCAGCTGCACGGCCACCTGCCAGGCGAAGTCCTCCGTGTGCTGGAGCCGCCCGCGCAGGAGGTACCAGCCGACGTTCGGGGTGGGCATCCACGACTCGTCGGCGCGCCGCGCGGGAGACGCGGGAAACCGGTCGACGTAACGCTCCGGGGCGCCGGGGACCCCCTCCAGCCGCCCGGTCAGCCCCGACAGCGCCTCGGCGACCTGGGGCAGCAGGTGCTCCTGACGCCCGCTCAGGCAGAACCGGGGGGTCCCCTCCGTGCAGGCGAGGTGGTGGGCCGCCGGATCGGCCCGGAACATGCCGTCGCCCGTGGACACGATCAGCGGGGCGACGACGGCCGCCACGGCGAGCGGTACGAGAGCCGTGAGCCGGCGCCGGGCCGCGACGGCGGTGAGCGCGGCAACCGCGAGTCCGCCGGTCCAGACCACCATGGCGGGGGCGAACCACCACACGGGCACCTGGTCCCACAGCGCGTACTGCACGGCCGGGTCGAGGTACTGCGTCGAGGTTTCCGAGTAGTTCGGCACCCCGAGCACCAGGTACATCAGCGCGGCGACGACGGGCGCGGCCAGCCGCCACCGGCACAGCACACCGGCGGAGAACCCGAGCAGCGCCACGGCCGCCAGGACGGCGCCGTCCACCACGACGAGGGAGGGGAGCGGGCCGCCGCCGCCCGCGTACGGCCACGTGGCCGCCAGGGTCCCGGCCAGCGCGACCACGTACCCGGCGACCGCCCACAGCGCGACCGGCAGCGCGGCCACCGCCATCCGCCGCCACCGGGCACGCGGCGTGGAGCGCCACAGCTCGTCGGTCGAGCGCCGGTGGTCGCGGGCGCCCTGCCAGCAGGCCGCCGCGGCCACCAGAGGACCGGCGAGCAGGGTGGCGCCGGAGTGCAGGAGGCTCTGGGTCTCGATCCAGTCGCCCTGCCAGGAGTCGGCCTTCGCGGCCATGGTCACGCCGAGCGTGACCGCCGTGGACAGCCCGGTCCACGGGCCGATGCCGCGCCGCGCCTCGGCGCGCAGGGCGGGGAGCGCCGGGCCGGGGGCCTTCCGCCGCTCGGGGGCTTCGGTGAGGGTCATCGGGCGCCCGCCGTCGCCCGGTGGGAGCGCAGGGCGGTGGTGTAGCCCCGCTCGATCGGGCTGCCGTTCAGCGCGTCCGTCTCGTCGTCCTTGCCGAGGGCCGCCAGCTCGTCCGTCGTTCCCCGGTACGCGACGCGGCCCGCCTCGATCAGGGTCACGTCCTCGCAGGCCGCCACCACGTCCTCGACCAGATGGGTGGAGAGGATGACCGTCGCGCTTCCCCCGAGGTCCCGCATCAGGGCGCGGAACTCGACGCGCTGTTCCGGGTCGAGCCCGGCGGTCGGTTCGTCCAGGAGCAGCAGCTCCGGTTCGTTGACGATCGCCTGGGCGATGCCGACGCGCCGGAGCATGCCGCCGGACAGCGTCTTCATCCGGGAGTCGATCCGGTCGGCGAGACCCACGCGGTCCACCGCGCGCTCCACGGCGCCGGCCACCCGGGCGCCGTCCATCTCCTTGAGCCACGCCACATACGCGACGAACTCGCGGACGGTGAACCCGGCGTAGTAGCCGAACTCCTGCGGCAGATAGCCCAGCCTGCGCCGGACCTCCGCCCGGGCCCGGTGGTCGGACGCCGACCCCACGCCGGCGCCCAGCAGCTCGATCCGCCCGGCGTCCGGCGCGGCGGCCGTGGACAGGACCCGGATCAGCGAGGTCTTGCCGGCTCCGTTGGGGCCCAGGAGCCCGTGCACACCGGGCCCGAAGGCGAGGTCCACGGCGTCCAGGGCGGTCCTGCGGCGGTGCCGGACCGTCAGCCCGGACACCCTGACGGTGCTGTTCACGCGATCACGCTCATGACGTCTCCAGGTGGTCGAAGGATCGGCGGCGCAGGACGAGCAGCGCCGCGCCGAGCACGGCCGCCCCCGCCCACGCGCCCTGTGCGGGGAGCCCCGCGAAGTAGCCGAGCGCCGTCGGCGCTCCGTCGAGGAACGCGGACGGGGACGTGCCGAGCGCCGGTACGGTGACGGCGGCCGCCCAGCCCGCAGCGACGACAAGGGCGGCGGTGCGGCAGCCGACGTACGAGCCGAGCGCCAGGGCCGCGAGGGTCAGGGCGAGTCCGGGCAGCAGCCAGGCCAGCGGCCCCGGCCCGCCGGCCGACGCGGGCAGCACCGCCCAGGCCAGGGCGAGCACCGGAACGGTCACCCCGAGCACCGCGGCCGTCCTGGTCAGCAGCAGCCGCAGCCCGCCGCCGGGGGAGGTGGCGATGATCTCGTGCAGCGGGTCGGCCGAGCGCCCGTACGAGACCCCGACCCCGGCCACCGGCAGCACCGGCGCCACGAGCAGCAACAGCGCCCGCACCGACCCCCCGAGCCCACCCCCGTACGCGAGCGCCACGGCCGTGCACACGACGAGCAGCAGCGCCCCGGTCCACTGCCCGCGCAGAGCGGGCCCGGCGGCCCGGAGCACGTGCCCGAGGCGGTGGGGGCCGGGCACGCGACCCCACACACCCGCACCACGCACCCGCCGCCACGCCCCGGCCCAGGACACATCCGCGCCGAGCGCCCGGCGCCACGCGCCCGCCTCCGGTGCCGCCGTCGCATCCGCCAGCACCGCCGCCCGGATCGCGTCCAGTACCGCCGCTCCGGCCCCCTGGTCGCGTACCGCGCCCGACACGCGTTCCGCGCACCCCGTGCAGGACTCGACGTGCTTCTCCAGGGACCAGGCGTCCGTCTCCGGGGCCGTGCCCTCCGCGTACCGCAGGACCAGATCGTCCGTCACGTGCCAGGCCGTCATGCCGTGCCTCCCAGGGGGCCGTTCTCCGCGACGAGCCGGTCCAGGGCGGTGCGCAACTCGCGGCGGGCGCGCATGGCCCGGGTCTTGACCGTGCCCTCGGGTATGCCGAGCAGCCGGGCGGCCTCCCTGGTGGTCAGGCCGTCGACCACCGTCGCCCGCAGGACCTCCCGGAGCTCCGGCGAGATCCGGTCGAGCGCGGCGCCCACGTCCCCGTACTCCAGGCCTGCCAGGACCCGGTCCTCGGCGGACGGGGCGGGGGCGGCCCAGCGGCTGCCGCCCGCCTGCTCGGCCGCCGTCGCGCGTTCCGTCCGGGCCCGGGTGCGCTGGGCGTCGACCAGGCGCCGGGCGGCGATCACCCAGAGCCAGCCGCCCGCCGCCGCGCCCCGGTGCGCGGCGGCGGAGCGCCACACCGTCACGAAGGTGTCCTGCACGACCTCCCGTACGGTCTCCGCGTCCGGGCACCGGCGGCTCAGGCGGGCGAGGAGCCAGCCGGCATGCCGGTCGTAGAACGCGGCCAGGGCGGCCGCGTCCCCCTGTGCGACAGCACGCAACAGCGCGTCGTCGCTCCGGTCGTCCCCCGAGGGGTGCAAGTGGCTCACACCCCCTCTATCGGCGGTCGCCCGCCGCCCGGTTCACGCGCTCGGCGGCGCCGTGAACCGTACGGCCGAGGCGGGCGTGGTGACGTCCGCGTCCGCGCTGATCGCCCAGGCGGCGACCCGGGAGACGACGGCGGCGGGGACCGCGGCGCTGATTCCGGGGGCGGCCGGGACGTCGTGCGTGGCGTGGGCGTCGTGCGGGAGGACGACCCGGTAGCCCAGCTCCAGGGCGGTGCGGGCCGTCGCCTGGACGCACATCTCCGACATGACGCCGCAGACCGCCAGCGCCCCGACGCCCGCCTCCGCCAGCACGGCGCCCAGCGACGTGCCCCTGAAGCCGTCGTCCCAGGTCTTGCGGATCACGGATTCGGCGGGGCCCTCCACGACCGGCAGGTGCAGCGCCCAGCCCGGTGTGAACGGCTCGTCGCCCGACCCGGGGTCGCCGTCGTTCTGGAGGTGGACGACGACCGCGCCCGCCCGCCGGGCCCGCTCCAGCAGCCCGGACGTACGGTCCAGCAGCGCATCGGCCGCGGGCACGGCACCCGCGCCGGTCACCCCGTCCTTCTGCACGTCCACGACGATCAGGGCCTGCACGGGGAGCGGGGTCTCGGTCACGAGGCCATCCTGTCCGGCGCGGCGCCGGGGCTCCACGGAATATCGGGCGCGCGGCAAGGGCCCGCTCAGGGCCGGGGCATAAGCGTCCCGCGCAGCTGGTTGATCCCCGTGTGCCAGGGCCCGTCCTCCGCTTCCTCCCAGAGCTCCAGCGCCTCGGACGGTTCCGTCAGGACCCGGTCCAGGGCCCGGAGCGCGAGTCCGCGCAGGCCGGTCAGGTCCGGAAGGGGCTCGTCCGGGCCGTACGCGGAGTCGGCGGGGGCACCCCCGGGGCACTGCGCCGCGACCAGGGCGGCGGCCGCTATGGCTTCGTTCGCCACGTCCGAGTCCAGGTAGTCCGTGGTGTCCGCCGTCTCGGCCAGCGCGGCCCGGACCATCGCCTCGCGCGCCTCCGGCGCGGCCTCGTCCAGACCGCCGCACCAGTCGGCGGCGGTGTCGTTGTCGAAGGGGCCCACGTCCCACGTACCCATATGCGTCTCCCTGGTGGCTCGATCTCCACGCATCGTGGCAGGCACCACTGACAACGGTCCGGAGCACCCGTTCCGCTGGGCCACACCCTGATCGCTCAGAGCGAACAACGCTTGGGGAACATCCTGGGGCTCACAAGCATTGAGCCCGTATAGCTCAACTTGACTGCCGAAGGGGAGATCATGGCTACTGAGTCCACTGCCGTCACACCGCTCACCCTGCCCGTGCTGCCGCTTGACGACGAGGTCGTGCTGCCGGGAATGGTGGTGCCGCTGGACCTGTCGGACACCGAGGTGCGCGCCGCCGTGGAGGCCGCGCAGGCCGCCGCCCGGGAGGGCGGGGGCAAGCCCGAGGTGCTGCTCGTCCCGCGCATCGACGGGACGTACACCGGGATCGGTGTCCGCGGCACCGTCGAGCAGGTGGGGCGGCTCTCCGACGGTGACCCGGGCGCCCTCATCCGGGGCCGCGACCGGGTCCGCATCGGAGCGGGCACCAGCGGCCCCGGCGCCGCCCTCTGGGTCGAAGGGGTCCGGGTGGACGAATCCGTCCCCGACCCTCTGCCCGGGGCCGTCGCCGAGCTGGTCAGGGAGTACAAGGCGCTCGCCACCAGCTGGCTGAAGAAGCGCGGGGCCTGGCAGGTCGTGGACCGGGTCCAGCAGATCGAGGGCGTCTCCGCGCTCGCCGACAACTCGGGGTACTCGCCCTTCCTCACGACCGCCCAGAAGGTCCAGCTCCTGGAGACCGCCGACCCGGTCGCCCGGCTCAAGCTCGCCATCCAGTGGCTGGGCGAACACCTCGCCGAGCAGGACGTCGCGGAGTCCATCGCCAAGGACGTCCAGGAGGGCGTCGACAAGCAGCAGCGCGAGTTCCTGCTGCGGCGCCAGCTCGACGCCGTACGCAAGGAGCTCTCCGAGCTCAACGGCGACCCGGAGGACGAGTCCGACGACTACCGGGCCCGCGTCGAGGCCGCCGACCTGCCCGGGCACGTCCGCGAGGCGGCGCTCAAGGAGGTCGACAAGCTGGAGCGCGCCTCCGACCAGAGCCCCGAGGGCTCCTGGATCAGGACCTGGCTCGACACCGTCCTCGAACTGCCCTGGACCGAGCGCACCGAGGACGCGTACGACATCAAGGGCGCCCAGGAGATCCTGGACGCCGAGCACGCCGGCCTCCAGGACGTGAAGGAGCGCATCACCGAATACCTCGCGGTGCGCAAGCGCCGGGCCGACCGCGGCCTCGGCGTCGTCGGCGGGCGGCGCGGCGGCGCGGTGCTGGCCCTGGTGGGCCCGCCCGGCGTCGGCAAGACCTCGCTGGGGGAGTCCGTCGCGCACGCCATGGGCCGCAAGTTCGTCCGCGTCGCGCTCGGCGGTGTCCGGGACGAGGCGGAGATCCGCGGCCACCGGCGTACGTACGTCGGGGCGCTGCCCGGACGCATCGTGCGCGCCATCAAGGAGGCCGGCTCCATGAACCCGGTCGTCCTCCTGGACGAGATCGACAAGGTCGGCTCCGACTTCCGGGGCGACCCGGCCGCCGCCCTCCTCGAAGTCCTCGACCCCGCGCAGAACCACACCTTCCGCGACCACTACCTGGAGGTCGAGCTCGACCTCAGCGACGTCGTCTTCCTGGCCACGGCCAACGTCCTGGAGGCCATCCCGGAGGCGCTGCTCGACCGCATGGAGCTGGTCAGGCTCGACGGCTACACCGAGGACGAGAAGGTCGTCATCGCCCGCGACCACCTGCTCCCGCGCCAGCTGGAGCGGGCCGGCCTGGAGAAGGACGAGGTCGCCCTGGACGAACCGGCGCTGCGCAAGCTGGCCGGCGAGTACACCCGCGAGGCCGGGGTGCGGAATCTGGAGCGCGCCGTCGCCCGGCTGCTGCGCAAGGTCGCGGCCCAGAGCGAACTGGGCGACCGCGAGCTGCCCTTCACGGTGGGCGCGGACGACCTGCGCGGTCTCATCGGCCGTCCGCACCACGTGCCCGAGTCCGCCCAGGACCCGGCCGAGCGCCGTACGGCGGTGCCGGGCGTGGCCACCGGGCTCGCGGTGACCGGGGCGGGCGGGGACGTCCTCTTCGTGGAGGCGTCGCTCGCCGACCCGGAGACCGGGGCGTCCGGGCTGACCCTCACCGGCCAGCTGGGCGACGTCATGAAGGAGTCGGCGCAGATCGCGCTGAGCTTCCTCCGGTCGCACGGCGCGGAGCTGGAGCTGCCGGTCGCGGACCTCAAGGACCGGGGCGTGCACATCCACTTCCCGGCGGGCGCGGTCCCCAAGGACGGCCCGAGCGCGGGCATCACGATGACGACCGCGCTGGCCTCGCTGCTCTCCGGACGGCTGGTCCGCACGGATGTGGCGATGACCGGTGAGGTCTCGCTGACCGGGCGGGTGCTCCCGATCGGCGGCCTGAAGCAGAAGCTCCTGGCCGCGCACCGGGCGGGCATCACCACCGTGGTGATCCCCAAGCGGAACGAGGCCGACCTGGACGACGTCCCGGCCGAGGTGCTGGAGACCCTGGAGGTCCACCCGGTCACCGACGTCCGCCAGGTGCTGGAGATCGCCCTGGCCCCGGCCACGGCGGAGCACAGGATTCCGGCGGCGGCGTAGGCGCCACGGACACGGCGGCCCGCCTTCCCCTCGCGGGGGAGGCGGGCCGTTGCCGTACGCGCCTACGGGCGGTAGATCGTGCCCGGGACCGGCTCGGCCGGGGCCATCAGCTGGGGGACCGTCACGAAGGTGTAGCCCTGCTTCTTCAGGGTGTCGATGATCCCCGGCACGGCGGGCACGGTGCCCTTGTAGATGTCGTGCAGCAGGATGATGCCGTCCTTGCCCGCCTGGTCGACTATCCGCTTCCTGATCAGCGCGGAGTCGGTGGTCGAGTAGTCCTTGGCGGTGGCGCTCCACAGGATCTGGGAGAGCCCGAGGTCCTTGCAGATCCCGGAGATGGTGTCGTCGGTGCGGCCCTGCGGCGGGCGCATGAGCCGGGGCTTCTTGCCGGTGATCGCGGCGATGGCGTCCTGCGTCTTCTCCAGCTCGGCGCGTATCTCGGCCGGCTTCCGGTCGGTCAGGATCTGGTGCGACCAGGTGTGGTTGGCGATCTCATGGCCTTCGGCCGCGAGCCGCCGCACGGTGTCCGGGTGCTTCTTGACGTGGTTCTTGCCGAGCAGGAAGAACGTCGCGTGGACCTTCTTCTCCTTGAGGATGTCCAGCAGCCGGGGCGTGTCCTCCGCCGGGCCCGCGTCGAAGGTCAGGGCGATGCACTTGGCCTTGCGGCAGTCCACCGGGCCCATCGGCGCCTTGGCGTCCGAAGCCGCGTCGTCGCGGGCCGAGCCGGGCGCGGTGGTCTCCATCGTGCAGCCGCTCAGTGTGAGCGTGAGCGCTGTCACAAGAGCGACGGCCAACCCCGTACCGATCGACTTCCTCTTACTGGGCACGGCGTGCCACTCCCTCTGGTGAACGAACGCACTGGTGTGCGACCTGGAACGGCGACTATACATGCGCTGTATACACCGGGTTCATAGTGGGGTGGCCGGAACGCGGCGAAGCCCGGCGACGGGGTGCGTCACCGGGCTCCGCGTGGTGCGGGAGGCTGTCGCCGCTATCCGTTGGCGAGTGCCTGTACGCGGTCGAGGGCGCCGTTGAAGTGGTTGTGGTCGCCCACCGTCGGGCCGGAGGACGTGTACTGCCAGATCGTGTAGAAGCCCCAGCCGGCCGGGAGTGTGCCGACCGTGGTGTTGTACCGGGCCACCCACAGCGGGTTGGTGGTGCCGAAGCTGGAGTTGTTCCCGGTGCAGGTCTGCCACCAGCTCGTCGCGGTGTAGATGACCGCGTCGCGTCCGGTACGGGCCTTGTAGGTGTTCACGAAGTCGCGAATCCAGGACACCATTCCGGCCGCGGTCTTGCCGTAGCACTGCGCGCCGTACGGGTTCCACTCGATGTCGAGCACGCCCGGCAGGGTCTTGCCGTCCCTGGACCAGCCGCCCCCGTGGTCCACGAAGTAGTTGGCCTGGGTGGCGCCGCTGGTGGTGTCGGGCGTGGCGAAGTGGTAGGAGCCGCGGATCATCCCGACGTTGTACGAGCCGTTGTACTGCTGCGCGAAGTAGGGGTTCGTGTAGTACGTCCCCTCGGTGGCCTTGGTGTAGGCCCACTTCACGCCGCTGTTCCAGAGCGTCGACCAGGCGACGTTGCCCTGGTGGCTGCTGACGTCCACGCCCTCGGTCTGGGTGACGGTGGACCCGACGGGCAGGCCGCCCTTGCCGTCGTGGGCGACGACGCCCATGCCCATGGTGGCGGTGCCGCGCGCGGGTGCGGTGGGGTCGCCGCCCGCGGCGTTCGAGGCGCCGGGGAGCGCGATGAGGAGGGAGAGGGCTGCGAGCAGAGTGCCGGCCGCGGCGAAGCGCGAGCGACGGGACTTCGTGGAGCCGGATCTGTGCACGGGCATTGCGTGCCTCCGAGACCTCGGTGGGGGGATCTGCTGACCCGGGAGGCGCCGCACGGCTCCCCCGGATGCATGTCATGGTGTGGACATGCCATGCATGACGCTACGCACGTAGACCCGTGCGGCGGAAGAGGGCCTGGGCGGCGCCGTTGGTCTACTCCTGCGAAATACTGGCGGAGCTGCGGTGATGACCGCCGGCGGAAGAAACTTTCATCTGCGGGAAACCTCTTGAGGGGAGTTGACGTGCACGGGAGCGAAAGCGGACGTGAACCCGGCGCTACCGGAGGAAGTGGTGTGGACCGCGAATTCCTCGCCCTGGAGCTGGAGTTGGCCGTCTTTCTGCGCCGGGCGCGGGCCAACTCCGGCGAGATGGCGCGCGAGGTGCACCCCGAACTGGAGGCAGCCGCCTACGGCCTCTTCGTACGCCTGGAATCCGCCGGCCGGCAGCGGGCCACCGACCTCGCCGCCTACTTCGGCGTCGGGAAGGCCACCATGAGCCGGCAGCTCCGCGCCCTGGAGGCGCTCGGCCTGGTGGCGCGCGAGCCGGATCCGGCCGACGGGCGCGCGTTCCTCGTGCACCTCACCGAGGAAGGGCTCGCCCGCTTCCGGAGCGTCCGCGACGCCCGCCGCGACCGCTACGTCCGCAAGCTGGCCGACTGGGACCGCGCCGAGGTCGCGGAACTCGCCCGCCTGCTGCACCAGCTGAACGCACGCGCCGAGGACTGAGCGCCCCGGGGGCCCGCAGCCGAGAGGCCCTACAGCCGTACGTACGCCGCCGTCGCGTCGTCGTGGGTCTTGCCCCGGAGGCGCTCACGCTCCGTGTCCGCGTCCTCCAGGGCGCGGACCCGGTCGATCAGCGCCTGCGGGCCCTCCTTCTCCAGGATCCCGAGGCACGCGGCCCAGTCGCCCTCGCCGAACATCTCCGTCCAGCGGCTCGCCCCGTCCGTCATCGCGGCCAGGGCCCGCACCCCGGCGCGCGGCGTCCGTCCGGTGACCGCGCGCTCCGCCACGGCCGGGTCGGCGGCGGCCGTGAAGAAGCCGCCCTCCTTGTTGCGCGCCCGGGCGTCGGCCACCGCGTCCGAGACCAGGAACTCCCGGGGCAGCCGGTCGAGCCGGTCGTCCAGCACCGCGCGGACGCCCCCGTCAGGCGCTTCGAGCAGCAGCACCGAATCGGACAGCACCAGGTGCTCCACCTCGGCCCCGTCCCAACGCACCACGACGACGGTCGCCTGTGGCGTACGTACGTGAGAAAGGTCACAGGTCGAGCGGTGGGCGTCCGCGGTGCGCCGGATGGACTCCGCGAGGATCTCCCGCAAGGTCAGATCCCGCCGCGAACCGGACAGTTCGACCAGGGCCCCGCCCAGCCGGGCCGTGAACCACGGAACCGAGTGCACACAACCGGCATCGCCCTGCGGCGGGGTCACGCCGTCCAGCAGCACCAGCCCGCCGCCCCGACCGGAAGCGGGGAGGACCGAGGCGGTCCAGTCCTCGTTCGGGCGGTCCGGAGCGCCGGGAGCGGTCGCGAGTTCGATACGCATGCCGCCAGTCTGCACGATGCCTTCACCGTGCCTGCACGGCACCGCGATTGGTGTGTACCAGCAGGTCAGAAGGTTGGGAGACGCGGAAGGAATCACTCCGCCCCGGGGTGCGGGCGGGCATCCTGCCAAAGCCCGGGCGGAAGTTCCAGCCGGTGTCCACGCATGGCCCCGGGGCCCGCTGGGGAGACTTGTTCGCCAACTCGGGAGTGTTGTTCACTCGTTCGTGTGGCGGAGCGGTTGATGCGCGCCCCCTCCTGAAAAGCACTGGAATGGTCGGGAGCCGTACCAGGGGGCGGGACGCTCGTTCATGTGACCGTGCGTCACCTCTGCTTCAAGGGCGGACGAGTCGAGATTGCGAGCACCGGTGCAGAAGAAGCGGCCTCGGAGCAAGGGCGGCAGCAACAGCGGTTCCGAGGCGGCGCCGACGACCCCGGCGGAGGGCGGTCGCCGCGTGCGCGTCCGTAGCCGGCTGGTCGCGGGCGTCGCCGTCGTCGGGATCACCGTCATAGCGGCGGGGACACCGGCCGTGCTCGCCGCCTCGTCCGACCTCACCGACTCGCAGCATCTGGTCACCCTCGCCGAGCTGAACCAGCAGGCGATCTCCCTGGCCCACTCCCTCGCCGACGAGCGTGACGAGGTCACCGTCTACATCGCGGGCGGCCGGGAGGGCGAGCCGGGCAACCGGGGCGCCCGGGTCGACCAGCAGGTGGACGAGATCCGCGGCGCGGCCCCGGCCGACCTCCTGCGCGACCTCTCCACCGTCCCGTCCCTGCGCCGCGACGCGATCAGCGGCAAGGGCACGGCCCTGGAGGCCCACCGGGCGTACTCCGAGGTCATCGCCAAACTCCACGGCCTCGCCGACGAGCTCGCCCGCTCCACCCCGCCGCGCGCCGCCGACGCCACCCGCACCCCGCAGGCGCTCGGCCGGGCCACCGAGGAGGCGTCCGCCACCCGGGGGCTGCTGCTCGCCGCGCTCGCCGTGCCCCGCCCGGAGCCCGCGCCCCCGCGCATCGACCCGTTCACCGGGCTGCCCGTGCAGAGCGAGGACGAGGGCGAGACCAAGGAGGACCGCACCCGGAACGCGCTGAGCGCCGCCGCCCAGCAGGCCCGGGTCGGCGAACTCTCCGCGCTCGCCGGCTTCGACCAGTCCGCCGGTGCCACCGCCCGCGACAAGCTGGCGTCCACCGTCACCGGACCCGAGGTCAACAGCGCCGAGAAGTACCTCGCCGAGCTGACCGACCGCCCCGAACTGTCCGCATCCGACCTGAAGGTCAGCGACAAGAAGGTCGCCGCGGCCCTCGCAGCCCGCGTCGACCGGATGCGCTCGGTGGAGTCGGCGCTCGGCACCACCCAGGTCCAGCGCCTCGGACAGCTCCGCGACGACGACGTCACCGCCCTCGAACTGCGCATCGCGCTTCTCGGCGGCTGCCTGCTCGTCGCGGTCGCCGTCTCCACCGCCGTCGCCCGCACCCTCACCCAGCCGCTCGCCGTGCTCCGGATCGGCGCCGCCCGCCTCGCCGCCGAACCCGACACCGCCGAACCGGTCCGCTACACCGGCCGCAACGACGAGTTCGCCCAGACGGTCCGCTCCATCAACGCCCTGCACGCCCGCCTGCGGGAGCTGCTCCAGGAGATCGACGGGCGCTTCGCGCACCTGGAGACCGAGCGCGCCGAACTGCTCGCCGGACGCGAGGCCCTCACGGTGCAGCGCGCCGAACTCCAGGTGCGCACGGCGGACCTGACAGCCCAGCTGGAGAAGCTGCGGAACACCGTCCACCACACCTTCGTCAACCTCTCGCTGCGCACCCTCGGCCTGGTCGAACGGCAGCTCGGCGTCATCGAGTCCCTGGAGGAGCGCGAGCAGGACCCGGAACGGCTCGGCACGCTCTTCAAGCTCGACCACATGGCCACGGTCATGCGCCGCCACAGCGAGAACATGCTGGTCCTCGCGGGCGCGGACCACGGGCCCGGCCACCCGGGCCCGATCCCGCTGGTCGACGTCCTGCGGGCAGCTGTCAGCGAGATCGAGCGGTACGAGCGGGTCACCATCCAGTCCCTGCCGCCGCACGCCCAGGTCGCCGGATTCGCGGCCGACGACCTCAGCCACCTGGTCGCGGAGCTCCTGGAGAACGCCACGTCGTTCTCGCCGCCCGACTCCCACGTCCAGCTCTCGGGCTGGCTCCTGGAGAGCGGTGAGGTGATGCTCTCCGTCCAGGACGAGGGCATCGGCATGTCGGCCGTACGGATGGACGAGCTCAACACCCGCCTGGCCGACCCCGCGCTCTTCGAGGCCGGGGAGCAGAACGCCGACGGGGCCGGCCTCGGCCTCCAGGTGACCTCGCTGCTCGCCGCCCGGCACGGCGTACGGGTGGAGCTGCGCGAGCAGAAGGGGAGCGGGGTGACCGCGGTCGTCGTCCTCCCGGAGGCCCTGCTGCCCAAGGCCCTCCCGGCGGCGACGCCCCCGCCGGTCACCGCGCCGGGCGACGCGCCCGCGCTGAACCTGCCGGGCTCGGTGGCCGAGGCCAACTCCAACACGCTGCCCGGCCGCACCGCGTCCACCTCCGACGACCCGATGATCGCGGCGGCGGAACGCGCCCTGGCGGGGGCACCGGAGTCGCCCGTGGCGCCGGAGGCGCCGGTGACCCCTGAGGCCGTCGAGGCGCCGGAGTCCGCGGTGGCCGATGAGGCGCCGGAGTCCGCGGTGGCCGCTGAGGCGCCCGAGACGCCCGAGACACCCGAGGTCCCGGAGGCCGATGCGGCCCCGGAAACCCCCGAGACCCCCGTGGCCGCCGTCCCGGAGCCCGGGTCCACCCCGGAGCCCCGGCCCGCCCCGGAGGCGTCCGGCGCCCCCGAGACCGACTCCGAGCGCACCCTCCAGGTCCGCCTGCCCAGGCCGCCGCAGGCGGCGGACGCGGCGGACGCAGCAGCCGCCGGTCCGTACGCCATCGGCCCCGACCGCCACGAGCGCGCCGCCGACGAGGCCCCGCACCCGGACCCGGCCGCCGCGGCGCCGGAACCGGCGGAGACCGTCCCCGCCCCCCGTAAGCCCGAAGGCGAGGCCGTCACCGACAAGGGGCTGCCCAAGCGGACGCCCAAGGTCGTGCGGCCCGCCGGGGCGCCCGCGGCCGAGCGGCGGGGGAGCGTCGACAAGGAGGCCCTGCGGCGCAGGCTCGGCGGCTTCCAGCAGGGGGCCAGGGACGGCCGCCGCGACGTCGAGGCCGAACTCGCCGAGGGCGCGAGCCCCACACGTACCGAGCACGCCGAGCCGGCAGGCCGTAGCGACGGCCGGACCGGAGAGACGGGGGACACAGTCGAGGAGGCACGCAGTTGACTGCGCCCAGCACATTCGGGCTGAGCACCGAGGCCCGGAACCTGCACTGGTTGCTGAGCAATCTCGTCGAGGAGGTGCCAGGGGTCCACTCGGTCACCGTCGTCTCGTC
Source organism: Streptomyces sp. NPDC041814 (assembly GCF_055590565.1). Lineage (NCBI taxonomy): Bacteria > Bacillati > Actinomycetota > Actinomycetes > Kitasatosporales > Streptomycetaceae > Streptomyces > Streptomyces sp. NPDC041814. The sequence goes on along the minus strand of NZ_JBVJAM010000003.1, from coordinate 260,003 downwards.
CGACGGGCTCATGCTGCTGTCCTCCGACCCCGGCCACCACAACGCCGCCGGGCCCGCGGCCCCGCAGAGCGGACCGCGCGGTTCCAGCGCCGACCTGGCGACCATCGTCTCCGGCATCGGCAGCCTCACCGTCGGCGCCGCGAAGCTGATGGACGGCGGCGGCGTGAAACAGACCATGGTCGCCATGGACGAGGGCAGCGTCTTCGTCATGTCGATCAGCGACGGATCGCTGCTCGGGGTGCACGCCTCCCCCGACTGCGACATGGGCGTCATCGCGTACCACATGGCGCTGTTCGTCGGCCGCGCCGGACACGTACTCACCCCCGAACTCCGCAGTGAGCTGCGCAAATCGATGGAGAGCGCCCAGTGAGCCACGCCGCAGCCGGACCCGCCCGCAAACTGCCCGTCCGGGGGGCCGGAAAACGGCCCGCACGGGTCCGCCCGTACTCGCTCACCGGCGGCCGCACCCGCTTCGGGCACGTCCTGCTGGTCGAGACGTTCGTCGCCGCGCTGGAGGCCCCCGAGGAGCGCCGCGAACTCACCAACGGCAATCTGGCGACCCGCCTGATGCCGGAGCTCAGGGCCATCGTCGAGCTCTGCCGCCGGATGCGTACCGTCGCCGAGGTCTCGGCGCTGCTGAAGATGCCGCTCGGCGTGGTCCGGGTGCTGCTCAGCGACTTGGCCGACCAGGGAAAGATCCGCGTGTACGGGACCGGGCACGGCACCGGCCAGCCCGACCGCGCACTGCTCGAAAGGGTGCTCGATGGACTCCGCCGTCTCTGAGTCGCTGTTCGCACCGCGGCAGCCGGGCCCGGAGTCTCAGCCCGAGGAGAAGCTCCAGCCCTGGCAGCTGGACCGCACCAGGGCCCCCATCGCCACGAAGATCGTGGTCGCGGGCGGCTTCGGCGTCGGCAAGACCACGTTCGTGACCGCGGTCTCCGAGATCACCCCGCTGCAGACCGAGGCCATGATGACCCGGGCCAGCGAGGACACCGACGACCTCAGCGCCACCCCGGACAAGGCCACCACGACCGTCGCCATGGACTTCGGCCGGCTCACGCTGGACGACGACCTCGTGCTGTACGTGTTCGGCACCCCGGGCCAGCAGCGGTTCTGGTTCATGTGGGACGACCTGGTGCGCGGCGCGATCGGGGCCGTCGTCATGGCCGACACCCGCCGCCTCGCCGACTGCTTCCCCGCGCTCGACTACTTCGAGAGCTGCGGCCTGCCGTACATCGTGGCCGTCAACCACTTCGAGGGAACGCCGGGCTTCGAGGCCGAAGACGTCCGGGAGGCCCTGACCGTACCGGCGCACGTGCCCATAGTGATCATGGACGCGCGCAACAGGATCACGGTGGTCGAGTCCCTGCTGGCCCTCGTCGGCCACGCCCTCGACGCCACCCCCGCGTAGCCCCCCCAGCACCACACAACGGAGAACCGCGATGCGGAAGATACTGATAGTCGGAGCCGGTCAGTCCGGGCTCCAGCTCGCCCTGGGACTGCAGTCCAAGGGGTACGAGGTCACCCTGATGTCCAACCGCACCGCCGACGAGATCCGCTCCGGGCGGGTCATGTCCACGCAGTGCATGTTCCACACCGCGCTCCAGCACGAGCGGGACCTCCAGCTCAACTTCTGGGAGTCGCAGGCCCCCCGCATCGAAGGGCTCGGCGTCTCGGTCGCCGCCCCCGACTCCTCGCGGGCCGTCGACTGGGTCGGCAGGCTCGACGGATACGCCCAGTCCGTGGACCAGCGCGTCAAGATGGCCGGCTGGATGGACACCTTCGCCCAGCGCGGCGGACAGCTCGTCATCCACGGCGCGGCCGTCTCCGACCTGGACTACTTCTCCCGCGCCTACGACCTGGTGCTGGTCGCGGCCGGCAAGGGCGAGCTGGTCTCGATGTTCGGCCGGGACGCCTCCCGTTCGCCGTACGACGCCCCGCAGCGCGCGCTGGCCGTCGCGTACGTGCACGGCATGGGCCCGCGCCCGGAGCACCCGGAGTTCGACGCGGTCCGCTGCAACCTGGTCCCGGGTGTCGGCGAGCTCTTCGTGATGCCGACCCTGACCACGTCCGGCCGCGCCGACATCCTGTTCTGGGAGGGCGTCCCGGGCGGGCCGCTCGACGCGTTCCAGGGCATCAAGGACCCCTCCGAGCACCTGGCGAAGACCCTGGAGCTGATGGAGGAGTTCACGCCCTGGGAGTACGCCCGCGCCACCAAGGTCGAGCTGACCGACGCCAACGGCACCCTCGCCGGACGCTACGCCCCCACCGTCCGCAAGCCGGTCGGCCGGCTGCCCGGCGGCGGCCTGGTGCTCGGCGTCGCGGACGTGGTCGTCGCCAACGACCCGATCACCGGGCAGGGCTCCAACTCGGCGTCCAAGTGCGCCGCCGCCTACCTCGACGCGATCGTGGAGCACGGCGACCGCGAGTTCGACGAGGCGTGGATGCAGGCCACGTTCGACCGCTACTGGGACACCGCCCAGCACGTCACCAAGTGGACCAACGCCATGCTCGGCGTCCCGCCGGAGCACGTGCTGAACCTGATCGGCGCCGCCGGACAGCTCCAGCCGGTCGCGGACCGCTTCGCCAACGGCTTCAACGACCCGGCCGACTTCGAGAACTTCTTCTTCGAGCCGGAGAAGGCGGACGCCTACCTCGCCTCGGTGGCGGGCCCGGCCGCCTGACAGGCCCGAGGCCCTGTCTTCAAACTGCCGTCTGCCTGGCGACGCCAGTTTGGAGACAGGCCCTCGGGCCCCGGCCGTTCACGTGGCCGGGGCCGAGGACGCGCCGTACCCCTCGTCCGAACCGTCCGTCGCCCCTGCGGGCAGCTCCGGGCCCTGGTACGAGGCGAGCGGCGTGCCGTCCGGGTCGGGCCGGACCGCGCCGAGCACCGGGTTGGAGGCCACGGGCGAGACCTTCACGCTGGTCCCCGGCCGGGGCGCCTGCACCACCAGGCCGTTGCCGATGTACAGCGCCACATGGGTCGCCTTCGGGAAGTACACCACCAGGTCGCCGGGGCGCAGCGCGTCCATCGGGACCCTGGTCAGCTGCCGCCACTGCTCCTGCGAGGTGCGCGGGATGACGCGGCCGGCGCTCGCCCACGCCTGCGAGGTGAGCCCGGAGCAGTCGAAGGAGCCCGGACCCTCCGCGCCCCACACGTACGGCTTGCCGATCTGCCGGACCGCGTATCCGACGGCCTCGCCGCCCTGGGCTGTGGGCGGCCGGGACGAGGAGAGCGCGCCCGAGGCCACCAGGGCGCCCTGGGCCCGGTCCGTGTTCTTCCGCTCCAGCCCCGAGACCTCGGCGAGCTGGTCCGCGGTGAGCGAGGCGAGCTTCGCCTCCACCTGTTTCAGCCGGGTCCGTACGGTGTCGCGGTCCTTCTTCTTCCGCGCGGCCAGGGTCCGCTGCTCGGCGAGCACCTTGCGGGACTCCTTCGCCAGCTCGCCGGCCCGCTTCTCGGCCGCGCCGAGCCGCTGCACGGCCGCCACCCTCCCGGCGGCGAGCCGCTGGATGACCTGGCCCTGGGTCAGGGCGGCCTCCGGGTCGCGCATCAGGAGCAGCCGCAGATACGCGGAGAGCTCGGACCGGCCCTGGTACTGCTCGCGGGCCAGCTGCCCGGCGGCGTCACGGCCCCGGGCCAGCGAGCGGCGCGCGGTGACGAGGGCCGCGTCGAGCTTCTTCGCCTCCGCGGCCCGCTTCTTCAGCTCGGCCGTCGTGCCGTTGTAGGTCTCGGTGGCCTCTTCGGCCTGCTGGTAGAGGCGCTGCAACTCGCTCAGCAGCCCGGCGACCCCGCCGGCTTCGGGCGCGGGGGCGGCTACGGCTGTGGCCGGCGAGATCACGACGACGGCGGCCAGCGCCGCCGTACCGAGGGAACGCACCAGGGTGCCCGACGACACGACATCACCTCCGGAACCGGGGTGAATCGTGCGACTACCCCATGAGTGAGCGCAATTCGTCCATACGCTCACCCGTGCGACGGGGCGATGCAAGAACCCGCGGCCGTGGCGGCCCCCCGCCGCCCTCCGGATTCGCCCGGAAGGCGGCGGACGGTGGGCCGGGCGGGTGCCGTCAGGCGACGGGGAAGGCGTACACCGTGCGGCCGCGCCGGACGATCGCCGTCTTGTCGTACGCCAGCACCTGGTAGCCGGCCTTGACGGTCTCGCCGTCAGGGGCCTGGTCGCCGATGTCCTGGAACTTCCAGAGGCGCTTGCCGTCGGCGGCGGAGAAGGCGGTGACCTGGCCGGGACCCGCGGCGAGCACCGTGCTGCCCGAGCCGCTGACGGAGACCACGGGAGCCTTGTCGCCCGCCGCTTCCGTGGACCGGCGCCACTTCGGCTTCCCGGTCTTGGGGTCGAGCGCCCCCACTTCCTGGTTGCGGTTCGTGGTGTACAGCAGGTCGCCCGAGGGGAGCGGCGTCCCGAAGACGGAGCCCCGGGTGCCCTTCAGCGTCCACTTCGCCTTGCCGGCGGGCGTCTCGAAGGCGCGCAGGTTGGGGCCGTCCGCCGCGTAGAGGGTGCCCTCCGCGTCGCCGGCGGCCGCGCCGTCGAGGGCGACGTTCCCGAACCTGCGGCTCCACTGGGCCTTGCCGGTCTCGCGGTCGAAGCTGCGGAAGACGCCCTTCTTCTTCGCGGCCTTCAGGGCGGCCGGGGCGAGCGTCCGGGAGTCCTGCCGCACGACGATGGCATCCGGCCGGATCGCTATCAGCCGGAAGACGGGCGCGATCGGCCCCCGGCCGCTGGGCACCGGGGTCCGCCACAGCTCCTTGCGCTGCACGATGTCGTACCCGAACAGGTAGGACTTGACGACCTGCCGGTCCTTGCCGGGCTTCTCGCCCTTCTTCGGCTCGGGGGCCTTCACGGTGGTCCGGTGCGAGCCGGTGAACCAGATGGTCGCGCCCTCCGACCCGATCAGCGTGCGGATCGTCATGCCGGGCACGCCCTCGAAGCCGTCCGAGAACGGGACCCGGTGGGCGACCTTGCCGTCCTTCGCCGACAGCCACAGGAACTCCGACGGACCCGCGACGAAGCACAGCTCGTCGCCCGCCGCCAGGGCGGCCTGCCCCTTGGCGCCGTCGGCGTTCTCCCAGAGCCGCCGGCCGGTGCGCAGGTCGACGGCGCTCACATGGCTCTCGTCGGTGAGGACCAGCAGACGGTCCTTCACGAGCGCGGCGGTGAGGGGGACCGGCTCGGACGCGGGGTGGTTGTAGATCCAGCGCGGCGTCGGCGCGACCCCCGCCACGCTGGGCCCGCCCGACGTCGGCGCCGGGGCCGGGCCGGGCTTGTCCTCGTCGTCGCCCGAGGTCAGCGCGTACAGCGTCCCGCCGCCGACCAGCAGCCCGGCCACGCCGCCCACCGCCCCGAACAGCAGCCCGCGCCGGCTGGGCCCGGAGCGCCGGGGCTCGGCGGGCGGTGCGATGTTCGGGATGGGCGCGGGCGGCAGGGGTACGGGGGCGGGCTGGGGCGCCTGCTGCTGGTACGGAGGCTGCTGCTGGTACGGCGGCTGGGGCTGCGGCTGCGGGTATCCGTAGGCGGACTGGTCCGGCCACGGAGCGGGCTGCCCCTGCTGGGCGGGCTGCCCGATCGCCCCGAGCTGTGTGGTGCGGGTGTCCGGGACGGCGGCGGACGCGTCCGGGACCGTGCCGCCCCCGGCGACCGTCGGCTGCTGCCACTCGGGCACCGGGGTCGGCTGGTGCTGCGGCGGCACCGCGTCCTGTATCTCGGGCTCGGGAGCCGGCCGGGGCGCGGGCGCGACGGCGTCCCAGACGTCCCCGTACGACTTCGGGGGATTCGGACCCCGGCCGCCCGAGGGGTTCTCGTCGGACACCGGATACTGATCGGACACGGGGTTCTCCACAGACGCGTTTTTCATGGACACGGAATTCTCGGGTGCGGCCGCCAGCTGCGCGGCCCGGGCGCCCTGTTCGGCCACCGCCGCCGCGAGCTGCCCCGGGAGCCAGTCGCCCGCCGCCAGGGCGGACGCGCCCTCCAGGGCGAGTTCGGCGGCCACCGTGCCCGCCGTGGGGCGGTCGGCCGGGTCCTTCGCCAGGCAGCGGGCGATCACCTCGCGCAACTCGCCGGGTACCCCGCCGAGCTCCGGGGCGGCGTCGGCGATGCGGTCGGCGGCCTCGGCCGGGGGGCCGTCCGCCAGCGGGGTCGTCCCGGTCGCCGCGTAGGCGAGCAGCAGGCCGAGCACGAAGAGGTCGGAGGCCGGGCCCGCCTCCTCGCCCGCGAGCTGTTCCGGGGTCAGGTAGCCGAGCCGCACGGAGAGCCGCCCGCCCGGGCCCGCCGACGCCTCGGCCGCCGCGCCCAGCGGGCCGAACGCGGTGAGCCGGGGGCCGTCTTCGGCGAGGAGCACGGTGCCGGGCGCGAGGCCGTGCAGCACGGCGCCGGTGGCGTGGACCCGGGACAGCGTCTCGGCGAGGCCGGCGCCCAGTATCCGCACGGCACGCCCGGGCAGCGGCCCCGCGGCCCCTATGGCCTCGGCCAGGGTCAGCGCGGGGACGTACGCGGTGGCGGTCCAGGGCGCGTCGGGCCCGTCCGTGCGGGTCTCCAGCGGCCCGTCGACCCAGCCCCCGGCGAGCCGGCCCGCGAGGCGCGCCTCCGCGTCGAAGCGGTGGCGGAAGGCGGGCGAGGCGGCGAGCCCGGGCCGGGCGGCGGTGACCACGACGAGCCCGGCGGGGTCCGCACCGCGTGCGAGGTACTGCACGGCGGCGGCCGTCTCACGCAAGCGGGCCAGCACGGTGTACGGACCGAAGCGGCGTGGCTCGTCCTGACGCGGCGCCTCCATGGCGCATCCCCCCTTGTGACCGTCCCCGTCCCGTCCCCAGGGACCAGACGTTCGATCCTAGTGGGGCGGTTCCTCGGGCTTGCCGCCCGGCTTCGACCACGGCCACCGCGGCCGCTCGCGCCCCTCGGGGGCGTACTCGTAGATCCACCCCCGCTGGATGCCGAGCCGCTTCGTGTGGCCGGCCGGGGTCCTGCGGTACGCGTACACCGTGGGCGGTCCGCCCGCCGCGTCCGGGACCGGGACCTCGTACCACTTGGGCGGGTGGCCGGTCGCGCCGGTCAGGACGGGCAGGACCCGGCCGTCCAGCGGGCCGCCGACGAAGGCGGTGTTCTCACTTCTCACCGGGCCAGTCTGACCGATCGGACGGACCGGCCCCGGCCGGGGCGCCGGTCCCGGTCAGTCCGGCGGCAGCAGATGCGCGGCTGCGCCGGTCAGCGGGGCCAGCCGGTCCACCAGCCGCCCGGCCGGGCCCTCCACGGTCTCCAGCGGGAGCAGCGCGGCCACGGCCGCCGCGGTCTGCGGGTCCGAGGACGAGGTGACGGCCAGCAGGCCGATGAACTGGTCGACCAGCCAGTCGCGCAGCACGGCGGCGTCCGGCCGCTTGCCCTCGTCCAGCCAGATCAGCGAGGCCGCCTCGACCGCCGCGATCCAGGTGCGCACCATCATGCTCATCCGGGGCGCGGGTTCGCTGTGCTCGTCGTGGCCGAGGTGGAACAGGATCTGCTCGGCCGCCGCCCGGCGCACCTCGTCCACGATGGTGGTCGTCCGGGAGGTCTCGGCGACGCTGCCGCCCCGGAGCAGGGCGCTGAATCCGGCGTCGTGCTCGTCCACGAAGGCCAGATAGCGGTCGAGGACGCGGGTCACGCGCTCGGTCGGCGGGCCCTCGGCGGGCTCGGCGAAGCAGAGCTTCAGCTGCTCGGCGGCCGAGCGGAGCGCCGCCTCGTACAACTGCTGCCGCCCGCCCGGGAAGTAGCGGTAGACCAGTGGGCGCGAGACCCCGGCCACCGTCGCGACCTCGTCCAGCGAGACCTCGTCGGGGGACCGGTGCGCGAAGAGCGTGAGGGCCGCGCCGAGCAACTGGGCCCGGCGTTCCTCGACGCTGAGTCTTCGGTACGCGCGGCCGGGCGGCGCGGCGGCAGCTGGGGTCATGGTCCCCAGCCTAAGGGGGAGCGCCGTCACGCCAGCAGGCCCGAGCTCTTCCAGAGCCTGCGCCCCACCCCGTTCAGGACGCCGATGTCCTCGAAGAAGTCGGTCAGCCGCTTGGCGCCCGTCTGCATGACCTCCGTGCGGTGCCCGCTGGCCTTCACCTGGGCGACCGCCTCGTGGCGGTTCAGCCCGACGTTCTCGTACACCTGCGGGTTGATGAAGCAGACGGAGAAGACGCGGGCCGCCTGGCCGCAGCTGACGCGGGCCAGTTCGCGTTCCCAGCGGGGTGCGGTCACCATCTGGCGGCGCAGCTCCTCGCGGGCGTAGCGGACGTGGCGTGCCTCCTCGATGACGTGGATGCGGGTCACGCCGCGCACCAGGGGCTGGACGCGCTCGTCGGGGAAGGTCAGCCGCTGCATCCAGTCGAGGATCTCCTCGCCGAGGAGCGTCCCGGCGAACGAACCGGGCGTCGTGGACACGCTTTTGAGGACGCGCGCCATGTTGTGGTAGCGGCGCGGCACGGTGTACGTGGGCCCGTCGCCCCAGGTGATCATGCGGCCGAACATCATCGAGTGCCGGCACTCGTCGGCGATCTCGGTGAGCGCGTAGCGGACGTGGTTGCTGGTCGGGGGCTTGTCGTAGACGTGCCGTACGAGCAGCTGCATGAGGATGATCTCGAACCAGATGCCGAGCGAGGCGAGGGAGGCGGCCTCGTGCCGGGCCAGTTCCTGCCGCTGGTCGTGGGACATCCGCCGCCAGAGGGGGGTGTCGTAGAGCGAGACCAGCTCGGGCGGCCAGAACCACTTGCCGTCCTCCGGCGGCGCGTCCCAGTCGAGTTCCCTGTCGGGGTCGAAGGAGTGCTTGGCGGACGCCTCAAGGAGCCGTTCGGCGATCTGCTCGCGGCCGCGCAGCGGGCCGAGTGCGTCGCGGAGCGTCTGCAGGTCGCTTTCGGTCACGGTCGTCATCGCGGAGGCACCTCACCCATGGGTTACCGACGGTCACCCATTATGAGACTGCTTGTCAGCAAGCCCGTCAATCCCTTGTGCCCGACTTGTTGACCGCGCGTCTACCAACGTGTGAACCTGCCAACTGAGCGGGGAGCCCGCCGACTTCCCGGCATTCGCGAGGCGAAGGAGCCGTCCGTGTCGACCCACGACCTCTACACCACCGCCCCCGAGGAACCGCTGTGGACCGTGCCCGCCACCGGCGCCGCCCGCTTCAGCTGGGACTACGACGACGGCCGCGAGCGCCTTCTCGCCCTCTACCAGAAGGGCAAGGACAAGCAGTGGGACGGCAACAAGCGCATCGACTGGAGCCTGGAGGTCGACCCCGCCGACCCGCTCGGCACCCCCGACGAGGGCCTGCCCCTGTACGGCACCCCGCACTGGGGGCGGATGACCGGGAAGGACCGGGGCGAGCTGCGCAAGCACTACACCTCCTGGCAGTTCAGCCAGTTCCTGCACGGGGAGCAGGGCGCGATGATCTGCGCCGCCCGCATCGTGGAGGCCGTACCCGACCTGGACGCCAAGTTCTACTCCGCGACCCAGGCGATGGACGAGGCCCGGCACGCGGAGATATACGGCCGGTTCCTGCACGAGAAGATCGGGATGCTCTACCCGGTCAACAACAGCCTTCAGGGCCTGCTCGGCGACACCCTGCGCGACTCCCGCTGGGACATGCCCTACCTCGGGATGCAGGTCCTCATCGAGGGTCTGGCGCTGGCCGCGTTCGGCATGATCCGGGACACCACCACCAAGCCGCTGCCCAAGCAGATACTCGCCTACGTCATGCAGGACGAGGCCCGCCACGTGGCCTTCGGGCGGATGGCGCTGCGCGACTACTACAAGCAGCTCAGCGACGCGGAACGGCGCGAGCGCGAGGAGTTCGTCATCGAGGGCTGCTACCTGATGCGCGACCGGCTCAGCGGCGTCGAGGTCCTGGAGAACTTCGGCATCGGCAAACAGGAGGCGAAGGCGCTCTCCGAGCACTCCGAATTCCTCCAGCTCTTCCGCAAGCTGCTGTTCAGCCGCATCGTCCCGTGCGTCAAGGACATCGGCCTGTGGGGCGAACGGCTCCAGAAGGCGTACGTCGACATGGGCGTCCTCGAACTCGGCGACTCCAGCCTCGACCTGCTCATGGCCCAGGACGAGGAGATCGCCGAACAGCTCGACAAGGACCGCTTCGAGGCGGAGGAGCGGGCGAGGGTGGCGGAGGTGGCCGAGGCGATCGCGCAGGGCGGGACGGACGGTGCGGAAGCCTGACGACGGCCGCACGGCGGTGAGCGGCACGGCCCGGCCGGGCGCCCCCCGGAAGCCGGGCGGGCGCATGCCGTAGCTTGTGCGGCATGAGCATGCCCCCGCCGCCGCAGGACCCTTACGGTGCACCCCAGGGCCCCTACGGCCCGCCACCTCCGCCGAATCCGTACGCCCAGCAGCAGCCGTGGGGCGCCCCGCAGGGGTCCGCGCCCCAGCCGTGGGGTGCTCCGCCCGGCGGGCCCGGGTTCCCGCCCGCCCGGCGGACCCGGCCCGGGGTGATGGCGGCGGTCGTCGCCGGGGCCCTCCTGGTGGCGGGCGGCATCGTCTTCGGCGTCGCCCAGCTGGGGGACGAGGCCGACGACAAGCTGCCGGTGTCCAGCGGTTCCGACGGGCCCAGCGGGTCGGGCGGATCGGGCGGTTCCGACGGGTCCGACGGGTTCCCGGCCGCCGAGTACAAGCTGACCGTGCCGAAGACGCTGCTGGACGGCGACTACACCCTCCAGGAGGACACCTCGGCGACGGACGGCAAGGACATCGAGGACACGTACGACCCGACCGTCCGCGACCCCAAGGCCGTGGTCACGCAGTACGCCTCGAAGGACGGCGGGACGCTGATCGTCTCCGGGATGTGGGGCCGCATCAACAAGCCCGAGTTCTCCCGCGACACGATCCTCAAGGGCGCCGCCGAGGCCGAGGGGATGACCGTGGCCGTGCCCCCGCGGGAGTTCACGCCCGCCGGCTACGGGATCACCGTCGCCTGCGAGGTCGTCCGGTCCGAGGACGGGGGCGTCACCAGCACGCTGCCCATGTGCGCCTGGGGCGACGACAACACCGCCTCCTTCGTCGCCGTCGTCACCGAGGAGACCGCGCTCCAGGACCCCGCCAAGGTCGACCTCGCCGAGGCGGCACGTCAGGCGGCCCAGGTCCGCAAGGAGATGCGCAAGCCGATCGGCGCGGGAGCGGCCGGCTGACCGTCCGCCCCGGCCGTCACTCCGAGACCTCGATGATGTTCCCGTCCTTGTCGAGGCTGTGCTCGTTCCAGTACGTCCACCACTTGTCGTCCACGTGCTTCGGCACCTTGCCCTCGGGATAACGGGCGTACCCCTTGGGCGGCTCCTCGCCGTCCTTCACGCACGCGCTGCCCGTACTGCCGATGTACAGCACCGGGTACTCGCCGCCGGAGCAGACGGCGTCCGCCGTCGAGCAGGCGGACGTGAGCAGCGCGAACACCGCGCCGCAGGCGGCGAGGGCGGCGGTGGTCCGCAGCGGGCGGGGGCGACTGGTCGTACGCATCGTGGCACTCCTTCAGGGGGTGGCTCTCGGGGTCCAGCCTGCCGCCCCGGCCGCCGTGCCGCCCTGAGTACACGTACTCATCCACGAGGTCCGCGTACGTGTGCGAACGGCCTACCCGGCCCCGGCAGCGCCCGCTCCACCGCCCCCGCGGCGCCCAGCAGCTCCGCGTCCCGCCCCCGGGCGGCGACCAGTTGGAGCCCCACCGGGCAGCCGTCCCCGGTGAATCCGGCCGGCACGCTCGCCGCCGGATGCCCGCTCAGGTTGAACGCCCAGGTCAGCGCCGTCGAGAAGGTGTCGCCCGGACCTTCGTGGCCGTGCGGGCGGTTGGGCGTGACCGGAGTCAGGAGCAGGGGCGTCCGGGCGAAGAAGGCGTCCAGGCGGCGGTCGTTCTCCGCGCGCACCTCCGCCTCCGGCGGGCGTACGTCCCCGCGCCGCACCGCGAACCAGGCCGACGCCGGGTCCAGCAGATCGCAGCCGCCCCCGTCGAGCCGCACGACCCCGGCCGCCTCCAGCCGCCGCACCGCGCCCCGCACCACCGCCGCCACCTCCGGCTCGGTGTCCGCGAAGCCCAGGTCCGGGCTGAAGGCGGCGGACAGCGGCAGCGGGGGAGCGGCCGGGGCGTAGTCGTCCAGGACACAGCGCAGATACGTCTCCGCCTCCGCCGCCGAGGCCGCCAGCACCCCGGCCGACGCGAGCCCGGACCGGTCCGGTGAGGGCAGCAGGCCGTTCGTCGTCTTCAGGCCGAACACCCCGCACCAGGCGGCCGGGATGCGCACCGACCCCGCCCCGTCGCTGCCCGTCGCCAGCGGCACCAGGCCCGCCGCGACCGCCGCCGCCGAGCCCGCCGAGGAGCCGCCCGGAGTCCGGTCCGGGCGCCAGGGGTTGACCGTACGGCCGTGCCTGCCGAGGCCCCACGTCTGCCAGTACGTCCCCGGACCGGGCACGGAGGTCGAGCCGACCGGGACGCCGCCCGCCGCGATCAGCCGGTGCGCCGCGTACGAGCGGAGGCCGGCGGGGCCCTTCACCGCGAAGGGGAGCCCGGCCAGCGGCAGCCGGGACGCGGCGGGGAGCCGGGCGAGCGCGTCCTCGGGCCAGACGTCGAGGAAGGCGCGGAGCCCCGGGTCCTCGCGGGCGATCGCGGCCAGCACCGCGCTCAAGTCCCGGTATGCCGTCATGCGCTCAGTCTTCCAGGGCCGCCTCCATCACCGCACGGGCGATCGGGGCCGCGCTGCCGCCGCCGCTGATGTCCGCGCGGTCGGCCTCGGCGTCCTCCACGACCACGGCGACCGCGACCGCCGGGCGGGGCGCGCCGTCGGCCTGCGCCCAGGAGATGAACCAGGCGTACGGCAGGTCCGAGTTGTCGACGCCGTGCTGGGCGGTGCCGGTCTTGCCGCCGACCGTCGCCCCGTCGATCGCCGCGTTCGACCCCGTACCGTCCTGGACGACGTCGATCATCATCTGCCGCAGCTGTGTCGCCGTCATGGGGTTCATCGCCCGGTGGTAGGAGCGCGACCCCGTGGTGCGTACCGTCGCCCCGTCGTGCTTGGTCGTCCGCTCCACGAGGTGCGGGTACATCAGCTCCCCGCCGTTGGCGACGGCCGCCGCGACCATCGCCATCTGGAGCGGGGTCGCGGTGGTGTCGAACTGGCCGATCGAGGACTGCGCCAGCTGGTCGTCGCTCATCTCCGTGTCGAAGTTGCTCTTCGCCACCCCGGACGGGATCTTCAGACCGGTGTCGTTGAAGCCGAACCGCTCGGCCGCCGCCACCATCCCGTCGAGCCCGACCTCCACCCCGAGGTGCGCCATGACGGTGTTGCAGGAGACCCGGATCGCGTCGGCGAGGGACGCCTTCTCGCAGCCGCGCGACTCGTTGGGCAGCACGGTCGACGTGCCCGGCAGGACGTACGGGGACGGGGTGTCGGTCTCCGCGTCCGGATCGGTGACGACCTCCGCGTCCAGGGCGGCCGCCGCCGTGACGATCTTGAACGTGGAGCCCGGCGGATAGGTCTGCCGGATCGCGCGGTCGAGCATGGGCCGGCTCTCCGCCTCGTTCAGCTCCCGCCAGGCGTCCGTGACGGACGAGCCGGTGCCGGAGAGCCGCCCGGGGTCGTACGAAGGGGTCGAGACCAGGGCCAGGATGCGCCCCGTCGCCGGTTCGACGGCGGCCACCGCGCCCCGCCGGTTGCCCAGGCCCTCGTACGCGGCGCGCTGCATCGCGTCCCGGACCGTGGTCACGACGTCCCCGCCCGGCTGCTGGGTCCGGGTGACCTCGCCCCACAGGGGGAGCGGGGCGAGCAGCGGGTCGGTGCCGGCGAGGATCCCGTCCTCGGCGTTCTCGATGAGGGTGGTGCCGTACGTCTGCGAGGCGTAGCCGGTCACCGGCGCGTACAGCGGCCCGTAGCGGTAGGTCCGCTCGTACGCCAGCTGCTCGCCGGTGTCCTTCGAGCCGGTCACGGGCCGCCCGTCGACCAGGATGTTGCCGCGCGGCTGGTCGTAACGGGCGATGGTGTTGCGGCGGTTGGCCGGGTTGTCGTCCAGCGTGTCGGCCTCGAAGACCTGGACCCGGGCGGCGTTGGCCAGCAGCGCCACGAGCAGCAGCAGACAGAACGCGGCGGCGTGCCGGATGTAGCGGATCACCGCTCGTCCTCCGCACCGTGAGGCTTCTCCGTACCGGGGAGCTCCGCCGGGACCGACGCCACGACTCCCGTCTCCACCTCGTCCGGTGCCGGTCTGCGGGCGAGATCGCTCACCCGGATCAGCAGCGCCACGATGATCCAGTTGGTGACCACGGACGAACCGCCCTGCGCCAGGAACGGCATCGCCATCCCGGTCAGCGGGATCAGCCCCATCACCCCGCCCGCGATCACGAAGACCTGGAGCGCCAGGATCGAGGCGAGGCCGATCGAGAGCAGCCGCCCGAACGCGTCGCGCAGCGAGAGCCCCGCCCGGAATCCGCGCGCCACCAGCAGCGCGTACAGCAGGAAGAGCGCGGTCAGCCCCGCGTATCCCAGCTCCTCGCCCGCCGTCGCCAGGATGAAGTCGGACTTGGCGGCGAACCCGATGAGCACGGAGTGGCCGAGGCCCAGCCCCGTACCGAGCATCCCGCCGGCCGCGAAGGCGAACAGCGACTGGGCCAGCTGGCCGGGCCCGCGTCCTGCGTCGATCGAGGCGAACGGGTCGAGCCAGTCCTGCACCCTGCTGTGCACATGCGGTTCGAACGAGCCGACGACGAACGCGCCGACCGCCGCGAGCAGCAGCCCGACCGCGATCCAGCCCCGGCGCCCGGTCGCCACGTACAGCAGGATCACGAACAGGCCGAAGAAGAGCAGCGAGGTGCCCAGATCGCGTTCCAGGACCAGGACGCCGACGCTGAGCAGCCAGATCGCCACGATCGGGCCGAGCACCCGCCCGGTGGGCAGCTGGAACCTCCAGACCTTGCGGCCGGTGTACGCGAGCGCGTTGCTGTTCGCCGCGAGGTAGGCGGCGAAGAACACCGCGAGCAGGATCTTGGCGAACTCGCCGGGCTGGAAGGAGAAGCCGCCGACCCGGATCCAGATCTTCGCCCCGTTCACGGCCGGGAAGAAGATCGGCACGATCATCAGGACCAGCGCGGCGGCCACCGACACGTACGCGTAGCGCTGGAGGATGCGGTGGTCGCGCAGGAACACCACGACCGCGATGAAGAACGCGACGCCGATCGTGGACCAGATCAGCTGGGTCGTCGCCGCCCGGTCGCCCGGGGTCTCCAGGTCCAGCCGGTAGATCAGCACCAGGCCGATCCCGTTGAGCAGGACGGCGATGGGCAGCAGCAGCGGATCGGCGTACGGGGCGCGGAGCCGTACCGCGAGATGCGCGAGCAGCGCCAGCAGCCCGAGCCCGCCGCCGTATCCCGCGACATCGGGCGGGACCGCGTCGTCGTGGGCGAGCCCGACCGCGGCGTAGCCGTAGACGGAGATGAGGACGGCCCCGATGAGGAGCGAGAGTTCCACGCCGCGCCGCCTGGGCAGGCGCAGCTCGGGCGGGGGTGCGTCCGCCGTCGATGCGGTCATGCCCCGCAACGTAGCAAGACGCGGGTGTTATGTCGGTTATGTCGCGGCGCGCACGGGTCCTAGGAGTCTTCGCTCTCCGGCCGTACGTACCGGGGCAGCGTCAGCCGGGCCACCGCCCCGCCGTCCGGAGCGTTGCCGAACGTGAGTGCCGCGCCCATCACCTCGGCCTGGCCGGCCGCGATGGTCAGCCCGAGGCCGTGCCCCTTGCCGCCGCCCTCGGTGCGGAAGCGCTGCGGGCCGCCCGCCGTCAGGTATTCCGGGTACCCGTCGCCGTGGTCCCGCACGGTCACCACGGGTCCGTCGACGGTCAGCACCACGGGGGGCCTGCCGTGCCGGTGGGCATTGCCGATCAGGTTGCCCAGGACGCGTTCCAGGCGCCGCCTGTCCGTCTCGACCCGCACCGGCTCACCGGTGACCTCGACCCGGGTGTCCGTGCCCTGCGCGGCGCGGGCGGCCAGCGGGGCGAGCTCGTGGACGGCCAGGTCGACGTGTTCGGTGCGGGCGTCCAGCCGGGAGATCTCCAGCAGGTCCTCGGTCAGGGCGCGCAGGGCCCGGGCCCGGTCCTGCACCAGCTCCGACGGGCGGCCCGGCGGCAGCAGCTCGGCGGCGGCCGACAGACCGGTGAGCGGGGTCCGCAGCTCGTGCGCCACGTCCGCCGTGAACCGCTGCTCCGCCTGGAGCTTGCGCTGGAGCGCCGACGCCATGGTGTCGAGCGCCCCGGCGACGACGGCGACCTCGTCCTGCCGCCGCGACGGGTCCGCCGTGCGCGGGTCGTTGACGCGGGCGTCCAGGTCGCCCGCCCCGATGCGCCGGGCCACCCGCGCCGTCTGGTGCAGCCGCCGGGTGACCCGGGTGACCGCGAACGCGCCGACCAGCAGCGTGGCGCCGATCGCCAGCACCGAGGAGCCGAAGATCGCCCCGTCCAGGCCGTTGATGGTGCGGGCGCTCTGGCCGTAGTCGGTCCAGGCGGCCAGCGCGTGCCCGCCGTCCGCCGGGGCCGCCGCCCACATCACCGGCCGCCCGGTGAGCCGGCCGACCATCGTCCCGCGCCGCCCGCCCGCCGCCAGTGCCCGCAACGGCCCGGGCAGCTCCGGCGGATCGACCCCGGAGCGCGGCGGCAGCGCCTCGCCCGCCTCGTACGCGCGCGACACCGCCGTCAGCCGGGCGAGGGACTTCTCGCGGGAGTGCCCGACGGTCTGGCGGGTGACCGCGGTGTGCACCAGGACGCCGAGGAGCGCGGCGAGCACGCAGCACATCACGGTGATGAACACCGCGGCCTTCCAGGTAAGCGTCGCCGTCCAGGCCGGGAGGCGCGGCCGGGAACGCCGCCGCGGGGCCCGCGTCCGACGGCTCACCTGCGCTCCGCCGAAAGGGAGGCCGTGGGCCGGGGCGTGCGCGGGGCGGAGGGGCGCGGCACCGGCGTGCGCCGCCCGCCGTCCCGGGTGCGCAGGATCTCGTCCTGCGTCGGCAGCATCGCGCGCTGCCGCCCGTCCCAGGACCAGGCCGTGCGGTATTCGTAGCCCGTGATCGCCGACGGCGCCCGCATGATCAGGTCGCGCCCGGCCAGCTGGACGCTGATGACCGCGTCCGAGGTGGACATGATCCGGGTCAGCCCGCCGGACTCCGGCATGTAGACCCGTACGGACAGCTGGCGGCCGGGCAAGCGGACCGCGAGGACCATCTCGTCCCGGCCGTCGCCCGTGAGATCCCGGAAGTACGGCGGCAGCACCGGGCAGGTCCGGGGCGCCGACCGGCAGGCCCGCACCAGCTCCACCGTACGGGCCGGCAGCTCGCCGCCCTCCCCGGCCCGCTCGGGCGGCACCTCCAGGCCCGCCCGCACCACCGCGACCGGGTCGAGCCGGCGCACATCGCCGCCGGTGACCCGGATGCCGGGGATGCGTGCGGTCTCGCCCTCACCGTAGTCGTAGGGGGCGGCGGACGCCGGGGGGAGCGTCGGCCACAGCCGCACCGGGCCGTGCGCGGGCGGCGCCGGCCCGGCGCTCCGCAGCTCTCCGCCGGTGCCGCAGCCGGCCAGCAGCACGGCGCCCAGGGGCAGCAGGGCGGGCAGCCGCAGACGCATGACTTCCTCCGTTCCCGGCGGGCAGGCGGGCCGACCCCGCCGACCCTATGCGGAAGGAAGTCTCTTATGTGTATTTAGTGCTGATGGCGCATCCGGTGCTGATGCGCGGTCAGGACGGCGCCGACTACTGCTGGTACGGGTTCTGCCCCTGCCCCGAAGGACCCGAGGCGCCCGGCGCGTAACCCTGCTGCGGCGCCTGGCCGAACGGGTTCCCGCCCTGCGAGGCCGCCTGCTGGGCCAGCAGCTGCTCGGCCTGCTCCTTCGGTATCCGCTGCTCGCCGCCGCAGAACGTGCACTGCGTGGCGTACGACGTCGAGATCGGGAACAGCGGCACGAAGAACAGCGTGAACTTCGTGACCCGCTTGCGCAGCGTGTGCGCGGCCGGATTCCCGCACCAGCCGCAGACCAGTGTGAGGATCGCCAGCTGGTACAGATAACCCCGCGTGCCGAAAATGATCATGTCGGTTCCTTCCCCGTGTTCCCCGGGAGCGCCCGGCGGCAGAGCGCCAGCAGCTTTTCGTCGGTGTACGTGTCGTGGCTGCCGTAGGCGCCTTCCGGCGCGTTGTGACGGCGTACGGAAGTGAGCTCGGCGAGCAGCACACGTGCCGCGTCCGACCCTGCACCAGCGGGCCCCGTCCGCGCCAGGCATTCCGCCACCCGGACCCGGACCCGGCGGTTCTGCTCCCAGGCGGCCAGCAGTACCGGGACGGACTCCTCGGCACGACCGGAAACCTCCCACAGAGCGATCGCCGCGTCCACCCGCAGCCCCACGTTCGCGTCGTACAGCAGCTCCCGCAGCCGGGGCGCGGTCGCCGCCGCCCGCCCCCCGAGCCGCCGCACCGCGTCCGCCGCCGCCCGTCGCGCGTCCACGTCCCAGGCGGCCAGCCCAGCGGTCAGCGCGGGCAGCACCGCGTCGGCGTCCCCCTCCACCGCCCACAGCGCCCCGGCCGCCTCCGCCGCCTCCACCGTGCCGGTCCGCCGCACCAGGGCCCGCAGCTCCGGTACGGCGCAGAGCGAGGCGGGTCCGAAGGCGGCGAGCGCCCGTAAAGCCGCCGTACGCAGCCGCTCGCCCCCGGGCTCCTGGGCCCGGCGCAGCACCCCCAGCACCTCCGGGGCCGCCGCGCCCGCCCGGAGTGCGGTGAGGGCGCTCAGCAGCGGGCCGACCCGGTCGAACGCGCACTCGCCGAGCACCGCCTCGCCCAGCCGCCGCTGCAACGCGCCGGTCAGCGGCCGGGCCGCCTCGCCCAGGCGGGCGATCCCGGTCCCCACCTCGGGCGGCACCAGGGGATGGCCGAGAGCCGCCGTCAGCGCGGGCAGGGCGCGCGGGTCGCCCAGCCGGGCCAGGGCCGTCGCCGCACTGTCCAGCCGGGGCCGCCCGTCCGGACAGGTCCGCACCCAGGCCCCGGGGTCCGCCGCGACCCGCGCCGCCAGCGCGTCCGCCGCCGGGGCGGCCAGCCCGAAGAGCCCCTCCAGCAGGTGTGCGGCCGCCTCGGCGAGCCTCGGCTCGGGCGCGGCCAGCTGCTCGCCCACCACCCGCACCAGCTCCTCGTACGAACCCCGCCAGCCGCCGATCAGCCGGTCGCTCATGCGGACGGCGTCGGCGCGCTGCCAGGGGTCGGGGCTGCGCAGCTGGCCGGCCAGGAGCGCGGCCCGCTCGGCGACCCGGTCGTCGAGCCCGGCGTGCAGCGTGCGCAGCAGATCCGCGGTCCAGGGCGCGGCACGCCCCGCCGTCTCCTCGGCGGACAGCGCCCGCACCTGCCCCCGCAGCGACACCGGGAACGCCTCGGCTCCCGGCCCAGGCGGCTCGACGGGGCGCGCCCGGGGACCGTTCGGGCCGGCGGACGAGGTGCGCAGCTGCCCCAGCAGGCCCGTCACCACGGGCACCACGTCGCCCGGCAGCGAGCGCGGGGCGCAGCGCGCCAGCTGGGCCAGGGCCGCGAGCCGCAGTCCCGGCGGGCCGGGGTCGCCCGCGAGCCGGCCGAGCCAGTCGGCGACCGGACCCACCAGCGGCCGGTGGCGCAGGGCGAGCCGCCCCGCCGCCTCGACCAGCGCGAGCCGCACCTCCTCGTCCCGCTCCGCCGCCAGCCGCGCCCGCAGCAGGGCCAGCACCCTGGCCGGGTCGTCGTGCAGGGCGGCCAGCGCGAGCGGGGCGCTCAGCCGCACACCGGGGTCCTCGTCGGCCAGCAGCGCGAAGAAGACCCCGGCACCGGCGGTGACGGCCGCCGCGGCCATCGCGTAGTTGGCGGCGCCCTCCGCCTCGTCCTCGCCGATCTCCTCCTCGTCGTCCGAGCCGAGGTCGATGCCGCCGATGCTGGTCAGTAACTCGACTATGTCGCCCCGGTCCGGCACCCAGGGATCGGCGACCAGCTCGAAGAGGAAGGGGATGCAGGCCAGCGTGCACGGATAGACCTCGCCCTGGTGGTGCACCGCCCCGTACATCCCGTCCAGCGCCCGTTCCCGCTCCCCGGGATCGGGGGATGCCAGCCCCCGCAGCAGCGCCGGCACGTCGTCCGCCGGTCCGTAGGCATGTCTCATCGAGGCCCAGTCGACCTCTTCGATCCCCGCGAACACGCCATCGCCTCCCCGCCGACGTCACACACGCAGTGTCTGCGCAGAGTGTGCACCACGGCTCGGGCGATCCGGTCATGTCCGGCGAGGTTTTGCCCTGTGACATGACAAGGTTCGCGTGCGTGGGGTATGCGCGGCGGCTACGCGTGCGGAAGCGGCCGTCCCTCCTCCGGTTCGCAGAGCGGGGCCAGCAGATCGCCGTGCCGGTCGAGGCGTGCCGCCATGGCGTCCGCCAGGAACACCAGATCGCCGGGGGAGCGGCAGCCCTCGATCTCCGCCCAGGTCACCGGAGCCGAGACGGCCGGTTCGGCGCGGGCGCGCAGGGTGTAAGGCGTGGCTGTCGTCTTCGCGGCGGCGTTCTGGCTGAAGTCGACGAAGACCTTGCCCGGCCGCAGCGCCTTGCGCATCCGGTGCACCACCAGGTCCGGGAGCTCCTTCTCCGCGCGCACGGCCAGCCCCTTCGCGTACGCCGACACCGCCGCCGAGTCCGTGGGGACGATCGGGACCAGCAGGTGCAGGCCCTTGGCGCCCGAGGTCTTCCCGTAGGCCGTGAGACCGTCCTCGGCCAGTCGCTCCCGCAGCCACAGCGCGACCCGGCAGCACTCGACCACCGTGGCGGGCGGCCCCGGGTCCAGGTCGAGGACCAGCCGGTCGGCCACCGCGGGGGTGTCGGCCCGCCACTGCGGGGTGTGGAACTCCACCACCAGGTTGGCGGCCCACATCAGCGAGGCGAGGTCCCCCAGGACCACCTGTTCGGACGGCTCGCTCTCGCGGTGCGGGACCGGGGCCCGGCGTACCCAGGACGGAGTACCCGGCGGCGGGTTCTTGGTGAAGAACAGCTGGCCCTCCGGCCCGTCCGGATAGCGCAGGAAGGACACCGGCCGGTCCCGCAGGTGAGCGAGCAGCACCCCGGACGCCGTGGCCGCGTAGTAGTGCAGCACCTCGCCCTTCGTGGTGCCGGTGGCCGGATACAGCACCTTGTCCAGATTGCTCAGGGACAGCCGTCGCCCCTCCACCTCGGTGATCGGCGTCATACGATAAGAATCACACGCATAACGCATCTTTCTCCGTAAATGCGGATTCAAGGGGTGAATCGTGAGGTCCATCTGGAACGGCGCCATCTCCTTCGGGCTGGTCAGCATCCCGATCAAGCTGGTCAACGCCACCGAGAACCACTCGATCTCGTTCCGGCAGATCCACGTCGAGGACGGCGGGCGCATCCGCTACCGCAAGGTGTGCGAGCTGGACGGGGAGGAGGTGACGTCCGCCGAGATCGGCAAGGCGTACGAGGACGCCGACGGCACCATGATCCCGATCACCGACGAGGACCTGAGCCATCTGCCGCTGCCCACCGCGAAGACCATCGAGATCGTGGCCTTCGTCCCGGCCGACGCGATCGACCCGCTCCAGATGGACGCGGCCTACTACCTCTCGGCCAACGGCGTCCCGGCGGCGAAGCCGTACACCCTGCTGCGCGAGGCCCTGAAGCGGAGCCGGAAGGTGGCCCTCGCCAAATACGCGCTGCGCGGGCGCGAGCGGCTCGGCATGCTCCGGGTCGTGGACGACGTGATCGCCATGCACGGGCTGCTCTGGCCGGACGAGATCCGGGCCCCCGAGGGCGTCGCCCCGGAGTCCGACGTGACCGTGCGCGATGCGGAGCTGGACCTCGCGGACGCCCTGATGGACACCCTCGGCGAGGTCGACATGGACTCGCTGCACGACGACTACCGGGAGGCGGTCGAGGAGCTGATCGCCGCGAAGGCGTCGGGCGAGGCGCCGGAGCCGGCCGACAAGGGCGCGAAGGGGGGCGGCAAGGTCATCGACCTGCTCGCGGCCCTGGAGAGCAGCGTCAAGGCGGCGAAGGAGGCCCGGGGCGAGGAGGGGGAGGACTCCGTCGCGGACGTCACGTCCCTGGCGGACCGCAAGTCGTCGGGCGGCGCCGCCAAGAAGTCCGCCTCCTCGCCCAAGTCCACCGGCGGCAAGAAGTCCACGGCGAGCGGCAAGGGCAAGCCGGCGGCCAGGAAGACGGCCGCCAAGAGCACCGCGAAGAAGACGGCGGCCAAGAAGACGGCGGCGAAGAAGACGGGCTCCAAGAGCACGACGTCCCGCAAACGCGCCTCGGCCTGACGCCGGTGCGAAACGACGCGGGGCCGGCCACCGTGATCGGTGGCCGGCCCCGCTCGTCCCAGCGCCGGGCGGTCAGCGCCGGCGGTAGGAGCTCACATACCCGGCGGCCGGGGTGCCGACGCCCGTCACGTCGTCGTAGCCGCGCACGGCCGACAGCGAGGCGTCCTTGCCCAGGCTGCGCACGGTGGTCCGCAGACCGTCCGCGGCGTCGTAGCCGTTGACGTAGTCCACCCGGACGACCGCCAGGTCACGGTGTGCGCCCAGCGGGTGGTCGGTCACGTCGTGGTACGCCTTGGAGCCGTACCGGGCGTAGATCGCCGGGTTGGCGAAGCCGATCGGCTGCCCGTGCCGGGCCTGCTGCGCCAGGGCCTGGACGCCCGCGATGACCGGGGCCGCCAGCGAGGTGCCGCCGATGCGGTACTCGTCGTAGCCGAGCGAACCGTCGGGCAGGGTCTGGGTCTGCCCGACCAGGAAGCCGGTGTTCGGGTCCGCGACGGCGGCGATGTCCGGGGCCGTGCGCATCCGGGTCTTCCCGTTCGCCCGCGCCATCGCGTCGGGCACGATCCCGCGCTGGTAGAACGGCTGCTCCACCGTGGAGCTGGTGCCGCCGCCCGCGCCCGAGGTGTACGCGCCGGGGAACCCTTCCCAGCTGCGGCCGTCCGCCGCCAGCGGGGCGTTGAGCGTGCCCCAGCCGGTTTCCCAGAGGTACTTGTCGTGCTCGCCGACCGCGAGCGCGGTGCCGCCGACCGAGGTCACCCAGGCCGAGTCGGACGGGACGTCGATCTGCTTGGTGCCGGTCGAGTCGACGTTGTCGCCCGCGTCGCCGGAGGAGAAGTAGAAGCCGATGCCCTCGACCGCGCCCATCTTGAACACCTGGTCGTAGGCGAGCGCCAGGTCCGGGGTCTGGTTGGCCTCCACGTCGCCCCAGGAGTTGGAGACGATGTCCGCGAGGTGGTGGTCGACCACCTTGTTCAGCGAGTCCAGCAGGTCGTTGTCGTAGCAGGAGGCGCCGCCCACGTAGACGATGCCGGCGGCGGGCGCGACCGCGTGCACGGCCTCGACGTCGAGGGTCTCCTCGCCGTACCAGCCGGACGCTCCGCACTCCTCGGTCTTCGTGTACCCGTCGGGCAGCACCTGGCTCAACTGGCCGCGCTTGTAGGGCGCGTCACCGTTGCGCTTCGCGTACTCGGCGGCGTCCTCCGCGATGGTCGGCGAGGCGTAGGCGTCGGTGATCGCGACGGTCACACCCTTGCCGGTGTAGCCCCCGGCCCCGTACGCGGCACGCAGCTGCTTTCCGGTGTAGCCCTTGACCGCGTACGGCGCCTTCGAGCCGTACGCGTCCGGCAGCGAGGAAGCCGTCTTCGACCCGAAGTACGTGGAGAGCGGGCCGGAATTGCGGAACACGGCGTCCGGCGGCGGCAGCACGTCGTCGTGGCGCGAGGTGTGCGGGGCGTTGTCCAGGCCGGACACGGCGAGCACGGCGTCACCCAGCTCGGCGGGGACCGAGGCGGTGGCGGACGGTGCCCGGTAAGTGCGTCCGCCCTTCCGGTAGTTGCGCAGCTGGGTGGAGAACGCCTTCTCGACCGCGGCGACGTCGCCGGTGGCTGAGACGTAGTGCTCGTTCGCCCCGGTGACCGTCAGCCCGCCGGCCTCCAGCCACTGGCCGACCCGGTCGATCTGCGCCTGGGTGGCCCCGAACCGGGCCCGCGCCTGCGCGGGGCTCAGGAACTTCCCGTACGAGGAGGAGTCCGGATCCGACACGGCGGCGGCGTAGGCGGCGAGGCCCTTCGCGTCCCGGCCCGCGAGGTGCACCCGGACGGCCACCTTCGTGGAGTCGGAAGCGGCCCCCCGGTCGGCCGAGGCGGTCGCCCAGGCCGGTTTGGTGCCCTGCAACGCGTTCCGGGCCCCGTGCGCGGAATCGGCACTGGCGTCGGGCATCCCGAGGGCGAGCGCCCCGGCGAGCAGCGGCAGTGTCACTGCCATGCTCAGCCCGGCGCGTCGTCCGGCGCGGCTGAATATCAAAACAACAACCCCCTGCGATATGGGTCTCGCGTACGGAGCATGTGCCGAATGAAGTGCACATGTAATGCGCCACTCTGGCGAGGAACGATTCATGCAGGGGGCATGCATTGACCAAGACTCGGCCAAGCACGCCCGGCCGGAGGCCGGTTCACCCGGAATCACCGGGTAGATGATCATTGCGCCCCTGTCCCGGCCGCCCGGTAAGGTACGGAGGGCCGCGACTGGCGCGCACCTCCTGGCGGGGTGCTCAGTGGAATCGACCACGAGGGAGCGGCACACCCCGGGCGCGCCCGGGGGCGTCATGCCGGAGAGCCGTCCGCCTGGGCATCCGGGTCCACGCCGCAGCCATGCGACCGACCCGGGAGGAACCCGTGACCGCGTCCGTACCCGCACAGCCCCGCCACCCCGCCCTGGCGACGACCGACCCTGAACTCGCCGCCCTCGTGGCCGCCGAGGAGCAGCTCCAGGCGGACACCCTGCGCCTGATCCCCAGCGAGAACTACGTCTCCGCCGCAGTACTGGAAGCGTCCGGCACCGTGCTCCAGAACAAGTACTCCGAGGGCTACCCCGGCAAGCGGTACTACGAGGGCCAGCAGATCATCGACCAGGTCGAGACCCTGACCGCCGAGCGCGCCCGGGCCCTCTTCGGCATGGACCACGCCAACGTCCAGCCGTACTCCGGCTCACCGGCCAACCTCGCCGTCTACCTGGCCTTCCTCAAGCCCGGCGACACCGTGCTCGGCATGGCCCTGCCCATGGGCGGCCACCTCACGCACGGCTGGGGCGTCTCCGCCACCGGCACCTGGTTCAACGGCGTCCAGTACGGCGTGCGCCGCGACACCGGCCGCGTCGACCTGGACGAGGTCCGCGACCTGGCCCTGGCCGAGCGGCCCAAGCTGATCTTCTGCGGCGGCACCGCCGTGCCCCGCGAGATCGACTTCGCGGGCTTCGCGGAGATCGCCCGCGAGGTCGGCGCGGTCCTGGTCGCGGACATCGCCCACATCGCGGGCCTGATCGCGGGCGGCGCCCACCCCTCGCCCGCGCCGCACGTGGACGTCGTCTCCACCACCACCCACAAGACCCTGCGCGGCCCGCGCGGCGCGATGCTCCTCAGCCGCGCCGAGCACGCCCGCGCGCTGGACCGCGCCGTCTTCCCCGGCCTCCAGGGCGGCCCGCACAACCAGACCACGGCGGCCATCGGCGTAGCCCTGAAGGAGGCGGCCACCCCGGACTTCCGCGCCTACGCCCACGCGGTGGTGGCCAACGCCCGTTGCCTGGGCGAGGAGTTGGCGGCCCGCGGCTTCGACCTGGTCTCCGGCGGCACCGACAACCACCTGCTCCTGATCGACCTCACGACCAAGGACCTCCCCGGCAAGACGGCGGCCAAAGCCCTGGACCGGGCAGGCATCGTCGCCAACTACAACGCGGTCCCCTACGACCCCCGCAAGCCCTTCGACCCGTCCGGCATCCGCCTCGGCACGCCCGCGCTGACGTCCCGGGGCATCCCCGCCACGGAGATGGCCACGATCGCGGGGTGGATCGACCGCGTGGTCACGGCTGCCCGGGCGGGCGACGAGTCCGTGATCACGGGGGTCCGCGCCGAGGTGAAGGAACTGATGGACGCGTACCCGGCACCGGGCCTGCCGGTCGCCTGAGCCACCGCACACGACTGTGCCCCGCACCGGCCGGTGCGGGGCACAGCCGTGTGGCTCAGCCCTGGACGGCGTACGCGACGAACTCGCCCCAAGCGGCGGGCCAGAGGGCGAGCGCCGGGGCCATGGCCGGACCGGGGACCGCGTACCACCTACTTTTCGTGCGCGTACGCGCACACTGCGTCCGCGTTGCAGGGCTGACGCGACCGGACACCGCTGACGCCCCGGCCCGGGTCCCCGGGCTACGGGACCTGATGCGGACCCGCTGACCGCGTACGCCCCACCGCAGTACGTGGCCTGCTCCTGGTGTCGACGCCAGCCGCCCGCCGGGAGGTGCCGGACCGCGTCCGGGTGGACAGGACGGTCGCGGCGGAGCTGGAACTGGCCCCGGACGCACGAGGGCGGGGACGTCCCTGCCGCCGGTCCGCGTGGCCTCAGACGGTGGCGATCAAAGCCGCGACCGCGAACAGCGCCGCCGCCGTGCCGGCCAGTGCGCTGAGCACGCCGATGCAGCGGAAGAGCGCAGCGGGCCAGGCGAAACGCGACGTGGCGGACCTTCCCGCGGTGAGCGCCCACAGCGCGATGGCCTCTTCGCGGTGTCGCGCCATCTCGGTGGCGTTCAGGGCCATCCGCACCCCGAAGGCCGTGAAGACGAGCGCGAGGAGCAACCCCACGACGATGAAGAACATGTTCCCCCCAGGACACACGCGCGACGGACGGCGCGGCTCGGCCGCATCGTACATACGCGAAGACCCCGACCTCAGTGTTTCCACTGACGGCGGGGTCTTTTCGGCACTTCCTGCGAAGTGCCCCCGGCAGGATTCGAACCTGCGCACCCGGCTCCGGAGGCCGATGCTCTATCCCCTGAGCTACGGGGGCGTATCGCTGTGCTGCTCTGCGACGGGTGAAACACTACCAGCTCCGACGGGGTGCCCGTGAACAGGTATTCCGCGTCATCGCGTGAGGGTGCGCGCCCCCTCGCACACACATCTGGCCATCCTCGCGGTGCCTCCTCCGGGGGCGGAAGTGGGCAAAACCCGGACGCAGCCCCTCCGGTGCGCCTACTCTCGAAGGGTGTCTGGGGCATGCGGCCGCGTGCTTGTTGTCGACGACAACAAGGTCATCCGGCAGTTGATCAGGGTCAACCTTGAGCTGGAGGGCTTCGAGGTCGTGACCGCGGGCGATGGTGTCGAGTGTCTGGATCTCGTGCACCAGGTCCGACCCGACGTGATCACGCTCGATGTGGTCATGCCCCGGCTCGACGGCCTCCAGACCGCCACCCGGCTGCGGTCCGACCCGCGCACCGGGCACGTGCCGCTCGCGATCGTCAGTGCCTGCACGCCGTACGAGGTGGACCACGGGGTCGCCGCCGGAGTGGACGCGTTCCTCGCCAAGCCGTTCGAGCCGGGCGAGCTGGTGACGCTGGTGCGCCGGCTCGTGGAGCGCGGCCGGGCGGTCGCGCCGGTCAGCGGGCCGGGGGCCGGGCGGGCGGAGAGCGCCGCCGGCTGACCGCATGGCGAAACCGGTTCGCGAAGGGCCCCCCTTCCTCCCATACGCTTGTCCCGTGACCCCCGTCGATCTCTCCACGACCGTGCTGCACGCCGTGCGCCGCGCGGTCCGCGAGGACGCCCTGCGCGCGCCCGTGCCCGCGCGCGTGCGGGTGGAGAGGACCCGGCCCGGCGGGCGCGGCGACTACGCCAGCGCCGTCGCGCTCCAGCTCGCGGGACCCGCCGGCCTCCGCGCCCGCGAGGTCGCCGAGATCCTGCGCGACCGGCTCGCCGGAGCCCCCGGAGTCGCCGGGGTCGAGATCACCGGACCCGGCTTCCTCAACTTCACGCTCGACGCCGCCACCGGCGCCGCCGCCCACCGCGACCTCGTCCACCGGGTGCGGGAGCAGGGGCGGCGGTACGGGTACGGGGACTCCCTCGCCGGACAGCGGGTGCGGCTCGTCCACGCCCGCGAGGTCCGGGCCGCCGTCACCGCCGACGCCGCCCGCCGCCTCCTGATCGCGCAGGGCGCCGGCGTACGCCTCGCCTGCGAGGGGGAGCCGGACCCGGACTGGACGCGGCTCGGGGTGAGCGCGGAGGCGTACGAGACGCCCGCGGAGGACCCCGGTGTCCCGGCCGAAGCCCCGATACGCCCCGTCCCCGCCGGGGACACCGCCGCCGCCCTGCTGACCCGGCTCGGCCCCGACGCCGCCCGCTGGGGCCTGCTCCGCGCCGCCGGTCACGACCGCGCCGCCCTCGGGCCCGGGCTCATCGCGCAGACCGAGGCCAACGCCCTCTTCCGCGTCCGCTACGCACACGCCCGCGCCCGCGCCGTGCTCCGGGGCGCGGACCGGCTCGGCCTCGCCGCCGCGGGGTCCGGCGAGGACATCGACACCACCGGGGCCGCCCCCCTGCTCACGCTGCTCGACGCGCACCCCGACGTCCTCGCGGCCGCCGCCCGGCACCGCGCCCCCGACCGGCTCGCCCGGCACCTCGAAGCGGTCGCCGCCGCCTTCTTCGACTTCCACGACGCCGCCCCACCGCTTCCCGTCGGGGACGAGAAACCCTCGGCCGCCCACCGCTCCCGGACGGCCCTCGCCGAAGCCGCCGGGACGGTGCTGGCCGGCGGCCTGTCCCTGCTCGGCGTCAGCGCGCCCGAACACCTCTGAGCACCCGAGAGAGCAGAGCCACACGATGAGCCGATCCGCACACCCCGCCGGACCCCGTCACGCCGACGTCATGTCCGAGGGCCACTACCTCGCCCCCGCCGACGACCTCAACGTCCTGGACGAGAAGGTGTGGTCCCGCACCGTCACCCGCGACGAGCACGGCGCCCTGACCGTCGGCGGACTCACGGTCTCCCGGCTCGCCGAGGAGTTCGGCACCCCCGCCTACTTCCTGGACGAGACCGACTTCCGGGCCCGCTGCCGCGCCTGGGCCGACGCCTTCGGGCCCGGCGCCGACGTCTTCTACGCAGGCAAGGCGTTCCTGTCCCGGGCCGTCGTGCGCTGGCTCAAGGAGGAGGGGCTCAACCTCGACGTCTGCTCGGGCGGCGAGCTGGCCACCGCGCTCGACGCCGGAATGCCCGCCGAGCGCATCGCCTTCCACGGCAACAACAAGACCGTCGAGGAGATCGAGCGCGCCGTCGCGGCGGGCGTCGGGCGGATCGTCCTCGACTCCTTCCAGGAGATCGTCCGCGTCGCCCACGTCGCACAGGGCCTCGGCAAGCGCCAGCGCGTCCAGATCCGGGTCACCGTCGGCGTCGAGGCGCACACCCACGAGTTCATCGCCACCGCCCACGAGGACCAGAAGTTCGGCATCGCGCTGGCCGGGGGACAGGCCGCCGAGGCCGTCCGCCGGGCGCTCACCCTGGACGGGCTCGAACTCGTCGGCATCCACTCCCACATCGGATCCCAGATCTTCGACATGGCCGGCTTCGAGGTCTCGGCCCGCCGCGTCGTGCAGCTGCTCGCCGAGGTGCGCGACGAGCACGGCGTCGAGCTGCCCGAGATCGACCTCGGCGGCGGCCTCGGCATCGCGTACACCTCCGAGGACGACCCGCGCGAACCGCACGAGATCGCCAAGTCGCTCGGCGACATCGTGACCCGCGAGTGCGAGGCCGCCGGGCTCGCCACCCCCCGCATCTCCGTCGAGCCCGGCCGCGCCATCGTCGGCCCGACCGCCTTCACGCTGTACGAGGTCGGCACGGTCAAGCCGCTGGAGGGCCTGCGCACCTACGTGAGCGTCGACGGCGGCATGTCGGACAACATCAGGACCGCGCTGTACGACGCCGAGTACAGCGTCGCGCTCGCCTCGCGGACCTCGGACGCCGAACCGATGCTCGTGCGGGTCGTCGGCAAGCACTGCGAGAGCGGCGACATCGTGGTCAAGGACGCCTTCCTGCCGGCCGACCTGGCCCCCGGCGACCTCATCGCCGTGCCCGCCACCGGCGCGTACTGCCGCTCCATGGCGAGCAACTACAACCACGCCCTGCGGCCCCCGGTCGTCGCCGTGCGGGACGGGGAGGCGCGGGTGATCGTCCGGCGCGAGACGGAGGAAGATCTCCTGCGTCTCGATGTCGGCTGATGCCGTATTTCCGGGGGCGTACCACGCTGTCCCCGTAAACATCTCAGGATCCGGACGGGTGGCGGGAACACCCGTCCGGTGAGTGAGACTGGTCCGTACTACAGGTGTAAAGGAAACGAGGTCGGATGATGCGTACGCGTCCGCTGAAGGTGGCGCTGCTGGGCTGTGGTGTGGTCGGCTCAGAGGTGGCGCGCATCATGACGACGCACGCCGACGACCTCGCCGCGCGCATCGGCGCACCGGTGGAGCTCGCCGGTGTCGCCGTCCGCCGGCCTTCCAAGGTGCGCGAGGGCATCGACCCCGCCCTGATCACCACGGACGCGACCGCCCTCGCCAAACGCGGCGACCTCGACGTCGTCATCGAGGTCATCGGCGGCATCGAGCCCGCCCGCACGCTGATCAGGACCGCCTTCGAGCACGGCGCGAGCGTGGTCTCCGCCAACAAGGCCCTGCTCGCCGAGGACGGCGCGGCCCTGCACGCCGCCGCCGAGCAGTACGGCCGGGACCTCTACTACGAGGCCGCCGTGGCCGGCGCCATCCCGCTCGTACGGCCGCTGCGCGAGTCCCTGGCCGGCGACAAGGTCAACCGGGTGCTCGGCATCGTCAACGGCACCACCAACTTCATCCTCGACAAGATGGACACCAGCGGCGCCGGATACTCGGAGGCGCTGGACGAGGCCACCGCCCTCGGTTACGCGGAGGCCGACCCCACCGCCGACGTGGAGGGCTTCGACGCCGCCGCGAAGGCCGCGATCCTCGCCGGGATCGCCTTCCACACCCGGGTCCGCATCGGCGACGTGCACCGCGAGGGCATCACCGAGGTCACCGCCGCCGACATCGCGTCCGCCCGCCGCATGGGCTGCACCGTCAAGCTCCTCGCCATCTGCGAGCGCGCCGCCGACGGCGCCTCCGTGACGGCCCGCGTGCACCCCGCGATGATCCCGCTCAGCCACCCGCTCGCCTCCGTGCGCGAGGCGTACAACGCGGTCTTCGTGGAGGCCGAGGCGGCCGGGCAGCTGATGTTCTACGGGCCCGGCGCGGGCGGCGCGCCCACCGCGTCCGCGGTCCTCGGCGACCTCGTGGCCGTCTGCCGCAACAAGCTCAACAAGGCCCCCGGGCCGGGCGAGTCCGCGTACACGCGCCTGCCGGTGAGCCCCATGGGCGACGTCGTCACGCGCTACCACATCAGCCTCGACGTGGCCGACAAGCCGGGCGTGCTCGCCCAGGTCGCGACGGTCTTCGCCGACCAGGGCGTATCCATCGATACGGTCCGCCAGCAGAGCCGGCCGGACAGTCAGGAAACCGACGGCGAGGCATCGCTCGTCGTCGTCACCCACCGCGCGCCCGACGCCGCCCTCTCGGGGACCGTCGAGGCGCTGCGCAAGCTCGACACCGTGCGCGGTGTCGCCAGCATCATGCGTGTTGAAGGGGAGTAAGGACCCATGACCACCAAGGGCACCCACCAGTGGCGCGGCATCATCGAGGAGTACCGGGACCGTCTCCCGGTCACGAGCACGACGCCGGTCGTCACGCTCCGTGAGGGCGGTACGCCGCTCGTCCCCGCTCAGGTCCTCTCCGAGCGCACGGGCTGCGAGGTGCATCTCAAGGTCGAGGGCGCCAACCCCACCGGGTCCTTCAAGGACCGCGGCATGACCATGGCCATCACCCGGGCCAAGGAGGAGGGCGCGCAGGCCGTCATCTGCGCCTCCACCGGCAACACCTCCGCCTCGGCCGCCGCCTACGCGGTCCGGGCCGGCATGGTCTGCGCGGTCCTCGTGCCGCAGGGCAAGATCGCGCTCGGCAAGATGGGCCAGGCGCTCGTGCACGGCGCCAAGATCCTCCAGGTCGACGGCAACTTCGACGACTGCCTGACGCTGGCCCGCTCGCTCTCGGACAACTACCCGGTCGCCCTGGTCAATTCGGTCAACCCGGTCCGTATCGAGGGCCAGAAGACCGCCGCGTTCGAGATCGTCGACGCGCTCGGCGACGCCCCGGACATCCACGTCCTCCCGGTCGGCAACGCCGGCAACATCACCGCGTACTGGAAGGGCTACACCGAGTACGCCGGGGACGGCATGTCGACGCACAAGCCGCGCATGTGGGGCTTCCAGGCGTCCGGCTCCGCGCCCATCGTGCGCGGCGAGGTCGTCAAGGACCCGTCGACCATCGCCACCGCGATCCGGATCGGCAACCCGGCCTCCTGGAACTACGCGCTGGCCGCGCGCGACGAGTCGGGCGGCTTCATCGACGAGGTCACGGACCGTCAGATCCTGTCCGCGTACCGGCTGTTGGCCTCCCAGGAGGGCGTCTTCGTGGAGCCCGCGTCGGCCGCGTCCGTCGCCGGTCTGCTCAAGGCCGCCGAGGAGGGCAAGGTCGACCCCGGCCAGCGCATCGTCTGCACGGTGACCGGGAACGGCCTCAAGGACCCCGACTGGGCCGTCGCGGGCGCCCCGCAGCCCGTCACCGTTCCGGTCGACGCGGCGGCCGCCGCCGAGAAGCTGGGCCTGGCGTAGTCACGTAACGCCTCACCCCGGGTCCGTCCGCGCGACGGCCCGGGGCCAGGGTCCTTCGTCTGCATCAGGCCGGGCTCGCGGGGCGTGGCACCGCAGCCCGCCCCGCTCCCTGATCCGGCCTGATCCCCACGCAAGGCCCCCTGATCCCCACGCAAGGCCCTGGGCGACGACACGTCAGAAAGGGTGCCCTACCGGCCCTTTCCGGCAACAAGAGCGCACCGCGGGCCTGCGACACGCATCGTGCGCCTCCTGTGCGCCCTATGTCGCCACAGAACCTTCCTTCGATAAGCTGTACCCAACCCGCCCCGCCGCATCTGCCGGGGTGCCCCGGGCCGTTGCGGCTCCCCCGAAGAATTCCCGCCCGCAGCCCCCGGAATCCCCGCCGCCTCACAAGGAGAGTCGTCACAGCGATGGCCGGTCCCGCCTTCCGAGCCGCCGCCGTCCGGGTGCGCGTCCCCGCGACCAGCGCCAACCTGGGCCCCGGTTTCGACGCCCTCGGCCTGTCGCTCGGCCTGTACGACGACGTCGTCGTCCGCGTCGCCGACTCCGGACTGCACATCGACATCGCCGGTGAGGGCGCGGACACCCTGCCCCGCGACGAGAAGCACCTGCTCGTACGGTCCCTGCGCACAGCCTTCGACCTGCTCGGCGGACAGCCCCGCGGCCTGGAGATCGTCTGCGCCAACCGCATCCCGCACGGACGCGGCCTCGGCTCCTCCTCCGCCGCCATCTGCGCCGGAATCGTCGCCGCCCGCGCCGTGACGACCGGTGGCGACGCCCGGCTGGACGACGCCGCCCTGCTGGAACTCGCCACCGAGATCGAGGGCCACCCCGACAACGTCGCGGCCTGCCTGCTCGGCGGATTCACGCTCGCCTGGATGGACGGCGCATCCGCCCGCGCGATCAGGATGGATCCGGCTGATTCCATCGTTCCGGTGGTTTTCGTCCCCGGCAAGCCGGTACTCACCGAGACCGCCCGGGGACTCCTGCCGCGCACCGTCCCGCACGTGGACGCCGCGTTCAACGCCGGCCGTGCCGCCCTCCTCGTAGAGGCCCTGACCAGGCGCCCCGAGCTGCTGCTCACGGCCACCGAGGACCGGCTGCACCAGGACTACCGCGCGCCCGCCATGGCCGAGAGCGTCGAACTCGTGGCCCGGCTGCGCGCCGAGGGCGTCCCCGCGGTCATCTCCGGCGCGGGACCGACCGTGCTGGCCCTGGCCGGGGAGGGCGAGGCCGACAAGGTCGCGGCGCTCGCGGGCGAGGGATGGGCGGCCAACCGGCTCGCTCTCGACGCGCAGGGCGCGAGCGTCCTGCCCCTGACGCCGTAGCCGCGAGGCCGCTGGCCGAGAAGTGATTGCCGGTGAGTGAGAGGGGGAATGTTTGTTGGAGCCGGTAGTGTTAACCTCAAGTCTGCAATCGACGTCCATGAGGCGCGTTGCTTCGTGTCCCCTCCGGGACCACCATTTCTTCCGGGAGCCTCCCCAACTGCCTGAGCAGCCTGCCTGAGCAGTTGCGAGCACGCTCCGGAACCGGCACGACACCCCTCGCTCGTCCAGGAGTGGGACCGAGCAGGGGGATGCTCGCGCCGGGCACATGCACACCTCATCTCTCCGCCGTTCCATCCGGCGGTCCACCGCCCCGGCACGGGCCGCACCAACCGAGGACCGCAGCCGGACAGCACAACCGGTCGCCGAGCCAGAAGGCCGACGTCCGCTCCAGGGAAGGACCCTTCGTGAGCGACACCACCGATCTGATGGGCGTGACTGCCGACAAGAACGTCGACAGCGCCGCGCCCGCCGAAGGTGCTGCCACTGGCACCACCGCACGGCGCCGCCGCTCCGGCACCGGCCTTGAGGGCATGGTCCTGGCCGAGCTGCAGCAGGTCGCGTCCGGCCTCGGCATCAAGGGCACCGCGCGGATGCGCAAGAGCCAGCTGATCGAGGTCATCAAGGAGGCCCAGGCCGGCGGCGGCTCCTCCGCCCCCAAGGCCAAGGCCGCCGCGGCCCCCGCCGAGGGCGCCGAGACCAAGCCGAAGCGCCGCGCCACCTCCAAGGCCCGCACCGGCTCCGACGAGGCCCCGGCCGCCGCGCCCGCCGAGAAGGCCACGGCCCAGCAGCAGATCGACATCCCGGGCCAGCCGGCCAGCGACGACCAGCCCGCGGGCGAGCGCCGTCGCCGCCGCGCCACCGCGCAGGCGGGCAGCCCGGAGAGCAAGCCGGACGCCAAGGCGCAGACCAAGGACCGCGCCCAGGACGAGCCGAAGCAGGAGCAGAAGCACGAGGCGCCCGCCGAGGACCGCTCCGCCGAGTCCAAGGCCGAGGCCGGCGCGGACAACGCCGAGGGCCGCCGGGGCGACCGCGGCGACCGCCAGCGCGGGGACCGGGGCGAGCAGCGCCGCGACCGCCAGCGCGACGGCCGGCGTGGCAAGGGCGACGACCAGGGCGGCAACCGGCGCCAGGGCCAGGGCGGTGGCGGCCAGAACCAGGGCGGCAACAACGGCCCGCAGGACGACGGCTTCGACGACGACGGCGGCCGGCGCGGCCGTCGCGGGCGCTACCGCGACCGCCGGGGCCGTCGTGGGCGCGACGAGTTCGCCGACGCCCCGCCCGTCACCGACGACGACGTCCTGATCCCCGTCGCGGGCATCCTGGACATCCTCGACAACTACGCGTTCATCCGGACCTCCGGCTACCTGCCCGGCCCGAACGACGTGTACGTCTCGCTCGCCCAGGTCCGCAAGAACGGCCTGCGCAAGGGCGACCACGTCACCGGTGCGGTGCGCCAGCCCAAGGACGGCGAGCGCCGCGAGAAGTTCAACGCGCTGGTCCGCCTCGACTCGGTCAACGCCGGAGCGCCCGAATCGGGCCGGGGCCGCCCCGAGTTCCAGAAGCTGACCCCGCTCTACCCGCAGGACCGGCTCCGCCTGGAGACCGACTCCAACGTCCTGACGACGCGGATCATCGACCTGGTCGCCCCCATCGGCAAGGGCCAGCGCGGTCTGATCGTGGCCCCGCCGAAGACCGGCAAGACCATGATCCTCCAGGCCATCGCCAACGCGATCACGGTCAACAGCCCCGAGTGCCACCTGATGGTCGTCCTCGTGGACGAGCGTCCGGAAGAGGTCACCGACATGCAGCGGTCGGTGAAGGGCGAGGTCATCTCCTCGACCTTCGACCGCCCCGCCGAGGACCACACCACGGTCGCGGAGCTGGCCATCGAGCGCGCCAAGCGCCTGGTGGAGCTGGGCCACGACGTGGTCGTCCTGCTGGACTCGATCACCCGCCTGGGACGCGCGTACAACCTCGCCGCCCCGGCCTCCGGCCGCATCCTGTCCGGTGGTGTCGACTCGACCGCGCTCTACCCGCCGAAGCGCTTCTTCGGTGCCGCGCGCAACATCGAGGACGGCGGCTCGCTGACCATCCTGGCCACCGCGCTCGTCGAGACCGGCTCGCGCATGGACGAGGTGATCTTCGAGGAGTTCAAGGGCACCGGCAACATGGAGCTCAAGCTCGACCGCAAGCTCTCCGACAAGCGGATCTTCCCGGCGGTGGACGTCGACGCGTCCTCCACCCGCAAGGAGGAAATCCTGCTCGGCAGCGAGGAGTTGGGGATCGTCTGGAAGCTGCGCCGGGTGCTGCACGCGCTCGACCAGCAGCAGGCCATCGAGCTCCTGCTCGACCGGATGAAGAAGACCCAGTCGAACGCGGAGTTCCTGCTCCAGATCCAGAAGACGACGCCGGCCCCGGGCAACAACGACTAGTCGTCGCCCCGCCGGCAGCACACAGGGCCGCCCCCGCACTTCCGGTGCGGGGGCGGCCCTGTGCCGTACACCGTTGCCGTCCCGAGACCTTCGCCACACGGACGCCGTCGCGCGGCACCTTCGTACGACCGTTGTACTGCCCACGAAACCGCAGGTGAGCGCGGGAATGCCGGCCGGCACCGCGCCCGTGCGAGGTGTTCCGGACACACACGGGGGCCACAGCCGCCTGTGCCACGCTTCTTGTCGCCGCCAACGCAAGGGGGTAGCCGACGGAACGAGGGAGACGCATGAGCGAGCGAAGCGGGAGCAACGGCCGAATACGAGCCACCGGCAAGCGCCGGAAGAAGCCGTCCCGCGGCCGCAGGGCGAAGCGCCTGGCCGTCTGGAGCCTGGCCGGAGCGGTCGTCGTGGGCGGTGCGGGCCTCGGCTACGCGTACGTCCATCTCAACGGCAATCTCCAGGCCGTCGACATCAACACCGCGCTCGGCAAGGACCGCCCGGAGAACGTCGACAACGGCTCCGAGGACATCCTCGTCCTCGGCTCCGACTCCCGCTCCGGCGCGAACGGCGAGTACGGCGCGGACGAGGGCGCGGCCCGCTCGGACACCGCGATGGTCGTCCACGTCAACAAGGGACACAAGACCGCGAGTGTGGTCTCCATCCCGCGCGACACCCTCGTCACCCGGCCGGACTGCACCGGCGACGTCAGCGGCGATCCCGTGCCCGGGCAGCAGCGCGCCATGTTCAACACGGCGTACGAGGTAGGCGGGCCCGCCTGCGCGGTCAAGACCGTCGAATCCATGTCCGGCATCCGCATGGACCACTACCTCGAAGTCGACTTCACCGGCTTCAAGAAGCTGATCGACAAGCTCGGCGGCGTCGAGATCACCACCACCAAGGCGATCGACGACCCGGACAGCCACCTGGACCTCGAACCCGGCACCCACACCCTGGACGGCGAGCAGTCCCTCGGCCTGGTCCGCACCCGGCACAGCGTCGGCGACGGCAGCGACCTCGGCCGCATCCAGCTCCAGCAGGCGTTCATCAAGGCGCTGATGCAGCAGGTCAAGAGCGTGGGCGTGTTCGACGGCAGCAAGCTGTACGGCATCGCGGACACCGCCACCAAGGCGGTCACCACCGACTCCGATCTCGGCTCGGTCACCAAGCTCGCGGGCTTCGCCAAGGGCCTCAAGGGCCTCGGCTCCGACCACGTGAACATGGTGACCCTGCCCGTCCAGTACGACCCCGCCGACCCCAACCGCGTCATCCCGCTGGAGAAGGCCGACCGGCAGGTCTGGGCCGCGCTGAACGCCGACAAGCCGGTCCCCGCCGCCGCGACGAAGCAGTCGGCGGGCGACAAGGGCGACGCGGGCGCGATCGTCCGGTGACCCGGACCCCCGGTCGCATCCCGGGGGAATACCCGGCCGTCCACCCTGGTTTTGGGAGATACGGCCGGTCCTGGCAGACTGGTACGTCGGCCCCGGTTCACGGACGCGCAATCCGCGCGTGCGACCCGGAGCCCTCCCGAACCTAGGAG
This sequence comes from Streptomyces sp. NPDC041814, assembly GCF_055590565.1. NCBI lineage: Bacteria > Bacillati > Actinomycetota > Actinomycetes > Kitasatosporales > Streptomycetaceae > Streptomyces > Streptomyces sp. NPDC041814. The sequence continues at coordinate 222,142 of NZ_JBVJAM010000003.1, read as the reverse complement.
ACACCCTTGAAGCGCGACATCCACCCCCAGTACGTCGAGACGCAGGTCAGCTGCACCTGTGGCGCGTCGTTCACCACCCGCTCCACGCTGGACAGCGGCACCATCCGTGCCGAGGTCTGCTCCGAGTGCCACCCGTTCTACACGGGCAAGCAGAAGATCCTCGACACCGGTGGCCGTGTGGCCCGCTTCGAGGCCCGCTTCGGCAAGGGCGCCAAGGCCGCCGGCAAGTAGCGAGCCGTCCGCGCCGGTCCGCGGTGCCCTCTTCCCGGGGGCGCCGTGGCCGGCGTTTTTTTCCGGTCCGGGCACGGGGTCTCCGTACCCCGGCCCCGGCAGGCACCCACCGGCCGGCAGGCACGACGAGCGAAGGAACCAGGAGCCCGAGATGTTCGAGGCGGTCGAGGAACTGATCGGCGAGCACGCCGATCTTGAGAAGCAGCTCGCCGACCCCGCGGTCCACGCCGACCAGGGCAACGCGCGCAAGCTCAACAAGCGCTACGCGGAGCTGAGCCCGATCGTCGCGACGTACCGCTCCTGGAAGCAGTCCGGCGACGACATCGAGACCGCCCGCGAGTTCGCCGCCGACGACCCCGACTTCGCCGCCGAGGTCAAGGAGCTGGAGCAGCAGCGCGAGGAGCTCACCGAGAAGCTCCGCCTCCTGCTCGTTCCCCGCGACCCCAGCGACGACAAGGACGTGCTCCTGGAGATCAAGGCCGGGGCGGGCGGCGACGAGTCCGCGCTGTTCGCCGGCGATCTGCTGCGCATGTACCTGCGCTACGCCGAGCGCGTCGGCTGGAAGACCGAGATCATCGACTCCACCGAGTCCGAGCTCGGCGGCTACAAGGACGTCCAGGTCGCCGTGAAGACCAAGGGCGGCAACGGGGCCACCGAACCCGGCCAGGGCGTCTGGGCCCGGATGAAGTACGAGGGCGGGGTGCACCGCGTGCAGCGCGTGCCCTCCACCGAGTCCCAGGGCCGCATCCACACCTCCGCCGCCGGTGTCCTCGTGACGCCCGAGGCCGAGGAGGTCGACGTCGAGATCCACGCCAACGACCTCCGTATCGACGTCTACCGCTCGTCCGGCCCCGGCGGCCAGTCCGTCAACACGACCGACTCCGCCGTCCGCATCACGCACCTGCCGACCGGCGTCGTCGCCTCCTGCCAGAACGAGAAGAGCCAGCTCCAGAACAAGGAGCAGGCGATGCGCATCCTGCGCTCCCGGCTCCTCGCCGCCGCCCAGGAGGCCGCCGAGCAGGAGGCTTCGGACGTACGTCGCAGCCAGGTGCGTACGGTCGACCGTTCCGAGAAGATCCGGACGTACAACTTCCCGGAAAACCGGATCTCGGACCACCGCGTCGGCTTCAAGGCGTACAACTTGGACCAGGTGCTCGACGGCGACCTGGACGCGGTGATCCAGGCGTGCGTCGACGCCGACTCCGCCGCCAAGCTGGCCGCCGCCTGAGCCCACCGCCCGCCCCGCCCCGCCCGTGAACCCGTACGGAGAACCGCGATGAACCTGCTGCTCGCCGAGGTGGCCCAGGCCACCCAGCGGCTGGCCGACGCCGGTGTTCCCTCACCGAGATTCGATGCCGAGGAACTCGCCGCCTTCGTCCACGGCGTCAAGCGGGGCGAACTGCACAACGTGCCGGACGCCGACTTCGACGCCCGCTACTGGGAGACCATCGCCCGCCGCGAGGCCCGCGAACCCCTCCAGCACATCACCGGACGCGCCTTCTTCCGCTACCTGGAGCTCCAGGTCGGGCCCGGCGTCTTCGTGCCCCGCCCCGAGACCGAGTCGGTCGTCGGCTGGGCCATAGACGCCGTCCGCGCGATGGACGTCGTCGAGCCGCTGATCGTGGACCTGTGCACCGGCTCGGGGGCCATCGCCCTCGCCATGGCCCAGGAGGTCCCGCGCTCCCGCGTACACGCCGTGGAGCTCTCCGAGGACGCCCTGAAGTGGACCCGGAAGAACGCCGAGAACTCCCGCGTCACCGTCCACCGCGGCGACGCGCTCACCGCCCTGCCCGAGCTGGACGGCCAGGTCGACCTGGTCATCTCCAACCCGCCGTACATCCCGCTCACCGAGTGGGAGTACGTGGCGCCCGAGGCGCGCGACCACGACCCCGAGATGGCGCTGTTCTCCGGCGAGGACGGCCTCGACACCATCCGGGGCATCGAGCGCACCGCGCACCGCCTGCTCCGCCCCGGCGGCCTCGTCGTCATCGAGCACGCCGACACGCAGGGCGGCCAGGTGCCCTGGATCTTCACCGAGGAACGGGGCTGGGCCGACGCGGCCGACCACCCCGACCTCAACCGGCGGCCCCGGTTCGCCACCGCCCGCAAGGCGATGCCGTGACCGGGGGCCGCCATCCGTACCAGCCCTACCCGTACATGCTTGAGGAGGCCGGCTGATGGCACGGCGATACGACTGCAACGACGCGACCGACCGCACGACGGGGCTGCGCGAAGCCGCGTCGGCCGTCCGCCGCGGCGAGCTCGTCGTGCTGCCCACCGACACCGTGTACGGGATCGGTGCGGACGCCTTCGCCTCCGAGGCGGTCGGTGACCTCCTGGAGGCCAAGGGCCGGGGCCGCAACATGCCCTCGCCGGTCCTCATCGGCTCCCCGAACACCCTGCACGGCCTGGTCACCGACTTCTCCGAACAGGCGTGGGAGCTCGTCGACGCGTTCTGGCCGGGCGCCCTGACCCTGGTCGCCAAGCACCAGCCCTCGCTCCAGTGGGACCTCGGCGACACCCGGGGCACCGTCGCCGTCCGGATGCCGCTGCACCCGGTCGCCATCGAGCTCCTCACCGAGGTCGGCCCGATGGCCGTGTCCAGCGCCAACCTGACCGGCCACCCCTCGCCGGAGACCTGTGACGCCGCCCAGGAGATGCTCGGCGACTCCGTCTCCGTCTACCTCGACGGCGGCCCGACCCCCGGCATCGTGCCCTCGTCCATCGTGGACGTCACCGGCAAGGTGCCCGTCCTGCTGCGCGCCGGAGCGCTCTCGGCGGAGGAACTGCGCAAGGTGGTACCCGACCTTGAGGTGGCCAATTGACCGCCCCCGAGGGGCGTGGCATAGCGGGGCGGCCCGACACTTTCCGCATTCTCCACGTCAGCACCGGCAACGTCTGCCGCTCGCCGATCACCGAGCGGCTGACCCGGCATGCCCTGGTGCACCGGCTCGGGGACCCGCTCCAGGGCGGGCTGATCGTGGAGAGCGCCGGGACCTGGGGCCACGAGGGCGCCCCGATGGAGGCCAACGCCGAGGTGGTCCTCGCCGACTTCGGCGCCGACGCCACCGGCTTCACCGGCCGTGAGCTGCTGGACGAGCACGTGATCCGTGCCGACCTCGTGCTCACGGCCACCCGCGACCACCGCGCCCAGGTCATTTCCATGGGCCACTCGGCCGGGCTGCGCACCTTCACGCTCAAGGAGTTCACCAGGCTGGTCCGGGCCATAGACCCGGCGACCCTGCCCGACGCCCGCGAGGAGGGCGTGGTCGAGCGTGCCCGCGCCCTGGTCCGGGCCGCCGCGGCGCTGCGCGGCTGGCTGCTCGCCCCGACCGCGGACGCCGACGAGGTCCACGACCCGTACGGCGCCCCGATCACCTTCTTCCGGTCCATCGGCGACGAGATCAGCCAGGCCCTGGACCCGGTCGTCACCGCGCTGACCGGCGTCTCCGCGCCCCACTGACTTCCTCTGTGCAACCATCACGGCGGGCTCCGTGTCCTCAACCATGGGACCTGTCTAGTTAAGGTGTGGGCTGAGATGGCCGGCGATATCTGTGGGGCAGCCCGTGCGTGATTACTTGCTGACACTCTGTGTCACGGCCGCTGTGACCTACTTGCTCACCGGTCCGGTGCGCAAGTTCGCCATCGCGGTCGGGGCGATGCCCGCGATCCGCGCGCGCGACGTCCACCGCGAACCGACCCCGAGGCTCGGCGGCATCGCCATGTTCGGCGGGCTGTGCGCGGGGCTCATCGTCGCCAACCACCTGGCCAACCTCGACGGGGTCTTCGAGCTCTCCAGCGAGCCGAGGGCGCTGCTCTCCGGGGCGGCGCTGATCTGGCTGATCGGGGTCCTGGACGACAAGTTCGAGATCGACGCCCTGATCAAGCTGGGCGGGCAGATGCTCGCCGCCGCCGTCATGGTCCTCCAGGGCCTCACGATCCTGTGGCTGCCGATCCCGGGCGTCGGCACCGTCGCCCTCACCCCGTGGCAGGGCACGCTGCTCACCGTGGCGCTGGTCGTCATCACGATCAACGCGGTCAACTTCGTGGACGGCCTGGACGGACTGGCGGCGGGCATGGTCCTCATCGCCGCCGCCGCGTTCTTCCTGTACACCTACCGGCTCTGGTACGGGCACACCATCGAGGCCGCCGCCCCGGCGACGCTGTTCTCGGCGATCCTGATGGGCATGTGCCTCGGCTTCCTGCCGCACAACATGCACCCCGCGCGGATCTTCATGGGCGACTCGGGGTCGATGCTGATCGGCCTGGTGCTCGCGGCCGGGGCGATCTCGGTGACCGGGCAGGTCGACCCGGACACCATGAAGATCTTCGAGGGCAGTGAGCGCCAGGCGACCCACGCGATGCTCCCGGTCTTCATCCCGCTGCTGCTGCCGCTGACCATCATCGCCATCCCGGCGGCGGACCTGGTGCTGGCCATCGTGCGGCGCACCTGGAACGGCCAGTCGCCGTTCGCCGCGGACCGGGGCCACCTGCACCACCGGCTGCTCAACATCGGCCACTCGCACAGCCGGTCGGTGCTGATCATGTACTTCTGGTCGGCGCTGATCGCGTTCGGCGCGGTGGGGTACTCGGTGCACTCGACGTCCCTGTGGATCGTGATCGTGATCGTGGGGCTGAGCGCGCTCGGGCTGATCCTGCTCCTGCTGCCCGCGTTCACCCCGCGCGCCCCGCGCTGGGCGGAACGCTTCGTGCCGCCGCGCTACCGCCGCGGACGGCGTCGTCCGGAGGAGCCGGGTGCCGCCGCGTCGGAGGAGGCCACGGAGGGCCAACAGGGGGCCGTGGACGGCCAGATGGAGACGGGTGCGACGGGTGGGGCCGGGGGTGCCGCCGAGGAGCGTGAGACGGCTTCCGGGGCTCCCGTCGCCGCGGGTGTCTCGGGCGTCAACGGGGCGACCGCCATCGGCCACCGTTCGCGTGCGGGGGACCGTCGGGCGGCCGGTTCCACCCGTCACTGACCCGGTCACCGACACCCAATAACAGACAAATCGAAGCTGCGCCTCGCTCACACGTGCTCATTAGCCCTCACGTGTGACAGCAAGCACACTTTCTTGGTAAAGACCTCATCAAATAGTTTGTGATACCGTTCACGAAGCCCGGTGACAGAGCCGAAGGACCTGATGTAGCACGGTCCATCGGCCCGAGGCATCGACTCGGACCGGGCCTACGCTCGTCCATGACGACACACTGCCCACCCCCAGCAAGCGGAGCTGCCGCCATGCCGTCCAACGACGTCCGGACTCTCCTCCAGACCGCCGTACCCACCGCTGCCGCCGGCGCCGTAGCCGTCGCGATCAGCGCTGGCGTCGCCGGTGGCAAGGGAGCCCTGGGCGCGATCGTGGGGACGATCGTGGTCATCCTCTTCATGGGGATCGGGCTCGTGGTCCTGCAACGGACCGCCCGGTCCATGCCCCACCTCTTCCAGGCGATGGGGCTCGCGCTCTACACGGCGCAGCTCCTGCTGCTGTTCATCTTCGTCGCCGTATTCAAGAACACCTCGCTGTTCAACCCGAAGGCGTTCGCGATCACCCTGGTCGCGACGACCCTCGTGTGGATCGGCGCACAGGCGCGTGCGCACATGAAGGCGAAGATCCTTTACGTGGAACCCGAATCCGAGAAGGCCGAGAAGGCCGGGAAACCGGGGTCCGACGCGTGAAGGGTAGGGGCGGAATAAGTGCGGGGTCAGGACCCTGCTATCGTCCGGTTCCAACTGCGGCACTGCGGGCGCGTGCATGTGAGCTGACGCCTGCTCGATCGCGAGGCTCACATGCCTGACTGCCGCTCACACATCCGAAACACCAGTCCAGTGCCGAACCGCGGCTGCGCGCCGCGCCGACACAACGAGGTTGCCGTACCTATGCGCCACGCTGAAGGAGCCCGCGGTGAGTGCTGACCCGACACAGGTGCTCGCCTTCGAGACCGATTGCCACCTCTTCGACGGTTGTGGCTTTCCGGCACCCGGCCTGCACTCGTTCCTGTTCGAGCCCCTCTGGGGCGACGCGGACAGCAACCTGTACTTCAACAAGACGATGCTGCTGGCCCTGCTCGGCTCGGTGATCATCGTGGGCTTCTTCTGGGCCGCCTTCCGCAAGCCGAAGTTGGTGCCCGGCAAGCTCCAGATGACGGCCGAGGCCGGATACGACTTCATCCGCCGCGGCATCGTCTACGAGACGATCGGCAAGCGCGACGGCGAGAAGTACGTCCCGCTGATGGTCTCGCTGTTCTTCGTCATCTGGATGATGAACCTCTGGTCCATCATTCCGGTTGCCCAGTTCCCCGTGACGGCGATCATCTCGTACCCGGCCGCACTGGCCGCGATCGTCTACTTCCTGTGGGTCGGCCTGACCTTCAAGAAGCACGGCTTCGTCGGTGCCCTCAAGAACTTCACGGGTTACGACAAGAGCCTCGGCGGGGTCCTGCCGCTCTCGATGACCATCGAGTTCTTCTCGAACCTGTTCGTCCGGCCGTTCACGCACGCGGTCCGGCTCTTCGCCAACATGTTCGCGGGCCACACGCTCCTGCTGCTCTTCACGATCGCCAGCTGGTACATGCTCAACGGCATCGGGATCGCCTACGCAGGTGTGTCGTTCGTGATGGTCATCGTGATGACCGCCTTCGAACTCTTCATCCAGGCTGTTCAGGCTTACGTCTTCGTGCTGCTGGCCTGCAGCTACATCCAGGGCGCTCTCGCCAAGGGCCACTGAGCACCCCACTCCTGAAGCACCCGGTGGCCAACCCCCACCGGACATTGAAAGAGAAGGAAGAACCGGCATGTCCGCTCTCCAGACCCTCGCCGCCGGCGTCGAAATCAAGGGCAACCTCGGCTCGATCGGTTACGGCCTCGCCGCGATCGGCCCCGGCGTCGGCATCGGCATCATCTTCGGTAACGGCACCCAGGCGCTCGCCCGTCAGCCCGAGGCTGCCGGTCTCATCCGCGCCAACCAGATCCTCGGCTTCGCCTTCTGTGAGGCGCTCGCCCTGATCGGTCTGGTCATGCCGTTCGTCTACCCGACCTCCTGACCGGTCGCGAACAGCCCATTCGACGGAAGGCACTGACGTGAACCCCCTGGTTCAGCTCGCGGCGGAGGAAGCGGAAAACCCGCTCATCCCGCCGATCCCTGAGCTCGTCATTGGCCTCATCGCTTTCGTCATCGTCTTCGGCTTCCTCGCCAAGAAGCTCCTCCCGAACATCAACACGGTTCTGGAAGAGCGCCGCGAGGCCATCGAAGGCGGGATCGAGAAGGCCGATGCGGCCCAGACCGAGGCCCAGAGCGTTCTTGAGCAGTACAAGGCTCAGCTCGCCGAGGCCCGCCACGAAGCCGCTCGTATGCGCCAGGAGGCGCAGGAGCAGGGCGCCGTGATCCTGCAGGAAATGCGTGCCGAGGGCCAGCGCCAGCGCGACGAGATCGTCGCCGCCGGCCACGCCCAGATCGAGGCCGACCGCAAGGCCGCCGCCGCCGCGCTGCGCCAGGACGTGGGCAAGCTCGCCACCGACCTGGCCGGCAAGCTCGTCGGTGAGTCCCTGGAGGACCACGCCCGGCAGAGTGGCACCGTCGACCGCTTCCTCGACGAGCTCGAGGCGAAGGCCGAGGCCGTCCGATGAACAGCGCGAGCCGCGAGGCACTGGCTGCCGCACGCGAGCGCCTCGACGCGCTGACCGACTCCACGTCGGTCGACGCGGCGAAGCTCGCCGAGGACCTGGCCGGCGTCACGGCGCTGCTGCACCGCGAGGTGTCGCTGCGCCGGGTCCTGACCGACCCGGCGCAGCCGGGCGAGGCCAGGGCCGAGCTGGCAGGCCGCCTGCTCGGCGGACAGGTGGGCGGCGAAGCCGTCGACCTGGTCTCCGGCATGGTCCGCTCGCGCTGGTCGCAGTCGCGTGACCTGGTCGACGCGGTCGAGGAGCTGGCGAACACCGCCGACCTCACCGCCGCCCAGCGCAACGGTGCCCTGGACGACGTCGAGGACGAACTCTTCCGGTTCGGCCGCATCGTCGCCTCGGACACCGCCCTGCGTGCCGCGCTCACCAGCCGGACCGCGACCCCCGCCGCCAAGGGCGAGCTGCTCCGCAGCCTGCTCGGCGGCAAGGCGCGGCCCGCCACCGAGCGCGTCATCGTGCGGCTTGTCACCCAGCCGCGTGGACGTAGCCTGGAAGCGGGACTCGACTCCCTCTCCAAGCTGGCCGCGGAGCGCCGGGAGCGCATGGTCGCGATCGTCACCTCCGCGGTGCCGCTCAGCGACCGGCAGAAGCAGCGCCTGGGTGCCGCCCTGGCGAAGATCTACGGCCGCCAGATGCACCTGAACCTCGACGTGGACCCCTCGGTCCTCGGCGGGATCGCGGTGCGGGTCGGCGACGAGGTCATCAACGGCACCATCGCGGACCGCCTCGACGAGGCGACCCGCCGCATGGCCGGCTGACGCAAGCGCGGAGCAACAGAACAGAGCAAGACCAGCGGCCCGGTTGGGCCGTGCAGAAACTGCAGAAGATTCCTGGGGGTCGGCCCCCAGACCCCCTTAAGAAACTTCGGGCCCAACAAGGAGAGCAGGGAACCCAGATGGCGGAGCTCACGATCCGGCCGGAGGAGATCCGGGACGCGCTGGAGAACTTTGTCCAGTCGTACAAGCCGGACGCGGCCTCGCGCGAGGAGGTCGGTACGGTCAGCGTTGCCGGCGACGGCATCGCGAAGGTGGAGGGCCTGCCCTCCGCCATGGCGAACGAGCTGCTGAAGTTCGAGGACGGCACCCTCGGTCTCGCCCTCAACCTCGAGGAGCGCGAGATCGGTGCGATCGTCCTCGGCGAGTTCAGCGGCATCGAAGAGGGCCAGCCGGTGCAGCGCACCGGTGAGGTGCTCTCCGTCGGCGTCGGCGAGGGCTACCTCGGCCGCGTCGTAGACCCGCTCGGCAACCCGATCGACGGTCTCGGCGAGATCGCGACCGACGGCCGCCGCGCCCTCGAGCTGCAGGCCCCTGGCGTCATGGTCCGCAAGTCGGTGCACGAGCCGATGCAGACCGGCTACAAGGCCGTCGACGCCATGGTGCCGATCGGCCGCGGCCAGCGTCAGCTGATCATCGGCGACCGTCAGACGGGTAAGACCGCTCTGGCCGTCGACACGATCATCAACCAGCGCGACAACTGGCGCTCGGGCGACGTGAACAAGCAGGTGCGCTGCATCTACGTCGCCATCGGTCAGAAGGGCTCCACGATCGCGTCCGTGCGCGGTGCCCTCGAAGAGGCCGGTGCGCTGGAGTACACGACCATCGTCGCCGCCCCGGCGTCCGACCCGGCCGGCTTCAAGTACCTCGCGCCGTACACCGGCTCGGCCATCGGCCAGCACTGGATGTACCAGGGCAAGCACGTCCTGATCATCTTCGACGACCTCTCGAAGCAGGCCGACGCCTACCGCGCCGTCTCCCTGCTGCTGCGCCGTCCGCCGGGCCGTGAGGCGTACCCGGGCGACGTCTTCTACCTCCACTCGCGTCTGCTGGAGCGCTGCGCCAAGCTCTCCGACGACATGGGTGCCGGTTCGATGACGGGTCTCCCGATCGTCGAGACCAAGGCGAACGACGTGTCGGCGTTCATCCCGACCAACGTCATCTCCATCACCGACGGCCAGTGCTTCCTGGAGTCCGACCTGTTCAACGCCGGCCAGCGTCCGGCCCTGAACGTCGGTATCTCGGTCTCCCGCGTCGGTGGCTCCGCCCAGCACAAGGCCATGCGCCAGGTGTCCGGCCGGCTCCGCGTGGACCTCGCCCAGTACCGCGAGCTGGAGGCGTTCGCCGCCTTCGGTTCCGACCTGGACGCGGCCTCGAAGGCGTCGCTGGAGCGCGGTAAGCGCATGGTCGAGCTGCTGAAGCAGCCGCAGTACGCCCCGTTCCCGGTCGAGGAGCAGGTCGTCTCCGTCTGGGCCGGCACGAACGGCAAGATGGACGACGTCCCGGTCGAGGACATCCGCCGCTTCGAGACGGAGCTGCTGGAGTACCTGCGCCGCGAGCGCAAGGACCTCCTCACCAGCATCCGCGAGGGCGCCAAGATGTCCGACGACACGCTGCAGGCGATCGCCGACGCCGTCGCCGCCTTCAAGCAGCAGTTCGAGACCTCGGACGGCAAGCTCCTGGGCGAGGGCTGATCGATGGGCGCTCAGCTTCGCGTTTACAAGCGCCGCATCCGCTCCGTCACCGCCACGAAGAAGATCACCAAGGCGATGGAGATGATCGCCGCCTCGCGCATCGTCAAGGCGCAGCGCCAGGTGGCGGCGTCGACGCCGTACGCGACCGAGCTCACCCGTGCGGTGACCGCGGTGGCGACCGGCTCCACCACCAAGCACCCGCTGACCACCGAAGCCGAGTCCCCGGCCCGGGCCGCGATCCTGCTCGTCACGAGCGACCGCGGCCTGGCCGGCGGTTACTCCTCCAACGCCATCAAGGCCGCGGAGAAGCTGACCGAGCGGCTGCGCGGTGAGGGCAAGGAGGTCGACACGTATGTGATCGGCCGCAAGGGTGTCGCCTACTACGGGTTCCGCGAGCGCAAGATCGCGGACTCGTGGACCGGCTTCACCGACAGCCCGACGTACGCGGATGCCAAGCGGGCTGCTGCCCCGCTGATCGAGGCGGTGTCGAAGGAGACCGCCGAGGGCGGCGTCGACGAGCTGCACATCGTCTTCACGGAGTTCGTGTCGATGATGACGCAGAACCCGGTGGACGACCGGATGCTGCCGCTCAGTCTCGGTGCCACGGAGCAGGAGACCGGCAAGGGCGAGATCCTGCCGCTCTTCGACTTCGAGCCGTCGGCGGAGGACGTCCTCGACGCCCTGCTTCCGCGGTACGTCGAGAGCCGTATCTACAACGCGCTGCTGCAGGCCGCTGCTTCCGAGCACGCCGCCCGCCGCCGCGCGATGAAGTCGGCCACCGACAACGCCGGTGAGCTCATCAAGACGCTCTCCCGGCTTGCCAACGCGGCCCGCCAGGCCGAAATCACCCAGGAAATCAGCGAGATCGTCGGTGGTGCCAGTGCGCTGGCCGACGCGACCGCGGGGAGTGACAAGTAATGACGACCACAGTTGAGACGGCCGTTGCCACGGGCCGCGTCGCCCGGGTCATCGGCCCGGTCGTCGACGTGGAGTTCCCCGTCGACGCGATGCCGGAGATCTACAACGCGCTGACCGTCGAGGTGGCCGACCCGGCCGAGGACGGCAAGCTCAAGACGCTGACGCTCGAGGTCGCCCAGCACCTCGGCGACGGTGTGATCCGCGCGATCTCGATGCAGCCGACCGACGGTCTGGTCCGCCAGGCCCCGGTCACCGACACGGGCACCGGCATCACGGTCCCCGTCGGCGACATCACCAAGGGCAAGGTGTTCAACACCCTTGGCCAGATCCTGAACAAGCCCGAGGCCGAGGCCGAGGTCACCGAGCGCTGGCCGATCCACCGCAAGGCGCCCAACTTCGACCAGCTCGAGTCCAAGACCGAGATGTTCGAGACCGGCGTCAAGGTCATCGACCTCCTCACCCCGTACGTCAAGGGTGGAAAGATCGGTCTGTTCGGTGGTGCCGGTGTCGGCAAGACCGTGCTGATCCAGGAGATGATCTACCGCGTCGCCAACAACCACGACGGTGTGTCGGTGTTCGCGGGCGTCGGTGAGCGCACCCGTGAGGGCAACGACCTCATCGAGGAGATGGCCGACTCCGGCGTCATCGACAAGACGGCGCTCGTCTTCGGCCAGATGGACGAGCCGCCGGGGACCCGTCTCCGCGTCGCCCTGGCCGGTCTGACCATGGCGGAGTACTTCCGCGATGTGCAGAAGCAGGACGTGCTCTTCTTCATCGACAACATCTTCCGGTACACCCAGGCCGGTTCCGAGGTGTCCACCCTGCTCGGCCGTATGCCGTCCGCGGTGGGTTACCAGCCGAACCTGGCCGACGAGATGGGTCTGCTCCAGGAGCGCATCACGTCGACCCGCGGTCACTCGATCACCTCGATGCAGGCGATCTACGTCCCCGCGGACGACCTGACCGACCCGGCGCCGGCGACCACCTTCGCCCACCTCGACGCGACGACGGTTCTCTCCCGTCCGATCTCCGAGAAGGGCATCTACCCGGCCGTGGACCCGCTGGACTCCACGTCCCGGATCCTGGACCCGCGGTACATCGCCGCGGACCACTACGAGGCCGCCATGCGCGTCAAGGGGATCCTCCAGAAGTACAAGGACCTCCAGGACATCATCGCGATCCTCGGTATCGACGAGCTGGGCGAGGAGGACAAGCTCGTTGTCCACCGTGCCCGTCGCGTCGAGCGCTTCCTGTCGCAGAACACTCACGTCGCCAAGCAGTTCACCGGCGTGGACGGTTCGGACGTTCCGCTCGACGAGTCGATCGCCGCGTTCAACGCCATCTGCGACGGTGAGTACGACCACTTCCCCGAGCAGGCGTTCTTCATGTGCGGTGGCATCGAGGACCTGAAGGCCAACGCCAAGGAGCTCGGCGTCTCCTGAGCCTCCGGCTCACCGAGGGGGGCGGGTGCGTCCCGTCCCCCTCACCACGCCCCGTAGAATTGACCCAACACCCGGCACGACCGCCGGGTGGTGACCCGAGGAGCCACCCTTGGCTGCTGAGCTGCACGTCGAGCTGGTCGCCGCGGACCGCAGTGTCTGGTCCGGCGAGGCCACCCTGGTCGTCGCGCGCACCACGTCCGGCGACATCGGCGTCATGCCCGGTCACCAGCCGCTTCTGGGTGTGCTGGAATCGGGCCCGGTGACGATCCGTACGAGCGAGGGCGGGACCGTCGTCGCCGCCGTGCACGGCGGTTTCATCTCGTTCGCCGACGACAAGCTCTCTCTTCTCGCGGAGATCGCGGAGCTTGCCGACGAGATCGACGTCGAGCGCGCTGAGCGTGCGCTTGAGCGTGCGAAGTCGGACACGGACGGCGCTTCCGAGCGGCGCGCCGAAGTGCGACTGCGTGCGGTGGCGGCACACTAGCCACCTCACGACATGGTTTTACCCTCAGCCGCGGCCCGTGCCGGAGACCTCTCCGGACCGTGTCGCGGCTGAGGCGATGCAGATGCAGGTGACGTACGGACGGTATCCGTTTACTCGATGATGCGAGGAGGTCGGTGGAGATGTACCTCGCGCTGTGGGTGGGCGGACTGGTCGTCGCACTGGTCGTACTGGGACTCTTCGTCTTCGGTCTGCGCCGGCGGCTGATCCAGCGTTCCGGCGGGACCTTCGACTGCAGTCTGCGGTGGAACGTACCCGAGGAACCCGACCTGTCCGGCAAGGGCTGGGTGTACGGTGTCGCCCGGTACAGCGGCGACAAGGTGAACTGGTTCCGGGTCTTCAGCTACTCGCCGCGTCCGCGCCGGGTCCTGGAACGCTCCGCGATCGAGGTCGTGGCCCGCCGGATGCCGGAGGGCGAGGAGGAGCTGGCGCTGCTCTCCGACGCGATCGTGCTCGGCTGTCTCCACCGGGAGACCCGCCTGGAGCTGGCGATGAGCGAGGACGCGCTGACCGGCTTCCTGGCCTGGCTGGAGGCGGCCCCGCCCGGCCAGAGGGTGAACGTGGCCTAGCGCCTAGCGCCACACGTCCGATGAGCCCGCGACCGCCGGCCGGACCCGCGTCAGCATCAGCTCCAGGAAGCGCTCCGGGTGCCGGAACGACGCGAAGTGGCTCGCGTCCTCGATGAGCGCGAAGTCCTTGGCGGGGGCGGTGACGGCCTCGTAGAACGCGCGCGCCGGGGCCGGCGGCGTCAGGACGTCGTGCGCTCCCTGGAAGATGAAGAACGGCAGGGCGAAGTCGGTGCCGTCGGCCCACTCGTCGATCGTCACGGCCTCCGGCCCCACCTGTTCCGAGAAGGTCATCGCGCCCATGTAGGAGCGCAGCCCGCGCAGCGTGTGCAGGGGTGAGAACCACAGCGAGCGGACCACCACGGTCTTCATGGTGTCGTAGGTCAGCGGGTCGGACGTGGTGACGGTCCTGGCGTGGGCCGCCCACTGCTCCGGGGTCCAGGCGGTGGGGTCGGGGCCCATCGCGACGACGGCGGCCAGGTCCTTGCGCTTCCCGGCCGCCCGCAGCCGCTCCAGCAGGGCGTCGAAGGCGCCGTGGTCGCGGCCGCCCCCGTAGATGTTCTGGTCGGTGCCCACGTACGCGGAGTACCGCTCGGGGTGGCGGCGGGCCAGCCGCAGTCCGATGACCGTGCCGAACGAGTTGGCCACCAGCAGGACCTTGTCGACGCCCATCCGGGACCGGATGTGGTCGGTGACCTCCAGGGCGTCCTCGTACAGCCGGTCCAGGGTGAATTCTCCCTGGCCGTCGGGGCCGTGGGCGGCGAAGGTGCGGCCGGCGCCGCGCATGTCCCAGCGGACGACGGTGAAGTGCTTCTCCCAGGCGCGGGTGCGCGGCAGGAAGATGTGGTTGGAGGCGCCGGGGCCGCCGTGGATCTCCAGGATCACCGGGTTGGCGCGGTCGTCGCCCCGTACGGAGATCCACTGGTCGATGCCGCCGATCCGGACGAAGCCGGACTCCTCGATCCCGCCCGGCGCGGTGACGCGCAGCGCCCTGGCGGCGGCGGTGCGCTTGAGCCGGCGGTAGCCCAGCATCCCCACGACGGGGCCGGCCACCAGGGTGGCGGCGGATGCGGTGATGAGCGTGGTCAGCACGGCTGACTCCTTAAACTGTTTATGGCGTAAGCAGAAGCGTTTAAGGTATATACAGTTGGTCGGGGGGTGTCAACCGTCCGACCGAGACCAGGGAGAACGCGATGGCCGGGGCAGCCGGGAGAAGCAAGCGGGCGGGGCCGAGGGACATGCGGGCGGGCGTCGAACTGCTCTGGGGCGAGCGGGACCGGCCCGCCCGGGGCCCCAAGCCCTCACTGACCCCGCGGCGGATCGCCGACGAGGCGGTCGCGGTCGCCGACGCGGAGGGCCTGGACGCGGTGTCGATGGGCCGGGTGGCGGCCGGACTCGGCGTCTCCGGGATGGCGCTCTACCGCTATGTGCCCGGCAAGACCGAGCTGGTCGAGCTCATGGTGGAGGTGGTGCTCGCCGGTGTACCCGACCTCACGGACGCGGGCCCGGGGTGGCGGGAGCGGCTGGCCACCTGGAGCCGCCGGTCCTGGCAGGTGTACGTGGACCACCCCTGGCTGCTCGCGGCCACCGCGATGCGCCGCCAGATCATGGGCCCCCACCAGCTGGGCTGGCTGGACGCGGCCCATGCCGCGCTGGAGCCGACGGGGCTCGGCGCGGCCGACCGGCAGCGGGTCGTCCTCCTCCTGATCGGGCAGGTGCGCAGCCTGGCCCAGCAGCGGGCGGACTTCGACGCGGAGCATGCCCGGGAGTGGGGCCGGCTGACCGGTGAGCTCCTGGAACGGCACTCCGACCGGTTCCCCGCGCTCACCCGGGCCATCGCCGCGGGGGCGTTCGAGTCGAACGGCGCCGAGTCGCTGGACTTCGGCCTGGACCGCATCCTCGACGGTGTCCAGGCACTGATCGCCGAGGCGTCGCCGTAAGAAGCGCGCGGGCACGCGAAAACCGGGGAGACAGGGGGCGGACCTGTCTCCCCGGCGTCTTTCGGGGGGCTGAGCCTCGGGGGTTACTTGAGGCCGGTGTTCATCGCGCTCACGAGTTCACCGTTGCTGGTGTCCCCGCTGAACTCCCAGAAGAACGCGCCTCCCAGGCCCTGCGTCTTCGCCCAGGCCATCTTCGACTTGATGGTGGCCGGGGTGTCGTAGCTCCACCAGTTGGTGCCGCAGTGGGCGTACGCGGTGCCGGCGATCGTGCCGGTGGTCGGGCAGGTGTTCTTGAGGACCTTGTAGTCCTCGATGCCCGCCTCGTACGTGCCCGGGGCGGCGCCGGTGGCGGTGCCGCCGGGCGCGTCCTGGGTGACGCCGGTCCAGCCGCGGCCGTAGAAGCCGATGCCGAGCAGCAGCTTGGACGCGGGGACGCCCTGGGTCTTCAGCTTGGCGATGGCGTCGGCGGAGTTGAACCCGGCGATCGGGATGCCGGAGTACGAGTTCAGCGGGGAGTGCGGGGCGGTCGGGCCCTTCGCGTCCCAGGCACCGAAGAAGTCGTACGTCATCACGTTGTACCAGTTGAGCGACTGCGCGGCGCCGGCGTAGTCCGCCAGGTCGATCTTGCCGCCCTGAGAGCCGTCGGCCGTGATGGCGGCGGTGACCAGGTAGTCCTTGCCGAACTTGGTGCGCAGCGCCGAAGTGAGCTTCTTCAGCGCGTCCGGGCCGCTGGTGTCACAGGTCAGGCCGCAGGCGTTGGGGTACTCCCAGTCGATGTCGATGCCGTCGAAGACATCGGCCCAGCGCGGGTCCTCGACCAGGCTGTAGCAGGAGTCGGCGAACGCGGCCGGGTTCTGGGCCGCCTGGCCGAAGCCGCCGGACCAGGTCCAGCCGCCGAAGGACCACAGCACCTTGATGTGGGGGTACTTCGCCTTCAGCTTGCGCAGCTGGTTGAAGCTGCCGCGCAGCGGCTGGTCCCAGGTGTCGGCGACGCCGTCGACGGACTGGTCGGCGGTGTACGCCTTGTCGTAGTCGGCGTAGGAGTCGCCGATGGTGCACTTGCCGCCCTGGACGTTGCCGAAGGCGTAGTTGATGTGCGTGATCTTCGCGGCCGAACCGGACGTGTCCAGGTTCTTGACGTGGTAGTTGCGTCCGTAGACGCCCCACTCGGCGAAGTAGCCGAGGTTGACCTTGTCGCCGGTGCCCGGCTCGCCGGGGTCGGTGCCGCCGCCGGTGGTGTGGACCTTGACCGCGCCGCTGACCGGGCCGGTCTGGTCGGCGGTGTCCCGCGCCTGCACGCTGTACGAGTAGTCCGTGCCCGCGGTGAGGCCGGTGTTCGTGTACGTGGTGCCGGTGACCGTGGCGACGACCGCGCCGTCCCGCAGGACGTCGTAGTTCTTGACGCCCTTGTCGTCGGTGGCCGCGGTCCAGCCGAGCTTCACCGAGGTGTCGGTGATGGAGCTCGCGGTGGGGGTGCCCGGCGCCGAAGGGGCGTTGTCGCCGGGAACGGTGGGACCGCCGTCGCAGGAGGCGCCGTTCAGCGTGCAGTTGGTGGCGGCGCCGCCGCCGGAGCCGGTGCCGTTGAAGCCGAAGGAGACGCTGGCGCCGGGGGCGATGGTGCCGTTCCAGCCGACGTTCTTGGCGGTCCAGTGGTTGCCCGTGTGGGTGACGGTGGCGTCCCAGGCGGAGCCGACGCCGGTGCCGCTGGGGAAGTCCCACTCGATGGTCCAGGAGCTGAGGGACGTGGTGCCGGTGTTCTTCACCGTCCACTGGCCCTCGAAGCCGGTGCCCCAGTCGGACTTCTTGAGGTACGTGGCGGTGGCGGAGGTCGCCGCCTCGGCGGGGGACGCCAGGCCGACCATCGCGGCGAGGGGAAGGAGCAGTGCGGAGAGGCCCGCGACGGCTCTGGTTCTGGTGGCTCGACCGGTCCCGAGTCTGAATCGGGTCCGGCGGGGGGTCTCAGTGCTCAACGGTGCTCCTCGGGTGAGGTCCGGACATACGGGGTGGTCCGTGAACTGCAACCCTGCGCCGCCCTGAGCCCGCTTTTGTCATGGCAGGCTCACCGCAGTGTGTTCGGTGAGATTAAGAAGGTCTGGACCAATCGTCAAGAGGTCCAGACCAAAGATCGTGGCCGTCCGCCGAATAAACCTCAGACACCCAACTCCTGTGCCAGTACGGCCGCCTGGACCCGGCTGCGCAGCTCCAGCTTGCCCAGCAACCGGCTGACGTGCGTCTTCGCCGTCGCCTCCGCCATGGAGAGCCGCTCGGCGATCTCCGCGTTCGACAAGCCCTCGCCCAGGCACCCCAGCACCTCGCGCTCCCGCCGGGTCAGCGCCTCCAGCACCGACGCGTCCGGAGCCTCCGCCGCCCGTCCGGGCCCGGTCCCGGCGAACTCCGCGATCAGCCGCCGCGTCACGGCCGGCGCGATCATCCCCTCACCGCGCGCCACCGTGCGCACCGCGTCGAGCAGCCCGGCCGCCTCGGTGTCCTTCAGCAGGAAGCCCGAGGCCCCCGCCCGCAGCGCCCCGAACACGTAGGCGTCCAGGTCGAACGTCGTCAGCACCAGCACGTCCGCCAGCCCCTCACCGGTCACCTGCCGGGTCGCCGACACCCCGTCCAGGCGCGGCATCTGCACGTCCATCAGCACCAGGTCCGGCCGCAGCTCGCGGGCCAGCCGTACCGCCTCCTCGCCGTCCCCGGCCTCCCCGACGACCTCGATGTCCGGCGCGCTGCCCAGGATGAGCACCAGGCCCGCCCGTACCGCCGTCTGGTCCTCCGCGACCACCACCCGGACCGTCATGTCCCCGATTCCCCTTCGTCCGCGGGCAGTTCCGCCCGCACCCGCCACATCCCGTCCACCGGGCCCGCCCCGAACTCCCCGCCGAGCAGCGCCACCCGCTCCCGCATCCCCACCAGACCCGCTCCCGACCCCGGCGCGCGCGGCCCCGTCCGCTCCCCGAGCACGCTGGTCACCTCCACCGTCAGCCGCCGCCCCGCCCGCCCCAGCCGCACCGTGACCGGGCCCGGCGCCGCGTGCTTGAGCGCATTGGTCAGGGACTCCTGCACGATCCTGTACGCGGCCAGCTCGACCGGCGCCGGCAGGGGTGCCCCGCCGTCCCCGGCGTCCTCCAGCACGCAGCTCAGCCCGGCGTCCGCGGCGGCCGCGCGGTGCTGCTCGACCAGCGCGTCCAGTGAACCCAAGGACGGTGTGCTGCTGGGCTCGGCGTCGGCGGCCCCGGTGCGCAGCAGCCCGATCAGGCGGCGCATTTCGGCCAGACCCTCGACGCTGTTCTCGCGGATGACCCCGAGGGCGTTGCGCGAGGTCTCCGGGTCGCCGAGGGAGAGCGCGGCGGTGGAGTGGATGGCGATGGCGGACAGGTGGTTGGCGACCAGGTCGTGCAGCTCGCGCGCCATCCGGGCCCGCTCGGCGGTCACCGCCTGGGCGCGGTCCATCTCGGCGAGCAGGGCGGTCTGGTCGGCGCGCAGCCGGGCCGCGTCGGCGGCGTCCCGGTGGTTGCGCACGCTGACCCCGGTGAGGGCGGGCACGAAGACGACGAGGGCGGTGACGATGCCGACGAGCAGGGCCTCGGGGCTGCGGATCCACGCGAGCGAGCCGATGGTGACGACGAGGGAGATCAGGAAGGTGATCACCGGGATGCGGCGGGCGGCCGTCGGGGTCCCGTACAGCACCGCCGCGTACATGACGTCGGTGTACATCGCCACGGTGGCCAGGTTGCCGTGGGTGCACTGATCCGCGACGAGCGCGACGGAGCCGATGGTGAGGGCGGTGCGCGGCGAGCTCCTGCGCAGCAGTTCCGCCGCCGACATGACGACGAGCGGGATCAGCGGGAGGCGGGTGTCCCCGAGGACGTCACCGGTCCGCATGTAGAGGTTGAGCAGCCACAGCACCAGTCCGCCGAGCAGCCCGAGGGCCGCGATGAGCACGTCGTCGCGGTGCGGGCGGGGCAGGGAGGGAGTCGGCACTACATCGAAGTATGCAGCCGTCTCTCGTCACCTGGGCCGATGACCCTGGCCCGCGCGGCGGCCAGGCTGGAAGGGAGAGAAAGGGAGCCGACCGTGATCGTCACACTGATCGTGGCCTGCGAGATCGCCTTCTGGGTGCTGCTGGCCGCCGGGCTGGCGCTGCGCTACGGGGCGCGCAAGCCGCGCCTGGGCGCCGCGGTGCTGCTGTGCGAGCCGGTGCTGGAGCTCGTCCTGCTCGCGGTGACCGCCGTGGACCTGAAGAACGGCGCCGAGCCGGACTGGAAGCACGGGCTCGCCGCGGTGTACATCGGCTTCACGGTCGGCCTCGGGCACTCCACCATCCAGTGGGCCGACGCCCGCGTCGCCCACCGGTTCGCCGGGGGCCCGCCGCCGGTGAAGCCGCCGAAGTACGGGAAGGCGCGGGCGGTGTACGAGTGGAGGACCGCCGCCCGCTGGACCGTGGCCGCCGCCACCGCGCTGGCCCTGCTCCAGGCGGCCGTCTGGTACGTGGGCGGTGACGGGGACGTGAGCTCGCTGCGGTCCTGGCAGCGGACGATGCTGCTGGTCATCGGGATCAACCTGGTGATCGCGGCGAGCTACACGCTGTTCCCGAAGCGGGCGCCGGACCCGGATGCCTAGCGCTCGCCGCCCGGCACCCACAGGACGTCGCCGACCTCCTTGTTCGCGACCCGGGCCAGGATGAACAGCAGGTCCGAGAGGCGGTTGAGGTAGGTCGCCGTCAGCGCGTTCATCACCTCGCCGTGCACCTCCATCGCGGCCCAGGTGGACCGCTCGGCGCGCCGGACCACCGTGCACGCCTGGTGGAGCAGCGCGGCGCCCGGCGTACCGCCCGGAAGGATGAAGCTGCGGAGCTTCTCCACCTGCTCCAGGTAGTGGTCGCAGTCGGCCTCCAGCTTGTCGACGTACGACTGCTCCACCCGCAGCGGCGGGTACTTCGGGTCCTCGACCACCGGTGTGGAGAGGTCCGCGCCCACGTCGAACAGGTCGTTCTGCACGCGGACGAGGACCTTCACGACGTCCTCGTCCAGCCGCCCGAGGGCGATCGCGGTGCCGATGACCGCGTTGGCCTCGTTGGCGTCGGCGTACGCGGAGATCCGCAGATCGGTCTTGGCGGTGCGGCTCATGTCGCCGAGGGTGGTGGTGCCGGTGTCGCCGGTACGGGTGTAGATGCGCGTCAGATTGACCATGCGGCCAGCCTAGTTAGGCCCCGGCCTTCCGGAAGACACGTGTGCCCACCGTCACGGCCAGCGCCGCGAAGCCGAGGGCGACCAGGACTCCGTACAGCATGTGGCCGGTGGCGTACGAGCCCACGTACGCGTCCCGGACCGCGTCCACCAGGTAGCGGAACGGCGTGAAGTGCGAGAGGACGTCGAGCCACTTCGGGCCGAGGGTCATCGGCAGCATCAGGCCGGACAGCAGCATGGCGGGCATGGTGAGCGAGTTGATGACGGGCCCGAACTCCTGCGGCGTCGAGACCCGCATCGCCAGCGCGTACGAGAGCGAGGCCAGCGAGACCGTCAGCAGGCCGACGAAGACGAAGCCGGTCAGCACCCCGGCCAGCGGCGCCCGCAGCCCCATCAGTACGGCGACGAGCACCAGCAGCACCGCCTGGAACATGAAGAGCAGCGCGTCCCGCAGCACCCGGCCCAGCAGCAGCGCCGCCCGGCTCACCGGGGTCACCCGCATGCGCTCGACCACCCCGGTCGACTTGTCGATGATCAGGCCGAACCCGGCGAACGAGGCGCCGAACAGGCCGAGCTGGAGCAGCAGCCCGGGCACCAGGATCTGCCAGGAGTCGGTGCCCCCGCCGAGCGGCAGTCCGGTGAGCAGCGGGCCGAAGAAGAGCAGGTAGAGCAGGGGCATCAGGATGCCGAAGAGGATCTGGAACTTGGAGCGCAGGGTCTGGCGGGCGTAGCGCCCGAAGATCAGCGCGGTGTCGTGCAGCAGCATGGGTGTCCCGAGGGGTGTCAGACCGTGAGGGGGGCGGTGTCGGCGGCGGGGGCGCGTCCGGTGACGGCCAGGAAGGCGTCCTGGAGCGTGGCGTCGGGCGAGCCCGCGTAACGGGTCTTCAGCGTGGCCGGGGAGCCCTCCGCCGCCACCAGGCCGCCGTCGATGACGACGAGCCGGTCGGCGAGCGCGTCCGCCTCGTCCAGGTAGTGCGTGGTGAGCACGACGGTGGTGCCGTGCGCGTCGCGCAGGCGGCGCACCAGGTCCCAGAGGTCGGCCCGGCTGCCCGGGTCGAGCCCGGTGGTCGGCTCGTCCAGGAAGAGCACGGCGGGGCGGTGGGTGAGCCCCATCGCGATGTCCAGGCGCCGGCGCTGGCCGCCGGAGAGAGTCGCGGTCCGCCGGTCGAGCAGGTCCGACAGGCCCAGTTCCCCGGCGAGTTCGGCGGCCCGGGCGACCGCCGCCGCCTTGCCGAGCCGGTACATCCGGCCCTGGGTGACCAGCTCCTCCCGCACGGTGGTGTGGGGGTCGACCCCGCCCGACTGGGCGACGTAACCGCACTGGGCGCGGACGCCCGCCGGGTCCGCGACGAGGTCGCGGCCGGCGACGGTGGCCGCGCCGCCGGTGGGGGCGAGCAGCGTGGTGAGCATGCGCAGGGTCGTGGTCTTGCCCGCGCCGTTGGGGCCGAGCAGGCCGACGATCTCGCCGGCCGCGACGGTGAGGTCGAGGCAGCGGACGGCCTCGACGGGGCCGGCCTTGCTCATGAAGGTCCGGGCCAGCCCGGACGTGCTGATGACGGTCATGGCTTCCACGAAAACAGAGTCACTGAAAAAATGCAATGACTCCAATTTTTAAGGGACCCCAGGCGATCTACGATGGACCCATGGCTGAGGGACTCAGGGAGCGCAAGAAGCGGCAGACCAGGCAGCACCTCTCGGACGTGGCCACCGGCCTCTTCCTGGAGCGGGGCTTCGACGCGGTGACGATCGCCGAGATCGCGCACGCCGCCGATGTCTCCGTCAACACCGTGTACAACTACTTCCCCGCCAAGGAGGACCTGTTCCTCGACCGGAGCATGGGCGTCGTGGAGCGCCTCTCGCGGTACGTCAGGGGCCGGGACAAGGGCGAGTCCGCGGCCGACGCCGTGCTGCGGGAGCTGCGCATCCAGGTCGAGGGCGTCTCGCCCACCGTCGGCCTGATGGACGGGTACGCCCGCTTCATGCGGGTCATCGAGGAGGCCGACAGCCTCAAGGCCCGCCTCTGGCACATCCAGCAGGAGGCCGCGCGGCACCTGGAGGCCACCCTCACGGAGGTGAGCGGTGCCGGGGCGGGGGACCGGACGCCGGTCCTGGTGGCCGGTCAGCTCTCCTGGGTCCACAGCACCCTCATGGCGTACATCGGGCAGGAGATGGTGGCCGGCGGCAAGCCCGCCGAGGTGTCCAGGCGCGCGCTCGTCCTGCTCGACGACATCGAGGACCTGCTGGGCGAAAAGGTGCTCAACTACGCCCGGCGCGCCGCCGAATGACGGCCCCCGGTGTGATGTCCGTCATTTGAGACGTGACGCGCATCTCTTCACCGCCCCAGCGCCCGCCCCGGGTACTAACCTCCGCCGGAGGGCATGGACCAGAACCAGCGACACATACAGAGGGGTGCCAACGTGGCCAGGAAGCTCGCCGTCATCGGAGCCGGACTCATGGGGTCCGGCATCGCGCAGGTCTCCGCCCAGGCCGGCTGGGACGTCGTGCTGCGCGACGTCACCGACGAGGCCCTGACCCGCGGCCGCGACGGCATCAAGGGCTCCCTCGACAAGTTCGTCGCCAAGGGCAAGCTGGACGCCGCCGACGCCGAGGCCGCGCTGGGCCGGATCACCACGACCACCGACCTGGACGCCGTCGCCGACGCGGACATCGTGGTCGAGGCCGTCTTCGAGAAGCTGGAGGTGAAGCACGAGATCTTCCGGTCGCTCGACAAGATCGTCCGGGACGACACCGTGCTGGCCTCCAACACCTCCGCCATCCCGATCACCAAGATCGCGGCCGTGACGGAGCGCCCGGAGCGCGTGGTCGGCGTGCACTTCTTCTCGCCGGTTCCGATGATGCAGCTCTGCGAGCTCGTACGCGGCTACAAGACCAGCGACGAAACCCTGGCCGCCGCGCGGGAGTTCGCCGAGTCCGTCGGCAAGACCTGCATCGTCGTCAACCGCGACGTGGCCGGCTTCGTCACCACCCGGCTGATCTCGGCGCTCGTGGTCGAGGCCGCCAAGCTGTACGAGTCGGGCGTCGCCACGGCCGAGGACATCGATGTCGCGTGCAAGCTCGGTTTCGGCCACGCGATGGGCCCGCTCGCGACCGCGGACCTCACCGGCGTCGACATCCTGCTGCACGCCACGAGCAACATCTACACCGAGTCGCAGGACGAGAAGTTCGCCGCCCCGGAGCTGATGCGCCGGATGGTCGATGCAGGTGACATCGGGCGCAAGAGCGGGCAGGGCTTTTACACCTACTGATCATTTTCGGTCCGGTCCGGCTGATCCGCTGTCAGCCGGACCGGGTGCCGTTCGGTACACGCCGTCCGGATCCACTGGATCCAGCAGCGTTCGCGACCCTTCCGTATCACTCCTCGGAGTGAATTCGGTATCGGTTCGCTTACAGACGGCAACTACCCTGTCGCTGCCGCAGTCAGTTGGGGCAGAGACAGTTTCGGACAGACGGACCGGGCCACGGAGCATTCCAGGGGAGCGCATATGCACATCAGGGGCGACCACGCCGAGCTGGTCGTCGGGGGCCGCCTCGACGTCCGAAGCGCGGCGGACGCCCGTACGGTCCTGCACTCGGCCCTGGACGACGGCGTCGGCGATCTGGTGCTCGACCTGACCGAGCTGGATTCGTGGGACGCCACCGGTCTCGGCGTCATCATGGGCGCACACCGCAGGGCCGGGCGCGCCGGACGGCGCCTCGTGCTGCGCGGCGTGCCTCCGCAGATGCAACGCCTCCTGGTGGCCACGAGACTGCACCGCATCCTCGCCATCGAGGGCGGGATCGCGGCGGAGTCCCTGCCCCGCGTCTGAGGCCGGTACGGGCACACCCCGTGCCCCCTCGGTGACCGTACGGCGAGAAGGCACACAATCCTCACGAGACCGTGATCTCGGGGCGGCGCGCCACCCCGGATGGTCATGGATACTGTGCGAAGGTTTAGGGTTCGGCCGTCTGCCGATTGACGGACCCGACCCGGCGGACACCGGACCGTGGGCGGCATCAGGACGTGCGAGGCCGGGAGGGACAACCGCGCTCGACGCGTCTTGGGGGCTTTGGCGATGGACCCGATACACCGGGGGCCGGAAGAGTTCGGCCACGACAGCAAGGACTTCGCCGAGGAGGCCGGCCGACGCCGCCCCTCCCGCGATCCACTGACCCCGGATTTCGGTCAGCAAACGCCGCAGCAGGTCCGCATGGTCACCCTCGTCGCCGGCGACCTGACGCTCACCGTCAACCCCGTCGACGGCAGCGAGGTCGAGCCGTGCCCTCCCGGTGAGCGGCCCGCGGCCCCCGTCCGCCGCACCCCCGCCGAGCGCGCCGACCGCGCCCGCGCCGCGACGCCCCCCGTCCCGCCCGGCCCGACCGCGCCCCGGCTCCCGCTGCTGCGGCGCGACGAGGAACGCGAACGGCTGACCCGCCTCCTCGCCCGCGGCCGCTCCGTCCGGCTCACCGGACCGGCCGGCTCCGGCCGCACCGCCCTGCTCGACGCCGTCGCCGCCGACTGCGCGGACTTCGCGCCCGACGGGGTCGTCCGCCTCAGTGGCCACAAGCGCACCGCCACCGATCTGCTGTACGCGCTCTTCGACGCCGTCCACGACGCCCCCCTGCACCGGCCGGACCGGCCGCTCCTGCTGGAGGCGCTGCGCACCACCGGGGCCGTCGTCGTCCTGGACGACCTGGAGCTCGGCGGCGCCGCCCTGGACGAACTCCTCGACGCGACCCCCGAGTGCGCCTTCCTGCTCGCCGCCACGCCCGAGGTCGCGGCGCCCGGCGCCGACGCCGCCCTCGAAGAGGTCTTCCTCACCGGCCTCGACCGCGCCACCTCCCTGGACCTGCTGAGCAGGGTGGTCGAACGGCAGCTCACCGAGGAGGAGGCCAACTGGGCCGGAGACCTCTGGTTCGAGTCCGAGGGCCTGCCCCTGCGCTTCGTCCAGGCCGGTGCGCTGCTGCGCCAGCGCGACCAGCTGCGGCCCGACGCCACCGCGTACGACGAGTACGGCTATCTGGAGAACCGGCCCGCCGACGCGCCGCCCGCGCCCGAGGCGGCCGGGGAGTCCGATGTGCCGCTGCCCAGCCTCGGCGAGGGTGCGGCGCCCGCGGCCCTGCTCGCCTCCCGGCTGAGCGAGGCCGCCCGCGACACGCTGCGGTTCGCGGTGGCCCTCGGCGGTGAGGTGCCGCACCAGGCCCATCTGCCCGCGCTCGTCGGGGACACCCACGCCGACGCCGCCCTCGGCGAGCTGGCCGGCTGCGGGCTGCTCTCCCCGTCCGGCTCCCGCTACCGGCTGGCCGCCGGGGTCCTGGCCCAGCTGGCGGCGGCCGGTTACGAGGACGACGCCGCCGACCGCGCCCGCACCGCCGCCCAGCACTACGCCTGGTGGACCGGGCACCCCTCCGTCACCCCCGAACGGGCGGCCGCCGAGGCCGACGCGATCATCGCCGCCCTGGGCCGGCTGGTGCCGGGGGAGGAGGCCGGAGGGACGAGCGCCGCCGTGCTCCTCGCCCGCAGCGCGGCGCCCGCCTTCGCGGCCGGGCTGCTCTGGGGCGCCTGGGAGCGGGCCCTCCGGATCGGCCAGGAGGCCGGACGGCTCGCCGGGGAGGTCGCGGAAGAGGCGTACTTCCACCACGAGTTGGGCGTCCTCGCGCTCTGCACCGGTCACCCCGACCGGGCCAGGGCCGAGCTGGAGACCGCGATCAGCATGCGCGGGGCGCTCGCCGACAAGAGCGGCGCGGTGGCCGGGCGGCGGGCGCTCGCCCTGGTCGAGGACCGGGCCGCGGGGCCGGCGGCGGGAGGCGACGGGGCGTTCGAGGCGTCGCCGCCGCTGGGGGTACCGGCCGTCGTGCCGGTCTCGATGACGAGTGCGTTCGCCGACACCGCCGTGGTGCCCCGGCAGGAGCCGATGACGGTGGCCGTGCCGACGCCTGCCGCGGGGGGCGGCAAGGGTGCGTCGCGGGGCGGGCCGCTGGCCCTGATCGGCGGGGCCCGGCGCAATCTGGTCGCCGCCGGGGCGGGCGTGCTGCTGGCCGGGGTGCTCGGCACGGTGGTGACGCTCGGGCTGACGTCGAGCAGCGACCCGCAGGGCGGGGCCGGTACGTCGACCGAGCAGGAGGTGCCGGACGACGACAGCATCTACGACGAGGAAGTGGAGACCGGGCAGCCGGCGGACGGGCCGTCCACGGACGGGTCGCCGTCCGGGTCCCCGTCCTCGTCGGCCTCGGTGACGCCGTCCGCGACGGGGAGCGGGTCGGCGCCTACGGTGTCGCCTTCGGCGTCGTCCTCGGCGCCGGACACGCCGTCGTCCCCCGGGTCGCCGTCGTCGCCCCGGGCGACGGAGTCGTCGCCGAAGCCGACGTCTTCGTCGCCGACGCCCACGAAGTCGGCGTCCGCGCCCACGCCGACGGAGACGCCCACGGAGACGGAGTCTCCGACGGAGGACCCGGAAGAGCCGCCCACGAAGCCGGAGACGCCTGAGCAGGCGAGTGGGTCCACGAGTGCGGCGAGCGGTAGCCCTTCGGGAGAGTAGTCCGAGAGTGCGCCGGCCCTCGGCCCCAGGGTTCCGTCCTCAATCGCCGGACGGGCTTGAGAGGGCCGACGGGCCCGAAGCCCGTAGAAGTGGCACCGCCGCTCAGAACAGGCGCAGCTTGTCGTCCTCGATGCCCCGCATCGCGTCGTAGTCCAGGACCACGCAGCCGATGCCGCGGTCCGTGGCCAGGACGCGGGCCTGCGGCTTGATCTCCTGGGCGGCGAAGATGCCCTTCACCGGGGCCAGGTGCGGGTCGCGGTTGAGGAGTTCCAGATAGCGGGTCAGCTGCTCGACGCCGTCGATGTCGCCGCGCCGCTTCAGTTCGACGGCCACCGTCTGCCCGTCCGCGTCGCGGCACAGGATGTCGACCGGGCCGATGGCCGTGAAGTACTCGCGGCGGATCAGCGTGTAGCCCTCGCCCAGGGTCTCGATGCGGTCCGCGAGCAGTTCCTGGAGGTGCGCCTCGACGCCGTCCTTGATCAGCCCCGGGTCGACGCCCAGTTCATGGCTTGAGTCGTGGAGGATTTCCTCCATCGTGATGATCAGTTTTTCGCCCGCCTTGTTCACCACGGTCCAGACGCCCTCGGTGTCGCCGCTGCCCTCTTTCAGGGTGCAGGGCGGCGACATCCAGTTGAGCGGTTTGTACGCCCTGTCGTCGGCGTGAATCGACACGCTCCCGTCCGCCTTCACCAGGATGAGGCGGGGAGCGGAGGGCAGGTGGGCCGTGAGCCGGCCGGCGTAGTCCACGGAGCAGCGGGCGATGACGAGACGCATGGTCGGCAACGCTACTCGACGTCGGGGGGCCGGCGCGATTCACCCATCCGTCACTCCCGTCCCTTCCGGAGTTGTCGCTTTCTGTCTTGCCCCTCTTTGAACCCCTTCGTTATTGGCCGGTTGTGTTCCCAATCTCCTGGTGCGGCCCGGACTGCGCCCTTACCGTGGAAGCGGGAGGTCGCCGTGCGTGCACGCTGCGTCGTCGTCGGCCTTCTTCCCTGCCCGTAAGGCTTCGGTAATCCGCCGGGGCCGCGAGAGGAGAACCCATGTCGCTCGACGTCTCACCGGCTCTGTTGGAACAGGCCGAGCGAGGCGAGGTCGACGAAGCCGACTTCGTCGACTGCGTCCGGACCTCCCTGCCCTACGCATGGGAGATGATCAGCTCGTTGGTGGCTCAGCTGAAGGTCGACGGCGGGGAGTTCGCCGACAACCAGACGCCGCCGCCCAACGAGCAGGCACGTGGTCAGCTGCTGCGCGCGCTCGCGAGTGATGCGATACGCGGAGCGCTGCAGCGGCACTTCGGGGTGCGTCTCGCATTCCAGAACTGCCACCGCGTCGCGGTGTTCCCGCTGGACGCCTCGGTCGACGACCGACTGGCCAAGTTCACCTCGGTGAGGGGCCAGTTGCTCAACCAGTCGCCCGAACTACGGGACTGCTGAACGCTTCCGTCGCCGTTCCGGGCCGCGGGAGGTGCAACTGGTCCGGGGCGGCGGCTCCGTCAGCACACCGCCGTACACCCTTCCGTCCGTGTGCGGGGGTCATTCGAGGAGTGGCCGTACCTCCGTGCCCAGCCGCGCTACGTTCTCCTCCGTGGCGACGAGATCTCCGGAACCCTCCACCAGGAGCGCGAAGCGGGTGATGCCCGTGCGCTCGGCGGTCACCGCGAGGCGCTCGGCCGCCAGCTCCGGCGTGCCCACCGGATGAAGGCCGCACAGCAGCTCCGCGTACCCCACGGGGTCCCGCATCACGCGGTGCCGGCCGTCGACGGTGACATGCGCGCCGAGCCCCTGGCGCAGCCAGCCCGGCATCGCCTTCACCAGCGTCTCGACGGCGTCCTCGGTGCGGTCGGCGATCTGGGCCACCCCGGCCGAGACATGCCCCGCCCCGCGCACCTTCTCCGGCGCATGGCCGGCCGCCAGCGCGCGGGACCGCCAGAGCGCCACCATCTCCGCCTTCTCCTCGTCCCCGCAGTGCATGCCGAGCAGCATCGGCAGACCCCGGTCGGCGGCGAGCTCCACGGTCTTCCGCGAGGTGCACGCGACGATCACCTCGGGCCCGGCCCCCTCCGCCCCGTCCGCGCCGATCAGTTCGTCGGCCCGGGGGACGACCGCGACCTCGCGGAAGGCGTACCGCTCGCCCCGGCCGGCCACGCGCGGCTCGCGCAGCCAGTCGAGCAGGAGCCCCAGCGACTCCGGGAACCCCTTCTCGTACGCCTCCAGGCCACCGCCGAACACCTCCAGATCCACCCATGGACCGCCCCGGCCCACCCCGAGGCTGAACCGGCCGCCGCTGGTCAGGTGGAGCAGCGCGGCCTGCTCGCCGAGCGCCACCGGATGCTGCGTGGGCAGCACGCTCACCGCCGTACCGACGCGGATGCGGCGGGTCCGGCCGAGCAGCTGCGCGGCCAGGGTGACGGCGGACGGGCAGACCCCGTACGGCACGAAGTGATGTTCGGCCAGCCAGACCGAGTCGAGCCCGGACTCCTCGGCTACCTCGGCGGACCGGATGGCGCGGTGCAGCGCTTCCCCCGGTCCCTGGCCCGGAAACTGGGCCGCCAGTACGAACGTTCCGACACGCATCGCCAATTGCCTCCTTATGGCCGACGCGGCTCTCCCCTACTGGCAACAACGTCTGACACGTGCCAAAGGCACGGTCCGGCGCGGAGTTGTTGCGATTTTCCGGTAACCCGTCGCGCCGCGAAGCCGGAGAGTCGGGTGCCCCGCCCGAATGGCCCTACGCTGGACGAGTCCCTACCAGCTCGTTCCGTGAGGTGAAACGTGTCCCCGCGCCGCAACCGCCCCCGAGGCGGCGAGAGCCGCAACGACAGTGCGAGCGATGCGGGCGACCGGTACGGCGGGGGCGGGCGTACGGAGGAGTGGCAGGGCGAGGAGTGGTCGGTGCGCCCGGTCAGCGGCGCGAGCGCGGCCGGCAAGCGCTACCGCTGCCCCGGCTGCGACCAGGAGATCCCGTCCGGCGTCCCGCATCTGGTGGCCTGGTCCGAGTACGGGGGCGTCGACGACCGCAGGCACTGGCACAAGGCCTGCTGGAACGCGAAGGACCGCCGCACCACGAAGGTGCAGCGGTCCAGGAACGCGCCCCGCTACTGAGGCGGCACGGCCTCAGACGTCGCGCTGGTTCATCGAGAGGTACGCCCCGCCCATGGCGACCGCCGTCACGCCGAGGATGATCCACAGCGGATCCCAGCCGGACGGGCCGGACGTCGTGACCGAGTTGTCGTAGAAGACGCTCAGCTGGTTCGGGACCGAGTACTCCAGCAGCGTGTCCCGGAGCCCTTCCAGCGAGCTCGCGAACATGAAGAGCGCCAGCACGAGCGGGAGCAGCACCACGCCGATCATGATCGTGATCGCGCCGGCCGAGTGCCGGATCAGCGCGCCGACCGCGAGCGCCAGCAGGCCCAGCGTCGCCACGTAGAGCCCGACGCCGACCGTCGCGCGCAGCCACTCCTCGCCGCTCGGGGACGACGCGTCCAGCATGGACGACTGGATCAGGGCGACCACCGACGTCATCACCGTGGTGAGGACGAAGGTGAGCAGGAAGAAGACGAGCGCCTTGGCGCCGAGCACCCGGCCCCGGCTCGGGCAGGCCGTCAGCGTCGTACGGATCATGCCGGTGCCGTACTCCGAGGCGATCGTCATCACCCCGAGCGTGATCACGCAGAGCGTGCCGAGCAGCACCCCGAAGAAGCCGAGGCTCAGGACCGGGGTCCCGTTCATGCTGGAGTCGGACGCGGAGACCGCGACGGCCGTGAGGATCCCGATGACCAGCAGCAGCGCGGTCATGACGCCGAGCGTCCACATGGTGGAGCGGACGGACCGGATCTTGGTCCACTCCGAGGCGATCGCGTCCCCCAGCGTCGCGGGACGCAGCGGGATCGGCGAGGTGTAGAACCCTTGCTGCTGCTGGTACCCCTGCTGCGGCGCGGGCTGCTGGTACGGCGCCTGCGGCGCCGGCGGCGTGGTCATCGGGGGTCCTCGCTGGTCTCGCGCTTGGTCAGGTCTGCGGGGGCGGGGGCCTCGGCGGGCGCCGCCGGGGCGGGGGCGGTGGGGGCCGGAGGCGCGGGCGCCTGGGCCGGTGCGCCGGCCGCGTACGGGTTCTGTCCGGGCGGCGGCGGGGCGTACCAGCCCTGCTGCGGCACGTCCGGCGCGGGCTGCTGCTGCGGCGGCGGCGCGTAGCCCGGCTGCTGCCCGTAGCCGGGGTGCGGCGGCTGCTGCTGGAGGTGGGCCCGCTGGTCCGCCGTCGAGCGGTAGTCCACGGCTCCCTGCGTCATCCGCATGTACGCCTCCTCCAGCGACGCCTGGTGCGGCGAGAGCTCCCACAGCCGGACGTCCGACTCGTGGGCCAGGTCGCTGATGCGGGGGAGCGCCAGGCCGGTGACCCGCAGCGCGCCGTCCGGCTCCGACAGGACCCGGCCGCCCGCCTCGGTCAGCGTGGCGGTCAGCTTCTCGCGCTGCTCCGGCGTCTCGTCCGGGACGCGGACCCGGGCGAAGTCGGCCGAGTTGGCCGAGATGAAGTCCTTGACGCTCATGTCGGCCATCAGCTGGCCGCGCCCGATCACGATCAGGTGGTCGGCGGTGAGGGCCATCTCGCTCATCAGGTGCGAGGAGACGAAGACCGTGCGGCCCTCGGACGCCAGCATCTTCATCAGGTTCCGGACCCAGAGGATGCCCTCCGGGTCGAGGCCGTTGACCGGCTCGTCGAACAGCAGCACCTGCGGGTCGCCGAGGAGCGCCGCCGCGATGCCGAGGCGCTGCCCCATGCCCAGCGAGAAGCCCTTGGAGCGCTTACGGGCCACGTCCTGGAGGCCGACGACGCCCAGCACCTCGTCCACCCGCGCCTCCGGGATGCCGGCCAGCTGGGCGAGCGAGAGCAGGTGGTTGCGGGCGCTGCGCCCGCCGTGCACCGCCTTCGCGTCGAGCAGGGCGCCCACCTGGCGGGGCGCGTTCGGCAGGCTGCGGAACTCGTGGCCGCCGATGGTGACGCGGCCTGACGTCGGCCTGTCCAGGCCGAGGATCATGCGCATGGTGGTCGACTTGCCGGACCCGTTGGGACCGAGGAACCCGGTGACGGCCCCCGGCCGCACCTGGAAGGAAAGGTTGTACACGGCCGTCTTCGCGCCATAGCGCTTGGTCAGGCCGACTGCCTCGATCATGCTCCAGCCCCATCGACTTATCTGTCGTCGGGGCACACGCCGTCCGGCCGTACGCCCCCGTAAGAGTTAGGAGGATATCCGCGCCTTGACGGTTCCGGCCAAGTCGTACAGGGGCGAGTCCCGCGCCGCCCGGCTCAGGCGTCGCGCTTCTTGAGTACGAGGAAGCCGCCGAGCACCGCGGCCGCCACCCAGCCCACCATGATCAGCAGCCCGGCCCACGGCCCGTACGGCGCCGGATCACTGTTCATCGCGTCCGGCACCACCTGCATGATCTTGGAGCCCGCCTGGTCCGGGAAGTACTGAGCGACCTTCTTGGCGCCCGGCACCGCCGACAGGATCTGCGAGACCAGGAAGAAGAACGGCATCAGGATGCCCAGCGACAGCATGGAGCTGCGCAGCATCGCCGCCACCCCCATCGAGAACAGCGCGATCAGGCCCATGTAGAGCCCGCCGCCGACGACCGCGCGCAGCACGTTGTCCGCGCCGATGTCCGTACCGTGGTCGCCCAGCAGCGCCTGGCCGAGGAAGAACGTGACGAAGCTGGTGACCAGGCCCACCACCAGCGCGAGGACCCCGGCCACCAGCATCTTGCTGAACAGGAAGGTCGCCCGCTGCGGTACGGCGGCCAGCGAGGTGCGGATCATGCCGGAGCTGTACTCCGTGCCGACGACGAGCACCCCGAACACCACCATCGCCAGCTGACCGAGGATCATCCCGGAGAAGCTGATGAACGTCGGGTCGAAGGTGATCCGCTCCTCCGGCTTGAGGTCGTCGAACTGCGCGTTCATCACCGCGCACAGGGCCGCGCCCATCGCCACGGTGACCAGGAACGCCGAGATCAGCGTCCAGGTGGTGGAGGAGACCGTGCGGATCTTGGTCCATTCGGAGGTCAGGACCGCGGGGACCGAAGCCATCGTCACGCCCCCTCTCCGCCGCCGGGCCGCTGTACCCAGCCCTCGCCCCACTGCGGGCCCTCGGGCGGTGGCGCGCCGCCGCCCGGCTCCGAGTGCGCGTGGTATTCGACCGCGCCCGCCGTCATCTGCATGAACGCCTCCTCCAGCGACGCCCGCTGGGCGCTCAGCTCGTGCAGCGTGATGCCGTGCCGGGCGGCCAGCTCGCCCAGGTCCTCGGTGGTGGCGTCGTCCACCTCCAGCGTGCCGCCGTCCGCCTCGACGGCGACGACGCCCTCCTGGTGCAGCACGTCCCGCAGCCGCTCCGGCTGCGGGGAGCGCAGCCGGACGTAACTGCGCGAGTTCTCCTGGATGAAGTCGGCCATCGACGTATCGGCGAGCAGCCTGCCCTGGCCGATCACGATCAGGTGATCGGCGGTCAGCGCCATCTCGCTCATCAGGTGCGAGGAGACGAAGATCGTCCGGCCCTGCGAGGCGAGGGTCTTCATCAGGTTCCGGATCCAGTGGATGCCCTCGGGGTCGAGACCGTTCACCGGCTCGTCGAACATCAGGATCCGGGGATCGCCGAGCAGCGCCGAGGCGATGCCCAGGCGCTGGCCCATGCCGAGCGAGAAACCCTTCGACTTCTTCCTCGCCACCGCGGTCAGGCCGACGGTCTCCAGCACCTCCGCCACCCGCTGTTCGGGAATGCGGTTGCTCTGCGCCAGGCAGAGCAGATTGTTGTACGCGCTGCGCCCGCCGTGCATCGCCTTGGCGTCCAGGAGCGCCCCGATGTACTTCAGCGGCTCGGAGAGTTCGCGGTAGTGCTTGCCGTCGATCCGCACGGAACCGCTGGTCGGGTTGTCGAGATCGAGCATCATCCGCATCGTGGTGGACTTGCCCGCCCCGTTGGGTCCCAGAAAACCCGTCACCATTCCCGGTTTGATCACGCACGACAACTGGTCGACGGCGACCTTGTTCCCGTACCTCTTCGTGAGGCCATCGAGCTCGATCATGCGTTCACGCTAGAACGGCCGCGTGCCCGGCGCCACCACAAGGGCGGGGCCGGGCACGCGGGCGAGCCGTGCGGGTGTTGCTTCCCGTGATCAGCGGGTCTGCTGGGCCGGGACGCCGCGCGAGGCGGGCTCCTCCTCGGCGGGGGTGCCGGCGGCGGCCACCGCGGCACCGGTCAGCGTCGCCAGCATCTCGCGGACGTTGGTCAGCTGCGCGTTGATCGAGTCGCGGCGGTTGGTGAGGGCCGCGAGCTCGCGCTCCGACTCGCTGCGGATGCGGTCGGCCTTCGCGTTGGCGTCCGCCACGATGTCCTCGGACTGGCGCTGTGCGGTCTCCACCGTCTGACGGGCCCGGCGCTCGGCGTCCGTGCGCAGCTTCTCGGCCTCCAGACGAAGCTGCTCGGCGCGGTGCTCGATCTCGGCGAGGCGCTTCTCGGCCTTGGCCTGGCGGGACGCGAGGTCGCGCTCCGACTGGTCGCGGCGCTTGGCGAGGTTGGTCTCGAAGTCCGCGGCGGCCTGGGCGGCCTTGGCGCGGGTCTCCTCGAAGAGGGCGTCGGCCTCCTCGCGCTTCTGCGCCGCGTCCTTCTGCGCGTCCGAGCGCAGCGCGGTGGCCTCACCCTTGGCCTTGTCGACGATGCGGACGCCGTCGTCCTCGGCCTTGGCCTTGCGCTCGGCGGCGAAGGTCTCGGCGTCGTTGCGCACCTGCTGGGCGGCGGACTCGGCGAGCTCGCGGTGCTGCTCGGCGGCGCGACGGGCCTCCTCGCGCAGGTCCTTCGCCTCCTCCTCGGCCAGGCGGAGGATCTTCTCCACACGCGCGCCGAGCCCCGCGTACGACGGCTCCGCGTCGTTCACCTGGGCCTGGGCGTTCTGCGTTTCGAGGTGCAGTTCCTCGATGCGCTTTTCCAGCGATGTGATGCGGGACAGGGCACTATCACGGTCGGCGACGAGCTTGGTAATGCGGTCATCCACCTGACCGCGGTCGTAACCACGCCGCACGAGTTCGAAGCCGAAGGGGGAGGAAGGGTCACTCATGGGGTTCCTGTCGAAGTGAGACCGGTGAGGTGATAGAGGGAATCCTAGGGGCCGAAACGGCGTGTCATCGAGCAGATGCCGGTTTGATCTGGAGAATGACACCCCTTTTGAGTGGCTGACCCGCGTAACTCTTGCCACTCGGACGAATGACGGTCCATGGGCAACCACGGACGACGGCCCGTCGGCTACCCATCGGACTGCTTGCCACTCGATCGAGTGCCCGCCGCGGCCCCGGCCTTGACGCCACCGGCCGGTGCGGAGCCCCCGCCCTTACCGCCCGCCGCCGGGGTCTCGAAAGACTCCAACGCCTCCAGCACGTCCTGGACACGGGAGATCTCCGTGTTGATGTCCTCGCGCCGGCGCACCAGGACCTCCAGCTCGTGCCGGCCCTCGTCCACCATCCGCTTGGCCTCCGCCTCGGCGTCCGCCCGCAGCTTCTCGGCCTCGCGCACCAGGCTGGCCTTCTTCTGCTCGGCCTCCTTCAGCAGCGACTCCGCCCGCTTCACGGCGGCGATCCTGACCTTGCTCGCCTCCGAGTTGGCGTCGGCCAGCAGCTCCTTGGACTTCGCCGCGGCCTCCTCGCGCTGCTCGGTGGCGGCCTTGATCAGCTTGTCGACCCGCTCGCCGACCGTCTTGACCTGCTCGGCCGTCTCGCGGCGCGCCCGGTCGTGCAGCTCCTGGACCTCGGTCTCCGCCCGGGTCTTCAGCTCCTCGGCCCGCTCCCGGATCTGTGTCGCGTCCCGGCGCGCGCCGACCAGCAGCTCGTCCGCGTCCGTCCGGGCCCGCTCCACCAGCGAGTTGCCCTCGACCGTCGCCTCCGAGGTGATCCGCACGGCCTCCTTGCGCGCCGCGCCGACCATCGCGTCCGCCTGCTCCTCGGCCTCCGTGGCGGCGCGCAGCGCCTCCTCCTGGGCCTTGGCGATGAGCTGGTCCGCCTGCGCCGCCGCGTCCGCCCGGCGCTTCGACGCCGCCTCGCGCGCCTCGTCCAGGAGCCGGTCCGCCTCCTGGCGCGCCTCGGCCCGCATCTGCTCGGCCGCCGCCTCCGCGTCCGCCCGCAGCCGCTCCGACTCCTCCCGGGTGCGCGCCGCGTGCTCCTGCGCGGAGCCCACCGTGGCCGAAGCCTCCGCGCGCATCCGCTCCGCGTCGCCCGCCGCCTCGTCCACGGTCCGGGCCGCCTGGCGCTCCGCGTCCGTGCGCAGCCGCTCGGCCTCCGCGGACGCCTCGGACACGAGCAGGTCGGCCTGGGCCGCCGCCTCGGTCCGCATCCGGTTGGCGTCCTCGCGGGCCTCCGCCCGGCTGCGCGCCGCGTCCTGCTCGGCGGACGCCAACGCGTCCGACGCCTCGGTGCGCATCCGCTGGCTGTACTCGGCGGTGTCCGCCCGCAGCCGCTCGGACTCCGCGATCGCGTCGGAGACCGTACGCTCCGCCATCGCCTTCGCGGCGTCCGTCTCCTCCCTGGCCACCTGGCGGATGCGCGCGGCGTCCTCGCCCGCCCGCTCCCGCTCGGCGTGCGCGTCGGCCCGCAGCCGGTCGGCCTCCTCCTGGGCCTCCGACTTCGTCCGCTCCGCGACATGCTCCGCCGTCGAGCGCAGCCCGGCGATCTCCGCCTCGGCCTGCTCCTGGAGCCCGCTGACCGAGTCGCGCACCTGCTGGGCGGTCTGCTCGGCCGTCGCGACCAGCTCGGCCGCCCGGGTCTCCGCCTCGCCGGTCAGGCGCTGCGCCTCGGCCTGCGCCTCCTCGACCCGCTTGCGCGCCGAGGCCAGCAGCTCCTCGCTCTGCTCCCGGGCGCGCTCGCGCTCCTGGTTCGCCTCCGAGCGGGCCGCGTCCAGCGTCTCCTCGGCCGCGCGCCGGCGCCGGTTCGCCTCCTCCTGCGCGGCGGCCAGCGCCTCCGCGGCCTCCGTGCCGACCCGCTCCGCCGCCGCCGCGGCCTCCGACCGCATCCGGTCGGCGCTCTCCTGCGCCTCGGTCCGCAGCCGCTCCGCCTCGGTGGCGGCCTCGGTGCGCAGCCGTACGGCGACGGCCTCGCCCTCCGCACGCGACTGCGAGGCGTCCGCGGCGGCCTCGTCGCGCAGCCGCTGGGCCTCGGCCTCCGCCTGCTCCTGGAGCGCCCGCAGCCGCTCGGCGGACTCCGCCCGCAGCCGCTCGGACTCCTCACCGGCCTCGCGACGGATGCGCTCCGCCTCCGTACGCGCCTCGCCGAGCACCTGCTCGGCCGCGGTGAGCCGGGTCCCGGCCTCGTCCTTGAGCCGGGTCAGCTCGTCGGCGGCCTCCGCCTGCCGGGCCGCGACGGCGAGCTCGGTCTCCTCGCGCAGGGCGGCCGCCGCCTCCTCGGCAGCGGTCCTCGCCGCCCCGGCCTGCTCCTCGGCCTCCGTGCGCAGCTGCTCGGCCTCGGCGCGGGCCCGGTCGAGCGCCTCCTCCGCCTGCTTGCGCAGCACGGCGGCCCGCTCTGTCGCCTCGGTCCGTACGCGCTCGCCCTCGGCGGTCGCCGTACCGCGCAGCTCCTCCGCGTCGGCCTTGGCCTTCGAGAGAAGCTCCTCGGCGGTCTTCGCGCCCTCCTCGATCTGCTGAAGGGCCTCGCGGCGGGCCTCGCCCCGGATGCGCTCGCCCTCCGCGACCGCCTCGGCCCGCAGCT
Source organism: Streptomyces sp. NPDC041814 (assembly GCF_055590565.1). Taxonomy (NCBI): domain Bacteria; kingdom Bacillati; phylum Actinomycetota; class Actinomycetes; order Kitasatosporales; family Streptomycetaceae; genus Streptomyces; species Streptomyces sp. NPDC041814. The sequence continues at coordinate 183,945 of NZ_JBVJAM010000003.1, read as the reverse complement.
GCTCGGCCTCACCGCGCAGCCGGCGCGCCTCCTCCTGGAGCTCGACCGTCTTGGCGCGGTATTCCTTGGTGTCGTCCTTGGCCGCGCCCTTGAGCTGGTCGGCCTGTTCGGCCGCCTCGCCGCGCAGCCGGTCCGCCTCCGCCTCGGCCTCGCGGCGGATGCGCTCGGCCTCCTCGGCCGCGGCCCTGGTGGCCGCCTTCGCGTCCTCGGACGCCTTGGTCAGGATCTCCTCGGCGGACCGGGCGGCCTTCGCGAGCTGGGCCGCCGCGTCCTCGGCGGCGGCGGTGCGCGCGGCCTCGGCGGCCTCCGAGCGCAGCCGCTCGGCCTCGGCGCGGGCGTCCGCGAGCGTCTGCTCCGCCTCCGCCTTGAGGGTCTCGGACTCCTTGGTCGCCTCGCCGACCAGCCGGGCGATCTCGGTCTTGGCGGTCCGGGTGCGCTGCTCGTTCTGCGACTCGGCGGACGCCAGCCGCTTGACCGCGGCCTCCTTGGCCTCCGCGAGGAGCTTCTCGGCCTCCAGCCGGGCCTCGCGCAGCCCGGTCTCGGCCTCCTGCATGCGCTGCTCGGCGGCCCGGTTCAGCTCGGTCGTCCGCTGACGGGTCTGCTCGGTCTCCGCGGTCGTCGTCTGCCGCAGCTGCTCCGCGTGGCTGGTGGCCTCCTGCGCCTGGCCGGCCGCGGCGCTCAGCATCCGCTCCGCGTCCTTGCGCGCCCGCATCAGGATCGACTCCGCCTCGGCCCGGGCGGACTCCGCCTCGGAACCGACGCGCTGCCGGGTCTCCTCGGTCAGCCGGGCGGCCTCGGCCCGGGCGGCGGCGAGCGCCTGCTCGGCCTCGGCCCGGGACTCCTCCATCAGGCGGCGGGCCTGCGACTCCGTCCGGGCCCGCAGCTGCTCGGCCCAGGCGACGTTCTCGTTGACGTGGGACTCGACGGTCTGGCGGCGCTCCGCCAGCTCCTGGTCGAGCTGCTGGCGGCGCTGCACCGCCTCGTTGTGCAGCTCGGCCTGGAGGCGGGCCTGGTGCTCGGCGTGCTCCTGGAGGATGCGCTGGGTCTGCGCGCGGGCGTCGCGCAGCTCGCGCTCGGCGTCGCTGCGCAGCTGCTCGGCCTGGACCTGGGCGTTCCGGAGCAGCTGCTCCGCCTGGTAGCCGATGTCCGCGCTGTCGTAGGCGGGACGCATCGCCAGACTGCGCCGTGCCTCGTGCAGCTTGGCGCGCAAGACCTCGACCTGGTAGCCGAGGTCCTCGGCGTGCTGGACGGCCTTCTCCCGGTCGGTCCTGAGCCGGTCCATCTCGGCCTCGAACCGCGAGAGATGGTCGTCTTCAGCTCGGTGGCTCTCCTGGCGTTCGTAGCCCCGCACTGCGCGGTCCCATCCTTCCCCGAGCTCTCAACGTTCGGGGAATGGTGACAGATCAACGGCTGGGGACGCGGCGCGCCCCCGACCCGGCCCCGGCCCGGAAGGGCCCACTCTACCGGGCGGGTATGGCCGGGGTCAGTGCTCCGCCTTCGCCGTGACCAGTTCGGTGAGGACTCCGTGGCAGTCCTTGGGGTGGAGGAAGGTGATCCGGGACCCCATCGAACCCGTCCTGGGCTCGTCGTACAGCACCCTGACCCCCTTCTCGCGGATGTCCGCGGCGTCCGCGTCGACGTCCGCCGTACCGAAGGCGATGTGGTGCACGCCCTCCCCGTTCTTCGCCAGCCACTTGCCCACGGCGGAGTCCTCCCGGGTGGGCTCCAGGAGCTGGAGGTACGAGGCGCCGCCGTCGGACGTACCGTTGATCTTGAGCATGGCCTCGCGTACGCCCTGCTCCTCGTTGACCTCGGTGTGGAAGACCTCGAACCCGTAGGTCGAGCGGTAGAACTCGACGGTCGCGTCAAGGTCGGAACAGGCGATTCCGATGTGGTCGATTCGCGTCAGCATGGGACCAGTGCAGCGCGCTCCCGATGGTTACGCAACGTGCGCGCGATCACACTCGCGGGCGGATGACGGGGCGGGTACCGCTCAGTACATTCAAGTAAACCCTCGTTCACATCTAACCCAAGGGGCTGTGCCTCATGTCAGGAACGACCGGTACCACCTCCGTGATCGTCGCGGGCGCCCGGACGCCCATGGGCCGGCTCCTCGGCTCCCTGAAGACCTTCTCCGGCGCGGACCTCGGCGGCATCGCCATCAAGGCGGCGCTGGACCGGGCCGGCATCGGCGGCGACCAGGTCGAGTACGTGATCATGGGCCAGGTGCTCCAGGCCGGCGCGGGCCAGATCCCCGCCCGCCAGGCCGCGGTCAAGGCCGGCATCCCGATGAACGTCCCCGCGCTCACCGTCAACAAGGTGTGCCTCTCCGGGCTCGACGCCATCGCCCTGGCCGACCAGCTCATCCGCGCCGGCGAGTTCGACGTCGTCGTGGCCGGCGGCCAGGAGTCCATGACGAACGCCCCGCACCTGCTCCCCAAGTCCCGCGAGGGCCACAAGTACGGCGCGATCGAGATGCTCGACTCCATGGCGTACGACGGTCTGACCGACGCCTACGAGAACATCCCGATGGGCGAGTCCACCGAGAAGCACAACGCCCGCCTCGGCCTCGACCGCGCCGCCCAGGACGAGATCGGCGCCCTCTCCCACCAGCGCGCCGCCGCCGCCCAGAAGAACGGCCTGTTCGAGGCCGAGATCACCCCGGTCGAGATCCCGCAGCGCAAGGGCGACCCGGTCCTCTTCGCCAAGGACGAGGGCATCCGCCCGGAGACCACCGTGGAGTCCCTGGGCAAGCTGCGCCCGGCCTTCGCCAAGGACGGCACGATCACCGCGGGCACCTCCTCGCAGATCTCCGACGGCGCCGCCGCGGTCGTCGTCATGAGCAAGGCCAAGGCCGAGGAGCTGGGCCTGGAGTGGATCGCCGAGATCGGCGCCCACGGCAATGTGGCGGGCCCGGACAACTCGCTCCAGTCGCAGCCGTCCAACGCCATCCGGCACGCCCTGAAGAAGGAGGGCATCGGCGTCGAGGACCTGGACCTCATCGAGATCAACGAGGCGTTCGCGGCCGTCGCCGTCCAGTCGATGAAGGACCTCGGCGTCACCTCGGACAAGGTCAACGTCAACGGCGGCGCCATCGCGCTCGGCCACCCCATCGGCATGTCCGGCGCCCGCGTGGTGCTGCACCTGGCGCTGGAGCTCAAGCGGCGCGGCGGCGGCACCGGTGCGGCGGCGCTGTGCGGCGGCGGCGGCCAGGGCGACGCGCTGATCCTGCGCGTGCCGGGCAAGTAGAGCGGTACGGGAACGAGCGGCGAGCGGAACGGAGCGGTGATGGTGGACGTCCCCACCCTGGTGGAGCAGGCCCGCGCGGGCGGACCCCGGGCGGTGGCCCGGCTCATCTCCCTGGTGGAGGGTGCCTCGCCGCAACTGCGCGAGGTGATGGCGGCCCTGGCGCCGCTGGCGGGCAGCGCGTACGTGGTCGGCCTGACCGGTTCGCCCGGCGTCGGCAAGTCCACGTCGACGTCGGCGCTCGTCTCCGCGTACCGGAAGCAGGGCAAGCGGGTCGCGGTGCTCGCCGTCGACCCGTCCTCGCCGTTCTCCGGCGGGGCGCTGCTCGGTGACCGCGTCAGGATGTCGGACCACGCGTCCGACCCGGGCGTCTACATCCGCTCCATGGCGACCCGCGGCCACCTCGGCGGCCTCGCCTGGGCGGCCCCGCAGGCGATCCGGGTGCTGGACGCGTCGGGCTTCGACGTGATCCTGGTGGAGACGGTGGGCGTCGGCCAGTCCGAGGTGGAGATCGCCTCGCAGGCCGACACCTCGGTCGTCCTCCTCGCCCCCGGCATGGGCGACGGCATCCAGGCCGCGAAGGCGGGGATCCTGGAGATCGGCGACGTCTACGTGGTGAACAAGGCGGACCGGGACGGCGCCGACGCCACCGCCCGCGAGCTCAACCACATGCTGGGCCTCGGGGAGTCCCGGGGCCCCGGCGACTGGCGGCCGCCGATCGTGAAGACGGTCGCCGCCCGGGGCGAGGGCGTGGACGAGGTGGTCGAGGCCCTGGAGAAGCACCGGGCCTGGATGGAGGAGCGCGGTGTCCTCGGCGAACGCCGGGCGGCCCGCGCCGCCCGCGAGGTCGAGACGATCGCGGTCACCCGCCTCCGCGAACGCATCGGCTCCCTGCACGGCGACCGCCGCCTGGACGCCCTGGCCGAGCGCATCGTGGCGGGCCGCCTCGACCCGTACGCGGCGGCGGACGAACTGGTGGCGGGGCTGACGGGCGAGGGCTGACGGCCTCCCGGGCGCGGCGTGCGGGCCGCGTCCGGGAGCCCCGTAGGCGCCTCAACTCCCGCGCCCCCGTGGCAGGATGGCCGCCGGTCATGCGTGCGAGGGGGGAACTGCCACATGCTCGGTCCGCTCAGGGACGACTCGCCCAGGGCCATCGGCCCGTACACGATCCGGGCCCGGCTGGGCGCGGGAGGCATGGGGGAGGTGTTCCTCGGTGACCGGGGCGGTTCCGCCGCGCCCGTCGCCGTCAAGACCGTCCGGCGCGACGTGGCGCAGTACCCGGGCTTCCGGGACCGCTTCCGCCGTGAGATCGCTGTCGCCCGGTCCGTCACCGGCGCCCACCTCGCCCCGCTGCTCGACGGGGACGCCGAGGCGGACGTGCCCTGGCTCGCCACCGCGTACGTGGCCGGGCCGACGCTCTCCGCCGCCGTGCGCGGGGCGGGCGCGCTGGACGAGGCCGAGGCGCGGATGCTGGGTGCCGGGCTCGCCCGCGCGCTGGCGGCCGTACACGCGGCGGGGATCGTGCACCGGGACGTGAAGCCGGGCAATGTGATGCTCGCCGCCGACGGGCCCCGCCTCATCGACTTCGGGATCGCCCGGGACACCGGTGCCACCCCGCTCACCACGACCAGCCGGATGGTCGGCAGCCCCGCCTTCATGTCCCCGGAGCACGTCGCGGGCAGCGGACGCGTCGTCCCGGCCTCCGACGTCTTCTGCCTCGCCTCCGTGCTCTGCTTCGCCGCCACCGGGCGCGACCCCTTCGGCGACGGTCCCGTGGCGGCCGTCCTGTACCGCGTCAAATACGTCGAGGCCGACCTCGCGGACGTGCCGGACGGGCTGCGCGCGGTCCTGGAGGACTGCCTCACCGCCGACCCGGCCGCCCGCCCCACCGCCGCCGCCCTCGCCGAACGGCTGACGCCCGGCGCCGCCTCCGGCTGGCCCGCCCCGGTCGGCGCGCAGATCGCGGAGTACGGACGGGAACTGGCCCGGGTCCGCGCGCTGGACGGGCCCCTGCTCCCGGGCTACACGCCCACCGAGGTGGCCGCCGGAAGCCTCGGGGGGCCGCACCGGCCGCCGCCGGGCCCGGACCCCGCCCTGCACCTCGCACCCACCCAGGGCCCCGGCGTCCCCGCACCCGCCCGCCGCCCGAGGCGCGCCCTGGGCGCCGCCCTCGCCGCGCTGATCGTGCTGGGCGCGGCCACCGGCGGGTACCTGGCCTGGCGCGATCGAGGCCCCGCCGCCCCGGCCGAGGGGGGCGGCGCGCAGGCGGCCACCATGACGGCGGGGGTGGGCCGGAACGGGGGCCCGGACGCCTCGGGCACCATTCCCTACGGGCGCGACGTGCGCCCTGCGGGCTGGCAGAAGTCCTGGCAGGGGAAGTTCGCCGAGCCCCCGCTCGGCTGCTCGACCGGGCGGGACGTGCTGGTCTGCCGGCTCGTCGACGGCACGTACGAGGCCCTGTCGGCGGCCGACGGGCACCGGATGTGGACGTTCGACTCGGGTGAGGAGCTGGGCGGCCGGGAGGCGGGCTACGGGCCCAGCGGCGCGTTCTTCATGCCGGCCGGGGCCACCCTGCCCACCGTCCACGACGACTCCGTGGTGCTGGCCGCGGGCGGGCGCCTCCACATGCTGGATGCCCGGACCGGGAAGGGGCGTTGGGAGACCAGGGCGGGCCAGGCGCTTGCCCTGGACAGCGCACCGCTCGTCGTGGACGGCCTGGTCCTCGCCGCCGCCTCCGGAACCGAGGGAGCCGAACTCGCCGGATACGACCGCGCGACGGGCGCCGAGAAGTGGCGCCGGCCCCTGGCGCCGGATGACATCTCCAACGCGCAGAGGCTGAACTTCTGGCCCCTGGCCACCGACGGCAAGGTCGCCTATGCCATGGGCCTGACCGGCCCGGAGGCGTTCCGGCCCGAGGACGGCACCCCGGTGGGCTCGGCCGGCGGCAAGGACGAGAAGTCGGGGAACGCGGTGTGCGGAGAGCTGCGCGTGCGGGGCGCGTCCGCGTTCTGCACGACGTACGTGCACAACGACGACCCGTCGGGCTTCGGCGAGGATCTGGCCGTCCTGCGCCTCACCGCCGGCGGCCTCAAGGCACAGGGGCGGGTGCGGGTGGACACCGCCCTGGTGGCCGGGGCGACGCTGACCGCGCTCGACGACCGGGTGGTCGTGCTGCGCAGGGGCGACGAGTACGCGAAGAGCGTGCCCGACGAGATCGCCGTCGTCGGGCAGGCGGACGGCCGGACCCTCGGCCGCTTTCCGCTGAAGATCCATCCGGAGGAGGGGATGAGCAATCCCGTCTCCGCCCCGCTGATCGTCGCCGACACCCTGGTCTGGGCGGACAGCGCGGCGCTGTACACGGTCGCCCTGCACCCGGACGGCACCCTCGGCCCTCTGCGCAGGACCGCGGTCTCCGGGTCCCCGGGGCCGAGCCGGACCCCTCACTACGACCTCGCCAACGGCATCGAACTGGGCAAGGAGCTGCTTCCTCCCCAGGTGCTGCCGGTCGGCGGGGTCGTGCACATCGTGTACGACGACGGCACCGCGGTCTCCGTACCGCTGCCCGACTGACCCAGGAGAGCGCACAGTGATCCAGCCGCTGCCGGCCGGACGGGACCGGCTGACCGGGCCGTACCAACTGCTCGGGCTGCTCGGCGCGGGCGGCATGGGCGAGGTGTTTCTCGCCCGGTCCGTGGGCGGCCCGCAGACCCTCGTCGCCCTGAAGACGGTCCGCCCCGACCTGGACCTGGACGACGGCTTCCGGGTCCGCTTCCGCCGCGAGATCGCCGCCGCCGAGGCCGTCCGCAGCCCGCACACCGCCGCGCTGGTGGGCGGTGACGCGAGCGCCCGGCTGCCGTGGCTGGCCACCGAGTACGTGCCGGGGCCCTCGCTCGCCGAGGCGGTGATCCGGGGCGGACCGCTCCCCGAACCGGTGGTCCGGGCCCTGGGCGCCGGTCTGGCCCTGGCCCTCGCGGACATGCACGCCGTGCGCGTCCTGCACCGCGACCTGAAGCCGGGCAATGTGCTCCTCGGACCGGACGGCCCCAAGGTCATCGACTTCGGGATCGCCCAGGCGTTCGACGCCACGCAGCTCACCCGTACCGGCGTCGTCGTCGGCAGCCCCGGCTACATCTCGCCCGAGCACGTCAACGGCTCCCGCGCCCTCGTGCCCGCGTCCGACGTGTTCTGCCTGGGCGCGGTGCTGGCGTTCGCGGCGACGGGCCACGGGCCCTTCGACGACTCCGACATGGCCGCAGTGATCTTCCGGATCTCGCGGGGCGAGGCCGAGCTCTCCCGCGTACCGGCCGCCCTGCGCCCGCTGATCGAGGCGTGCCTGCACACCGACCCGGCGGCCAGGCCCGCGCCCGGCGCCCTGGCGGAGCTGCTGCTGCCGGAGCGGCCCGCGCCGGGCGCGTTCCCGTGGACCGACGCGGTACGGGGTCAGCTGGCCGCCCACGCGGCGGCGGCCGACGCCTGCGCACGGGTGGCGGTCGCCGTGCCCCCGGCGTACCCGCCCCGTCACCCGGTCTTCGCCCCGACGCCCGTCGTGCCGGGGCCGGGCGGGAGGCGCGGGACCAAGGCGTGGCGGTCCGGGCTCGCGGCGGCGGCCGCGGCGGTGTGCCTCGCGCTCGGGGCGGTGCTGCTGCCGGGGCTCCTCGACGGGGGCGGCGAGGAGAACACCTCCGGCGCGGCCGGCGGACCGGGGCCGGCCGCGTCCGCCTCGGAGGCGGTCGGCACCCGGGCGGGGGCCGCCCTCTTCCCGGGCGCGGACCCCGGCCGTACCGGCGACTTCGGGACGGCGGCCGCCGACGTCTCCACCCGGCCGAAGGGCTGGAAGGTGTGGCACGCCCGGGTTGCCGACGGCCCGGTGAAGTGCGCTCTCGCGGGTGCGTCCCTGGTGTGCGCCGACGCGCGCCGGATCACCGTGCTGGACGCGGCGGACGGCAAGCGGCGCTGGCGCGGCCCGCAGACGGGGAGCGGGTCCGCCCCGGCCTCGGTGGGAGCCGTCCTCGACACCACCGTCTACGCCTTCGAGGGCGACGCCCTGGTGGCTCGAGCCCTGTCCGACGGCCAGGAGAAATGGCGCGAACCGTTGCCGGACGGTGTCCGGGTCGCCGACTCCGTACAGTCCGGCGACGTCCTCTACTACGCCACGAAGGCCGCCGGTTCCGACACCGGCCGGCTGATCGCCCAGCGGCTGACCGGCGAGCACGGGCGGGTCTGGGACCAGGCGTGGCAGGAGCCGGCGGACGAGGCCGAACTGCTCCTCGCCGATGACCGTCTCGTCGCGGTCGGCGACGCCGTCACCGCACTGAAGACCGCGGACGGCGCCCGGCAGCCGGGTGTTCGAGCAGGGGACCTCACCTGCCGGACCCCTGTCCTGAAGGGGCGGCAACTGCTCTGTTCGGGCTCCGAAGGACTGACGATCGTGGACATGGAGGCCCCGGACCGGCGCCGCACCGCCGCCCCCGGCGTGGACATCGCCTACCGCCCCGCGGTCTCGCGGGACGGCATCGTCGTGGCGAGCAGCAGGAACCAGGTGTACGCGTTCGGCCTGGCCGACGGACAGCTGCGCTGGGTGACGTGCGACTGCAGTGACGGCATGGAGACCGAGGGCATGCCGTTCGTCGTCGCCGACCACGCCGTCGTCGTGGAGGGTTACGGGCCCGGAGCGATCCCCCTGAACGCCGAGGGCACTCCGCGACCCGCGGGCCCCGGGCTGATCAAGAACTGGCCGGGCGAACCGGGTGACCCGCTCGACCCGGCCTCCGTCTCGGTCATCGCCCGGGGCGACGTGCTGTTCATGAGCTTCGAGGACGGTACGGTCCTCTCGGCCTACGCCCCGTGACGGCCTGGCCCTGCCCCCGCGCCATGCAGACCCCGCCGCACCGCTACCGCTGACCCCGCAAATGCTCCGCCACGGGCGTCAACGCCGCCCGCAACTCCGCCAGCGCCTCCGGAGAGAGCAGATCCACGAAGTGGCGGCGCACGGACGCCACATGGTGCGGTGCCACCCGCCGCATCGTCTCCGCCCCGTCGTCCGTCAGCACGGCGTACAACCCGCGCCGGTCCGACTCGCAGTTCTCCCGCCGAACCAGCCCCGCGCTCTCCATGCGCGTGATCTGGTGCGAGAGCCGGCTCTTGGACTGCAGGGTGGCGCCCGCGAGGTCGCTCATCCGCATCCGGCGGTCGTCCGACTCCGAGAGGTTGACGAGGATCTCGTAGTCGTTCATGGTCAGGCCGAACGGCTGGAGGTCCTTCTCCAGCTGGTGGGTCAGCAGTCTGCTGACGTCCAGGTGGGTGCGCCAGGTGCACTGCTCGGCATCGCTCAGCCAGCGGGTGGCCGTCTCGGTCTCCATGTATGGATTCTACCTAAGAAGTTGAAAGCCGGACGAAGTCTGGGGGTGTGACACCCGGCACCGCGCACGCGGGCCGCGCCGGGCGCAGGCGTTCGATGTCACACTCCGCAGACTACCGTTCACAAACCGAAGCGACGCTGGAGGTCCCCCAGCTGACCGGGCGCGCGGGGTGTCTGCCCCGGTCCGGCGCCGCCACCCGGCACCCCCGCCTGATGCGGCACCGCCCCCGTCGGCTGTTCGCCCATCAGCGCCTCGGAGGACTGGAGCAGCACCGTACCGGCGCCGACGAACTCGAACTGGTGCTCCTCGCCCGAGGCGCCGCCGATCCCGGTCAACCCGCGCAGGCCGCCGAGGAAACCGGTCATGTAGCCGTGGTCGTAGTGGTGGCAGGGGGAAGGGCAGTCCGCCCAGCCGACCAGTGCCTGCGGGTCCACCCGCAGCGGGGGCTCCATGAAGACCACCGGGCCGTTGGACGCGGCGACGAACTTGCCCGTGCCGATCAGCGTCAGGAACCCGGGCACGATCGACTGCTTCAGCGCCAGCGACGGCTGGTACGCGAGCAGGTTGCCGGACCGGATGGTCAGGTTCCCGTCGTCCAGGTCGTAGGAGTTCACATCGAACGCCCGGTCCGCGAGCAGCATCTTGCCGCTGCCCTCGGCCACCACCCAGTCGCTCGCGTGCAGCGGGGAGTGGAAGCTCGACCGGACCAGCCGCTCGAAGCGGCCGTGCCCGATGCCGTCGAAGTTGATCTGTCCGTAGTAGGCGATCATCTTGCCCTTCTGGAGGAACCACTGGCTCCCCTTGAGCTCCACGCAGAAGGTGTACGCGTTGACGTTGTCGTCCGCCGGCAGCGTCATCGGGTCGAAGACCACGGGCCCGTTCACAGCTTCTCCTCCGACGCCTGGACGTACACCGCACCGCTGCCGCTCAGCTCCAGCTGGAAACCCTCGCCCGAGCCGCGGCCCACCATCTCGCGCCAGCCGAGCGCGGTGGAGAGCTTGTTGCGCACGTCGCCGTGGTGGGCGACGTACGCCTGGGGATCGACGTGCACGTCGCGGCCCGGCGCGATCGGCAGCTCGATCACCCCGCCGTGCGCCATCACGGCCACCGCCCCGTGCCCCTGGAGCGTCGTGGTGAACAGGCCCTGCCCGGTCACCTGACCGCGCACCATGCCCATCACGCCGCCCTGCGAGCCCATGAACATCGTGCCCTGCTGGAGCGTGCCGTCGAAGGCGAGCAGCCGGTCCGCCTCCACGTAGAGGGTGTCCCCGGAGAGGTTGATCACGTGGATGTGGTGCCCGCCGTGGCCGAACATCACCGTGCCGTTGCCCTCGACCGTCATCAGCGGGGTCGCCTCGTTCGCCAGGCGGCGGCCGATCATCGACATCATCCCGCCCTGGCCGCCCTGGATGTTCGGTGTGAACGCCACCTCGCCCCGGTACGCCAGCATCGCCCCGCGCTGGCTGAACATCTTCTGGCCGGGGACCACCGTCGCCTCGACCATCTTCGAGTTGATCTCACGGAACGGCATCAGACGTTCCCCCCGATCGTGTTCCGCTCGCTGGGCTGCACGTAGACCAGTCCGTCGCCCTCGAACCGGATCTGGAAGGACTCGCCGGAGCCCTCGCCGATCAGCGTCCGGAAGTTCACCCCGGACTGGAAGTTCTGCTGGAGGTTGCCCTGGTGGGCGATGTACGCGCCCGGGTCCACGAACAGCGGGTACTGGGGGGAGACCCGCAGCACCACGGCCGTGCCGTCCGACATGATCGCCGCCTGCCCGGTCCCCTCCACGGTGGTGGTGAACAGGCCGTTGCCCGTCGCCCCGCCGCGCAGGCCGGTGAACGTGGTGCCGGTGCGCAGCCCCGCGTCGGTGCAGAGCAGATTGCTCGCCTCGACGTACAGCTTGTCGCCGTGCAGCGTGACGAGGTTGATCTCGCTCGCCCGGTCCGCGAAGTAGCAGGTGCCCTGCCCGGTCACCTGCATGACCGCCATCGACTCACCGGTCAGCCTGCGGGTCACCATCCCGCGCAGTCCCTCACCGCCGCCCGTCATCTTCTTGAACGTCATCTGGCCCTCGTACGCGACCATCGAGCCGTTCTTCGCCTTGACGGCATCGCCTGCCAGATCGACGGCGAGCGTCTTGTTTCCCTCAAGCCGGAACATTGCCACCCGGCGAAAATAGCCGCAGCCGCCACCGCCGGAACAGGGGCAGTCGGGCCATCGGGCCCCCGTGACCGCCTCTGATACGCATCCGGTACGGGACCAGGACACGACGAGGACGTACGCCCCGCGGAACACCGGGCGGGGACGGCGGGACCCGCCGCCGGAGGCCCCCGCCCGCGATGTCACAATGGATGCCGCTTGTGCGTGCGTTCACAAGCCGTCACGCCCCTCCCACCGAAGGTGCCCCCGTGGACATCAAGACCGCTACCGCCCTGCACCGGCTGCGCCTCATCTCGATTCCCGAGGCGCTGTCCTTCCCGGCGCTGATCATCTTCGGCTCGGTGCTGAGCCGGGTCTCCGACATCGACTTCCTGATGATGCCGCTGGGCATGCTGCACGGGGTGCTCTTCGTGATCTACGTCGTGCTGCTGCTCGACGTGTGGGCGAAGACCAAGTGGCCGCTGAAGCGCGTCGCGTTCTTCTTCCTGCTGTGCGTGCTGCCGTTCGGCGGTCTGTACGGGGACAAGGTGCTCAAGCGCTACGAGGCGGACAGCGTCATCGCCGCCCGGGCCCGCCGCGAAGGCACGGTCAGCGCATGATCGTCGCCTTCTCCGTCAGCCCGCTCGGGGTCGGCGAGGACGTCGGCGAGTACGTCGCCGACGCCGTCCGGGTCGTCCGCGAGTCGGGGCTGCCGAACCGCACCGACGCGATGTTCACGTCCGTCGAAGGGGAGTGGGACGAGGTCATGGACGTGGTGAAGCGCGCCGTGGCCGCCGTCGAGGCACGGGCGGGCCGGGTCTCCCTGGTCCTGAAGGCGGACATCCGCCCCGGCGTCACCGACGGCCTGACCTCCAAGGTCGAGACGGTCGAGCGCTACCTCGCGGAGTGACCCCGCGCCTCCGACGAGCCCCTGCCGGTCCCGGCGGGGGCTTCCGTCATTCCGGCACGGCGAGGGCGATCCCCAGCGGCGTCCGCTCGTACAGCACCTGGTGCCCGTAGCGCCGCGAGGTCAGCAGCCCCGCCGCCCGCAGCACCGACAGGTGCTCCGACACCGAGGACGGCGCCAGGCCCAGCCGGTGGGCGAGCGCGCTCGTCCCCGCGGGCTCGTCCAGCGCGCACAGCACGTCCGCCCGCGCCCGCCCGAGCAGCCGCGCCAGCGCCTCGGGGGTGCTCGCGCCCGGCTCCGTCCACAGGCCCCCGATGCCGCGCGCCGGATAGACGACGGCCGGGAGCCAGGGGTCCTCGAAGCCGCCGACCGTGGCCGGCCAGACGAACACGGACGGCATCAGCACCAGCCCCTGGCCGCCCAGCACCCGGGAGTGCCGGCTCTTCGTGTCGGTGATGGTCAGCGTCGAACCCGACCAGCTCAGCCGGGGGCTCAGCTCACCGAGCAGCCGCTCGAAGCCGACCGCCGCCAGCCGTCGCGAGTGGTACGCCACATCCGCCTCCAGGAGCGCGCGCAGCCGGGGCCAGTGCGGCGCGACCAGCACCTCCCAGGCCCGCTCCAGCAGGTCCGCCAGCTCCCGCAGGGTCCGCGCCGGATCGGCCAGCAACGCCTGCCCGGCGGGCGAGCCCAGCGCCCCCGGCCGGCCCCGGAGCGAGGCCGTGATGTCCTGGCGGACCAGCTCCGGAGCGACCGCCCGCACCGCCGCGATCTCCTCCTCGAAGGAGGCCAGTGGCCCCACGGGCGGCGGCGAGAAGAAGTCCGGACAGTGCCCGCCGTCCGGCATCAGCAGCCACAGCCGCCCGAGTTCGAGCCCGGCCGCCGCGTCCCGGATCCGGCGCAGCCACGGCAGGTGGTAGCCCTGCTGCTCCGGCCGCGCCAGCACCCGTACGGCGGCCTGCGTCTCCCAGAGCGGGGAGACGGCGAAACGGCAGCGCAGCAGGTCGCTCCCGTCGAAATGCAGCTGCGAGGACATCGGCGCACCCCGGGAAGATTCGGCTGGGGCCGAAAGTCTACGGCCCGGGTGCCCCGGTCCCGCAGGCTGCGCCCATGCCGAGAGACACCACCGATCCCCGGGCGGACCACCACACCCCCGACAGTCCGGACCCCGCCACCGCCGGACCGGCCCCTCTCCCGGCCCCGGCCCCGGAGCGCGCCGGCCCCCCTGACCCGAGCGGGCCGGCCGCGCCCCGGGGCTACCGCGCGGTCTTCGCCGTACGCGAGTTCCGGGCGGTCTTCGCCGCACATCTGCTCTCGCTCCTCGGCGTCATCGTCAGCGAGCTGGCGCTCACCGTCCTCGTCTACGACCTCACCTCCTCGCCCCTGCTCAGCGCCCTGACCTTCGCGCTCGGCATGCTGCCGTACCTCGTCGGCGGCACCCTGCTCGGCGGGATCGCCGACCGGTTCCCCGCCCGCCGGGTCCTGGTCACCTGCGACCTGGTCTGCGCGGTCTGCGTCGCCGTGATGGTGCTGCCGGGCACCCCGGTCGCCGGGCTGCTGGCGCTGCGCTGCCTGGTCGCCGCCGTCTCGCCGGTCTTCACCGGGGCGCGGATGGCCGCGCTCACCGACATCCTCGGCGAGGGCGAGCTGTTCGTGCTGGGGCGCTCGCTGCTGCGGATCGTCTCGCAGGGGTCGCTGCTCGCCGGATTCGGCGTCGGCGGGGTCCTGCTGACCGTGGTCTCGCCGCGCGGTGCGATCACGATCACCGTCGGCACCTTCCTCTGCTCGGCGGCGCTGCTGCGCCTCGGCACCCGTGACCGGCCCGCCCGCGCCCGCGAAGGAGGCGGCTCCGGTCTGCTGGGGGAGTCCCTGTCCGGCGCCCGGCTGATCCTCGGCCACCGCCGCCTCCGGGCGCTGCTGCTGCTGTTCTGGCTGCCCCCGCTGTTCGTCGTCGCCCCCGAGGCGGTCGCCGCGCCGTACGCGGACGAGATCGGCGTCGGCCCGGCCGCGCTCGGGCTGCTGATGTGCGCCATGCCCGTCGGCCACATCGCCTCCGAGCTGTACGCGGGCACCGCGCTGCGCCCGCGCACCCGGGAGCGGATCGTGCTGCCGCTGGCCGCCGCCGGACTGCTGCCCCTCGCGGTGTACGCGCTGACGCCGGGCGTCGCCGCGGCGGCCGTCGCGCTGGTGGTCACCGGGGCCTCGTCCGCGTACGTCATCGGACTCGACCAGTGGTTCGTCGCGGAAGTCCCCGAGGAGCTGCGCGGACGGGCCATGACGCTGCTCACCGCCGGACTCATGACGCTCCAGGGCGTCGGGATGGCGCTCACCGGGCTGGCCGCCGAGTTCTTCCCGGTCCACCTGGTGGTCGCCGGGGCGGCCGTCCTCGGCACGCTCTGCCTGCTCGCGCTCGTCGCCGAGGTCCGCAGAACCGCACCCGGGACCGAAGTGCGAGACGGGGAGGACCGGCAAGTTCCCCATGGGTAAGGTCGTGGCCGTGCCGAAGCCGCTCAGCCTTCCCTTCGATCCCATCGCCCGCGCCGACGAGCTCTGGCAGCAGCGCTGGGGCCCGGTCCCGTCCATGGGGGCGATCACCTCGATCATGCGGGCGCAGCAGATCCTGCTCGCCGAGGTCGACGCCGTCGTCAAGCCGTACGGACTGACCTTCGCGCGGTACGAGGCGCTGGTGCTGCTCACCTTCTCCAAGGCGGGCGAGCTGCCGATGTCCAAGATCGGCGAGCGGCTGATGGTCCACCCGACGTCCGTGACGAACACGGTGGACCGGCTGGTGCGCTCCGGCCTGGTCGACAAGCGCCCCAACCCGAACGACGGGCGGGGCACGCTGGCCTCCATCACGGACAAGGGCCGCGAGGTCGTGGAATCGGCCACCCGGGACCTGGTCGCGATGGAGTTCGGGCTCGGGGTGTACGACGCCGAGGAGTGCGCCGAGATCTTCGCGCTGCTGCGGCCCCTGCGCATCGCCGCGCAGGACTTCGAGGAGATCTGAGAGGCGCGGTTCCGGTGCCCGGCCCGCTGCAAGATCGCCCCGGACGTCCGGTTACGCTCGTTGGCATGAAACGCAGTGTGCTGACCCGATACCGGGTGATGGCTTACGTCACCGCCGTCATGTTGCTGATCCTCTGCGTGTGCATGATCTTCAAATACGGCTTCGACAAGGGTGAGGGCCTGACGCTCGTCGTCTCCCAGATCCACGGCGTGCTGTACATCATCTACCTGATCTTCGCCTTCGACCTGGGCTCCAAGGCGAAGTGGCCCATGGGCAAGCTGCTCTGGGTGCTCATCTCGGGCACGATCCCGACGGCTGCGTTCTTCGTGGAGCGCAAGGTCGTCCGCGAGGTCGAGCCGCTGGTCGCCGACGCGGCGCCCGCGGCACCCGCGGGCGTCTGACCTCGCCGAACCGCCCCGCGCGAAGCGCCGGGCGGTTTGTCATCGACATTTACTAGGACGTCCTAGTAAATTGATACGCATGGACGCTGACGCGATCGAGGAAGGCCGCCGCCGCTGGCAGGCCCGTTACGACAAGGCCCGCAAGCGTGACGCGGACTTCACCACGCTGTCCGGGGACCAGGTGGAGCCGGTGTACGGCCCCCGCCCCGGAGACGCGTACGAGGGCTTCGAGCGGATCGGCTGGCCCGGCGAGTACCCCTTCACCCGGGGGCTCCACCCGACCGGCTACCGGGGCCGCACCTGGACCATCCGCCAGTTCGCCGGCTTCGGCAACGCCGAGCAGACGAACGAGCGCTACAAGATGATCCTGGCCGCGGGCGGCGGCGGGCTCAGCGTGGCCTTCGACATGCCGACGCTGATGGGCCGCGACTCCGACGACCCCCGCGCGCTCGGCGAGGTCGGCCACTGCGGCGTCGCCATCGACTCCGCCGCGGACATGGAGGTCCTGTTCAAGGACATCCCGCTCGGTGACGTCACGACGTCGATGACGATCAGCGGTCCGGCCGTCCCGGTCTTCTGCATGTACCTGGTCGCCGCCGAACGCCAGGGCGTCGACCCGGCCGTCCTCAACGGCACGCTCCAGACCGACATCTTCAAGGAGTACATCGCGCAGAAGGAGTGGCTCTTCCAGCCCGAGCCCCATCTGCGCCTCATCGGCGACCTGATGGAGCACTGCGCGAGCTCCATCCCCGCGTACAAGCCGCTCTCCGTCTCCGGCTACCACATCCGCGAGGCCGGGGCGACGGCCGCGCAGGAGCTGGCGTACACCCTCGCCGACGGCTTCGGCTACGTGGAGCTCGGCCTCTCCCGCGGCCTCGACGTCGACACCTTCGCGCCCGGCCTGTCCTTCTTCTTCGACGCGCACCTCGACTTCTTCGAGGAGATCGCCAAGTTCCGCGCCGCCCGCCGCATCTGGGCCCGCTGGATGAAGGAGACGTACGGCGCGAAGACCGACAAGGCCCAGTGGCTCCGCTTCCACACCCAGACCGCCGGGGTCTCGCTCACCGCGCAGCAGCCCTACAACAACGTCGTACGCACGGCCGTCGAGGCCCTGTCCGCCGTCCTCGGCGGCACCAACTCGCTGCACACCAACGCCCTCGACGAGACCCTGGCGCTCCCCTCCGAGCAGGCCGCCGAGATCGCGCTGCGCACCCAGCAGGTACTGATGGAGGAGACCGGCGTCGCCAACGTGGCCGACCCGCTGGGCGGTTCCTGGTACGTGGAGCAGCTCACCGACCGCATCGAGGCCGACGCCGAGAAGATCTTCGAGCAGATCAAGGAGCGCGGCACCCGCGCCCACCCCGACGGGCAGCACCCGGTCGGCCCGATGACCTCCGGCATCCTGCGCGGCATCGAGGACGGCTGGTTCACCGGCGAGATCGCGGAGTCCGCGTTCCGCTACCAGCAGGCCCTGGAGAAGGGCGACAAGAAGGTCGTCGGCGTCAACACGGCGCACGGCTCGGTCACCGGGGACCTGGAGATCCTGCGCGTCAGCCACGAGGTGGAGCGCGAGCAGGTGCGCGTCCTGGCGGACCGCAAGCAGGGCCGCGACGACGCCCGGGTCAGGAGCGCCCTCGACGCGATGCTGGCCGCCGCCCGCGACGGCTCCAACATGATCGCGCCGATGCTCGACGCGGTCCGAGCGGAGGCGACCCTCGGCGAGATCTGCGGCGTCCTGCGCGACGAGTGGGGCGTCTACACGGAGCCCGCGGGCTTCTGACGCACCGGCTGACCGGCGGCGGCGCCCAGGCCCGCCAGCAGCAGCAGCGTGAAGCGCCGGGCCCAGTCGGCATCGACGGGCTCGGCGCTCACCAGGGTCCGGTGCACCACCGCACCGGCGATCACATCGAAGATCAGGTCCGCCGTCAGGTCCGCCGTGGCCTCGTCCGGCTCGACGGGCAGCTCGCCGCGCTCCTGCGCCCGCCGCCGCCCCTGGAGCACGAGCCGCTTCTGCCGGTTCACGATCGAGTCGCGGATGCGGGCCCGCAGCGCCTCGTCCCGCGTCGACTCGGCGACCACCGCCATCAGCGCGGTCCGGGTCTCCGGCCGGTCGAGCAGCGCCGCGAACTGGAGCACGACCGCCTCCACATCGGCGGCGAGGCTGCCCAGGTCCGGCATCTCCAGCTCGTCGAAGAGCACCGCGACCGCGTCCACGACCAGCTCGTTCTTGCCCGCCCAGCGCCGGTACAGGGTCGTCTTGGCGACCCCTGCGCGCGTCGCCACATCACCCATGGTCAGCTTCGACCAGCCGAGGTCCACGAGCGAGGCTCTGGTCGCCTCCAGGATCGCCTCGTCGGCCTCGGTGCTGCGCGGGCGTCCCGATCGTGCGGGTTTGGGGTGGGGGCGGCTGAGCATGCCGAGACCATACCCGCCAGTAGGTAAATCCGACCGACCCCGGAAGCCGTGAGACAGATCACCGGACACTCTTGTGCGTGAGGGGGCGTGGCCAGTTACGCTACGGGTCGTAGCGTAAGGCGACGGTCCGGACCGTCGCGCCCGCCACGAACGAACGACAGCCACAGGCGCCGGGTGGGGACCGGGCGCCGAACCGGGTCCTTCAGGGGCCCCCGGGCCGTGTCTGTCCGTCCACCCCGCACACCGGCGGGGGGCCGCGGACGGGCGCGGTTCACGTATCGCTTTCCGGAACGGCGCACCGAAGGGGGAGGATGTACGCATGCAGCCCAGAAACATGTCCATGAGCGGCGTCGTCGACCTCGCCGCGGTGAAGGCGGCCGGAGAGGCCAAGGCGAAGGCGGAGCAGGCGCGCGCCGAGTCCGCGCGTCAGGGCGGCCCCGCGGCCGTCCCCGCGTCCTCCCTCGTGATCGACGTCAACGAGGCGGGCTTCGAGAACGACGTCCTCCAGCGCTCCGCCGAAGTGCCCGTCGTCATCGACTTCTGGGCCGAGTGGTGCGAGCCGTGCAAGCAGCTGGGCCCGCTCCTGGAGCGCCTGGCCCATGAGTACAACGGCCGCTTCCTGCTGGCCAAGGTCGACGTCGACGCCAACCAGATGCTGATGCAGCAGTTCGGCATCCAGGGCATTCCGGCGGTCTTCGCGGTCGTCGCCGGACAGGCGCTGCCCCTCTTCCAGGGCGCGGCCCCCGAGGCCCAGATCCGGCAGACCCTCGACCAGCTGATCCAGGTCGGCGAGGAGCGCTTCGGCCTGACCGGCATCGCGGTCGACCCGTCGGAGGCCGGTGAGCCGCAGGCGGCCGCCCCGGCGCCGCCCGGCCCGTACGACTCCCTGCTCGAGGCGGCCGCCCGGGCGCTGGACGCCAATGACTTCGCGGGCGCCGTCCAGGCGTACAAGAACGTGCTGGCCGACGACCCGGCCAACACCGAGGCGAAGCTGGGCCTCGCCCAGGCCGAGCTGCTGGGCCGGGTCCAGGCGACGGATCCGCAGAAGGTGCGCACCGAGGCGGCGGAGAAGCCGGCCGACGCGGACGCGCAGATGGCGGCGGCCGACCTCGACCTCGTCGGCGGCCATGTCGAGGACGCCTTCGGGCGGCTCGTGGAGACCGTGCGCCGCACGTTCGGCGAGGACCGCGACCGGGTCCGGCTGCGGCTGCTCGACCTCTTCGAGGTGATCGGCCCGGAGGACCCGAGGGTCGGTGCGGCGCGGACCGCGCTCGCGCGCGTCCTGTTCTGATCCGGTCTGTCCGATCCGATTGTTCTGAACTGACAACACGGCCGCGGCGGCCCTCGGGCGCCGCGGCCGTTTTCGCGATCAGGCGATAAGAGTGGGCCCCGCTTTACCAAATCTTGATAAAAGCACGGCCTGTTACTCGCAGTAAATCGATCTTTGGGATCTGTCCCGTTTCGCTCACCCTTCCTCCTTTTCGTCCGTCGGCTCGGGACAACCCTGTGTGGCCGCTTGGTGCCAGCAGGTCGTGGCCCGGTTATGGGGGCGTTACCAGCGAGTAACGAACCCCCTTGTGTCCAGGCCGGGAATGGACCACGATCGGCCACGCTCGGTCCAATAACGCCAGTCCGGCTGCCAGCCGGGAGCGGCGGCTCCGTTGGGTCCCCACCGGGCGGGCCGGCGGCAGTGGCGCCGGCTCCGGACAGGGGGGTTCCTGCCGGTCGGCAGGGCCTGTCCGATCAGGTCGCGCACACGCGCGGCCAGTGGTTGTCGCTCGGGGGTGATCGCCGGTGAAGCGGACGCGGTACAGCCTCCGTTCGCGGGCGCTCTCCTTTCCGAGGACGTAGCACTTCTCCCATCCCAGGTCGGGCAGGATGCCTGACCGGAGATGTACGTCCGAGAAGGAGGAAAAGTATGAGTTCCCAGGTTCGCGGTGGCACGAGATGGAAGCGTTTCGCTGTCGTCATGGTGCCCAGCGTCATAGCCACCGCCGCCGTCGGCGTCGGTCTGGCCCAGGGCGCGCTCGCCGCGTCCTTCAGCGTGTCGGGCCAGGAGTTCAAGGTCACGGCGCAGGAGCTGAACGGCGAGGGCTTCGTCCAGTACGGCAGCATCGCGACCGAGGACGGCGCCGACCCGACGAAGGACAACGGCAAGGCGCACGCCGTGGCCGTCTCCGGGTTCCGTCACGCCACCATCACCAACATGTGCCAGTCGGTTGTCACGCCCAACCTGCCGTTCGGGCTGGGCAGCATCACGCTCAGGCTCAAGGCGGGCGACCCGAAGGACACCGACAAGAAGGTCGACGCCACCGGGCTCTACCTCGATGTCTCGGAGCTCAAGGGTGACGCCGAGTTCGGCAACATCGACATCGGTGTGCGCACGGGCGACCTGAAGAACCCGGGCGTCCAGCCCGACGCCGGGAAGTACGTCAACCCGAATGGGTTCGCGCAGCGGGCGGACACCGCCAAGCTGACGGGTGTCCAGCAGCGGGCGTGGGCCACCACGGCAGGAACGTTCAAGCTGCCGGGTCTGCACCTGTCGCTGTCCAAGGGCGTCAACGAGTGCTACTAGGGCACTCGCCCGGGCGGCCGGGGCTGTGCGTTTCCCCGGCCGCCCACCCTTCTCCTTCTCACAGCAGTACCGGTTCCCAGGGAGCTGTTTTCCATGAGCCCCGAATCCCAAGGGCAGAACGAGCACTACCTCTCCGTCGCCCGGCGAGGCTTCCGCACCTGGCGGGGTGACCGGCCGTTCTGGGCCGGACTGTTCACCATGCTGGGCGGCGTGCCCATCATGTACTTCCCGTACGCGAACATGCACCTCGGCAACGTGACGCTGGCGATGTCCACCACGGCCGGTGCCGGTTCGCTGATCATCGGTGTCCTGCTCGTCACGCTGGGCCTGACGATGTGGTTCCACAGCATCGTCCGCGTGTTCGCCGGTGTCGCGGCGATTCTGCTGGCCCTCATCTCCATACCCGTCGCCAACATCGGCGGCTTCCTCATCGGCTTCATCCTCGCCCTGCTCGGCGGCGCGCTCTCCGTGTCCTGGGCCCCGGGCGTACCCGCGGCGGAGGCGGAACCCGCTCCCGCCGAGGAGGCCCCGGAGACCGTCTCGTTCGCGAAGGACGAGCCGCTTCCCGAGGGCGCGCTGCACGGCGCGGGCATCCCCGAGCAGCAGGCCCCGTACGACACCACGGCCGAGACCGAGGGCGGGAGGCACCGTGCGGGGTGACGAGGAGCAGATGAACGGCGCGGACGAGAACGGGACCCGGGAACGCAGGGGCCCCCGCCACGCCGCCCCCAGGAAGTCGCTGCTGACGAAGCTCCACATGCCCGCGGGCAAGAAGGCGTTCGCGCTCGCCGCGATGCCGACGGCGGTCTTCGTCGGGATGGGCCTCACGCCCCGGCTCGCGATGGCCGACGACTCGACGGACATTCCCTTCGCGCCCGGCCCCTGCGTCACGCGCTCGGACGAGCCGAGCGAGTCGGCGGAGCCGACGCCCTCCGCGTCGAAGACACCGTCCCCCTCCACGAGCGAGAGCGCGAAGCCGACGCCGGGGACGACCGGCGAGACGACCCCGAAGCCCACGGCCACGGGCTCGGCGGACGACTCCGCGAAGAGCACCGACACCGCGCAGAAGAGCACCGACGCCGCACCGGCCGAGACCCCGGCCGCCACGCCGTCGCCCACGAAGACGACCAACCCGCTCGACCCGCTGGGCCTCGGCGACGCGCTCAAGGACCTCTTCGACGGCGACAAGGACAAGGAGACGGCGAGCCCGTCCCCGAGCCCCACCACGGCGTCCCCGAAGCCGTCCGCGTCCGCTTCCGAGGACACGAAGGACGAGACCCCGGCGAAGCAGACCACCGACGCGGCCAAGGACACGGTCGACAAGACCACCGAGGCCATCCGGGACGCGGCCGGCAAGGCTGGCCGGACGGTCGAGGAGCTGGACGAGGACGTCAAGGGCACCGACGCCAAGAAGGACGAGGACATCCCGGACGGCGCCAAGGAGCCGTTCCCGTGCCCGACCGCGGACCCGGAGGCCCTGGCCAACGCGAAGCTGGAGCCGGGCATCCCCAACCTGCCCACCGACCCGTGGATCCTGGAGAGCTCGCTGCTCACCCTGAACGGGCTCGACTACAAGGGCATCGTGGAGGTGCGCACGGGCGACGGCGCCACCAAGAAGGTGCTGAAGTTCACCGCGTCCTCGATCGACATCAAGGACCTGCACCAGCTGACGACCGGCCCGATACCGGGCACCACGGGCCACGTGCAGGCGCGGAAGGGATCCACCTCCACCATCCGCAACGGCACGGTGACGATGTACACGGAGGAGCTGAAGGGCAACCTCTTCGGCCTCATCCCGATCACCTTCAGCCCGGAGACCCCGCCTCCGCTGAACGTCCCGTTCGCCTTCTTCACCAAGGTGAAGGTCACCCAGGCCGGCCAGTTCGGCGGCACCCTGACCGTCCCGGGACTGCACAACTACTTCACCAAGGACGGCGCCTGACGCCGCTCGGTAGCATGGCGTCGGCCCGCCGCCCCACGGGGCGCGGGCCGTCGCCATGCTCGTCGACGTCTGCGGGGGACACGTGAGTTCGTTGTACGCGACACAGCCGGGGGAAGCCTGGACCGAGGCCGGGGGCGTCGGGGTCTACCGGCCCCGGTTCTTCGATCCGGGGGAGGATCACTTCGGGCGCATCCGCGCCGAGCACGCGTTCCAGTCGCTGACGGAGTCCACCAAGGCCGGTACGGCGCACCGCACCGGGATCTACCTCACGCCCGTCACCCGCGAGGGGGACGCGCTGCACTTCCGGCTGCTCCGGTGCTCCACGAACCTCTCGGGGCCGACCGAGAACTTCCGCGCGACCGACACGGAGATCGTCGACGCGCTGAACCGGGAGGCGGCCACGCTCTTCCGGGACCACGCGCCGCTGAACCATGTGCTGGCGCAGACGTACCACAACACCCGCGCCACCACGGAGCGGAAGCAGACCAAGGCCCGGATCTCGTCGCACGCCGACAAGACCAAGGACATGCCCCGCAACGGCATCATGGCCTTCTGCACCTTCTACGACGGGCTCGACGGGCTGAGCCCCATGGCCGACGACCCCTGTGACTACGGCGTGGGGCGCGCCAGCGCGCTGACCCGGCTGCGCTTCCGGCTCAAGGACCCGGCCGCCGAACGCGACGACCGGCCCGCGCAGTTCACGCTGACGCTCCATCCCGGGTCCGTCTTCTTCATGCCGCTGTCCACCAACCGCCTGTACACGCACGAGGTCCGGCCCTCCACGCTGAACGCCGAGCATCTGCCGACCCGGCTGGGATACGTGGTGCGCTGTTCGGGCACCGAGGCCGTGCACCGCGACGGGCGTACGTACCTCAAGGGCGCCGAGGGACCGGTGGAGCTGGAGCAGCCCACCGAGGCGGGCATGGCGGAGCTGCGCGGGCTGTACGCCGAGGAGAACCGGTCCACCTCGTTCATCGAGTACGGCGACCGGTTCCGCTTCAGCATGAACGCGGGGGACTACCGTGCTCCCCGGCTCTGAGGACATCGTCCGGTGCTCGCTGCCCGCGGAGGAGGGCCTCTTCGCGGAGCTCTGCGCGGCGACGCCCATGGAGGACGCCGGAAAGGGCCGGAAGGGCGCCGTGCTCACCAGGCCGGACGCGGCGGGCGGCGTGCCGCTCGTCCGGACGACCACGCGGTACGCGCGTCCCGCGCTGCGCTTCCGGGGCGTGCACGAACGGCTGGCCCGGGAGGTGCGCGAGCGCGCGGGGCTCCCGGCCGCCTTCGACAACGCGCTGGCCGAGCGCTACACGAGCGCGTACACGACGATGGGCCGCCACTGCGACCAGGCGCTCGACCTGGCCGACGACGCGTACATCGCGGTCTTCTCCTGCTACCGGGACCCGGAGGCGGACCCGCGACGGAAGCTGGTCTTCGAGTCGAAGGAGCGGCCGGACGCCGGGACGCTGGAGATCCCGCTCGTCCACAACGGCGTGGTCGCCTTCTCCGTGGCGGCCAACCGGCGCCTGAGGCACCGGATCCTCGCGGACCCGGCGGGCAGGTCCGGGGACAACGAGTGGCTGGGCCTCACGTTCCGGACGTCGAAGACCATCCTCCGCTTCCGCGAGGGGGTCCCGTACCTCCCGCAGGGCGTCCCGCTCACGCTCGCGGACGAGGAGCAGGCGCGGGCGTTCTACCGGCTGCGGCGCCGCGAGAACGACGAGACGGACTTCGCGTACCCCGCGCTGGGCCACACCGTCAGCGCGAGCGATCTGCTGCCGCCGGTCTGAGCCCGGATGCGGCGGTGCCCCCGGCCCCGGAGCGTTCCGGGACCGGGGGCACCGCCCACGACGGGCAGGTCAGCCCTGGCCGCCCACGTGGTGGACGCGGACCATGTTGGTGGTGCCGGGCACACCGGGGGGCGAGCCGGCCGTGATGACCATCGTGTCGCCCTCGTTGTAGCGGCCGAGCTTCAGCAGCTCCGAGTCGACCAGGTCCACCATCGCGTCCGTGTTGTCCACGTGCGGGACGACGTGCGCCTCGACGCCCCAGCTGAGGGCCAGCTGATTGCGGGTGGCCTCGTCCGTGGTGAAGGCCAGGATCGGCTGGGCGGCGCGGTAGCGGGACAGCCGGCGGGCGGTGTCACCGGACTTGGTGAAGGCGACCAGCGCCTCGCCGCCCAGGAAGTCCGCGATCTCGCAGGCCGCGCGGGCCACCGAACCGCCCTGGGTACGGGGCTTCTTGCCCGGCACCAGCGGCTGGAGGCCCTTGGAGAGCAGCTCCTCCTCGGCGGCGACCACGATCTTCGACATGGTCTTGACGGTCTCGATCGGGTAGGCGCCGACCGAGGACTCCGCGGAGAGCATGACCGCGTCCGCGCCGTCCAGGATCGCGTTGGCGACGTCGGACGCCTCGGCGCGGGTCGGGCGGGAGTTGGTGATCATCGACTCCATCATCTGGGTCGCCACGACCACCGGCTTGGCGTTGCGCCGGCACAGCTCCACCAGGCGCTTCTGCACCATCGGGACCTTCTCCAGCGGATATTCGACGGCGAGGTCGCCGCGGGCGACCATCACACCGTCGAACGCCATGACGATGCCCTCCATGTGCTCGACGGCCTGCGGCTTCTCCACCTTGGCGATGACGGGGACCCGGCGGCCCTCCTCGTCCATCACCTTGTGGACGTCCTTGATGTCGTTGGCGTCCCGGACGAAGGAGAGCGCGACCAGGTCGGCGCCCATGCGGAGCGCGAAGCGCAGGTCCTCGACGTCCTTCTCGGACAGGGCCGGGACGTTGACCGCGGCACCCGGCAGGTTGATCCCCTTGTGGTCGGAGATCACCCCGCCCTCGATGACGATGGTGTGGACCCGGGGGCCTTCCACGGAGACGACCTTGAGCTCGACGTTGCCGTCGTTGATCAGGATCGGGTCGCCCTTGGCGACGTCACCGGGCAGACCCTTGTAGGTCGTGCCGCAGATCGACTTGTCCCCGGGGACGTCCTCGGCGGTGATGACGAACTCGTCCCCGCGGACCAGCTCGACCGGACCCTCGGCGAACTTCGCCAGGCGGATCTTCGGGCCCTGGAGGTCGGCGAGCACGCCGACCGCCCGCCCGGTCTCGGCGGCGGCCTTGCGGACCCGGTCGTAACGACCCTGGTGTTCCGCGTGGGAGCCGTGACTGAAGTTGAAACGGGCCACGCTCATGCCGGCCTCGATCAGAGCGACGAGCTGCTCGTGGGAGTCGACGGCGGGGCCGAGGGTGCAGACGATTTTGGAACGGCGCATGAGGCGGATCCTATCGGTTTGTTTCGCTGCGGAATATTCCGGCTGGTGGAAGATACAAAAGGGCGGGGGCCCGCTCAGTTGTCGACCAGTGCGAAGGTCTGGGTGGCGATCTCCAGTTCCTCGTCGGTCGGCACCACGGCGACCGCCACCCGTGCGTAATCCGGCGAGATCAGCCGCGGCACGCCGGACCGTACGGCGTTGAGATCCGCGTCCACCGCGAGGCCCAGCTCCTCCAGACCGGCGATGGCAGCCTCCCGTACCGGGGCGGAGTTCTCGCCCACCCCCGCCGTGAAGACCACGGCGTCCACCCGGCCGAGGACCGCCGAATAGGCGCCGATGTACTTCTTCAGCCGGTGGACGTAGATGTCGAAGGCGAGCGCGGCACGCTCGTCGCCCTCGTCCACCCGGCGCCGGATCTCCCGCATGTCGTTGTCACCGCACAGCCCCACCAGGCCGCTCTTCTTGTTGAGCAGGACGTCGATCTCGTCCGCCGACATCCCCGCCACCCGCTTCAGATGGAAGGTGACGGCCGGATCGATGTCCCCGGACCGGGTACCCATCACCAGCCCCTCCAAGGGGGTCAGCCCCATCGACGTCTCCACGCACCGCCCGCCCGCGACCGCCGACGCGGACGCCCCGTTGCCCAGGTGCAGCACGATGACGTTGACGTCCGCCGGCTCCTTGCCCAGCAGCTCGGCCGCCTTGCGGGAGACGTACGCGTGCGAGGTGCCGTGGAAGCCGTAGCGGCGGATGCGGTGGGCGTCGGCCGTCTCCACGTCGATCGCGTACCGCGCCGCGTACTCCGGCATCGTCGTGTGGAACGCCGTGTCGAACACCGCCACCTGCGGCAGGTCCGGGCGCAGCGCCTGGGCGGTGCGGATGCCCGTGATGTTGGCCGGGTTGTGCAGCGGCGCCACGGGGACCAGGCGCTCGATCTCCTTCAGGACCTCGTCGGTGATCACGGTCGGCTCGGTGAACCGGAGCCCGCCGTGCACCACCCGGTGCCCGATCGCCGCCAGCTCGGGGGAGTCCAGGCCGAGCCCGTCGGCGGCCAGCTCCTCGGCCGCCGCCTTCAGCGCCTCGTCGTGGTCGGCGATCCGGCCCTCGCGCTCCCGGGGCCCGCCGCCCCCGGCCAGCGGGGTGTGGACGAGCCGGGAGGTCTCCTCGCCGATCCGCTCGACCAGACCGGACGCCAGCCGGGAGCGGTCGGCCATGTCGAGCAGCTGGTACTTCACGGACGACGAGCCGGAGTTGAGCACGAGCACCCGGCCCGGCTTCCGGCTCGCCGCCGCGTCTTCGGTGTTCGGGGTGGTCATGCGGGTCACTCCTCGCCCTGGGCCTGGATCGCCGTGATGGCCACGGTATTCACGATGTCCTGCACGAGCGCGCCCCGGGACAGGTCGTTGACCGGCTTGCGCAGCCCCTGGAGGACCGGGCCGACCGCCACCGCGCCCGCCGAGCGCTGCACGGCCTTGTAGGTGTTGTTGCCGGTGTTGAGGTCCGGGAAGATCAGGACCGTCGCGCGCCCGGCCACCTCCGACTCCGGCAGCTTGGTCGCGGCCACGCTCGGCTCGACCGCCGCGTCGTACTGGATGGGGCCCTCGATCCTCAGGTCCGGGCGGCTCCCGCGCACCCGGTCCGTCGCCTCGCGCACCTTGTCGACGTCGGCGCCGGTGCCCGAGGTCCCGGTCGAGTACGACAGCATCGCGATCCGGGGGTCGACGCCGAAGCGGGCGGCCGTGGCGGCGGACTGCACCGCGATGTCCGCGAGCTGCTCGGCGTCCGGGTCCGGGTTGACCGCGCAGTCGCCGTACACCAGCACCCTGTCGGCGAGGCACATGAAGAAGACCGAGGACACGATGGAGGCATCGGGCTTCGTCTTGATGATCTCGAAGGCGGGCCGGATCGTCGCCGCCGTGGAGTGCACCGCCCCGGAGACCATCCCGTCGGCCAGGCCCTCCTGCACCATCAGGGTGCCGAAGTAGTTGACGTCCGAGACCACGTCGTACGCCAGCTCGACCGTCACCCCGCGGTGCGCCCGCAGCTGTGCGTACCGCTCGGCGAACGACTGGCGCAGCTCCGAGGCCTGCGGGTCGATGAGCTGGGTCCCGGCCAGGTCGATGCCGAGGTCGGCGGCCTTCTTGCGGATGACGTCCGGGTCGCCGAGCAGCGTGAGGTCGCAGACGTCCCGGCGCATCAGCACATCGGCCGCGCGCAGCACGCGTTCCTCGGTGCCCTCCGGCAGCACCACCCGGCGCCGGTCCGCGCGCGCCTGCTCCAGCAGCTCGTGCTCGAACATCATCGGCGTGACCCGGCCGCTGCGGGCGACCGAGACCCGGTCGAGGAGGG
This sequence comes from Streptomyces sp. NPDC041814, assembly GCF_055590565.1. Classification (NCBI taxonomy): domain Bacteria; kingdom Bacillati; phylum Actinomycetota; class Actinomycetes; order Kitasatosporales; family Streptomycetaceae; genus Streptomyces; species Streptomyces sp. NPDC041814. Next base: position 155,324 of record NZ_JBVJAM010000003.1, on the reverse strand, counting down.
CGGCGGTGTCGACATGGCGCTCGAAGAGGCCGAGCGCGGTCTCCGCCTTGCGCGGGGTCGCCGCGTTGAGCCTGCCCTCCAGGGCGAAGAGCTCCGCGGCGGTGGGGAAGGAGCCGCCGGCCACCGAGACGACCGGGGTGCCCGGTGCGAGCCGCGCGGCCAGCGTGAGTATCTCCTCGCCCGGCCGCTCGTCCAGGGTCAGCAGCACCCCGGCGATCGGCGGCGTCCCGGCGCTGTGCGCGGCGAGCGAGCCGACCACCAGGTCCGCGCGGTCCCCGGGCGTCACCACCATGCAGCCCGGGGTCAGCGCCTTCAGCAGATTCGGGAGCATCGCCCCGCCGAAGACGAAGTCCAGCGCGTCCCGGGCGAGCCCGGAGTCGTCGCCGAGCAGCACCGTGCCGTCCAGGGCCGCGGTGATCTGGGCGACCGTCGGCGCCGAGAGGGCCGGCTCGTCCGGCAGCACCGAGCAGGGGACCGGCAGGGTCGCGGTGAGGCGTTCCGCGACGACGTCCCGGTCGGCGGGGGCCACCCGGTTCACGATCATCGCGAGCACGTCGCAGCCCAGGCCCGAGTACGCCCGGTACGCGTTGCGGGTCTCGGCGCGCACCGACTCCGCGTTCTGGTCCTTGCCGCCGACCACCGCGATCACCGAGGCGCCGAACTCGTTGGCCAGCCGGGCGTTGAGCGCCAGCTCGTCCGGGAGCTGGGTCGCGGCGAAGTCGGTGCCGAGGACGAGGACCACCTCGTAGTCGACGGCCACCCGGTGGAAGCGCTCGACCAGCCGGGAGACGAGTTCGTCGGTGCCCTGTTCGGCCTGGATCGCCGACGCCTCGTGGTAGTCCATCCCGTAGACGGTGCCGGGGTCCTGGGAGAGCCGGTAGCGGGCCCGCAGCAACTCGAACAGCCGGTCGGGGTCGTCGTGCACCAGGGGGCGGAACACCCCGACCCGGTCCACCTGGCGGGTCAGCAGCTCCATGACGCCCAGGTCCACGACCTGGCGGCCGTCTCCCCGGTCGATCCCGGTCACGTACACGCTGCGCGTCACGCGTGCTCTCCCGTCGTCTCTGGTCCGGTATGGTGCCCGGTTCGAGTGGTAATCGCCCGTTTGACGATACCCGTGGGGGCGGAGGGGCCGCCCGCCGGACGACTGCCCCGCGAAGGCGTCCGCAGGCCGCCCCGGAGCAGCCGGGAGCGCGAGCCGCGCACCCGGCGTGGGACACTCGTCGTGACTCACGGTACGGGGGAGGCGGAACAAGCCCCCGTTCCGGATGCCAACGGACGGGCCCAGCGAGCAGGAGATACAGCAGGATGCGCATCGGAGTTCTCACCGCAGGCGGCGACTGCCCCGGCCTGAACGCAGTGATCCGTTCGGTCGTCCACCGCGCCGTCGTCGGCCACGGCGACGAGGTCATCGGCTTCGAGGACGGCTTCAAGGGCCTGCTCGACGGCCACTTCCGGCCCCTCGACCTGAACGCGGTCAGCGGCATCCTCGCCCGCGGCGGCACCATCCTCGGCTCGGCCCGCCTGGAGCGCGCCCGGCTGCGCGAGGCCGCCGAGAACTGCGCCGAGCTGAGCCGCCGCTACGGCATGGACGCGCTGATCCCGATCGGCGGCGAGGGCACGCTCACCGCCGCCCGGATGCTCGCGGACGCCGGGATGCCCGTCGTCGGCGTCCCGAAGACCATCGACAACGACATCTCCTCCACCGACCGCACGTTCGGCTTCGACACCGCCGTGGGCGTCGCGACGGAGGCCATAGACCGCCTGAAGACCACCGCCGAGTCCCACCAGCGCGTGATGGTGGTCGAGGTGATGGGCCGCCACGCGGGCTGGATCGCGCTGGAGTCCGGCATGGCCGGCGGCGCCCACGGCATCTGCCTTCCCGAGCGCAAGTTCGAGGTGGACGACCTGGTCAAGATGGTCGAGGAACGCTTCGCGCGCGGCAAGAAGTTCGCCGTCATCTGCGTCGCCGAGGGCGCGCACCCGGCCGAGGGCTCCATGCCGTACGCCAAGGGCGAGATCGACCAGTTCGGGCACGAGCGGTTCCAGGGCATCGGCAACCGGCTGGCCGTCGAGCTGGAGAAGCGGCTCGGCAAGGAGGCCCGCCCGGTCATCCTCGGCCACGTCCAGCGCGGCGGCACACCGACCGCCTACGACCGCGTCCTCGCCACCCGCTTCGGCTGGCACGCGGTGGAGGCCGCGCACCGGGGCGACTTCGGCCGGATGACCGCGCTGCGCGGCAACGACATCGTGATGGTCCCGCTCGCCGAGGCCGTCACCCAGCTCAAGACGGTCCCGCTGGACCGGATGCACGAGGCCGAGTCGGTCTTCTGAGCCCGTGACGGGTCACGCCGGAGGGCCGGCCGCCGCCCAGAAGCGGGGCACGATCCCGGCGAGGAAGGTCCGGCCCTCCTCGCCGGTGCTGCCCGGCCGGTCCGTGCCCGCGCTGCTCCAGCTCAGCGTGGAGACCATCAGCGCCTGGTAGTCGCCGTGCAGCCGCTCCAGGGCCTCCTGGACCCGGGGCCGGTCCAGCGGCGCCACCTTGGCCACCGGCCGGGTGTACGCCTGCCACCGCGTCGTCACCGCGCTGCGCAGCAGGTCCGCCAGCTCCTCCTCGCGCCCCGTCGCCGTCACGAAATCCGCAGGCGTCAGGCCCAGCGCCTCGCTCAGCGCGGCGGACTGGCGCTCATTGCCCCGCCAGCGCCCCGACTCCTCCATCCGCAGATACGCGGAGGCGGCCATCCCCACCCGGGCGGCCAGCTCGTCCGGCGACAGCTCCCGGGCGACCCGGTGCTCGCGCAGACTGCGCGCGGCCGTCAGCAGCTCGCCCGGGGCGCACCACAGCACCCCGGCCAGTGCGGTGAGTTCGTACTCCGTGGGGAGCGCGAGCCCGCGCTCCCAGGCGGCCACCGTCTCGGCGGTGATCCGTAGTCCGTACTGAGCGCCGAGGCCGTAGGCGACATGGCCGGGAACCATACCCAGGGCCTCGCGGAGTCTTCGCGCGGCGGGGGCGTTGAAAGGCGGAGAGGGGTGCACGAGGACACCGTAAGGAGCCGGGGGCCCCGCTGACTACGGTGTGTTCACCCGAGAACACACCTCATAGGAAGGTCCTAGGTACAAAAGCCGCACAGCGGGACCGGTCGCCCTGGATCAGCGTCCCTCCGGCCGCCACCGGTAGTGCAGCTCCGGCCGCCCCACCTGCCCGTACTGCGGACTGCGCACCGCCCGCCCCGCCGTCACCAGGTGCTCCAGGTAGCGGCGCGCCGTGATCCGCGAGATGCCCAGCTCCAGACCCGCCGCCGCGGCCGTCAGACCGTCCGGGGCCGCCCGCAGCGCCCCGGTCACCGACTCCAGGGTCGGGCCGCTCAGCCCCTTGGGGAGCCGGGCCGGCTCCGGGGTCCGCAGCGCGGCGAGCGCCCGGTCCACCTCGTCCTGCCCGCTCGCCTCACCGGCCGCCGCCCGGAACTCCGCGTACCGCACGAGCCGGTCCCGCAGCGTGGCGAAGGTGAACGGCTTCAGCACGTACTGCACGACGCCCAGCGAGACCCCCTCCCGGACCACGCCCAGGTCACGGGCCGAGGTCACCGCGATCACGTCCGCCGAGTGCCCCGCCGCCCGCAGCGAACGCAGCAGCTGGAGCCCGTGCCCGTCGGGCAGATAGAGGTCGAGGAGCAGCAGGTCGACCGGGGTGCGCTCCAGCGCGCGCACGGCCTCGGCGCGCGAGTGCGCCACGGCGGCCACGGCGAAGCCCGGCACCCTGCCCACGTACAGCTGATGCGCGTCCGCCGCCACGGGGTCGTCCTCCACGACCAGGACCCGGATCATGCGACGCCCTCCTTCGCCCCGACCGCCAGCGGCAGCCGTACGGTGAACTCCGCGCCCCCGTCGGGCCCCCGCTCCAGCGCCACCGTCCCGCCGCCCCGGTGCGCCGCCTGCCGGACCAGGGCCAGGCCGAGGCCGCGCCCCGCGCCGTGCGTCGACCAGCCGGCCCGGAAGACCGCGGCCGCGTCCGCCGGGTCGACCCCGGCCCCGTTGTCCGCGACCCGCAGCAGCAGTTCGCCCCCGTCGGCGAGCGCGGTGACCGTGACCCGGCCGCGCCGGCCGGGCACGGCCGCCTCCTGGGTCACCGCGTCCACCGCGTTGTCGATCAGGTTGCCGAGGACGGTCACCAGGTCGCGGGCGGCGAGCGACGCGGGCAGGGCGCCGTCGTCTATCAGACTGTCCTCCGCGAGCACCAGCTCCACGCCCCGCTCGTTCGCCTGGGCCGCCTTGCCCAGGAGCAGGGCCGCGAGCACCGGTTCGGCGACCGCGCCCACCACCCGGTCGGTGAGCGCCTGGGCGAGCTCGAGTTCGGCCGTGGCGAAGCCCACCGCCTCGTCCGCCCGGCCCAGCTCGATCAGCGAGACCACGGTGTGCAGCCGGTTCGCCGCCTCGTGCGCCTGGGAGCGCAGGGCCCGCGTGAAACCGCGTTCCGAGTCCAGCTCCCCGGACAGCGCCTGGAGCTCGGTGTGGTCGCGCAGGGTCACCACGGTCCCGCGCCGCTCGCCGCCGACCACCGGACGGGTGTTGACGACGATGACCCGGTCCGCCGTCAGGTGCACCTCGTCCACCCGTTCCTCGGAGGCGAGCAGCGCCCCGGTCAATGGGGCCGGCAGATCGAGGTCGGCGACCCGGCGGCCGACGGCGCCCGGGGCCAGGCCGAGCAGTTCCCGGCCCGCGTCGTTGACCAGGGCGATCCGGCGCTGCCCGTCCAGCATCAGCAGCCCCTCGCGCACCGCGTGCAGGGTCGCCTCGTGGTAGTCGTGCATCCGGCTCAGCTCCGCCGCGTTCATCCCGTGCGTGTGCCGCCGCAGCCTCGCGTTGATCACGTACGTGCCGAGCCCGCCGAGCACCAGGGCCGCGCCGGCCGCCAGCGCCAGGGCGCCCAGCTGCGCCCGCACCTGCGAGGAGACCCGGTCCACCGTGATGCCCGCGCTGACCAGGCCGGTGATCCGGTCGCCGTCGCGGACCGGGGTGACGACCCGGATCGAGGGCCCGAGCGTGCCGGTGTACGTCTCCGAGAAGGTCTCCCCGCGCAGCGCCCGCGCGGTGTGCCCGAGGAAGGTCTCCCCGATGCGGCCGGCGTCCGGGTGCGTCCAGCGGACCCGGTCCGGGCTCATGATCGTGACGAAGGCGATCCCGGTGTCCTTCCGCACCCGCTCCGCGTACGGCTGGAGCGCGGCGGACGGGTCGTCGCTGCGGATCGCCTCCCGGACGGACGGCGATCCGGCCACCGAGAGGGCCACCGCCCGCGCCTGCCGCGCCGCCGTCTCCTCGGCCTGGCCGCGCCCGGAGGCGTACGCGAAGAACGCGCACCCCGCCACCACGGCCGCCACCAGCACCACCTGCCACGCGAACAGCTGGCCGGCCAGGCTGCGCGGTCGGGTACGGGGGAAACGCATGCCCATCAGTGTGCCTGGCCGAAAACGTATGAACGAAATGACCGTAAGGGTGACCGCCGTCACAGCGGGCGGGATAGTCGCCGGGACCCCCGGCACGGGGGTGGGACGACGACGACCCGAGGAGACCCCCGTGGCAGTGAACGCCGCCGAAGCGGAACGCAGCAAGCCGGACCGTACGAAGTATCTGTATCTCGCCGTGATCGTGGCCGTGGGCCTCGGCATCCTCGTGGGCTTCGTCGCCCCCGACGCCGCCGTCGAGCTCAAGCCCATCGGCACCGGGTTCGTGAACCTCATCAAGATGATGATCTCGCCGATCATCTTCTGCACGATCGTCCTGGGCGTCGGCTCGGTCCGCAAGGCCGCCAAGGTCGGCGCCGTCGGCGGCCTCGCCCTCGGCTACTTCCTGGTCATGTCCACGGTCGCCCTGGCCATCGGCCTGATCGTCGGCAACATCCTGGAACCCGGCTCCGGGCTCCACATCACCGAAGCGGTCCGGGCCGCCGGTGAGAAGCAGGCCGAGGGGGCCGGCGAGTCCACCACGGACTTCCTGCTCGGCATCATCCCGACGACGCTGGTCTCCGCCTTCACCGAGGGCGAGGTCCTCCAGACCCTGCTGATCGCCCTGCTCGCGGGCTTCGCCCTCCAGGCCCTGGGCTCGGCCGGGGAGCCGGTGCTGCGCGGCATCGGACACATCCAGCGCCTCGTCTTCCGCATCCTCGCCATGATCATGTGGGCGGCGCCCGTCGGCGCGTTCGGCGCGATGGCCGCGGTGGTCGGCGAGACCGGAGTGGACGCCCTGAAGTCCCTCGCGGTCATCATGATCGGCTTCTACGTCACCTGCGCGCTCTTCGTCTTCGTGGTGCTCGGCGCGATCCTGCGCCTGGTCGCGGGTCTCAACATCTTCAAGCTGCTGGGGTACCTCAGCCGCGAGTTCCTGCTGATCCTGTCCACCTCCTCCTCGGAGTCGGCGCTGCCCCGGCTGATCGCGAAGATGGAGCACCTGGGCGTCAGCAAGCCCGTCGTCGGCATCACCGTCCCGACCGGCTACTCCTTCAACCTGGACGGCACCGCGATCTACCTCACGATGGCCTCGCTGTTCATCGCCAACGCGACGGGCGACCCGCTGAGCATCGGCGAGCAGATCTCCCTGCTGGTCTTCATGGTCATCGCCTCCAAGGGCGCGGCGGGCGTCACCGGCGCCGGCCTCGCCACCCTCGCCGGCGGCCTCCAGTCGCACCGCCCCGAGCTGGTCGACGGCGTCGGCCTGATCGTCGGCATCGACCGCTTCATGAGCGAGGCCCGCGCCCTGACCAACTTCGCGGGCAACGCGGTCGCCACCGTCCTCGTCGGCACCTGGACCAAGGAGATCGACCGCGAGCGGGTCGGCCAGGTCCTCTCCGGCGCGATCCCCTTCGACGAGAAGATGCTCAGCGACGAGGGCCCGGCCGAGCCGTACGTCCCCGAGGCCCGCGACGGCGGCGAGGACCGGCCCTCGCTCAGCAAGGTCTGACGCCCTTGCCTTGACGTCGGCGTCAAGGATTACGGTCGCGGTATGCGAATCGGGGAGCTGGCCGAACGGGCCGGGACGACGACGCGGACGCTGCGCTACTACGAGTCGCGCGGGCTGCTGCCCGCGCGGCGCGCGGGGAACGGCTACCGCACGTACGACGAGAGCGACCTCAGGCTGATCCGGCAGATCCGGACCCTCCAGGACTTCGGGTTCGACCTGGAGGAGACCCGGCCCTTCGTGGAGTGCCTGCGCGCCGGGCACCCCGCCGGGGACGCCTGCCCCGCCTCGCTCGCCGTCTACCGGCGCAAGCTCGGCGAGCTCGACCGGCTCATCGAGCAGCTGCAGGCCGTCCGCACGGAGGTGGGCACCCAGCTGGCCCGCGCCGAGCTGGAGGCGTCCGCCGAACTGCCCGGCGGCCCCGAACCACGCTGCGAACTGGGAGGATGACAGATGATCCACGTAACGGGCGTCGACGAGCTCACCGACGAGACCTTCGACGCCGAGGTGCTGGGGGAGACCCGGCCCGTCCTGGTGGAGTTCACCGCCGACTGGTGCGGCCCCTGCCGCCAGCTCGCCCCGGTCCTGGGCGCCATCGCCGAGGAGGAGCGCGAACGGCTCCGCGTCGTCCAGATCGACGTCGACCGCAACCCGGGGACCAGCACCCGGTACGGCGTCCTCTCGATGCCCACCCTGATGGTGTTCCGGAACGGCGAACCGGTGAAGTCCATGGTCGGCGCCCGCCCCAAGCGGCGGCTCCTCCAGGAGCTGGAGGACGTGCTCTGAACCGCCCGAGGGGGGGCGGGGCCACCGCGGCCCCGCCCCCCTCGCCGCGTCACCGCGTCACGCCGGCTTGAACCACACCGTCGCCAGCGGCGGCAGCGTCAGCGACACGCTCGACGGCCTGCCGTGCGACGGCACGTCCTCCGGCTTCAGCGGCTCCTCGTTGACCACCCCGCCGCCCCCGTACCGGGCCGCGTCCGTGTTCAGGACCTCCGCCCACAGCCGGGGGCCCTCCGGCACCCCGAGCCGGTAGTCGTGCCGGACCACCGGCGAGAAGTTGGAGACCGCCAGCAGCGGCGCGCCCTTCGCGTCGTGGCGCAGGAAGGCGAACACGTTGTCCTCCGCGGCGCCCCCGTCCACCCAGGCGAAGCCCTCCGGACGGGTGTCGCGCTGCCAGAGCGCGGGCGTCGCCCCGTACACCCGGTTGAGGTCGCCCACCAGGTCCCGCACCCCGCGGTGGTCGCCGGCCGCCTCGTACGACGGGTCCAGCAGCCACCAGTCCGGGCCGTGGCCTTCCGACCACTCCGCGCCCTGCGCGAACTCCTGGCCCATGAACAGCAGTTGCTTGCCCGGATGGGCCCACATGAAGCCCAGGTAGGCGCGGTGGTTGGCGCGCTGCTGCCACCAGTCGCCGGGCATCTTGGAGACCAGCGCCTGCTTGCCGTGCACCACCTCGTCGTGCGAGATCGGCAGCACGTAGTTCTCGCTGTACGCGTATACCATCGAGAACGTCATCTCGTTGTGGTGGTACTTGCGGTGCACCGGCTCCTTGGAGACGTACACCAGCGAGTCGTGCATCCAGCCCATGTTCCACTTCAGCCCGAAGCCGAGCCCGCCGTGGTCGGTGGCCCGGGTCACGCCGTCCCAGGCCGTCGACTCCTCGGCGATGGTGACCACGCCCGGATTGCGCCGGTAGACCGTGGCGTTCATCTCCTGGAGGAAGGCGACCGCGTCCAGGTTCTCCCGCCCGCCGAACTCGTTGGGCGACCACTGGCCGTCCTCGCGCGAGTAGTCGAGGTAGAGCATCGAGGCGACCGCGTCCACCCGCAGCCCGTCGATGTGGAACTGCTCGCACCAGTACGTGGCGTTGGCGACCAGGAAGTTGCGGACCTCGGTGCGCCCGTAGTCGAACTCCAGCGTCCCCCAGTCCGGGTGCGCGGCCCGCCTCGGGTCCTCGTGCTCGTACAGCGGCCGGCCGTCGAACTCCGCGAGGGCCCAGTCGTCGCGCGGGAAGTGCGCCGGCACCCAGTCCATGATCACGCCGATCCCGGCCCGGTGCAGCGCGTCCACCAGGAAGCGGAAGTCGTCCGGCGAGCCCATCCGGGAGGTCGGCGCGTAGAACCCGGTGACCTGGTAGCCCCAGGAGCCGCCGAAGGGGTGCTCCGACACCGGCATCAGCTCGACGTGCGTGAAGCCCAGCTCCTTGACGTACGCGGGCAGCTGCTCCGCCAGCTGCCGGTACGAGAGACCGGGCCGCCAGGACGGCAGGTGCACCTCGTACACCGAGAACGGCGCCTCGTGCACCGGCACGTTCCCGCGGTTCGCCATCCACTCCTGGTCCTGCCACTCGTGGTGCGCGGCCGTCACCACCGAGGCGGTGGCGGGCGGCACCTCGGTGTGCCGGGCCATCGGGTCCGAGCGCATCGTGTGCGAACCGTCGGGGCGGCAGATGTCGAACTTGTACAGCGCCCCCTCCCCGGTCCCCGGCAGGAACAGCTCCCACACCCCGGACGAGCCCAGCGACCGCATCGGGTGGCCCGTGCCGTCCCAGTAGTTGAAGTCACCGCACACCCGCACGCCCCGGGCGTTCGGCGCCCACACCGTGAACCGCGTCCCGGCGACCCCCTGGTGCTCCATCGGCCGCGCCCCGAGCGCGGTCCACAGCTCCTCGTGCCGCCCCTCCCGGATCAGGTGCAGATCCAGCTCCCCGAGCGCGGGCAGGAAGCGGTACGGGTCGTGGACCTCGATCTCGTTGTCCTCGTACGCCACCAGCAGCCGGTACTCCGGCACCGAGGGCAGCGGCAGCACCCCGGAGAACAGCCCGTCCCCGTCGCTGTGCAGGGGCGCCCGCAGCCCCTTCGCGAGCACGGTGACGGACTGGGCGAACGGGCGCAGCACCCGGATCTCCACCCCGTCGTCCACCTGGTGCGCACCGAGCAGGTCGTGCGGGGCGTGGTGCTCGCCGGCCAGCAGCCGGCCCCGGTCGGCGTCGTGCAGCGGGGCGGCCGGGCGCAGTTCCTGACTTCCGGCGCTGCGGGGGCGCGGCGGGGCCGCGGGCTTCTTCGCGCGCTTGGCCGGGGCGGCGGCCCCCGTCGCGGGGGTCTTCTTCGGGGCCCGCTTCTTCGCGGGCGGCGTGGCCTGCGGTGAGGAGAGGGTGGCGGCGATGGGTTCCTCGGCGAGCGGGAGCTCGGCGGCGGGCGCGGCGGAGACGGCGGGCGCGGACTTGCGGGACGGCTTGCGGGCGGTCACAGGGACAGCCTCCTCGGAGGTGTTGGCGGGACGGTACGGACGGGGCGGTACGGGGGAGGGGGCATCCTCAGCCGGCGGAGACCGAGGCCAGGCGGTGGATCGCGGCCATCGGGACCGGAAGCCAGTCGGGCCGGTGCCGGGCCTCGTACAGCACCTCGTACACCGCCTTGTCGGTCTCGTGGGCGCGCAGCAGCTCCGGCTCGGCGCGCGGGTCGGTGCCCGCCGCCTCGGCGTAGCCGTCGCAGTAGGCGTCCCGGCAGCGGGCGGCCCACTCGGGCTTCCAGGGCCGGTGCGAGCGGGCCGCGTAGTCGAAGGAGCGCAGCATCCCGGCCACATCGCGCACCGGGGGCTGCGGGCTGCGGCGCTCCGGGAGCGGCCGGGCCGGCTCCCCCTCGAAGTCGATCAGCGACCAGAAACCGTCGGCGCGGCGCAGCGTCTGGCCGAGGTGGAGGTCGCCGTGCACTCGCTGGGCGGCCCAGCTGCGCCCCCGGTGCCCGAGTGCGGCGACCGCGTCGAACGCGGTGCGCAGCCCGGGGACGTACGGGACCAGCTCCGGGACCGCGTGGGCGGCGGCCTCCAGGCGCTCGACCATGGCGGCGGCCAGTTCGTCGGTCTGGGAGCGGCGGAGCACCGGGGTGGGCAGGGCGGCGGCGAGGGCGGTGTGCACCTCGGCGGTGGCCCGGCCCAGCGCCCTCGCCTCGGCCAGGAAGTCGTGCCCGGTGGCGAGGGCGCGCAGGGCGAGTTGCCAGCCGTCCTGGGCGCCGCGCAGGAAGGGCTGGAGCACCCCGAGCGTCAGCCGTTCCGGCGTCGCCGCCTCGAACCAGGCGACCGGGGCCGGCACCCGCCCGCACCCCTCGCGGGCGAGCGCGAGCGGCAGTTCCAGGTCGGGGTTGGTGCCCGGGAAGACCCGGCGGAAGATCTTCAGGATGTACGCGTTGCCGTACACCAGCGAGGAGTTGGACTGCTCGGTGTCGAGGACCCGGGGCGGCAGGTCCTCCGGGATCGGCTCCGCGCCCCGGTCGAAGCGGACCGCGCCGAGCCGGCCGGGGGTGCGCAATCGTTCCAGCAGCAGCGAGGCGAGGCGCGCGTCGTGCAGCCCGTCGTAGACCGCGAGCCCGGCCAGCGGACCGTCGGGCACCCGGCCGATGGCGGCGGGGGCGAGGTGCTGGGGCAGCGCGGAGCGGACGCCGAGGAGCAACTGGTAGCAGTCCACGGGCGGCTGGGCGGGCATCGTGGGCTGGTGGACCCGCACCAGCAGGTGCAGGAGCCCGGGGGTGGCTCCGTCGCCGCCGTCCACCGGCAGTATTTCGGTGGCCGAGACGAGCGAGAAGGCGGTGATGGGCCGTCCCTTGCCCGCGAACCACCGCTGCCGGGGCAGCCATTCGTGGAGCAGCGGTCCGAGAGACGGGATCAGGGCTGTGCTGTTCGCCAGGGTGACCTGAGCGGATGCAGCCTCCGACATGGCATCGCGTCCTTTCCCCGGGCACACCACAGGATGCGAAGAGTGTCCCGGATTGCGGCATTGGCTGTCCGGCTGTGCGGGACGTGTCGGGTCAGGATGATCCGTACGGACTCGACATGAGGGGATAGAAACGCCAGGAGGATCCAGGAAGCTTCCTGAACCACCCGGTATGGGTGCGGGTGCCCCGTGCGAGGCGGCGGTAACCGCCCCGCACGCGGCCTTCGCGCGTCAGCTCGGCGGCGCGTCCTTGCGCAGCCGGAACCAGTAGAAGCCGTGTCCCGCGAGAGTCAGCAGGTAGGGCCACTGACCGATGGCGGGGAAGCGCACCCCGCCGATCAGCTCCACCGGATGACGCCCGTTGAAGGACCTGAGGTCGAGCTCCGTCGGCTGTGCGAACCGGGAGAAGTTGTGGACGCACAGCACGAGGTCGTCCCCGTGCTCACGGGTGAAGGCGAGCACGGCCGGGTTCGAGGACGGCAGTTCGTTGTAGGTGCCGAGGCCGAACGCGGGGTTCTGCTTGCGGATCTCGATCATCCGCCGGGTCCAGTGCAGCAGCGAGGACGGGGAGGCCATCGACGCCTCGACGTTGGTGACCTGGTAGCCGTAGACCGGGTCCATGATCGTGGGGAGGTAGAGCCGCCCCGGATCGCTGGAGGAGAACCCGGCGTTGCGGTCCGGCGTCCACTGCATCGGGGTGCGTACGGCGTCCCGGTCGCCCAGCCAGATGTTGTCGCCCATCCCGATCTCGTCCCCGTAGTAGAGGATCGGGGAGCCCGGCAGCGAGAGCAGCAGGGCGGTGAACAGCTCGATCTGGTTGCGGTCGTTGTCCAGCAGCGGCGCCAGCCGGCGGCGGATGCCGATGTTGGCCCGCATCCGCGGGTCCTTGGCGTACTCCGCGTACATGTAGTCGCGCTCTTCGTCCGTCACCATTTCGAGCGTCAGTTCGTCGTGGTTGCGCAGGAAGATGCCCCACTGGCAGTTGTCCGGGATCGCCGGGGTCTTCGCCAGGATTTCGGAGACCGGGTAGCGGCTCTCGCGCCGTACGGCCATGAAGATGCGCGGCATCACGGGGAAGTGGAACGCCATGTGGCACTCGTCCCCGCCGGACCCGTAGTCCCCGAAGTAGTCCACGACGTCCTCGGGCCACTGGTTGGCCTCGGCGAGCAGGACGGTGTCCGGGTAGTTGGCGTCGATCTCCTTGCGGACCCGCTTGAGGAAGTTGTGGGTCTCCGGCAGGTTCTCGCAGTTGGTGCCCTCGCGCTGGTAGAGGTAGGGCACCGCGTCGACCCGGAAGCCGTCGATGCCCAGGTCCAGCCAGAAGCGGAGTGCGGAGATGATCTCCTCCTGCACCGCCGGGTTCTCGTAGTTGAGATCGGGCTGGTGCGAGAAGAACCGGTGCCAGTAGTACTGCTTGCGCACCGGGTCGAAGGTCCAGTTGGACGACTCCGTGTCCACGAAGATGATCCGGGCGTCCTGGAACTGCTTGTCGTCGTCGGCCCAGACGTAGTAGTCGCCGTACGGCCCGTCGGGGTCGGTCCGGGACTGCTGGAACCACTCGTGCTGGTCGCTCGTGTGGTTCATGACGAAGTCGATGATCACGCGCATGCCGCGCTGGTGCGCGGCGTCCACGAACTCCACGAAGTCGGCGAGGTCGCCGAACTCCGGCAGCACGGCCGTGTAGTCGGAGACGTCGTAACCGCCGTCGCGCAGCGGTGACTTGAAGAAGGGCGGCAGCCAGAGGCAGTCGACCCCCAGCCACTGGAGGTAGTCGAGCTTGGCGGTGAGCCCCTTCAGGTCTCCGATGCCGTCGCCGTTGGAGTCCTGGAAGGACCGGACGAGCACCTCGTAGAAGACGGCACGCTTGAACCAGTCGGGATCGCGGTCCCTGGCCGGGGTGTCCTCGAACGTGTCGTGGACGGGCTCATTGACGATCATGGTGTGGGTGACCCTCCGGTCGGCGGGGACGGTCGCAGGACGGCGATGTGCGCGGGCGTCACGCCCGGCTCAAGGCGCACATAGAACGTCCTGCCCCAGTGATAGGAAGTGCCGGTGAGCTCGTCGCGCACCGGCACGCTCTCGTGCCGGTCGAGGCCGAGTTGCGGCATGTCCAACGAGACGGTCGCCTCCTGGGTGTGGTGCGGGTCGAGGTTGACGACCACCAGAAGGATGTTCGAACCGGAACGCTTGCTGTACGCGATCACCGCGTCGTTGTCCGACGCGTGGAAGTGCACGTCACGCAGTTGCTGCAGGGCCGGGTGGCGGCGCCTGATCCGGTTGAGCGAGGTGATGAGCGGGGCGAGCGAACGGCCCTCACGCTCTGCGGCTTCCCAGTCCCTGGGCCGGATCTCGTATTTCTCCGAGTCGAGGTACTCCTCACTGCCGTGATGGACCGGGGTGTTCTCGCACAGCTCGTACCCCGCGTACACCCCCCAGGAGGGGGAAAGGGTCGCCGCGAGCACCGCCCTGGCCTCGAAGGCGGGCCTGCCGCCCTCCTGAAGGTATCCCGGAAGGATGTCGGGGGTGTTCACGAAGAAATTCGGCCGCATGAACGCGGCGGTCTCACCGGCCAGTTCGGTCACGTAGTCGGTGATTTCCTGACGGGTGTTCCGCCAGGTGAAATACGTGTACGACTGCTGGAACCCGATGGCGCCGAGGGTGCGCATCATCGCCGGCCGGGTGAATGCCTCGGCCAGGAAGATCACATCGGGATCGGTGCGGTTGATCTCCGCGATGACCTTCTCCCAGAAGATCACCGGCTTGGTGTGCGGATTGTCGACGCGGAAGATCCGTACACCCCGGTCCATCCAGAACCGCAGGATGCGCACGCTCTCCGCGACGATGCCCGGAAGATCCTTGTCGAAGGCGATCGGGTAGATGTCCTGGTATTTCTTCGGCGGATTCTCCGCGTACGCGATCGAACCGTCGGCCCGGTGCTGGAACCACTCGGGGTGCTTCTCCACCCATGGATGGTCCGGCGAGCACTGAAGGGCGAAATCCAGGGCCACTTCGAGACGCAGGTTGCGGGCCGTCTCCACGAAATGGCCGAAGTCCTCCAGCGTGCCCAGGTCCGGATGGACCGCGTCGTGCCCGCCCTCCGCCGAACCGATCGCCCAGGGCACACCCACGTCGTGCGGGGCGGGGGCCAGCGAGTTGTTCGGGCCCTTGCGGTGCGTCGTGCCGATGGGGTGGATGGGCGGCAGGTAGACCACGTCGAAGCCCATCGCGGCGATCGCCGGAAGCCGCTCGGCCGCCGTCCGGAAGGTGCCGCTGACGAGCCGGGCCGGCTGCGGCTCGGCGGCCTTGGCGCCCCGGCCCTTGCGCGGCTTCGGGGTCTCGTACCTGGCGCCCTCGGAGCGCGGGAACATCTCGTACCAGGAGCCGTACAGCGCGCGCCGCCGCTCGACCACCAGCGGGTGCGGGCGGGAGGCGGTGACCAGCTCGCGCAGCGGGTGGCGGTCCAGCGCAGCCCGGGCCTCCGGCGCCAGGGCCGCCGCGAGGCGCGCCTCGGCCGGCCGGGACTCGTCGCGCAGCGCGTCCACCGCCGCGAGCACCGCCTCCCGGCCGTCGCGCTTCGGGACGCCCTCGGCGGCGCGCTCGTACAGCTCGGCGCCCTCGGCGAGGACCAGTGCGGTGTCGATGCCCGCCGGGATCTTGATCCCCGCGGCGTGGCGCCAGGTGGCGACCGGGTCGCTCCACGCCTCGACCGTGTACGTCCAGCGGCCCTCGGAGTCCGGGGCGACCTCGGCGCCCCAGCGGTCGGTGCCCGGCGCCAGCTCGCGCATCGGCGTCCAGGGGCCCGGGCGCCCGCTCGGGCTGCGCAGCACCACATTGGCGGCCACCGCGTCATGGCCCTCGCGGAAGACGGTCGCGGTGACCTGGAAGGTCTCACCGGCAACGGCCTTGGCGGGCCTTCTGCCGCAGTCGACGAGCGGATGGACGTCGAGAACGGGAATGCGACCGATCATGGAATCACCTGGGGGCTGGAGCTGGGACTCGGCAATGTGGGCAGCGTGCGCCGAAGGCTGAACGCGCGCGCCGCGAAGGTGGGGATGCGTCCTTTCTAGCCGCTCAACGGATGACTGGTGGGGTGTGGGCATGGCCGCTCCTGTGCGCGTTCACTCGAATGGCAGTCCAAACAGGTCGTATACGAACCGGGGAACCGATCGCCGAGGGCCGGGCAATGAATCACCTGCGTGCCGGAGAAGCCTTTCCCCGCCACGTGGTGGGCCAATCCGGTGATATGTCATCTGCTCGGGCGTACGGGGATGCGGGAATGGGCGCCACCCGGCAGCTTTCCCTGTGCCGGGAAGGCCCACAAGACCGAATGAGGAGAAGGAATCGGCCATAACGCCTGTGGCGCGCGGGCCAGGTGAAGCCTTCCGGGACGGGGGAGGAGCGCGGGAAATCCACGCGCCGTGTCCGGCGCGCCGGGGACACGGCTACCGTCGAGGGTGACGGAGCGGCGCACATGGAGGTGCGTCCCGCTCGGATTCGTACGTCCCCTGTAAAGGTGGAATGCGTGAAGGCCATTCGTCGATTCACCGTGCGTCCCGTCCTTCCGGACTCCCTCCAACCCCTCAGCGACCTGGCGCGGAACCTGCGCTGGTCCTGGCACACCGAGACCCGCGAGCTCTTCCGGGCCGTCGACCCTGCGGCCGGCTCCGGCGCGGAGTGCGACCCCGTGCGCCTGCTCGGCTCCGTGTCCGCGGGGCGGCTCACCGAGCTCGCCCGGGACGAAGCGTTCCTGCGCCGGCTCGCCGAGGCCTCCGCCGGCCTCCGCGCCTACCTCCAGGACCCCCGCTGGTACCAGGAGCAGCGCGAGCAGGACGACGCGCTCCCCGCCGCCATCGCCTACTTCTCACCCGAATTCGGGGTGACCGCCGCCCTGCCCCAGTACTCCGGCGGGCTCGGCATCCTCGCCGGGGACCACCTCAAGGCCGCCAGCGACCTGGGCGTGCCCCTCATCGGCGTCGGGCTGCTCTACCGCCACGGCTACTTCCGGCAGAGCCTGTCCCGGGACGGCTGGCAGCAGGAGCACTACCCCGTCCTCGACCCGAACGAGCTGCCGCTCACCCTGATCCGCGAGGCCGACGGCACCCCCAGCCAGGTCGTCCTGGACCTGCCCGGCGGCCGGACCCTGCACGCCCAGATCTGGCAGGCCCACGTCGGCCGGGTCCCCCTGCTCATGCTCGACTCCGACGTCGAGGAGAACGCCCCCGGCGAACGCGAGGTCACCGACCGGCTCTACGGCGGAGGCAGCGAGCACCGGCTGCTCCAGGAGATGCTGCTGGGCATCGGCGGCGTCCGCGCCGTGCGCGCGTACTGCCGGCTCACCGGCCACGCGGCCCCCGAGGTCTTCCACACCAACGAGGGCCACGCCGGTTTCCTCGGCCTGGAGCGCATCCGCGAACTGGTGGCGACGGGGCTGGACTTCGACGCCTCGGTGGAGTCCGCCCGGGCCGGCACCGTCTTCACCACCCACACCCCGGTCCCGGCCGGAATCGACCGGTTCGACCGCGAACTCGTCGCCCGCCACTTCGGCGAGGACGGCGAACTCCCCGGCGTCCCCGCCGAACGCGTCCTGGACCTCGGCGCCGAGACCTACCCCGGCGGCGACCCGGGCGTCTTCAACATGGCGGTCATGGGGCTGCGGCTCGCCCAGCGCGCCAACGGCGTCTCCACGCTGCACGGCGCGGTCAGCCGGGGGATGTTCGCCGGGCTCTGGCCGGGCTTCGACGCGCCGGAGGTCCCGATCACCTCCGTCACCAACGGCGTCCACGCACCGACCTGGGTCGCCCCCGAGGTCTACCGGCTGCGCGCCGATTCGGGGGGCACCCCGGGCCGCTGGGACTCCGTCGCGGACATCCCGGCCCGCCGGCTCTGGGACCTGCGCCGCACCCTGCGCGAACAGCTGGTGGCCGAGGTCCGGCAGCGGCTGCGCGCCTCCTGGCGCCACCGGGGCGCCCAGCCCGCCGAGCTCGGCTGGATCGACGGCGTGCTCGACCCGGACGTCCTCACCATCGGCTTCGCCCGCCGCGTCCCCTCGTACAAGCGGCTGACGCTGATGCTGCGCGACCGGGACCGGCTGCGGGCGCTGCTGCTGCATCCGGAGCGGCCGGTCCAGATCGTCGTCGCGGGGAAGGCGCACCCGGCCGACGACGGTGGGAAGCGGCTGATCCAGGAGCTTGTCAGGTTCGCCGACGACGCCCGGGTCCGGCACCGGATCGCCTACCTGCCCGACTACGGGATGGCGATGGCCCAGAAGCTCTACCCGGGCTGCGACGTCTGGCTGAACAACCCGCTGCGCCCGCTGGAGGCGTGCGGCACGAGCGGGATGAAGGCCGCGCTCAACGGCTGCCTCAACCTGTCCGTGCTCGACGGCTGGTGGGACGAGTGGTTCGAGCCGGACTTCGGCTGGGCGATCCCGACGGCCGAGGGTGCCGCGCTGGACGAGGACCGGCGCGACGACCTGGAGGCGAACGCCCTGTACGAGCTGATCGAGGACCGGGTCGCCCCGCACTTCTACGAGCACGGGGACGAGGGGCTGCCCGGCCGCTGGATCGAGATGGTCCGCCGCACGATGGGCACCCTGGGGCCCAAGGTGCTGGCCGACCGCATGGTCGCGGAGTACGTGGAGCGGCTGTACGCCCCCGCCGCGCTCGCCCAGCGCTCGCTGGACGTGCCCCGGGCGCGGGAGCTGGCGGGCTGGAAGGCGAAGGTCCGGGCCGCCTGGCCGAGGGTGGCCGTCGACCACGTGGAGGCGGTGACCCCGACCGCCTCCGGTACGACGGCCGAGCTGGGGTCCACGCTGGCGCTGCGGGTCCGGGTCTCGCTGGGCGCGCTGGCGCCGGACGACGTGGAGGTGCAGGCGGTGGCCGGCCGGGTCGACTCGGCCGACGCGATCTCGGACGCCCAGGTCTTCCCGCTGAAGCCGGCGGGCGGCCAGGACCTGGAGGGCCACTGGCTGTACGAGGGCCCGCTCGCCCTGGACCGCACGGGGCCGTACGGCTACACCGTGCGTGTGCTGCCCGCCCACCGGCTGCTGGCGAGCGGCGCGGAACTCGGCCTGGTCGCACAGCCGACCGGGGCCACGGGTGACGGCGGCGGCGTGCTGCTGCGCTGAGTTGCGTCCGGCATGCCGGAACCGCCCGGGGGGACTGTCTCCTCCCGGGCGGTTCCGTGTCATCGACGGGTCATGCGGTGACCCGCGCGGTGGGGGGTGGCGCGGTGGGGGTTCAGAAGGTCAGCTTGAAGCTGTTGATCTTCCCGGTGTCCCCGCTGTAGACGTCCTGGACCTTGAGCTTCCAGGTGCCGTTGGCCGTCTCCGACGAGGCGTTGACCGTGTAGGTCGTCTGGACGTTGTCCGCCGAGTCGCTGGAGGACGAGTTCTTCAGACGGTACGTGCTGCCGTCCGGCGCGACGAGGTCGATGACCAGGTCACCGCGGTAGGTGTGCGTGATGTCCACGCCGACCTTGAGCGTGCTGGGCGCGTTGCCGGTGCGGCCGGTGACGGTGACCGAGCTGGTGACGGCCGAGCCGTAGTCGGGGATGGCCACGACGGAGTTGTTCTCGAAGACGGTGCCGGTGCCGGGGTCGGTGCCGCCGGAGCGCGTACCGACGTTGATTCCGGCCCAGGCGTCCTGCACGGCCTTGTACTCGGCGCTGGTCGTGCCGTACAGCTCACCGGCCGCCGCGAGGGTGCCGGTCCGGGCGCCCGCGTAGTTGGTGGTGGAGGTGAACTTGGTGGTGAGCGCCTTGAACCAGATCTGCTCCGCCTTCGCCCGGCCGATGCCGGTCACCGGCAGGCCGTCCGAGGTGGGGGAGTTGTAGCTGACGCCGTTGATGGTCTTCGCGCCGCTGCCCTCGGACAGCAGGTAGAAGAAGTGGTTGGCCGGGCCCGACGAGTAGTGCACGTCGATGTTGCCGATGCCCGAGTACCACGAGTCCTTGGAGGCGCCGTCCTTGCTCGGCTTGTCCTGGTAGCGCAGCGGCGTGCCGTCGCCGTTGATGTCGATCTTCTCGCCGATGAGGTAGTCACCCGGGTCGGCGGCGGTGTTGGAGTAGAACTCGACGGCGGTGGCGAAGATGTCGCTGGTCGCCTCGTTCAGGCCGCCGGACTCCCCGCTGTAGTTGAGGCCGGCCGTGTTCGAGGTGACGCCGTGGCTCATCTCGTGGGCGGCCACGTCCAGCGCGGTCAGCGGGTTGGCGTTGCCGCTGCCGTCGCCGTACGTCATGCAGAAGCAGCTGTCGTCCCAGAACGCGTTCACGTAGTTGTTGCCGTAGTGGACGCGGGAGTACGCGCCGACGCCGTCGCCCTTGATGCCGGTGCGGCCGTGGACGTTCTTGTAGTAGTCCCAGGTCTCGGCCGCGCCGTAGTGGGCGTCCGCCGCCGCGGTCTCCGCGTTCGAGGCGCTGCCGTTGCCCCAGACGTCGTCGGAGCCGGAGAAGAGGGTGCCCTTGCCGGACGTGCCGTGGTTCAGGTTGTACGTCTTGTGGCTGCCGCGCGCGGTGTCGGTCAGGTTGTACGAGCCGGAGGACCCGGAGGTCCCCAGGGTGACCTGGCCGCTGTACTCGGTGTTGCCGACGCCGTTCTCGATGGCCTGCCACTCGTAGAGCTTCGCTCCGGTGGAGGCGTCCGTGATGACGTGCAGCGCGTTCGGGGTGCCGTCCTCCTGGAGGCCGCCGACCACGGTCTCGTACGCCAGCTGCGGGGTGCCGGAGGCCATCCAGACGACCTTGCGGGGCGCCTTGTCGGCCTCGGCCTTGTCCGAACCGGCCGCCTTGGCCGCGCCGAGCGCCTGCTTGGCGGCCGCCGCCGGGGCGATGTCCGCGACCGTGCTGACGGCCTTCAGCTGGGCGGTGGTGGCGCGGGACGCCTTGACGACGCTCTTTGTCGCGCCGGCCTTGGTCTCCTGGACGACCAGGTCGCCGCCGAGGACCGGGAGGCCGTCGAAGGTGCGCTCGTAACGGGTGTGCGTGGTGCCGTCGTTGTCCTGGATGACGTCGCGGACGACGAGCTTCTCCTGGGACCCGAGGCCGAGTTCCTTCGCCGTGGCCGCCCGGCTCGCGTTGGCCTCGCGGATCAGCTCGGCGCGCTGCGAGGGCGAGAGCTGCTTGGGCAGGGCGCCGGGGTTCGCCTTGGCGGCGGTGGCGGTCCTGGTGGTGCCGTTGTCCGGGGCGGCGGAGGCCGATCCGGTCTGGGCGCCTACGGCGAGAAGGGCGGTTGCGGCTATGAGAGCGCCGGTCGCGGTGGCACGACGGCTGTGCGTGGATCTCACGCGGACTCCTTCTGCGAGGGGGGTACCGGCGGCTGGGTGAGCCGTCCGGGCAGAGCAAGCAGAGCGCGGAACGGGGTGAAGAGTGTCAGGAGTCGGCCATCTCTGTCAGGACCGCGTCAACAACTTGGCCGGAATTCGTTCGTTGCCGGAAGATGCGTGTTCGTTAAGCGGACGTTTCGCGGATGGTCGTGCCGGGATGCCGAGGGGTGGTCCGCAGGCTCGTGCCGCCCGAAAGCCCAGGGCTCGTCGGGGTTGCGGGCCGAAGAGCGGAGTGCGACGCGAATGTGAACAAGCGGAAAGTTCCCACCTGACGAGACGGTAACGAGGCGTGGCGCGATCTGGCTGTCCGCCTCCCTGACAAAAGGGGCGGACAGCCGGACCGTCAGGCCAGGCTCTCCCGCCAGGCACGGTGCAGACCGGCGAAGCGGCCCGTGCCCGCGATGAGCTCGGCCGGCGTACCGTCCTCCACGATCCGCCCGCGCTCCATCACGAGCACCCGGTCCGCGACCTCCACGGTCGAGAGCCGGTGCGCGATGACCACCGCGGTGCGGCCGTGCAGCACCGTGTCCATGGCCTGCTGGACCGCGCGCTCACCGGGGATGTCCAGCGAACTGGTCGCCTCGTCCAGGATCAGCACCGCCGGGTCGGCTAGCAGGGCCCGGGCGAAGGCCACCAACTGCCGCTGCCCCGCGGAGATCCGGCCGCCCCGCTTGCGCACATCGGTGTCGTAGCCGTCGGGCAGGCCGGTGATGAAGTCGTGCGCGCCGATCGCCTTCGCGGCCCGCTCGATCTCCTCGCGGCTCGCCGCCGGGCGGCCGATCGCGATGTTCTCCGCGACCGTCCCGGAGAACAGGAACGCCTCCTGGGTCACCATCACGACCCCGCGCCGCAGTTCGGGCGTGGCCAGGTCGCGCAGGTCGGTGCCGTCCAGCAGGACCCGGCCCGCGCTCGGGTCGTAGAACCGGGCCAGCAGTTTGGCGAGCGTCGACTTGCCGGCCCCCGTGGAGCCGACCACGGCCACCGTCTGCCCGGCCGGGATCGTCAGGTCGAACCGGGGCAGCACCTCGCCGCCC
Organism: Streptomyces sp. NPDC041814; assembly: GCF_055590565.1. Taxonomy (NCBI): domain Bacteria; kingdom Bacillati; phylum Actinomycetota; class Actinomycetes; order Kitasatosporales; family Streptomycetaceae; genus Streptomyces; species Streptomyces sp. NPDC041814. The sequence goes on along the minus strand of NZ_JBVJAM010000003.1, from coordinate 133,311 downwards.
GTCCGGTATCCGAAGCTCACCCCGTCGAAGACCACCTCGCGGCCGGGCTGGTCCCCGGCCCCGGCCGGCAGCTCACGGGGCTCCAGCGCCTCCGGGACCGTCGGCGCCTGGGCCAGCAGCCCGGCGATCTTCGCCAGCGAGGCCGCCGCGGACTCGAAGGAGTTGAGGAACATGCTGAGCCGGTCGATCGGGTCGTACAGCCGCCGCAGATAGAGCACCACCGCGGCCAGCACCCCCAGCGCGAGACCGCCGTCCGCCACGCGGTAGGCGCCCCACAGCACGATTCCGGCCACCGCGGTGTTGGCCACGAGCCGCGAGCCGACGACGTACCGCGCGTTCTCCAGCATCGCGTCGCCGTTGGCGGTCCGGTGACGCGTGTTCAGCTCCAGGAAGGCCGCGTCGTTCACCGGCTCGCGGCGGAACGCCTGGACGGGCCGGATGCCGTTCATGGTCTCCGCGAACTTCACGACGACCGAGGCGATCGCCGTCGAACGGGCCGCGAAGATCACCGAGGAGCGCTTCCGGTAGAGCCGCACCAGCAGATACAGCGGCAGGAAGGACGCCACCGCCGCCGCGCCCGTCGCCAGGTCCAGCCAGAGCAGCACCACGGCGATGGAGGCGAACGACAGGACGATGTGGATCAGCTCCTGGAGTCCTTCCTCCAGCAGTTCCCGCAGCGACTCCAGGTCGGTCGTGGACCGCGAGATCAGCCGGCCCGAGGTGTACCGCTCGTGGAAGTCCACGCTCAGCGCCTGCGCGTGGCGGAAGATCCGGCCGCGCAGGTCGAGCAGGACGTCCTGGCTGACCCGCGCGGACAGCTGGATGAACGCGTACTGCAGGGCGCCCGAGACCACCGAGCAGAGCGCGTAGCCCAGCGCCACGGCGATCAGCGGCCCGTAGTCGTCGTCCCGGAAGGCGGGCACCCCGCTGTCGATGGCGTACGCCACCAGCAGCGGCCCGGCCTGCACCGCGGCCTGCTGCAACAGGATGGCCAGCGCGGACGCGGCCACCCGCCCGCGCATCGGCCGCAGCAGCGAGGCGAGCAGCTGCCGGGTGGCCCCCCGCGGGGTCGGCAGGTCGTCGCGGTCGAAGGGGTCCCCGGGTGCCGCCCGCTGGTCCTCCGGGCTGCCGGGTTCGGCGGGCTCGGCGGGCCGTCCGGTCGTGGTGCTGGTCATCGGGTGCTGCCCTCCTCGGCAGGGGCCTTCGCGCCCAGGGGTTCGGTGGGGTGGGTGCCGGGGACGGGCTGCTCCGGTACGGGCTCCGCCCCCGCGTCGTCCGACGCGCCCGCGCCCGACATCAGCCAGGCGTACTCCGCGTTGGTGCGCAGGAGTTCCTGATGGGTGCCGACCGCGCTGATGCGGCCCCCGGACAGCAGCGCCACCCGGTCCGCGAGCATCACGGTCGACGGCCGGTGCGCGACCACCACCGCCGTGGTCTCCGCCAGGACCTGCCGGAGCGCCGCCTCCACCAGGGCCTCCGTGTGCACGTCGAGCGCGGAGAGCGGGTCGTCGAGGACCAGGAAGCGCGGCCGGCCCACCACCGCCCGGGCCAGGGCGAGGCGCTGGCGCTGGCCGCCGGACAGGCTCAGGCCCTGCTCGCCGACCTCCGTGTCCACACCGTGCGGCAGCTCCCGCACGAAACCGGCCTGGGCGACCGACAGCGCCCGCTGGAGCGCCTCCTCGCCGGCCCCCTCGGCGCCCATCAGCACGTTCTCCCCGACGCTCGCCGAGAAGAGGGTCGGCTCCTCGAACGCCACCGACACCAGCTCCCGCAGCCGGGCGCGCGGCATGGCGGTGATGTCCTCGCCGTCCAGGGTGATCCGACCGGCCGTCGCCTCGTACAGCCGGGGCACCAGCGAGGTGAGCGTGGTCTTGCCCGACCCCGTCGCGCCGACCAGGGCCATGGTCTCGCCCGGCCGGATGTGCAGATCGATCCCGGCCAGCACGGGAGCCGAGCCCTCCTCCGCGTCGGGATAGCGGAATTCGACGCCCTCGAAGACCATGCCGGCCGTCCCGGGGTCCCCGGGCGCGGCCGACCGCCCGGTGCCGTCCTCCTCCTCGGCGTCCATCACCTCGAAGTACCGCTCGGTCGCCGTCGCCGCCTCCTGGCTCATCGCCAGCAGGAAGCCGATCGACTCGACGGGCCAGCGCAGCGCGAGCGCCGTGGAGAGGAAGGCGACCAGGGTGCCCGCCGACAGACCGCCGTCGGCGACCTCGATCGTGCCGAACACCAGGGCGGCCCCGATGGCGAGTTCCGGGAGCGTGGTGATGAGGGTCCAGATCCGGGCGAGCAGCCGGGCCTTGACCAGCTCCGTGGAGCGCAGCTTCCCGGCCAGCGCCCGGAAGGCGTCGGACTGGCTGCGGTGGCGTCCGAAGCCCTTGATGATGCGGATGCCGAGCACGCTCTCCTCGACCACGGTGGTCAGGTCGCCGACCTGGTCCTGGGCGCGGCGCGCGACCGCGGCGTACTTCGCCTCGAAGGCCGAGCAGACGATCACGAGCGGGACGACCGGGGCGAGCAGCACCAGGCCGAGCGTCCACTCCTGGAACAGCAGGACCACGAAACCGACGAGGATCGTGGTCGCGTTGACCAGCAGGAAGGTCAGCGGGAAGGCCAGGAACATCCGGACCATCATCAGGTCGGTCGTCCCGCGCGAGAGCAGCTGCCCCGAGGGCCACCGGTCGTGGAAGGCCACGGGCAGCCGCTGGAGGTGCCGGTAGAGGTCCGCCCGCATCGACGCCTCGACCCCTGCCAGCGGACGCGCCACCATCCACCGCCGCACCCCGAACAGCACCGCCTCGGTGATGCCCAGGAGCAGCAGGTACAGCGCGCCGAGCCAGACCCCGCCCGGGTCCGCGTCCGCGACCGGTCCGTCCACGATCCACTTCAGGACGAGCGGGATCACCAGGCCCAGGCAGGAGGCGACGATCGCCACCAGGGCGGCCCCGAAGAGCCGTGCCCGTACCGGCTTCACGTACGGCCACAACCGCAGCAGGGAGCGTACGGCCGAACGGTCCTTGGGTTCTACATGTTCCTGGTGCATCAGGGAGGAGCCTACGGTCCGTCCGGATATCGGTCCTGCGGTTTTATCCCGCCGGCGGGCGCACCCGGGCGGACCCCTAGGGGTCGTACGGGACATCAACCGATCGGCCGATGTCGGTTCGAGCGCGATGGCCGATACCGGGGCGGGCCCGGCGGACGGATGCTCGGTGCCATGGCAATCATCGAAGCGAACGGGGTGCGCAAGTCCTACGCCGGCCGCCCCGTGGTCGACGGCGTCACTTTCGCTGTCGAAGAGGGGGAGATCTTCGGGATTCTCGGCCCCAACGGCGCGGGCAAGACCACCACCGTCGAGTGCGTCGCGGGTCTGCGGGTTCCCGACGCGGGCACCGTCCGGGTCGCCGGGCTCGACCCGGTCGCCGACCGCGACCGGGTGACCGGACTGCTCGGCACCCAGCTCCAGGAGAGCGAGCTCCAGACCAAGATCACCGTACGCGAGGCCCTGGACCTGTACAGCGCCTTCTACCCCCGGCCCGCCGACTGGCGCCCGCTCGCCGAACGGCTGGGCCTGGGCGCCAAGCTGGACACCCGCTTCCACCGCCTCTCCGGCGGCCAGAAGCAGCGGCTGTCCATCGCGCTCGCCCTCGTCGGCCGGCCCCGTGTGGTCATCCTGGACGAGCTGACGACCGGCCTGGACCCGCGTGCCCGGCGCGACACCTGGCAGCTGATCGAGGACATCCGGGACGGCGGCGTCACCGTCGTGCTCGTCACCCACTTCATGGAGGAGGCCCAGCGCCTCTGCGACCGCATCGCGGTCATCGACCGGGGGCGCGTCGTCGCGCTCGACACCCCGTCCGGTCTCGTCGCAGGCGCCGACGGCTCCACCGTCATCTCCTTCACGCCCTCCGCACCGCTGCCCGAGGCCGAACTCGCGGGCCTGCCCGGCGCGGTGTCGTGCCGGACCGAGGGCGGCCGGGTCGTCATCAACGGCACCGACGAGACCGTCAACGCCGTGATCTCGCTGCTGGCCCGGCTCCGCGTCACCGCTCACCGCCTGCGCGTCTCCGAGGCCACCCTGGACGACGCCTTCCTCGACCTCACCGGCCCCGCCGACGGGCCCGGCCGCACAGAACGGGCAGCCTGAGATGGCCACAGCGCACCCCGCACCCACCGCCCCCGCGCCCCGCGCCGCCGTGCCCGGCGCGACGCTCGCCGTGCTCAAGGCGGAGACCCGGCTCTTCCTGCGCGAACCCGGCAGCCTCTTCTGGATCGTGGTCTTCCCGACCGCGCTCCTGGTGATCCTCGGCCTCGTCCCGTCCTTCCGGGAGCACGACGACGGCCTCGGCGGCCGGCGCGTCATCGATCTGTACGTGCCCGTCGCGGTGCTCCTCGCCATGATCATGTCCGGGCTCCAGGCGATGCCGCCCGTCCTCACCGGCTACCGCGAACGCGGCATCCTGCGCCGCATGTCCACCACACCGGTGCGGCCCTCCGCGCTGCTCGGTGCGCAGATCGCGCTGCACGGCGCGGCCGCGCTCGTCTCCGCCCTGCTGGTCGTCACCGTCGGGCGGACCGCCTACGGGGTGCGGCTGCCCGGACAGCCGTTCGGCTATCTGCTGGCGCTGCTGCTCGCGGTCGCCTGCGTCCTCGCCATCGGTTCGCTGATCTGCGCGCTGTCGCGTACGACGAAGATCGCCGCCGCCGCGGGCTCGCTCGTCTACTTCTCCATGATGTTCACGGCGGGCGTCTGGGTCCCCGTCCAGGCCATGCCCGACGCCCTGCGCCGCGTCGTCCAGGCCACCCCCTTCGGCGCCGCGTCCCAGGCCCTGGACCAGGCCGCCCGGGGCTCCTGGCCGAGCTGGGCCTACCTCGGAGCGGTCGCCGCCTGGGCCCTCGCGGCCGGGTGGACCGCGATCCGCACGTTCCGGTGGCAGTAGAGGGGGGACCGGGGCGCCTGGGAGACTGGCGGCCATGAGCGCACAGGTGCCGACGGCCGAACAGTGGTGGGGGCGGTTCTTCCGGTACGGCCCGTACGGGCTGCTCGGCCTGGCCACCGTCGTCTCGGCCGTCTCCCGGAACCTCGTCATGTCCCCGGCCGACGAGCGCGCCGCCATGGTGCTCCTCCCGGCGGCGCTCGTCCTCCAGCTGTGGTGGTCCCGCGCCGCCCCCGCCGCCGGGCCGAGGGCCGGGGTCCTCTACTTCACCGCCCGCACCCTGCTGGCCCTCGGGCTCACCTGGTGCAACCCCTTCTTCTCCATCTACGCGGTGCTCGGCTACTTCGACGCCGGCCGGGTCCTCCCGCAGCGAGCCATGCGGCCCGGCCTGCTCGCCGTCGCCGTCATCATGGCGGGGGCCCAGAGCGGCAGCACCCTGCCGCCCGCCACCCTGATGAACTGGGTCGTCTTCGGGGTCGTGCTCGCCGTGCACGTGACCCTCACCATGATCTTCGCCCAGATCGGGGCGCGGGAGGCCGATCAGGAGCGGGCCAGGACCGCCACCATCACCGCCCTGGAGACCGCCAACGCCCGCCTGGAACAGGCCCTCGCGGAGAACGCCGGGCTGCACGCCCAGCTCCTCGTCCAGGCCCGCGAGGCCGGGGTGGCCGACGAGCGGAGCCGGCTGGCCGCCGAGATCCACGACACCATCGCCCAGGGTCTCACCGGCATCATCGCCCAGCTCCAGGCCGCGACCTCCACCGCCGACACCGACCCGGACGTCGCCCGCGAACACCTCGTCCGGGCCGCCGCCCTCGCCCGGCACAGCCTCGGCGAGGCGCGCCGCTCGGTGCACAACCTGCTCCCCGCGGCGCTCGAACACGACGACCTGCCCGGCGCGCTCCAGAAGACCGTCGCCACCTGGTCCCGACGCAGTGGAGTGCGCGCCGAGTTCACCGTCACCGGCACCGTCGCCCCCCTGCACGACGAGGTCGGCGCCACCCTGCTCCGCATAGCCGAGGAGGCCCTGGCCAACGCGGGCCGGCACGCGGGGGCGTCCCGGGCCGGGGTCACCCTGTCGTACATGGGCGACGAGATCACGCTCGACGTCCGCGACGACGGCCGCGGCTTCGACCCGGCCGCGCTGCCCCCGTACCGGGGCGCGGGAGGATTCGGCCTCGGGGGCATGCGCTCGCGCGCCGAGCGCATCGCGGGCACCGTCGAGGTGGAGACCGGGCCCGGCCTCGGCACGGCGGTCAGCGCCCGGGTCCCCCTGGTGCCGCACGGCTGACCCCGTACCGTTGTCCTCATGGACCGGGAGCCCGCGCGCGTCATCACCCTGATCGTCGTCGACGACCACCCCGTCGTACGGGACGGGCTGCGCGGGATGTTCGCCGCCGCACCGGAGTTCCGGGTGCTCGGCGAGGCGGCCGACGGGGTCGAGGGCGTCGAGATGGCCTTCCGGCTCGACCCCGACGTGGTGCTGATGGACCTGCGCATGCCCGGCGGCGGCGGGGTCGCCGCGATCACCGAGCTGACCCGGCGCGGCGCCCGCTCCAAGGTCCTCGTCCTCACCACGTACGACACCGACTCCGACACCCTCCCCGCGATCGAGGCGGGCGCGACCGGCTACCTCCTCAAGGACGCGCCCCGCGAGGAGCTGTTCACCGCCGTCCGGGCCGCCGCCGAGGGCCGGACCGTCCTCTCACCGGCCGTCGCGTCGCGCCTCGTCTCGGCGATGCGCGCCCCGGCCGCCCCCGGCAACGAGACGCTGTCCGCCCGGGAGCGCGAGGTGCTGGCGCTCGTCGCCCGGGGGACCTCCAACCGGGAGATCGCCGCCGAGCTGTTCATCAGCGAGGCCACCGTGAAGACCCACCTCACGCACCTCTTCGCCAAGCTGGGCGTCAAGGACCGCGCCGCCGCCGTGGCGACGGGCTACGACCGCGGCATCCTCGGCTAGGGGGTGTCTTGCCGGTCAGGGCCGGGGCCGCGGTGTCTGGCACGGCACCTCGCGGCGTTGTCGTCAGTCAACAACGCTCCGCGTTGCCTCCATCCTCCGCCTTGCGATGCACCGCACCAGACACCGCGGCCTGATCCGGCCCTGACCGGCAAGGCACCCCCGCCCGGCCCCTCACTCCCGTACGCGCAGCAGCAGCACCGACCGCTCCGGCACCGTCAGCCGCTCGCCGCCCCGGTGCACCGTGCCCGGGGGGTCCGCCTGGTCCTCGCGCGAGGTGTCCAGGACCAGTTCGTACGCCCGCGCCCACGGCGGGCCCGGCAGCAGGAAGTCCGCCGGTTCGTGGCCCGCGTGCAGGACGGCCAGGAAGCTGTCGTCGGTCACCTGCTCGCCGCGCGCGTCCCGCCCGGGGATGTCGCGGCCGGAGAGGTAGAGGCCGACCGTCGCGGCCGGGGCGTACCAGTCGGACTCCGTCATCTCCGCGCCCGCGCCGGTGAACCACGCCAGGTCCCGCAGCCCGTCCGGGGCCTGCGGGCGCCCGGAGAAGAACGCCCGGCGGCGGAGCACCGGATGGCGGTGGCGCAGCGCGAGCACCCGCGCTGTCAGCGCCGCCAGCTCCCGCCACTCGGGCCGCTCCAGCAGCGACCAGTCCACCCAGCCGGTCTCGTTGTCCTGGCAGTACGCGTTGTTGTTGCCGCTCTGCGTACGCCCCATCTCGTCGCCCGCGACCAGCATCGGAACACCGGTCGACAGGAGCAGCGTGGTGAGCAGGTTGCGCAGCTGGCGGCGGCGCAGCGCGTTGACGTCCGCGTCGTCCGTCTCGCCCTCGGCGCCGCAGTTCCACGCCCGGTTGTCCGAGGTGCCGTCCCGGTTGTCCTCGCCGTTGGCCTCGTTGTGCTTCTCCTGGTAGCTCACCAGGTCGCGCAGGGTGAACCCGTCGTGCGCGGTGACGAAGTTGACCGAGGCGTACGGGCGCCGCCCGCCCCACGCGTACAGGTCGCTCGACCCGGTCAGCCGGTAGCCGAGGTCCCGCACGTCGGGGAGCGCGCCGCGCCAGAAGTCCCGTACGGCGTCCCGGTAGTGGTCGTTCCACTCCGTCCACAGCGTCGGGAATGCCCCCACCTGGTAGCCGCCGTTGCCCACGTCCCAGGGCTCGGCGATGAGCTTGACCCGGCGCAGCACCGGGTCCTGGGCGATCACCGCGAGGAACGGGGAGAGCATGTCCACGTCGTGCATGGAGCGGGCGAGCGCCGCCGCCAGGTCGAAGCGGAAGCCGTCGACGCCCATCTCGGTCACCCAGTACCGCAGCGAGTCCGTGATGAGCCGCAGCGCGTTCGGCTGGACGACGTGCAGGGTGTTGCCGCAGCCGGTGTAGTCCGCGTACCGGCGGGCGTCGGCCTGGAGGCGGTAGTAGCCCCTGTTGTCGATGCCGCGCAGCGACAGCGTGGGGCCCAGTTCGCCCGCCTCCGCGGTGTGGTTGTAGACGACGTCGAGGATGACCTCGATCCCCGCGTCGTGCAGCGCGCGCACCATCCGCTTGAACTCGCCGACCTGGCCGCCCGCCGTGCCGCTCGCCGAGTAGCCGGCGTGCGGGGCGAAGTAGCCGATGGAGTTGTAGCCCCAGTAGTTGCGCAGCCCGCGCCGCAGCAGGTGGTCCTCGTGCGCGAACTGGTGCACCGGCAGCAGCTCCACCGCCGTCACTCCGAGGTCCTTCAGATACCCGGTCGCCGCCGGGTGGGCGAGCCCGGCGTAGGTGCCGCGCAGCTCCTCGGGGATGCCGGGGTGCCGCTGGGTGAAGCCCTTCACGTGCAGCTCGTAGATGACGGAGTCCGCCCACGGCGTCTTCGGCCGGCGGTCGTCGGCCCAGTCGTCGTCATCGTGGACGACGACCCCCTTCGGCACGTACGGGGCGGAGTCCCGTTCGTCGCGGACGGTGTCCGCGAACCGCTGGTCGGGCCAGTCCCTCACATGGCCGTACACCTCGGCCGGAAGGGTGAATTCGCCGTCCACGGCCCGGGCGTACGGATCGAGCAGCAGCTTCGCCGGGTTCCACCGGGCGCCCGTCCACGGGTCCCACCGGCCGTGCACCCGGTATCCGTACCGCCGGCCCGGCCGCACCCCGGGCACGAAGCCGTGCCAGACCTCGTGGGTGAGCTCGGTCAGGGGGAGCCGGGTCTCCGTGCCGTCCTCCGCGAAGAGGCACAGCTCGACGGCCTCCGCGCCGCCCGCCCAGAGTGCGAAGTTGGTGCCCGCCACCCCGTCGGGGCCGGTCCTGAAGCGGGCGCCGAGCGGCATCGGCGCCCCCGGCCACACCGCGGGCGGGCGCGGTCCGGGCGTCGCGGCGGCGACCGCCTCCGAGACCGCCCCGGTCGCCCCCGCCACCGTCCCGGAGCCCGTCCTCGGTGCTGCTTCCTGCTCGGCTGCGCTCGACACCTGCTCGCCTCCCGCGGCTCGTGTGACCGGCACCGGAAGGGGTGTGCGGCGTCCCGGCCGCGGCTCCCCGAGTGCGGCCGTCCCCTCTGTTCTGCCCACCGGGCGGCCCGCACTCACGTTTCCCCCGGCCCGCCCCCGTCGTTGGGGGGACATGACTGACGTAGCGAAGAAGGCAGGGACGCCCCCGTTCGCCGCATCGCACGGGCGGTGCCTGCTCGCCGTACTGGCGCTGCTGGCCGTGCTGACGGGCTGTTCGGGCGCCGGTTCGTTCATCGGCGGGAAGGGGAAGCCGCAGGAGGCCATCCGGGTCACGCCCGCCGACCGGGCCGAGGACGTCCGGGCGGACACCCGGGTCGGGGTGGAGGTGTCCGACGGCCGGCTGGAGAGCGTCCGGGTGCGGCGGATCGAGGACGCGCGGGAGCAGGAGGTGCCCGGCCGGATCGCCGAGGACGGCCGCTCCTGGGCACCGGCGAAGGGGGCGCGGCTCGGCCTCGCAGCCAAGTACAGCGTCGACGCGGTCGCGGTGGACGGCGGCGGCCACCGCGCGGCCCGGCACACCACCTTCACCACCGCCGTCCCCAAGGACCGCTTCATCGGCTACTTCAAGCCGGAGAACCGCTCGACCGTGGGCACCGGCATGATCGTCTCCTTCGAGTTCAACCGCCCCGTCACCCGGCGGGCGGCGGTGGAGCGGGCGATCCGGGTGACCGCCGATCCGCCGGTGACCGTGGCGGGGCACTGGTTCGGGAAGAGCCGCCTGGACTTCCGCCCCGAGGAGTACTGGCAGCCCGGCACCGAGGTCACCGTGGACATCGGGCTGGCCGACGTGGAGGGTGCGCCGGGGGTGTACGGCAGCCAGCGCAAGACCGTGCGCTTCACGGTGGGCCGGGAGCAGATCTCCCGGGTGGACTCCGCCGCGCACACGATGGAGGTGCGCCGGGACGGGCAGCTGGTCTCCACGGTCCCGGTCACCGCGGGTTCGCCGACGACCACCACGTACAACGGGAAGATGGTGGTGAGCGAGATGCACGAAGTGACGCGGATGGACGGGCGGACCGTCGGCTTCGGCGGCGAGTACGACATCAAGGACGTGCCGCACGCCATCCGGCTGACCAAGTCCGGCACCTTCCTGCACGGCAACTACTGGTCCGACGACAGCGTCTTCGGCTCCACCAACGTCAGCCACGGCTGCATCGGGCTGCGGGACGTCCAGGGCGGCAGCGGCTCGACCCCGGCCGGCTGGTTCTTCGACCGCACCCTCATCGGCGACGTGGTCGAGGTGGTCAACTCCCCGGACAAGACGGTCGCACCGGACAACGGACTCAGCGGCTGGAACCTGGACTGGGCCAAGTGGCGGGCGGGTTCCGCACTCCGGTAGCGGGTCGGCGGAGGCCCGGCGCCACTTGGGACGGAACGGTGACAATTCCGAGAGGATCTGCCCGCAGTCGGTGTGATTATCTCTTTGCTGAGCGCGCGTGTGCAGCGCGCGGGGGCGGGAACCCACGGGTTCCCCGGGCCTTGGCGGGGCCAGGCCGTGTGAGGGGAGACGACCACATTGAACGGGCAGCCGATATCGGGGACATCGGCCGGGACGGGCGGCAGGCGGCGGCTGCGGGGAGCCACCGGTCTGCCGGCCCTGGCGGTGGGTGCGCTGTTGCTTCTGGTGACGGCGTGCGGCGGGGGCGACGCCGACGGGGGCAGCGCGGACGGCAAGGCGGGCGGGGTCAAGGACCAGGACACCAGTGCCTCGCAGGCGGTGGTGACCGTCGCGCCCAAGGACGGGACCGACGATGTCGCGACGAGCGGCGCGCTGAAGATCAGCGCCGCGCAGGGGAAGCTGACGGTCGTCAAGGTCTCGGACCCCAAGGGTGGCGAGGTCGAGGGGAAGATCGCGGCGGACGGCGCGAGCTGGGTGCCCGACCAGCACCTGGCATCGGCGACCAAGTACAAGGTCCACGCGGTGGCCAAGGACGCCAAGGGCCGTGAGTCCGCGAAGGACACCTCCTTCACCACACTCGTCCCCAAGAACACCTTCATCGGGCAGTACACCCCGGAGGACGGCTCGACGGTCGGCGTCGGCATGCCGGTCTCCATCCACTTCACCCGGGGCATCACGGACCCGGAGGCCGTCGAGAAGGCCATCAAGGTCACCGCCGAGCCCGCCGTCCCCGTCGAGGGCCACTGGTTCGGCAACGACCGCCTGGACTTCCGCCCCGAGCAGTACTGGGCCGCGGGCACCAAGGTGACCGTGAAGCTCAACCTCGACGGCGTCGAGGGCCGGCCCGGGGTCTACGGCAAGCAGGCCAAGACCGTCTCCTTCACCGTCGGCCGCAGCCAGGTCAGCACCGTGGACGCGAAGTCGCACCGGATGAAGGTCGTCCGGGACGGCAAGCAGATCAAGGACATCCCGATCTCGGCGGGCGCCCCGGCCACCACCACGTACAACGGCCAGATGGTCATCAGCGAGAAGCTGCGGGTGACCCGGATGAACGGCGACACCGTCGGCTTCGGCGGCGAGTACGACATCAAGGACGTGCCGCACGCGATGCGCCTGTCCACCTCGGGCACCTTCATCCACGGCAACTACTGGGGCGGCCCGGGCGTGTTCGGCAACGCCAACACCAGCCACGGCTGCGTCGGCCTCCAGGACGTGCGAGGCGGCGGAAGCTCCTCCATGCCGGCGGCCTGGTTCTTCAACAACTCGCTCATCGGCGACGTCGTCGTCGTGAAGAACTCGCACGACAAGACCATCAGCCCGGACAACGGCCTCAACGGCTGGAACATGAGCTGGTCGGAGTGGACCAAGTAGGTCCGCGCACCTCACACCCCGGCGGGCCCGGCACCGAGATCCACGGTGCCGGGCCCGCCCGCGTCCGCCGTGACGCACGGCACCGCCCCCGGCCCGTGCCGCCCGCTGTTAGCGTTGGTTAACCTGCACCTCATGACCGTAACCCTCGAAGTAAGCGACGGCGTCGGCACCATCCGCCTGGACCGCCCGCCGATGAACGCCCTGGACGTCGCGACCCAGGACCGGCTGCGCGGGCTCGCCGACGAGGCGTCCCGGCGCGACGACGTGCGCGCCGTGGTGCTCTACGGCGGCGAGAAGGTGTTCGCGGCGGGCGCGGACATCAAGGAGATGCAGGCGATGGACCACGCGGCCATGGTGCTGCGCTCCAAGGCCCTCCAGGACTCGTTCACCGCCGTCGCCCGCATCCCCAAGCCCGTCGTCGCGGCCGTCACCGGCTACGCGCTCGGCGGCGGCTGCGAGCTGGCCCTCTGCGCGGACTTCCGCATCGCCGGGGACAACGCCAAGCTCGGCCAGCCGGAGATCCTGCTCGGCCTGATCCCGGGCGCGGGCGGCACCCAGCGGCTCGCCCGTCTGGTCGGCCCCGCCAAGGCCAAGGACCTCATCTTCACCGGCCGCCACGTCCGGGCGGACGAGGCCCTGACGATGGGGCTCGTGGACCGCGTGGTGCCCGCCGCCGAGGTGTACGAGCAGGCGCACGCCTGGGCGGCCAAGCTGGCGAAGGGCCCGGCGCTGGCACTGCGCGCGGCCAAGGAGGCCGTCGACGCCGGTCTGGAGACGGACATCGACACCGGCCTCACGATCGAACGGACCTGGTTCGCCGGTCTGTTCGCCACGGAGGACCGGGAGCGGGGCATGCGCAGCTTCGTGGAGGAGGGCCCGGGCAAGGCGAAATTCCTCTGACCGACAGGTGGTTGAAGGGCCGCCCGAACGCCGGTGGAGAACGCGAACAGGCGCGTTCATCCGTGCGGGCGGATTAGCGGAACCTTAAGAGAACCTTAAGGATGCCCGCTCCCGGAGCGCCGCCGAACCCGACCGGAGGTGCTGTTTTCGCAGGTCAGAGGGGCTGTTTTCGAGTGCTCAGTGCCAGTGGCATATGCCGGAAGCCCCTCGGGGACCGACTGATTACGGGTCGTGTATTCCCCCGGAACGGCCCCGGAAGGCCCGTCGTGCGGCCATGATGGTGTGCATGGCGGGCCTGGAGGGTGTGGAGCAGCCGCGACCGCGCAGCAGCGCGACAGCGGCACGGAGATTGCCGGCCGTTGAGGACGAACAGGCGTTCAAAGCGCTGGAGTTGTTCGGAAACCCGACGGAGGAAGAAGTCCGGCTGCCCTCCCGCCCGGAGTCCGCGGCGACCGCCCGCCGGCTCACCGCGTGTGTCGTCCTGCACCAGTGGGCGCTCTCCCCGCAGGCCGCCGAACACGCCGTCCTGCTCGTCTCCGAGCTCGTCGGGAACGCCGTGCGGCACACCGGCGCCCGGGTCTTCGGGCTGCGCATGCTGCGCCGCCGCGGCTGGATCAGGATCGAGGTGCGCGACCCCTCGCGCGGGCTGCCGTGCCTCATGCCGGTCCGCGAGATGGACATCAGCGGTCGCGGCCTCATGCTCGTGGACAAGCTCTCCGACCGCTGGGGCGTGGACCTCTTACCCCGGGGCAAGACCACCTGGTTCGAGATGCGCATCTCCGACCGCTGACCCCGCCCTCCGCGGGGCGGCCCGGGGCAGACAGAAGCCCCCGTGTCGGCCGTGGTGCGGCGCCTCGGGGGCTTCTGTGGGGGACCGTGAAATGGGGGGTGTGTTCACGGCCGCTCGTGACGACCTGGCCCGGGTCAATGGGGGTCGTGACATCGACTATGACAGACGGAAGACTCCGCAGCCAAAGCTGCATTCTTCGCATCCTGCGTCATATATGGACATTTCACTGAAGAAACGCAGGTGTGGTGGGTCACGTGCCTGGAAATCGATGAATATTCATGAGTTCATGCGCATGATCCATTGATCATCCACGATGTGGACGGCGCGTGCCCGGTTCGCATCCCCTCCCACGCACCGGCCCGCCCGGGGCGCCCGATAATCTGAGCCCCGTCAGACAGTCATACGAAGGGGCGGAACAGTGGCGGACATCGAGTCGGCGCGCAAGGCGTTCGAGCGGTACGACCTGAACGGCGACGGGCTGATCTCGGCCGCCGAGTACAAGAGCGTCATGGCGCAGCTGGGTGACCCGTACGTCACCGAGCCGGTCGCGCAGGCCGTGATCAACTCCCACGACGCGAACGGCGACGGGCTCCTCACGTTCGACGAGTTCTGGGCCGCGCAGAACAAGGGCTGAGCCGACACAGGGGCCCAGCCGGCACAAGGGCTGAGCCGACACAGGGGCCCAGCCGGCACAAGGGCTGATCCGGGACAGGTGCCGGGGCCACCGGTTCCGGCCACCGGCGGCCTCCCCGGCCCCGGCCGGGGAGCGCGGGGGCGGCGCGGCGAGAAATGTCCGGAAATCGCTGACGCGGCCCCGCGCGCCGGTCCCGGTCACCACCCCGCCCGCCCCCGCGCGGTCCTGTCAGGCCGCGAAATTACGGGACATCGAGCTGTCCTCCTCGATCTCCGTCAGCTCCGGGCGGGTGTAGCGCTCGGCCCGCGCGTGGTAGTCGAAGTCCCCCCGTACGAGCCCCCGGTAGTCCCGGACGCAGCGCTCCAGGGCGATGCGCGTCGGGCCCTCGATTCCCGCCGCCTCGATCTCCTGCACGAGTTCCTTCTCGGCCCGCTGTACCCGGTCGGCGATTCGGCCGAGCAGAATTCCGGCTTCCTCCACCGCCTCCTGGAGCGTGCAGCCCCGGTCGCGCTGGAGCAGCCGGACGGTGTTGTGCTCGTATCCGAGCACCGCCTCCTTCTCGAACGAGCAGATGTCGTTGCAGAGCCCGGAATGGTCGGCCACCGCATTTCGCAGCGCGATATAGGCGGGCAGGCTCCGGGCGGATTCCGGGAGGTCGATTCCGGCGGTGATCTCGTGCAGATCCAGGAACGGCTGCATCGCCACGGAATCGCGGCGGTGCTTCACGAAGTCGGCGGTGCTCGGCACATGGCCCGCCGCCCGGTCCACGGCCTCCGCGTAGTACGTCCACAGCCAGGCCGCGGTGTCCCGCCGGAACTGCCGCACCCAGTGCGCCGGACGGTCCACACAGGTCCGGGCGAGCAGTTCGTCCAGCGCGTGTTCCATGCGGCCGACGGGGGCCCGCACCCCGTCCAGGACGTCCACCAGACGCCCGATCGCACTCTCGCACAGCCGGGGGTCGCGCCCTGCCGGGCCGTCGTCGAATTCGTCGTCCACCAGGAAGGCCCAGAACAGCCACTGGCAGAACAGGTCCAGATGCTTCTGCGAGGCCCGGGGGAATATCAGCGAAATCCAGAGTTCCGGGCGGGTCCGGATCATTTTCTTCACGGCCACGGGTGACAGGACGAGTTCACTGGCCTCCGCCCATTCCCAGGCGGCCTTCTTCGTCTTCTCAACTCCCGGATGACATCCCGCACTTTCGAACGGCATGTGGAATTCGGGAAGCGCGATCTTGCTCATGGTGCACCTCGTCGTGACGATAAGAACAGGGCAGGGGGGTGCGCGAGACGGATACGCGCACGCGGAACGCGCGACGACGAGTGGCGGACCACCGCGCGGCCGTGCGGCAGCGGCCCGCGCCGGTAGGGCGGGAGCGCGGTGGGAGCGCGGGCGGGCCGTGACGGAGCCCGCCGCACCGGCGGTGCGGGACGGGTGCGGCGGGCGGTCACCGGCGGGCCCCCGGCCGCCCCTCCGGACGGCCGTACGCGGTCCGTACGGCCGGATCACGCCGTGGGCGTGCCGGGGCAGGGGCGGCTGGCATGGCTGTCCTCTTTCCTCCGCGCGGACCGGGCGGCCGGAGCCGGTCCCGGGGCAGCGCGCCGCCTGACGTGCGCGGCGGTCGCGTCACCACTCGTCACGTCCAGTGAACTCCCCGCGAGCGAGAGAGGGAAGGAGCAGGTGACCGAAAATGTGTGATCGACATGAACTCCTGCTCGGTTGTGAGCAGTTGGTCTACTCCTGGGGTTTCCCCGGGCGGGTCAGTTGTAGCCGAAGCCCGCCGGGAGCGGCGACGGCTCGAAGAGCCGGGCCGGGACGGCTTCGGCGAGAGCCCGGTAGCCGGCCGGGTTCAGGTGCAGGTGGTCGCCGACGTCCAGGGAGGAGCGGAGCGCGGCGGGCCGGTGCGGATCGCGGACCGCCCGGTCGAAGTCCAGCACCGCGTCGAACCGGCCACTGGTGCGTATCCAGGCGTTGACCGTCCGCCGGGCGTCCTCGCGGTACCCGTCCGGATCGTCGTAGCCCGTGTTGCCGCCGAAGGGCGTCAGCGTGGCCCCGTACACCCGGATGCCCTGGGCGTGGGCGCGGGTGATGATCTGGTCGTACGCGGTGATGACGGCTTCGGCCGTGCGCTTCTGGGCCGCCGGGGTGGCGTCCGCCGTGCCGATGTCGTTGACGCCCTCGAAGACGATCAGCCGGTCCGTGCCGCTCTGCGCCAGGACGTCGCGGTCGAGCCTGGCCAGCCCGTTGGGGCCCAGGCCGTCGGCGAGCAGCCGGTTGCCGCCGGCCGCCTGGTTGACCACGGACGTGCGGTCCGTCAGCCGCTGCTGGAGCACGTCCGGCCAGCGGTCGTTGCCGTTGGTCGTCGAGCCCCGCCCGTCCGTCAGGGAGTCCCCGAGCACGGCCGTCGCCGACGTGGTGGACCGGGCCCAGACCTCGACGCCGCTCAGGAGGTACCAGTGGTCGGTGGTCGTCGCGCCGGGCAGATCCGCGTCCCGTACGTGGTCGCCGCGCAGCAGGTGCGAGGTCGTGCGGGAGCCCGGGTGCGAGGTGAGGGCGGTGGACGCCTGCCCGGTCGCCAGGTAGACCGTCGCCGTGAGGTTGGACCCGGGGGCGACCCGGAAGTCCAGTGGGTCGGAGACGGCCTGCGCCCCGGCCGGTACGTCGATGGACGCCGAGCCCCGGAAGGTCACCTTGTGCGAGGTCCCCGGACGGATCGCCCCGGTCCCCGCCTTCCCGTCCAGCGGGAGCGCTACGGAGACCTCGGTGATCGGCAGCACCGCGCCGCCGAACGCGTTGGAGAACCGCAGGCGGATGTGGTCACCGCCCGCCGAGACGTGGACGGTCTGTCGCAGCGTCGTGTCCGTCAGCACGGAGTCGTCGCCGGTGAAGGGGGCCGGGGGCATGTTCGACGGCTCGGTCAGCTGGGGCATGGACGTCCAGGTGCTGACCCAGTGCGCGCCGCGCTCCCGGGGGCCGGGCGCGCCGCCGGAGTGCGCGTCACCGGCGCCGAGGGCCGGGGAGACGGCGGCGAGGGTGGCGCAGAGCGCTCCCGCGGTGATCAGGCTGAGGAGCGACGTTCTTCGGTTCATGGCGGTGTTCCCTCTGCGTGGTGGGGTTTCTCCATGCACACGTGCGTGCCCCGGCCGGGCACGCGGCAGATTAGCCGCACCGGAACTTTCGGTCAACGGTCCGAAATATTTCGACGCTCTGGGGGTGAGGGGTCCCGGAACGCGAAGTCGCCCGGCCGGAAGGACCCGGCCGGGCGACGACGTACGACTAGGAGGGGACTACTGGGCGCCGAAGCGCTCCCGCCACGTCTCCAGGTCCTCGTCGGTGATCTTGGCGAAGAGCACCGGCGGCACCGTGAAGGCGGTCCCGGCCGGCACGGACGCCAGGGCGCGGGCCTCGTCGGCGCTCACCCAGGTCGCCGAGTCGTCCGCCAGGGCGAACGCCTCGCGCATGGCCCGCGCGGAGGACGGGATGAACGGCTCCGATACGACCGCGTACAGGTGGATCAGGTTCATCGCGGTGCGCAGCGTGAGCGCGGCGCCCTCCTGGTCGGTCTTGATCTCCAGCCAGGGAGCCTTCTCCTCCAGGTAGGAGTTGCCCGCGCTCCACAGCGCGCGCAGCGCCTGGGCCGCCTTCCGGAACTGGAGCGCCTCCATGTGGCCCTCGTACTCCGCGAGCAGCCGCGCGATCTCCTCGCCCAGCTTCCGCTCGGCCTCCCCGGCCTCCTTGCCCGCCGGGACCTCGTCGCCGAACCGCTTGCGCGAGAAGGACAGCACCCGGTTCACGAAGTTTCCGAGGGTGTCGGCCAGGTCCTTGTTGACCGAGGTGGCGAACAGCTCCCAGGTGAACGACGTGTCGTCCGACTCGGGTGCCTGGGCCATCAGGAAGTAGCGCCAGTAGTCCGCGGGCAGCAGTTCGAGCGCGGTGTCCGAGAAGATGCCGCGCTGCTGCGACGTCGAGAACTTGCCGCCGTAGTAGTTCAGCCAGTTGAACGCCTTGACGTGGTCGACCCGCTTGACCGGCTCCCGGGTGCCGATCTGCATCGCCGGGAACATCACCGTGTGGAACGGGACGTTGTCCTTGGCCATGAACTGCGTGTACCGGACGTCGGACGCGTCGTACCACCAGGACCTCCAGTCCCGGGTCCCCGGCTCCAGGTCCGCCCACTCCTTCGTCGCCCCGAGGTACTCGATGGGGGCGTCGAACCAGACGTAGAAGACCTTGCCCTCGGCCGCCAGCTCCGGCCAGGTGTCCGCCGGGACGGGCACACCCCACTCCAGGTCGCGGGTGATCGACCGGTCGTGCAGGCCCTCGGTGAGCCACTTGCGGGCGATCGAGGACGCCAGGTGAGGCCACTCGTCGCTCGTCTTGTCGATCCACGCCTCGACCTCGCCGGACAGCTTCGACTGCAGGAGGAAGAGGTGCTTGGTCTCCCGGACCTCCAGCTCGCTGCTGCCGCTGATCGCGGAGCGCGGCTCGATCAGGTCCGTCGGGTCCAGCACGCGGGTGCAGTTCTCGCACTGGTCGCCGCGCGCCTTGTCGTAACCGCAGTGCGGGCACGTACCGACGATGTAGCGGTCCGGCAGGAAGCGGTCGTCGGCGATCGAGAAGACCTGGCGGATCGCCCGCTCCTCGATGAAGCCGTTCTCGTGCAGCTTCCGGGCGAAGTGCTGGGTGATCTCGCGGTTCTCGGCGGAGGAGCTGCGCCCGAAGTAGTCGAACGCGAGCCCGAACCCGTCGTAGACCGCCTTCTGCGCGTCGTGCTGCTGCGCGCAGAACTCGGCGACCGGCAGCCCGGCCGCCTTCGCGGCCAGCTCCGCCGGGGTGCCGTGCTCGTCGGTGGCGCAGATGTACAGCGCCTCCTCGCCCCGCTGGCGCAGATACCGCGTGTAGACGTCCGCCGGGAGCATCGACCCGACCAGGTTCCCCAGGTGCTTGATCCCGTTGATGTAGGGAAGCGCGCTGGTGATCAGGTGTCGAGTCATCGTCGGATGCTCCCAGTTTCTAAGGTGCCGGTGCCTCTGTCGCAGGCCGTTTGCATCTTATCGAATGGGGGAGAGCCCCCTTTACCGGATTTCCGGCGCCTCAGCACTCGATGATGTTCACCGCGAGCCCGCCGCGGGCCGTCTCCTTGTACTTGACGGACATGTCCGCGCCGGTCTCCTTCATCGTCTTGATGACCTTGTCGAGGGAGACCTTGTGGCTGCCGTCGCCGCGCAGGGCCATCTTCGCCGCCGTGACCGCCTTCACCGCGGCCATGCCGTTGCGCTCGATGCACGGGATCTGGACGAGGCCGCCGACCGGGTCGCAGGTGAGGCCCAGGTTGTGTTCCATGCCGATCTCGGCGGCGTTCTCCACCTGCTCGGGGGTGCCGCCCAGGACCTCGGCGAGGGCGCCGGCGGCCATGGAGCAGGCGGAGCCGACCTCGCCCTGGCAGCCGACCTCGGCGCCGGAGATGGAGGCGTTCTCCTTGAACAGCATGCCGATCGCACCGGCGGCCAGCAGGAAGCGGACGATGCCGTCCTCCTTCTCGGCCTCCGTGCAGCCGCCCGCGGCGAAGTTCATCCAGTAGTGCAGGACGGCCGGGATGATGCCGGCGGCGCCGTTCGTCGGGGCGGTGACCACCCGGCCGCCCGCCGCGTTCTCCTCGTTCACCGCCATCGCGTAGAGGGTGATCCACTCCATGGCGTGCGTCTGGGGGTCGCCCTCCGCGCGCAGCTGGCGGGCGGTCTTCGCGGCGCGGCGGTGCACCCTGAGGCCGCCGGGCAGGACGCCCTCGCGGGACATCCCGCGCGTCACGCACGCCTGCATGGCCCGCCAGATGCCGAGGAGCCCGGAGCGGATCTCCTCCTCGGTACGCCAGGCGCGCTCGTTCTCCAGCATCAGCGAGGAGATCGACAGACCGGTCTCGCGGGCCAGGCGCAGCAGCTCGTCGCCGGTGCGGAAGGGGTGCTTCAGGACCGTGTCGTCGAGCACGATCCGGTCCTCGCCCACCGCGTCCTCGTCCACGACGAAGCCGCCGCCGACCGAGTAGTACGTCTTCTCCAGGAGCGGGGCGCCCTCGGTGTCGTACGCGAAGACGGTCATGCCGTTGGCGTGGTACGGGAGCGCCTTGCGGCGGTGCAGAATCAGCTGCTCGTCGGCGTCGAAGGGGATCTCGTGCATACCGAGGAGGTTGATCCGGCCGCCGGTGCGGATCGCCTCGACCCGCTCGTCGGCCGTCTCGACGTCCACGGTGCGCGGGGACTCGCCCTCCAGGCCGAGCAGGACCGCCTTGGGGGTGCCGTGGCCGTGGCCGGTGGCGCCGAGGGAGCCGTACAGCTCGGCCCGGACGGATGCGGTGTGGGCGAGCAGGCCCTCGTTCTTCAGGCGGCGCGCGAACATGCGGGCGGCGCGCATGGGGCCGACCGTATGGGAGCTGGACGGGCCGATGCCGATCGAGAACAGGTCGAAGACCGAGATGGCCACGGGGTGACTCCTAAGGGTTGGTAGACGCCGTTGTCTGCCGGGTGGTGCGGTACGGGCGGGACGGCCCGGAGTGCAATGAGACAAAGCGGGGGACAAGGGACGGGGCACCCGCCCACTGTTCAGTGTGCGGGTGCCCCTCCCGGAGGCGCGAATGCGCCGGGTCGGCTACTTCAGGCCGGGGTACAGCGGGAACTTCTCGGCGAGCGCGGCGACCCGGGCCTTCAGGTCGTCCGCGTCGTAGGACGGCTTGAGGGCGGACGCGATGATCTCCGCGACCTCGGTGAAGTCCTCCGCCCGGAATCCGCGGGTGGCCAGGGCCGGGGTGCCGATCCGCAGGCCCGAGGTGACCATCGGCGGCCGCGGGTCGTTGGGGATGGCGTTCCGGTTGACCGTGATGCCCAGCTCGTGCAGCCGGTCCTCGGCCTGCTGGCCGTCCAGCTCGGAGTTGCGCAGGTCCACCAGGACCAGGTGCACGTCGGTGCCGCCGGACAGCACGGAGACGCCGGCCTCGGTGACGTCCGGCTGGACCAGGCGCTCGGCCAGGATGCGGGCGCCTTCCAGGGTGCGCTGCTGGCGCTCCTTGAACTCCTCGCCCGCCGCGACCTTGAATGAGACCGCCTTGGCCGCGATCACGTGCTCCAGCGGGCCGCCCTGCTGACCCGGGAAGACCGCCGAGTTGATCTTCTTGGCGAGCTCCTGGGTGGAGAGGATCACACCGCCGCGCGGACCGCCGAGGGTCTTGTGCGTGGTGGTGGTGACGACGTGGGCGTGCGGCACCGGGTTGGGGTGCAGGCCCGCGGCGACCAGACCGGCGAAGTGCGCCATGTCGACCATCAGGTACGCGCCGACCTCGTCCGCGATGCGGCGGAAGGCGGCGAAGTCCAGCTGACGCGGGTAGGCGGACCAGCCGGCGACGATCAGCTGCGGCTTGGACTCCTTGGCCAGGCGCTCGACCTCGGCCATGTCCACGACACCGGTGTCGTCCACGTGGTACGGGACCACGTTGTAGAGCTTGCCGGAGAAGTTGATCTTCATGCCGTGGGTCAGGTGACCGCCGTGCGCCAGATTCAGGCCCATGATCGTGTCGCCCGGCTTCAGCAGCGCGAACATCGCGGCGGCGTTCGCCTGCGCACCGGAGTGCGGCTGGACGTTCGCGGCCTCGGCGCCGAAGAGCGCCTTGATCCGGTCGATCGCGATCTGCTCGACCACGTCGACGTGCTCACAGCCGCCGTAGTAGCGGCGGCCGGGGTAGCCCTCGGCGTACTTGTTGGTCAGGACGGAGCCCTGTGCCTCCATGACGGCGACCGGAGCGAAGTTCTCCGAGGCGATCATTTCGAGCGTGGACTGCTGGCGCAGGAGCTCGGCGTCGACGGCGGCGGCGACGTCCGGGTCCAGCTCGTGGAGGGAGGAGTTGAGAAGCGACATCAGGTGGTCCCTTGGGGTCTCAGTTGCCGGAGAACTCGGTGTACTCGTCGGCGGAGAGCAGGTCCTTCGGCTCCTCCGCGACACGTACCTTGAACAGCCAGCCGCCTTCGAACGGAGCGGAGTTGACCAGCGACGGGTCGTCCACGACGGCCTGGTTGGACTCCGTGATCTCACCGGTCACCGGGGAGTAGAGGTCGCTGACCGACTTGGTCGACTCCAGCTCGCCGCAGGTCTCGCCCGCGGTCACCTTGTCACCGACCTCGGGGAGCTGCGCGTAGACGACGTCACCGAGCGCGTTGGCCGCGTGCTCGGTGATGCCGACGGTGGACACGCCGTCCTCGGCGGGCGACAGCCACTCGTGCTCCTTGCTGTACCGCAGCTGCTGGGGGTTGCTCATGGTCTGAATTCTCCTGTACGCGGGGAGTGCGGATGAACGGTGGTCTTACGGTGTGAGACGGGACCGCGTCACGTACGCGGCACCGGCCGGGTTCCTACGGTTCTACTTCTTGCGCTTGTAGAAGGGGAGCGCCACGACCTCGTACGGCTCGTGGCTGCCTCGGATCTCCACCGCGACTCCGGCGGTGCCCGGCTCGGCGTGCGCCGCGTCGACGTACGCCATGGCGATCGGCTTGCCCAGCGTGGGGGAGGGGGCGCCCGAGGTGACCTCGCCGATGACCTGACCGCCGGCGACGACCGGGAATCCGGCGCGCGGCACCCGGCGGCCCTCGGCGACCAGCCCGACGAGCTTGCGGGGCGGGGCGGTCTCGGCGCGCTCCGCGGCGGCCTCCAGCGCCTTGCGGCCGACGAAGTCGCCGTCCTTCTCGAACTTCACGACCCGGCCGAGCCCGGCGTCGAACGGGGTCAGCGAGGTCGTCAGCTCGTGCCCGTACAGCGGCATGCCCGCCTCCAGGCGCAGCGTGTCACGGCAGGAGAGGCCGCACGGGATCAGGCCGTGCGCGGCGCCCGCCTCGGTGAGCGCCTTCCACAGCTGCTCGGCGTGGCCGGGCGCGACGAACAGCTCGAAGCCGTCCTCGCCGGTGTAGCCGGTACGGGCGATCAGCGCGGGGACCCCGGCGACGGTGCCGGGCAGTCCGGCGTAGTACTTCAGGCCGTCCAGGTCGGCGTCGGTCACCGCCGCGAGGATCGCCGGGGACTCGGGTCCCTGCACGGCGAGCAGCGCGTAGGCGTCGCGGTCGTCGCGCACCTCGGCGTCGAAGCCCGCGGCCCGCTCGGTGAGCGTGTCGAGCACCAGCTGGGCGTTGCCGGCGTTGGCGACGACCATGTACTCCGTGTCCTGGAGGCGGTAGACGATCAGGTCGTCCAGGATGCCGCCGTCCTCGGCGCAGATCATCGTGTAGCGGGCCCGGCCGGTCGAGACCGTGCCGATGTTGCCGACCAGCGCGTAGTTCAGCAGGTCCACGGCCTGCGGACCGGTGACCGTGATCTCGCCCATGTGGGACAGGTCGAAGAGGCCGGCCTTCGTGCGGACGGCGTTGTGCTCGTCGCGCTCACTGGCGTACCGCAGCGGCATGTCCCAGCCCGCGAAGTCGGTCATGGTGGCGCCCAGCGACCGGTGCAGGGCGTCGAGGGCTGTCAGACGGGGGGTGCTGCTCATGAAACGGACTCCCAGGGCATGACGACGGCGAGGACGATCCCTCCCCATCTGTCATCGGAACCTGAGAGGTTCGCCGAGAGGCCCCGCGGGGGTTCGGCTTGCACCTTGGGTGGAGCCGCCGGGCGGCTCGCTTTTCAGATCTGCCTCATCCACGCGGTACGGGGCCTGAGAGATTCAAGGGAGGATCTTGCTCCTTCGGCGCCCGGCACGGTGACCGGGACTCTCCCGCGCGGATTCAAGCGGCCTGTATGCAGTTGGCGGGGTCATCATCGCACGCATTCCGGGGGAGCGGGCCCCCGGGACCGGTGGGGCCCGTCACGCTTCCGCGGCGGGTCGGACGGTTGTGCCGCATTACCTTTTCTTTACACTTCGGGGGTAGGTATCGGTCCTGCACGCGTCGGCCGTACGGCCAGGGGGAGGCGATGACGTTGCGCTACGCGACGACCGCGGGAACCACGAGCACCGCGCTGCCCGCACAGTCCGGCTCACCGCCCCGGCGGGCGGTGGGCACACACCCGCCCGTCGTCCGGGACCTGCGCGGCCGGGCGGGACGCGGCCCGCGCACCCTGCGCTTCGCCGCCGGGGACGTCGTGGTCGTCTCCGGGCTCCCCGGCAGCGGCAAGTCCACGCTGATCTCCCGCACCGCCCCGGCGCACGCGGTCGACTCCCAGGACACCCGGGACCGCTGGGCCCGCCGGATGCCCCGCTTACTCCCGTACGCCCTCTACCGCCCACTCGTCCGCCTCGCCCACTACCGGGGCCTGCGGCGGGTGCTGCGCTCCGGCGCCTCCGTCGTCGTGCACGACTGCGGTACGCAGAGCTGGGTCCGCGCCCTGCTCGCCCGCCATGCCCGGCGCCGGGGCGGCGGTCTGCACCTGGTCCTGCTCGACGTCTCCGCCCGGACCGCGCGCGCGGGCCAGCGCGAGCGCGGCCGGGGCGTCTCCGCGTACGCGTTCGCCCGGCACCGCAGAGCCGTGGGGCGGCTGCTGCGCGACACCGAGGCCGGGCTGCTGCCGCGGGGCTGCGCCTCGGCGGTGCTGCTCGACCGCGAGGCGGCCGGGGCGCTCACGCGCATCACGTTCGCAGACGCACAGACCGACGGCTGAAAACGGACCGTCCAACGGCCGGACAGTAGCCGGGCACCAGCGGTTTCCGGACAGCCCCGGGGAGCGACGGACGCCCGGCGAGGCCGTACCCTCTTGCTGCACGGCAACGGGGCGAGAGGGAAGCAGTGGACATTCCGGCACAGGCCGGGAGCCTGCCGCAGGGCGGCTGGCCGGCCAACGAACTCGAAGAGGTGCTGGGCGCCTCGCTCGGCACCCCGGAGGCGGGCGGGCGCCTGCTGGAGGTGCTGGGCCGCAGCCATGTCTGGGTGCCCTTGCCCAACGGCGGCGGACCCGACGCCCGGGACCTCGACCTGCCCGCGATGGAGATCGACGGCGCCGCGTACGTCCCCGTCTACAGCTCCGAGCACCAGTTCCTCACCTGTGTCGGCGACCGGATGTCCTTCACCGTCGCCCCCGCCGTCGAGTTCGCCCGCGGGCTGCCCCCGCAGCTGGGCATCGCCGTCAACCCGGGCGGCGCCGTCGGCCTGCCGCTGCCCCCGCCGGCCGTCGCCGAACTGTGCCGGGCCGGGCGCAGCCCGCTCGACGGCCCCGCGACCGGGGGCCGGGTCCGGCTGTACGAGCCGGACTGGAAGGAGGAGCCCGTCGACTTCCTGGCCGCCGCCGCGGGCGAGTTCCAGGAGAGCGGCGTCGTCCGCACCGCCCGCCGGGTCCTGGCCAGCATCGAGGGCGACGACCCCGTGCTCTTCGTCGGCGTCGAGTTCTCCACCTGGGACGGCGCCGGGCAGAGCGCCCCGATGGACGCCCTGGGCCGGGCACTGGGCCGCGTCGCGGTGCCGTGGCCGGTCAACCTCGTCCTCCTCGACGTGGCGCAGGACCCGGTCGCCGACTGGATGCGCGAGCGGGTGCGGCCCTTCTACACGCGCGCCCCGCAGTAACGGGGAGGGCCGCGGCGTCAAGCCGGTGACAGCGTGGCCGCATAAGCTGGTTTGATGGCTGAAGGCCGATGCCCGGTGGCCGAAGCAGAGGATCTACGAGGGGCGGGACCAGGGTGAGTGCGTCAGGCACCGCGGCGGCCGGTCAGGTCGAGCACATGCTGCGACAGGTCGCGCCCGGGCGCTACGACGCGTACGAGGCGCTGCTCCAGGCCCTGGCGTCCGGCCGGGTCTGGATGCTCCTGTGGCACGGCCGCCCCGGCGCCCCCGACGCCCAGTACGGGAACATGGAGGTCGACGGCCTCGGCTACGCCCCGTGCGTCACCTCCGCCCAGGAGCTCACCGCCAGCGGCTGGAGCCGGGACCACGAGGTCGTCGCCGGACTGGACATCGCGCGCTCCCTCTATCCCGACCGCTGGGGCGTCTGGCTCAATCCGCACGCCCCGGGCGGCGGCGTCGGCGTCCCCTGGCTGGACCTGCGCCGCATCGCGACCGGCCTGGACCGGATGCCCGCCGGGCCGCTGCGGATCAGCGAACCCGCCGTCGACATCCCGCAGTTCTACGCCCAGCTCACGCAGAACGCCCACCACACCCCTGCGATCCGCTCACTGCGCCGCGCCTGGGTGCAGCCCGCGCTCGGCGTCCCGTACCTCGCCGTCGGCCTCGACCTGTACGACATGAGCCGGCCGTCCGTCGACGCGGTCCGCGCGATGATGCGCCAGTCGGTCGGCGCAGTCCCCGAGGGCCTGCCGGTCTCCACGGTCGCGATGTCCGACGAGTACGACCCGGTCGCGATGTGGCTGCGCGTCAACTCCCGTCCCTTCTACGACCGCGAGGCGCACGCCGCGCCCGGTTACGGCTACCCGCAGGCTCCCGCGTACTGATTGCGCGTCAGACCCCGGCGAATCGGGGTCATTGCGGGCACTTCGGCGTTCGTGCGCGAAGTGTTCGTTATCGCTGTTTTGTGACCGAGAGGCCCGATTGCCGATCCCGGCTGTTCGGATACCGGAAGCATTCAGACGTCATCACGTTTGAGCAAACATTCCCCGTCAGGTCTGGCGGGTGTGCGCGAAGTGGCTGAAGACTCCCACGCAACTAGCTATGTACGAGCCGCTACCGCGGCGGTCACGGGCCGGCCACCGCCGGCCGAGAGGGGTCTCCAGCGCAATGACGGCACCTATCGAGACCACCAGGGCGGATGCGCGGCCCGAAGCGGTGCTGGAAGGCGCGGGCCGCAAGGAGATCGAGGGCCGTTCGCTCGGCCGCATCGCCTGGACCCGGTTCAAGCGGGACAAGGCCGCCATGGCCGGTGGCATCGTTGTCGTCCTGCTGATCCTGACCGCGGTGCTCTCCAAGCCGCTCCAGTCGCTGCTGGGGCTCGACCCCAACGCGTTCAACCAGAGCCTGGTAGACCCGGTCATGCTGGCGCCCAAGGGCAGCTTCGGCGGGATGAGCTGGGACCACCCGTTCGGCGTCGAGCCGCAGACAGGCCGCGACATCTTCGCGCGCATCCTCGAAGGCTCCTGGGTCTCGCTCGTCGTCGCCGTCGGCTCCACCCTGCTCTCCGTCGCCATCGGCGTCGTCATGGGTGTCGTGGCCGGGTTCTACGGCGGCTGGGTGGACAGCGTCATCAGCCGGCTGATGGACACCTTCCTCGCCTTCCCGCTGCTGCTCTTCGCGATCTCCATCTCCGCTTCCCTCCAGGGCAACGCCTTCGGGATGGAAGGGCTCACGCTGCGGATCGCGGTCCTGATCTTCGTGATCGGCTTCTTCAGCTGGCCGTACATCGGCCGCATCGTGCGCGCGCAGACGCTGTCGCTCCGCGAGCGCGAGTTCGTGGAGGCAGCCAGGTCGCTGGGCGCCCGCGGGCCGTTCATCCTCTTCCGTGAGCTGCTGCCCAACCTGGTCGCGCCGATCCTCGTGTACGCGACGCTGCTGATCCCCACGAACATCCTCTTCGAGGCGGCCCTGTCCTTCCTGGGCGTAGGCATCGCCCCGCCGCAGGCGTCCTGGGGCGGCATGCTCACACAGGCGGTCGACCTCTACGAGGTGGACCCGATGTTCATGGTCATTCCCGGCATGGCGATCTTCATCACCGTGCTGGCCTTCAACCTGCTGGGGGACGGGCTGCGTGACGCACTCGACCCTCGTGGCAAGTAAACGCGGCAGTGCCGCACAGGACTAGCGAGGGGGCTTTCCTCAGCATGCAGAACAGAAAGACAGCGGCGCTCATAGCCGTCGCGATCGCGGTGTCGCTGGGCGCCACGGCGTGCAGCAAGGACTCGGACGGCGGCAGCGGCAAGGGCGGTGGCGGCAACGCCAAGGCCGACGCCGGGCTGACGAGCATCGTCAACGCCAGCGACAAGAAGGGCGGGACGGTCACCTACGAGCACACCAGTGGCCCGGACTCCCTCGACCCCGGCAACACGTACTACGGGTGGGTGCAGAACTTCGCCCGCTTGTACGCCCGTTCGCTGGTGACCTTCCAGCCGGCCGCCGGCAAGGACAGCCTCAAGGTCGTCCCCGACCTCGCCACCGGCCTCGGCAAGGCGAGCGCGGACGCGAAGACCTGGACGTACACGCTCCGTAAGGGCGTGAAGTTCGAGGACGGCTCCGAGATCACCTCGCAGGACGTCAAGTACGCCATCGAGCGGTCCAACTTCGCGCCGGAGGCCCTGTCCAACGGCCCGACGTACTTCAAGGCGTACCTCGAAGGCGGCGACAAGTACAAGGGTCCGTACAAGGACAAGTCCGCCGAGGGTCTGAAGTCCATCGAGACCCCGGACAAGTACACGATCGTCTTCCACCTCAACAAGCCGTTCGCGGACATGGACTACCTGGCCGCGTTCTCGCAGACGGCCCCGATCCAGCAGAAGGCCGACACGGGCGCCAGCTACGTCCAGAAGATGGTCTCCTCGGGTCCGTACAAGTTCTCGGCGTACGACGAGAGCAAGGGCGCGACCCTCGTCCGCAACCCGGAGTGGGACCCGAAGACGGACCCGATCCGCAAGGCGCTGCCGAACAAGATCGAGCTGAAGTTCAACGTCAACCCGACGACGGTCGACGAGCACCTGCTCAACGACGAGACCACCGCGGACATCGCGGGCACGGGCCTGCAGTCCAAGACCCAGCCCAAGGTCCTCAGCAAGGCGGCCGAGAAGGCGAAGACGGACAACCCGTACGCCGGCGCCCTGCAGTACCTCGCGCTGAACGTCAACGTGAAGCCGTTCGACAACGTCGAGTGCCGCAAGGCCGTCCAGTACGCCGTCGACAAGCAGAGCATGGTCGACTCGATCGGCGGCTCGGTCAAGGGCGACCCGGCGAGCACGGTCATCCCCCCGACCGTCGCCGGCTACAAGAAGTTCGACCTGTACCCGACCGAGGGCAGCAAGGGCGACGTGGCCAAGGCCAAGGAGCACCTGGCCAAGTGCGGTCACAAGGACGGCTTCAAGACCACGCTGACGGCGCGCTCCGACCGTCCTGACGAGGTCACCGCCGCCACGCAGCTCCAGAACAGCCTGAAGGCCATCGGCGTCACCGCCGAGATCAAGCAGTTCCCGGCGGACAAGTACTTCACCGACTTCGCGGGCGTCCCGGCCTGGGTCCACAAGAACAACGCGGGCATGATGATGATGGCCTGGGGCGCCGACTGGCCGACCGGCTTCGGCTTCCTCGACCAGATCGTCAACGGCTCGGCCATCAAGCCCTCCGGCGGCACCAACCTGATGGAGCTGAACGACAAGGGGATCAACGACCTCCTCGTCAAGGGCATCGGCACCGTCGACACCACGGAGCGCAACGCCACGTGGGGCGAGGTCGACCAGAAGGTCATGGAGAACGCCTCGGTCGTTCCCCTCTTCTACCGCAAGAACCTGCTCTACCGCCCGGCCTCCGCGGCGAACGTCACCGTCACCGACGCGTACCTCGGCATGTACGACTACGTGCTCATGACGTCCACCAAGTAGCGCCTGTTCATCAAAAGCATCCCCTGAAAGGCAGGTGAAGGCGCCGGGCGGCGGGGTTACCCGCCCCACCCGCCCGGCGCCGCACGGCTGTGGCTGCGTATATCATCCGACGCGTATTCGCCGCGGTGTTGCTGCTGCTGGTGGTCAGCGCAGTCACGTTCGCGATCTTCTTCCTGGTCCCCCGTCTCGGCGGGCAGACCCTCGACTCCATGGCCGCCCAGTACGTGGGGAAGAGCCCCGACCCCGACGTCATCGCCGCGGTCAAGAAGAACCTGGGGCTGGACCAGCCCCTGTACCTCCAGTACTGGCACTTCATCAAGGGCATCGTGGTCGGCGCCGAGTACCAGTTCGGCCCGGACCCCGTCACCTGCAACGCCCCCTGCTTCGGTTACTCGTTCAAGACCCACACCGAGATCTGGCCGCAGCTCGTGGACCGGGTCCCGGTCACGCTCTCGCTGGCCGTCGGTGCCGCCGTCATCTGGGTCGTCTCCGGTGTCGCGATCGGTGTCGTCTCCGCGCTGAAGCGGGGCTCGCTCTTCGACCGCCTCTCCATGGGCGTCGCCCTCGCCGGCGTCTCGCTGCCGATGTTCTTCACCGGCCTGGTCGTCCTGGCGCTCTTCGGCAACGGGGAGTACGTGCCCATCACCGAGGACCCGGTCGCCTGGGCGGGCAGCCTGGTCCTGCCCTGGTGCACGCTCGCCCTGCTGTACTCCGCGCTCTACGCCCGGCTCACCCGGGCCGGGATGCTGGAGACCATGAGCGAGGACTACATCCGGACCGCGCGCGCCAAGGGCCTCCAGGAACGCAAGGTGGTCGTCAAGCACGGGCTGCGCTCCGCGCTCACCCCGCTCGTCACCATCTTCGGCATGGACTTCGCGCTGCTCCTCGGCGGCGCGGTCATCACCGAACGCGTCTTCTCCTTCCAGGGGCTCGGCGCCTTCGCGATCCAGGGCGTGACCACCGCAGACCTGCCCAAGGTGATGGGTGTGACGCTGGTCGCGGCCTTCTTCATCGTCATCTGCAACCTGCTGGTGGACCTCGTGTACGCCGCGATCGACCCCCGGGTGAGGCTCTCATGAGCGGCGTGACCAAGAAGGACTCCCAGACGGACGCGACCGTCCCGGCCCCGCGCCCGGGCGACGACCGCCCGTTCCTCTCCGTACGCGACCTCAGCGTCCACTTCGACACCGACGACGGGCTGGTCAGGTCCGTGGACGGCGTCAGCTTCGACCTGGAGGCCGGCCGGACCCTCGGCATCGTCGGCGAGTCCGGCTCCGGTAAGTCCGTCACCTCGCTGGGGGTCATGGGGCTGCACACCTCGGAGCGGGCCCGCATCGGCGGCGAGATCTGGCTCGACGGCGAGGAGCTGATCGGCTCGGGCGCCGAGCGCGTACGGAAACTGCGCGGCCAGAAGATGGCCATGATCTTCCAGGACCCGCTGTCCGCCCTGCACCCGTACTACACGATCGGCGCGCAGATCGTGGAGGCCCACCGGGTCCACCACAAGGTCGACAAGAAGGCCGCCAAGAAGCGCGCCATCGAGATGCTCGACCGGGTCGGCATCCCCGAGCCGCACCGCCGGTTCGAGGACTACCCGCACCAGTTCTCCGGCGGCATGCGCCAGCGCGCGATGATCGCGATGGCCCTGGTCAACAACCCGCAGCTGCTCATCGCCGACGAGCCGACGACCGCCCTCGACGTCACCGTCCAGGCGCAGATCCTCGACCTGATCCGCGATCTGCAGAAGGAGTTCGGCTCCGCCGTCATCATGATCACCCACGACCTCGGCGTCGTCGCCGAGATCGCGGACGAGATCCTCGTGATGTACGCGGGACGCTGCGTCGAGCGCGGCTCCGCCGAGAAGGTGTTCTACGAGCCCCAGCACCCGTACACCTGGGGACTGCTCGGCTCGATGCCGCGGATCGACCGGGAGCAGACCGAGCGGCTGATCCCCGTCAAGGGCTCGCCGCCCAGTCTCATCAACGTCCCGTCGGGCTGCGCCTTCCACCCGCGCTGCCCGTACGCCGACGTCCCGCCCGACAACATCACCCGCACCGAGCGTCCGGAGCTGCGACAGGTCGGCGACGGGCACTTCTCCGCGTGCCACATGTCGCCCGAACAGCGCGACCGGATCTGGACCGAAGAGATTGCGCCGAAGCTGTGACTGAGCTGAACAAGAAGACTCCCGCGGCCGCCGCGGCCGGGTCGGACGGGTCCGGCACCGAACCGCTCCTCAAGGTGGACGGCCTGGTCAAGCACTTCCCGATCACCAAGGGCGTGCTGAAGCGCAAGGTCGGCGCGGTCCAGGCCGTGGACGGGCTCACCTTCGACGTGCGCCCCGGGGAGACCCTGGGCGTCGTCGGCGAGTCGGGCTGCGGCAAGTCGACCATGGGCCGGCTGGTGACCCGGCTGCTGGAACCGAGCGGCGGCAAGGTCGAGTTCCAGGGCCGCGACATCACCCATCTGTCCGCCGGACGGCTGCGGCCGATGCGGCGCGACATCCAGATGATCTTCCAGGACCCGTACGGCTCCCTGAACCCGCGCCACACGGTGGGCGGCATCGTCTCCACCCCCTTCCGGCTCCAGGGCGTCAAGCCCGAGGGCGGCGTGAAGGCGGAGGTCCAGCGGCTGCTGGAGCTGGTCGGGCTCAACCCCGAGCACTACAACCGCTACCCGCACGAGTTCTCCGGCGGCCAGCGCCAGCGCATCGGCATCGCCCGGGCGCTCGCCCTGAAGCCGAAGCTGGTCGTCGCGGATGAGCCGGTCTCCGCGCTGGACGTGTCGATCCAGGCGCAGGTGGTGAACCTGCTGGACGACCTCCAGGACGAGCTGGGCCTCACGTACATGATCATCGCGCACGACCTGTCGGTGATCCGTCACGTCTCGGACCGGATCGCGGTCATGTACCTCGGCAAGATCGTCGAGCTGGCGGACCGCAAGTCGCTGTACGAGGCGCCGATGCACCCGTACACGAAGGCGCTGATGTCCGCGGTGCCCGTGCCGGACCCGCGCCGGCGCGGTGCCAAGAGCGACCGCATCCTGCTCAAGGGTGATGTGCCGTCACCGATCTCGCCGCCCGCCGGCTGCCGGTTCCACACCCGGTGCTGGAAGGCGACGAAGGTCTGCGGGACGACCGAGCCGCCGCTGC
Source organism: Streptomyces sp. NPDC041814 (assembly GCF_055590565.1). Classification (NCBI taxonomy): domain Bacteria; kingdom Bacillati; phylum Actinomycetota; class Actinomycetes; order Kitasatosporales; family Streptomycetaceae; genus Streptomyces; species Streptomyces sp. NPDC041814. The sequence continues at coordinate 100,228 of NZ_JBVJAM010000003.1, read as the reverse complement.
TCCAGCTGAAGACCGGGCACCAGGTGGCCTGCCACCACCCGGAGAACGGCGAGGACCAGGTGCCGGGCGACGCACCGCTGGTCGCGGACGTCATCACGGTCCGGTCGGCACCTGCGGAGGAGCCCGCGGAGGCACCCGTGAAGGAGGCACCCGCGGAGGCGACCGCGCAGGAGGCACCCGCGAAGGAGGCGCCGGAGGAGCCCGCGGAGGCCGCCGAGCCCTCCGAGCCCGCCCCGGACGGTACGAAGGAGTAGTACGGGCACAATTGCCCGGTGCTCAACGAACTGTTCACGCCCTCCGTCCAGCATGCGCTCGACATCGTGGGGATCTTCGTCTTCGCGATCTCGGGCGCGCTGCTCGCCGTACGCAAGAACTTCGATGTCTTCGGCATCGCGGTGCTCGCCGAGGCGACCGCGCTGGGCGGAGGGCTCTTCCGTGACCTGATCATCGGCGCGGTGCCACCCGCCGCCTTCACGGATCTCGGGTACTTCACCACCCCGCTGCTCGCCGCCGGCCTCGTCTTCTTCCTCCATCCGCACGTGGAGCGCATCCAGGTCGGGGTGAACGTCTTCGACGCGGCCGGTCTCGGGCTGTTCTGTGTCACCGGCACGGTGAAGGCGTACGACTACGGGCTCGGCCTCACCTCGTCGGCGGCGCTCGGCCTGGCCACGGCGGTCGGCGGCGGCGTGCTGCGGGACGTCCTGGCCAACGAGGTCCCCTCGCTGCTGCGCTGGGACCGGGACCTGTACGCGGTGCCCGCCATGGTCGGCGCCACCATGATCGTGCTCTGCATCCGCTTCGACGCGCTCAACGCCCTGACCAGCGGCGCGGCCGTGATCACCGCGTTCGTGCTGCGGCTGCTCGCGCTCCGCTTCCACTGGCGGGCCCCGCGCGCCTACAACCGGCGCTCGGCGCGGGCGGACGAGGGGTGACATAAGCGGGCCCGCAAAAAGCTACCGCTCAGTAATACAATCGGTGTACGGTGCCTCCATGGCACAGGCAACCATCGGGGACAGCGAGTTCGACCGGGACACCGCGGTCACCCTGCGCGAAGAGGGCGTCTACGACGCGGAGCTCTCGGCGGGCTGGACGATCATCCAGGCCGTCAACGGCGGCTACCTGCTGGCGATGCTGGGCCGCGCGCTCGGCGAGGCCCTGCCGCACACGGACCCGTTCTCCGTCTCCGCGCACTACCTCACCGCCTCCGTGCCCGGCCCGGCGGTGATCCGGACCCAGATCGTCCGCACCGGCCGCACGCTCTCCACCGGTCAGGCGTCGCTCTTCCAGTACGCCGAGGACGGTGCCGAGGTCGAGCGCATCCGCGTCCTCGCCACCTACGGCGACCTGGACGCGCTCAGCGACGACGTCCGCACCTCCGCGAAGCCGCCGGCCATGCCGCCGCGCGAGCACTGCCTCGGCCCCAGCGACGGACCGGCGCCGATCCCGGGCAGCTCCGCGATCACCGACCGGCTCGACATCAAGCTGGACCCGGAGACCATCGGCTGGGCGATCGGGCAGCCCTCCGGCAAGGGTGAGATGCGCGGCTGGTTCGGGCTTGCCGACGGGCGCGACGCCGACGCGCTCTCGCTGCTGCTCACCGTGGACGCCCTGCCGCCGACCTCGTTCGAGCTGGGGCTCAAGGGCTGGACGCCCACCATCGAGCTCACCACCCACATCCGCTGCCGCCCGGCCCCGGGCCCGCTGCGCGTCTCCATCACCACCCGCAACCTGGCGGGCGGCTTCCTGGAGGAGGACGCGGACGTCTGGGACAGCGCCGACCGCCTGGTCGCCCAGTCCCGCCAGCTCGCCCGGGCCCCGCGCGGCTGACCCTCCGGTTCCTCCCCTTCAGGCGCCCTGGGCCGGCTCGTCGAGCCAGTGCAGGGCGCCGAGTGCGATGAGCCGCAGCCGCCGCCCCGCCGTGCGGGCCACCCGCTCGTCGTCCGCCGGGCCCGCGTCCAGCAGGGCCGACGCGGTGATCACCATGTGGTCCACATAGAGACCGCCCAGCATCAACAGGTCCTCCTCGGCCCAGCCCCCGGACTCCGGCTCCGCCGCGAGGGCCGCCGCCACCTCCTCGGCGAACAGCCGCAGCTGCGCCGCGATGGCCTCGCGGACCGGGCCGACCCCGCCGTGCTGCTCCCGCGCGATGAAGCGGAAGTGCGCGGGCTGCTCCCGTACGTGACGCCGTATCAGCTCCACGCTGCGGTCGAGCCGGAGCTCGCTGTCGCCGGTCCCGGCGAGTATCGCGCCGATCATGCCGTGCAGGCTGCCCAGGGTCTGTTCGACCAGGGCGACCCCGAGCGCGGGCACACTCGCGAAGTGCCGGTAGAAGGCCGTGGGCGTGATGCCGGCCGCCCGGGTCACCTCGCGCAGCCCGAGACTGCTCAGGCTCTGCTCCTCAAGCAGCCCGAGGGCCGCGTCCAGCAGTGCCTGGCGCGTGCGCAGCTTCTGGTTCTGACGGACCCCCGCGGTGTGACTCATGCCATTCAGTAAACAACTGTTCTCCGGAGCGGGGAAGGGGTGCGTGGGTTTAGACTCGGAAGTCAGTGAACACTCGTACTCCGAATGTTCCTGGCGCAACGCCATCCGCACACGGAAAGGCCGAACATGATCGTCCTTGTCGCCGCCCTGCTCCTGCTGGGGATCGTGCTGGGAGCGGTGGCCCAGATCCCGCTTCCGCTGTCGCTCGTCCTCGGCGCCCTCATCGGCTGCTGGCTGCTGGTCTTCGCCGTACGCGAGCGGGCGCGGGGGACCCGATGAGCGCGCCGGTCCAAGCCGCCCCGCGCTCCCGCCGGGACGCCGACGGGCTCGCCGTCGCCTCGTTCGTGCTCGGCCTCGTCGGGCTCCTGGTGATGAACCTCCTGCTGGGCCCCGCCGCCATCGTGATGGCCCTGGTGGCCCTCGCCCGCTCCACCACCCGGCGCGCCCGCGCCTTCCTCGGCCTCGCGCTCGGCGTCGCCGACCTGGTGGTCCTCGCCTTCCTGGTCACCGGAAACGGCGTCGTCTCCTGGGGCTTCGGCGGCTGATCCGCGCCACCGCACAGGGTGCGCGGGCCGCGGGACCCCATGCGCCCGCCGTACGCCCCACCGGGGGCTCGTAGAATCGAGCCCACCATGGCTTACCTCGACCACGCCGCGACCACGCCGATGCTTCCCGAGGCGATCGCGGCGATGACCGCGCAGCTCGCCGTCACGGGCAACGCGTCCTCACTCCACGCCGCCGGGCGCCGGGCCCGCCGTACCGTCGAGGAGTCCCGGGAATCCCTCGCCGACGCCCTCGGCGCCCGCCCCAGCGAGGTGGTCTTCACCTCGGGCGGCACCGAGGCGGACAACCTCGCGGTGAAGGGCCTGTACTGGGCCCGCCGCGACGCCGACCCCCGCCGCACCCGGGTCCTCGCCAGCCCCGTCGAGCACCACGCCGTCCTCGACGCCGTCGACTGGCTGGCCGCCCATGAGGGCGCGACCGTCGAATACCTCCCCGTCGACCGGTACGGGCGCGTCCACCCCGAGGCGCTGCGCGAGGCGGTCCTGCGAGACCCCGGCGACGTCGCGCTGATCACCGTCATGTGGGCCAACAACGAGATCGGCACGATCCTGCCGGTACGCGAACTGGCCGAGGTGGCCCGCGAGTTCGAGATCCCGATGCACGCCGACGCGGTCCAGGCGTTCGGGCAGCTCGACGTGGACTTCGGGGCGTCCGGGCTCGCCGCGATGACCGTCAGCGCGCACAAGATCGGCGGCCCGACGGGCGTCGGCGCGCTGCTGCTCGGCCGCGATCAGACCCCGGTGCCCGTGCTGCACGGCGGCGGGCAGGAACGCCACGTCCGCTCCGGCACCCTGGACGTGCCGGGCATCGCCTCCTTCGCCGTCGCCGGAAGGATCGCGGCCGACCGGCGCGAGGACTTCGCCCGGGAGACCGGCGCGCTCCGCGACGAGCTGGCCGCCGCCGTCCTGGCGGAGGTCCCCGACGCGCTGCTCGGCGGCGACCCGGCACCGGGCGGCCGCCTCCCGGCCAACGCGCACTTCACCTTCCCCGGCTGCGAGGGCGACTCGCTCCTGCTGCTCCTGGACGCCCAGGGCATCGAATGCTCCACCGGTTCCGCCTGCACCGCCGGGATCGCCCAGCCCAGTCACGTACTGCTCGCCACGGGCACCGATCCGGACCTGGCCCGGGGCACCCTGCGCTTCTCGCTCGGACACACCTCGACCGGGCAGGACGTCCAGGACGTGGCTCGCGCGATCGGCCCGGCGGTGGAGCGGGCGCGGTCGGCGGGCCTCAGCTAGTGCGCTTCCCGGACGTCCTCGCGCGGCGGACCAGCTCCAGGTAGCGGTCCCAGTCCCAGCCGCGGCCCGGGTCCGTGTGGTCGGCGCCCGGGACCTCCACATGCCCGATGATGTGCTCGCGGTCCACCGGGATGCCGTACCGCCCGCATATCGCCGCGGTGAGCTTCGCCGACGCCCCGTACATCGCGGGGGTGAAGTCCTGCGGGCGCTCCACGAAGCCCTCGTGCTCGATGCCCACGCTGCGCTCGTTGTACGAGCGGTTGCCCGCGTGGAACGCCACGTCCAGCTCGCGGATCATCTGCGTCACGTGCCCGTCCTTGCGCACCACGTAATGGGCCGCGGCCTGGTGCCCGGGGTCCTGGAAGGCGCGGACCGCGCTGCCGAAGCTGCCCTGCGTGACATGGATGACCACGCGGTCGATGCCGTAGTCGTCGGGGCGGTCGGCCCGCCGCCAGTTCGCCTCCGAGGCCGCCACCCACTTCGCCCCCGCGTAGTCCACCGCCCCCGGTGTGCGCGGCTTCTCCACGCCGGGCAGCCGCCACCAGGCCCGCTTCAGCCGGTCACGGGCCAGCGCCGCCGTGCCGACGGCCGTGACGGCGCCCCCGATCAGCACCGAGCGCCGGCTGATCCCGGTCCCGGTGCCGCCCCCGTCCGTCCCCTTGGTCCCCATGTGACGGACAACGCTTATCCGCGCGCGTTCGGTTCCCGGCCCCACGTACCCTGGTGAGGCTATGACTGAGACTCCCCAGCGCCCCCTCCGCGTGCTCGCCGCCATGTCGGGCGGTGTCGACTCCGCCGTCGCCGCGGCGCGCGCCGCCGAGGCGGGCCACGACGTGACCGGTGTGCACCTCGCCCTCTCCGCGAACCCGCAGTCCTTCCGGACCGGCGCCCGGGGCTGTTGCACCATCGAGGACTCCCGGGACGCCCGCCGCGCCGCGGACGTCATCGGCATCCCCTTCTACGTCTGGGACCTGGCGGAACGCTTCCGCGAGGACGTCGTGGAGGACTTCGTCGCCGAGTACGAGGCGGGGCGCACTCCCAACCCGTGCCTGCGCTGCAATGAGAAGATCAAGTTCGCCGCGCTCCTCGACAAGGCCCTCGCGCTCGGCTTCGACGCGGTGTGCACCGGCCACTACGCCACCGTGGTCACCGGCGCGGACGGCAACCGGGAGCTGCACCGCGCCTCGGACATGGCCAAGGACCAGAGCTACGTGCTCGGTGTCCTGGACGAGCGCCAGCTCGCCCACGCGATGTTCCCGCTCGGCGACACCCTCACCACCAAGGACGAGATCCGCGCCGAGGCGGAGCGCCGGGGCCTCGCGGTCGCCAAGAAGCCCGACAGCCACGACATCTGCTTCATCGCCGACGGCGACACGCAGGGTTTCCTGGCGGACCGCCTCGGCGGCAAGGCGGAGGGCGACATCCTGGACGAGTCCGGTACGAAGCTCGGCACCCACGAGGGCGCCTTCGGCTTCACCATCGGCCAGCGCAAGGGCCTGCGCATCGGCCACCCGGCCCCCGACGGCAAGCCGCGCTACGTCCTGGACATCTCCCCGGTCAACAACACGGTGACCGTCGGCCCCGCCGAGGCCCTGGACGTCACCGCGCTCACCGCGATCAGGCCCCGCTGGTGCGGAACACCCCCGTCCGGCCCGGGGGCGTACACCGCCCAGCTCCGCGCCCACGGCGGCGAGACCGAGGTGACCGCCGAGCTGACCGGCGACACCCTGCACGTCACGTTCACCGAGCCGGTCCGGGGCGTCGCCCCCGGCCAGGCGGTCGTGCTGTACGACGGCACCCGCGTGGTCGGCTCCGCGACGATCGCGACGACGGTGCGCCGGGAGCGCGCGGCGGCGGGCTGATCCCCGTACGGACGCGGAAGCCCCGCGCGGCAACGCCCGACCCCAGTACGGGCGTGGCCGCGCGGGGCGCTTTCGTGGCGGTGCCACGGATTTCAGGGTCCGCCACAACGGCAGGCGCCGCATCCCGGCGGCGGACCCCGGCCGGGACCGCCGCCGTGGGCGGTGCGCGATCAGCGCGCGATCAGCTCCGTGTCGTAGAAGCAGAAGTGGTCCTTGATCGCCTCGACCTCGGCCTTCGGTTCCTCGTACACCCAGACCAGATCCGCCGCCCCGGGCAGCGACCAGTAGGAAGCGTCCCCCTTGAACGGGCAGTGGGTCCGGGTGTCCGACGGCGTCAGCAGCTCCGTACGGACGTCCTCGGGCGGCAGGTAGTAGCGGACCGGACAGCCGGTCTCGCGCAGGACGAGCGGGCGTCGGCTCTCGGCGAGCAGCAGCCCGTCGCGTACCACGCGTACATGCTCCGTGCCGGGCTCGACGGTGATGCGGTGTCCTCGGGTGGCAGTCATACCTCTCACAGCCGCTCCGGGCGCGGGATTCTTCCCCGGCTGAGGGCCCGCACGGGGCGGGCCTTACCGTGGCAGGCATGAACATCTGCGTCTTCCTCTCCGCCGCCGACCTCGACGACCGCTACACCGTGCCCGCCCGCGAATTCGCCGAGCTGCTGGGGCGCGGCGGGCACACCCTGGTCTGGGGCGGCTCCGAGAGCGGCCTGATGAAGGTCGTCGCGGACGGCGTCCAGGAGGCGGGCGGCAGGCTGGTCGGCGTCTCGGTGGACTTCCTGGCCGCCAAGGCGCGGACCGACGCCGACGAGATGGTCATCGCCCGCGACCTCGCCGAGCGCAAGGCGCTGCTGCTCGCGAAGTCCGACGCGATCGTGATCATGGTCGGCGGCACCGGGACGCTGGACGAGGCGACCGAGATCCTGGAGCTGAAGAAGCACGGCAAGCACACCAAGCCGGTCGTCCTGCTCAACACCGCCGGTTTCTACGACGGCCTGCGCGAGCAGTTCCAGCGCATGGAGGACGAGGGCTTCCTGCCCCTCCCGCTGACCGAGCTGGTCTTCTTCGCGGAGGACGGCGTCGGCGCCCTGGCCTACCTGGAGGAGTCGGCCGGCCTGCAGTGACGTGACGTACGGGGCCCGGGCGACGGGTGCGACGATGGGGGCCATGTCCACTCACCTCATCACCGGTGCCGGTTCCGGCATCGGCGCAGCGGTCGCCCGGCGTCTCACCGAACGCGGGGACGACCTCGTCCTGCTGGCCCGCGACGCGGGCCGCGCCAAGGAGCTCGCCGCGCTCCACCCCGGCGCCCGCACCCTCGTCGGCGACCTGTCCAACCCGGACCGGCTCTCCTGGGCCCTCGCCCAGCAGAGCGTGCCGGAACGGCTCGACTCGCTGCTGCACATCGCGGGCGTGGTCGAGCTCGGCCCGGTCGGTGAGCTGACCCCCAAGGCATGGCACTACCAGCTCAACGCCAACCTCGTCGCCCCCGCCGAGCTGACCCGGCTCACGCTGCCCCAGCTCCGCGTCGCCCAGGGCCACGTCCTCTTCGTCAACTCCGGCGCCGGGCTCTCCGCCAGCCCCGAGTGGAGCGCGTACGCCGCCAGCAAGCACGGCCTGAAGGCGCTCGCGGACTCGCTGCGCCACGAGGAGCACGGCAACGGCGTCCGGGTCACGACCGTCTACCCGGGCCGCACCGCCAGTCCCATGCAGGAGAAGGTCCACCGGCAGGAGGGGAAGGAATACGACCCCGCCCGCTGGATCGACCCCGAGTCCGTCGCGACCACCATCCTGATGGCGCTCGACCTGCCCCGCGACGCCGAGGTCAACGACCTGACAGTGCGCCCCGGCCGCTGAGCCCCGGGGCCGCGTACGCCCGTAGTCTCTTCGCGTGAGCGAGAACAGCGAGTTCAGGAACTGCCCGGCCACCGGGATCGGATCCATGCCCGGGGGAGACTCCCGGGAGGCGGCCAAGACCGTCACCGGCTCCTTCGGCGACGGCGAGGGAATGCTGTACCTGGCGGAACTCCCGGCGCGCGGGCCCGGCGCCGACATGACCGGCCGCACGGTCGGACTGCTCTCCGAGCTGTACGGGCACGTCGAGCCGAGCGGCTGGCGGATCAGCGACCGGCCCGGCCGCGACACCCGCCGGGCCCGGTCCTGGCTCGGCGAGGACCTGGACGCGCTGGAGGAGTTCACCCAGGGCTACGAGGGCCCGCTCAAGGTCCAGGCCGTCGGGCCCTGGACCCTCGCCGCCGCCCTGGAGCGCCGGGGCGGCGAGGCGTTCCTCGGCGACCCCGGCGCCTGCCGCGACCTCGCGGAATCGCTTGCCGAGGGGCTGCGCGGCCACCTCGCCGAGGTGCGCCGCCGGGTGCCCGGGGCGCGGCTCGCCCTCCAGCTCGACGAGCCCTCCCTCACCGCCGTGCTGCGCGGCCGGGTCAGGACCGCCAGCGGCTACCGCACCTACCGGGCGGTGGACCGCCAGATCGTGGAGGCCACCCTGCGCGAGGTGCTCGTGGCGGCCGGCGAGGCCGCCACGCTCGTGCACACCTGCGCCCCCGAGGTGCCGTTCGCGCTGCTGCGCCGGGCCGGGGCGGACGGCATCTCCTTCGACCTCTCGCTGCTCACCGAGCGTGAGGAGGAGGCCGTCGGGGAAGCCGTCGAGGCCGGCACCCGGATGTTCTTCGGGGTCGTACCGGGCACCGACCCGGCCTCGGGCCGATTGTCCGACCCGGGCGGTAGCGTCATGGGTGTCAGGACGCTGTGGCGCAGGCTGGGGCTGAATCCGGGGACTCTGACCGAGTCCGTGACGGTCACCCCCTCGTGCGGACTCGCGGGTGCGTCGCCCGCGTACGCACGGGCCGCGCTCGCCCACTGCGCCCGGGCCGCGAGATCGCTCGCGGACAACCCTGAGTAGCGGGACGCTGGGTAACGGGAGGACGGGACGATGGCCGGCGAAGAGCAGACGGCGGTGCCAGCAGAGGCGCAGGAGAGGCACAAGCTCCTCGCGGAGCAGATCGAGGAGCACCGCTTCCGGTATTACGTGAACGACCAGCCGGTCGTCAGCGACGCCGAGTTCGACCGGCTGATGCGCGAGCTGGAGGCCCTGGAGGAGGCCCACCCCCCGCTGCGCACCCCGGACTCGCCGACCCAGAAGGTCGCCGGTCCTTACCGCACGGAGTTCACGTCGGTCGAGCACCGCGAACCGATGCTGTCCCTGGACAACGCCTTCGACGACGAGGAGCTGGCCGCCTGGGGCGAGCGCGTCGCCCGGGACGTCGGCGCGCCCGGCTACCACTTCCTGTGCGAGCTGAAGATCGACGGCCTCGCCGTCAACCTCACGTACGAGCACGGCGTGCTGACCCGCGCCGCGACCCGGGGCGACGGCCGCACCGGCGAGGACATCACGCCCAACGTCCGCACCATCGCGGACATCCCGCACCGGCTCAGGGGCGACCGCGTCCCGCCGCTGGTCGAGGTGCGCGGCGAGGTCTTCTTCCCGATGGAGGGATTCGAGGAGCTGAACGCCCGGCTGGTGGAGGCCGACGACAAGCCCTTCGCCAATCCCCGTAACGCGGCGGCCGGTTCACTGCGCCAGAAGGACCCGAAGGTCACCGCGACGCGCCCGCTGCACATGGTGGTCCACGGCATCGGCGCCCGCGAGGGCTTCGACATCGACTGCCTCTCGCACGCCTACGAACTGCTGCGCGAGTGGGGCCTGCCCACCGCCAAGTACAACAAGGTGGTCGACTCCCTCGAAGGCGTACGGGAGTTCATCGCGTACTTCGGCGAGCACCGGCACTCGGTGGAGCACGAGATCGACGGCGTCGTCGTCAAGCTGGACGAGATCCCGCTCCAGGGGCGGCTGGGCTCCACCTCCCGCGCCCCGCGCTGGGCCATCGCCTGGAAGTACGCGCCGGAGGAGGTCAACACCAAGCTGGTCAACATCCGCGTCGGCGTCGGCCGCACCGGCCGCGTCACCCCGTACGCCCAGGTCGAGCCGGTCGTGGTGGCCGGTTCCGAGGTCGAGTTCGCCACCCTGCACAACCAGAACGTGGTCAAGGCGAAGGGCGTCCTGATCGGCGACACGGTGGTGCTCCGCAAGGCCGGGGACGTGATCCCGGAGATCCTCGGCCCCGTCGTGGACCTCCGCGACGGCACCGAGCGGGCGTTCGTCATGCCGGACCACTGCCCCGAGTGCGGCACGGAACTGAAGCCCATGAAGGAGGCGGACGTCGACGTTCGCTGCCCCAACGCCCGCTCCTGCCCCGCCCAGCTGCGCGAGCGCGTCTCCTATCTCGCCGGCCGCAAGTGCCTCGACATCGACCACTTCGGTTACGTCGTCGCCGCCGCGCTGACCGCGCCGCTGGAGCCCGCCGAACCGCCGCTGCGCGACGAGGGCGACCTCTTCGGGCTCACCGTGGACGAGCTGCTGCCGATCCGGGCCTACGTCCTCGACCCGGACAGCGGGCTGCCCAAGCGCGACCCGAAGACCGGCGAGGAGAAGATCGCCCGGGTCTTCGCCAACCAGCAGGGCGAGCCCAAGAAGAACGCCCTCGCGATGCTCGACGCCATCGCGGCGGCCAAGGAGGCCCCGCTGGCCCGGATCCTCACCGGCCTCTCCATCCGCCACGTCGGCCCGGTCGCGGCCCGGGAGCTTGCCCGCCAGTTCCGGTCCATCGACCGCATCGAGGAGGCCACCGAACAGGAGCTGGCCGACGCCGACGGCGTCGGGCCCATCATCGCGGCCTCGGTCAAGCAGTGGTTCGCCGAGGACTGGCACCGCGAGATCCTGCGCAAGTGGCGCGAGGCCGGCGTCCGGATGGAGGACGAGGGCGCCGGAGAGGACGAGGGCCCCCGCCCCCTCGAAGGGCTCACCGTCGTCGTCACGGGCACCCTGACCGGGCACACCAGGGATGGCGCGAAAGAGGCCCTGCAGAGCCGGGGAGCGAAGGTCACCGGTTCCGTTTCCAAGAAGACCGCCTTCGTCGTCGTCGGTGACAACCCGGGATCCAAGTACGACAAAGCGGTCCAGCTGAAGGTCCCCGTCCTGGACGAGGCCGGCTTCGCCGTCCTCCTCGACGAGGGCCCGGACGCGGCCCGCGAGGCGGCGGTCCCGGCGGAGGGCGGGGGAGGGACACCCGGAGAGTGAGCGCCCGCCGACGCGTCGTCGGCGTCACCCGAACGGCGCCCAGGGGGCATCCCCTATCAGATGCTGACGGACAGTCGGTTCGCATTCGGGCAAGAGCGGTAGACCGCTGCCCGTAGCAGCCCTCCGCGGCCTACTGTGGTCAGACACGCCCTCGAACCTGGCCACCGGGCGGGGCCGGGGTGCGTCGTGGCACGGCACGCATTCATCGGGTGACATCGGCATCGCCGGCTGTGAGAGGGACGGAATGAAACCGACCGAGAGCGCCGCACCGGTGGCGCGGCTGCAAGGTTTCGTGGGACCAGCGCCCAAAGTGGGCGCCGTCGTGGTGGGCCTCGCCACGGTCCAGCTCGCGACGGGATTCTCCCGGGCCCTCGGCGAGGGACGCGCCCTCTTCCCGGACGGCCGGGCCGGCTGGTCGCTGGCCGTCCTCACCGGCATCGTCGTCGGCCACCTCGTCGCACTCGGCCGGGACCGCTGGTGGGGCGGCACCGGCTCCGGCGCCGCCCTCACCCTGGCCGTCCTGCTCCTGTACGGCTGGGTGCCCGCCGGACTGGTCAGTCTCGTCGTGGTCGTCCTGGTCGGCGTCGCCCGCAGACACCGCTGGTGGCAGGGGCTGCTGCACGGCGCCGTGGACATCCTCGGGGTCGGGGCGGCGGCCCTGGTGCTCGCCGCGTTCGGCGAGGTGCAGTCCGTCGAGGCGCCGTGGCGGCCACTCGACTGGGGGATCGGCGCCGTTCCGGAAGTCCTGCTCGCCGCCTCCACCTATCTGCTCGTCACCCGGGTCCTGCTGTGGTATTCGCGGGCCCAGCCCGGCGGCGGCCTGCCCACCGTCGCCCGCACCGCGATGCTCCGCCAGGGCCTCGTCGCGGTCGCCCTGCTCGGCATCGCCCCGCTGATCTGCGTCGTCGCGATGGCCCGGCCGGTCCTGCTGCCCCTCTTCGCGGTGCCGCTGATCGCGCTCGACTCCACGCTGTGGATCGCCCGCGCCCGGGCGGAGGAGCAGCTGAAGGACCCGCTGACCGGGCTGCCCAACCGCCAGTGGCTGCTGGAGCGGACCTGGTCCGCGCTGGAGGAGGCGGAGGGCGTCGGCAGCCGGGCCGCCCTGGTCCTCATCGACCTCGACCGCTTCCGGGCCGTCAACGACACCCTCGGCCACCTGGCCGGGGACCGGCTGCTGCTCCAGATCGCGGAACGGCTCCGGCTCGCCCTGCCGCGCGGCGCGGAGGCGGCCCGGCTCGGCGGCGACGAGTTCGCGGTCCTGCTCCCCGCCGCCGACTCCACCACCAGTGCCCAGCGCGTCGCCCGCCACCTGGTCGCCGAGCTGTCGTCCCCGCTGGACCTGGACGGGCTGACCCTGGTCCTGGAGGCCAGCGCCGGTGTCGCCGTCTTCCCGGACCACGCGGTGGACGCGGAGGGCCTGCTGCGCCGCGCCGACGTGGCGATGTACCAGGCCAAGCGGGACCGCACCGGCGTGGAGGTGTACGAGTCCAAGCGCGACAGCAACACCCCGGACCGGCTCGGCCTCCTCGGCGACCTGCGGCGCGCGCTGGACGCGGGCGAGGTGGAACTCCACTACCAGCCCAAGGTCCGCTTCGACGGCCAGGTCGCCGGGCTGGAGGCGCTGGTGCGCTGGGTGCACCCGGAGCGCGGACGCGTGCCCCCGGACGAGTTCATCGCCATCGCGGAGTCCTCCGGGCTGATGCCGCACCTCACCGAGTACGTCCTGGAGACGGCGCTCGCCCAGGTCGCCCGCTGGCGGGCCCAGGGCCTCTTCGTCCCGGTCGCCGTCAACGTGTCGCCGCGCGATGTGCACACCCCCGGGTTCGCCGGCGGCGTCGCGGCCCGGCTCGCCCGGCACGGCGTCCCGGCGGGCGCGCTCCAGCTGGAGATAACGGAACACGTCCTGCTGGAGGACCCGCAGCGGGCGGCGGACACGCTCGCCGGGCTGACCGGGCACGGCGTGAAGATGTCCCTGGACGACTTCGGCACCGGGTATTCCTCGCTGGTCCACCTGCGCCGGCTGCCGGTCAGCGAGCTGAAGATCGACCGCTCCTTCGTGGCCCGGCTCGCCATCGACCACGAGGACGCCGAGATCGTCCGCTGCACCATCGACCTGGCCCACTCGCTCGGCCTGCTCGTCGTGGCCGAGGGCGTCGAGGACGACGAGACCTGGGAGCGGTTGCGCGACCTGCGGTGCGACGCGGTCCAGGGCTGGCTGGTGGCCGCCGCGATGCCGCCGCAGGAGACCACCGCCTGGCTGCGGGCCCGGGGCGAGCACGGCTGGCGCCGCCCGGCGGAGCTGGCCGCGGGGGCGGGGGCGTCGGCCCCGGCCGCCGCCGCGACGCCCGCGACCCCGGCGCCCGAGCTGGAACAGCGCCCCTCGGGCCGCCCGACGGGCCCGCGCCCGGCGACGACGTAGAAACCGTGTCCTCAGGTGGATGGCCGACCCCATAGGATTGGGGGCCGACGGCAAACCACACACCAACCCCTGAGGATCGCTGCATGCCTGGCATCACGCGCGAGGAGGTCGCCCACCTCGCCCGGCTGGCGCGTCTGGAGCTGAAGGGCGAAGAGCTCGATCACTTCGCCGGACAGCTCGACGACATCATCGGCGCGGTCGCCCGCGTCTCCGAGGTCGCCGACCAAGACGTACCGCCGACCTCCCACCCGCTGCCGCTGACGAACGTCATGCGGGCGGACGTCGTCCGTCCGTCTCTCACCCCCGAGCAGGCGCTCTCCGGCGCCCCGGCCCAGGAGCAGCAGCGTTTCAAGGTGCCGCAGATCCTGGGGGAGGACTGACTGCCATGACGGACATCAGCAGCATCATCAAGCTCACCGCGGCCGAGATCGCCGCGAAGATCGCCTCCGGCGAACTCACCGCCGTCCAGGTCACCGAGGCCCACCTCGCGCGGATCGACGCCGTGGACGAGAAGGTGCACGCCTTCCTGCACGTCGACCGCGAGGGCGCGCTCGCCCAGGCCCGCGCCGTGGACGCCAAGAAGGCGGCCGGCGAGAAGCTGGGCCCGCTGGCCGGCGTCCCGCTCGCGCTCAAGGACATCTTCACCACGAAGGACATGCCGACCACGGTCGGCTCGAAGATCCTTGAGGGCTGGGTCCCGCCGTACGACGCGACCCTCACGCGGAAGCTGAAGGCCGCCGACGTCGTCATCCTCGGCAAGACCAACATGGACGAGTTCGCCATGGGGTCCTCCACCGAGAACAGCGCCTACGGCCCGACCGGCAACCCCTGGGACCTCACCCGCATCCCGGGCGGCTCCGGCGGCGGTTCCTCCGCCGCCCTCGCCGCGTACGAGGCCCCGCTCGCCATCGGCACGGACACCGGCGGCTCCATCCGCCAGCCCGCCGCCGTCACCGGCACGGTCGGCGTCAAGCCCACCTACGGCGGGGTCTCCCGCTACGGCATGGTCGCCTTCTCGTCCTCCCTCGACCAGGGCGGCCCCTGCGCCCGTACGGTCCTGGACGCGGCCCTGCTGCACGAGGCGATCGCCGGGCACGACCCGATGGACTCGACGTCGATCGACGCGCCGGTGCCGCCGGTCGTGGAGGCCGCGCGCAACGGCTCCGTGCGGGGCATGCGCGTCGGCGTCGTCAAGCAGTTCTCCGGCGAGGGCTACCAGGCCGGTGTCGTCCAGCGCTTCAACGAGTCGGTCGAGCTGCTGAAGTCGCTCGGCGCCACGGTCGTGGAGCTGGACTGCCCGACGTTCGACCTGGCGCTCTCGGCGTACTACCTGATCGCGCCGTCCGAGTGCTCCTCGAACCTCGCCCGGTTCGACGCCATGCGCTACGGCCTGCGCGTCGGGGACGACGGCACGAAGTCCGCCGAGGACGTCACCGCGCTCACCCGTGAGGCCGGCTTCGGCGACGAGGTCAAGCGCCGCATCATCCTCGGCACGTACGCGCTCAGCTCCGGCTACTACGACGCGTACTACGGCTCCGCGCAGAAGGTCCGTACGCTGATCACGCGCGAGTTCGAGCAGGCGTTCGAAGAGGTCGACGTGATCGTCTCGCCGACCACGCCCACCACCGCCTTCCCGATCGGCGAGCGCGCCGACGACCCGATGGCGATGTACCTGGCCGACCTGTGCACCATCCCGACCAACCTCGCCGGCAACGCCGCCATGTCGCTGCCCTGCGGCCTGGCCCCCGAGGACGGCCTGCCCGTCGGGCTGCAGATCATCGCCCCCGCGATGCAGGACGACCGGCTGTACAAGGTCGGAGCCGCCGTCGAGGCCGCTTTCGTGGAAAAGTGGGGACACCCGCTGATCGAGGAGGCTCCTTCGCTATGAGCGCCGCCATGACCAAGAAGGCCAAGAACTTCAAGAAGTCGAAGACCGGGCTGTATGTGTCGATGGGCACCACCGCCTTCGGCGCGCTCAGCGTCGTCAAGCAGGCGAAGCTGGCCCGCTCGGACAACGACACGCTGCGCCTCATCGATGCCGCCGTGTCCGCCGCGGCGATCGTGACCGGCCTCGCGATCCTCTATCGCGAACTGAAGCGTCTCGGCGACGACGACGTACTGCTGGGCTGAGAGGGAAAGTTTTCCGTGACTGTCATCGACCTGGAGTCGTACGAGGACGCCCTCGCGACGTACGACCCCGTCATGGGCCTTGAGGTCCATGTGGAGCTCGGCACCAAGACGAAGATGTTCTGCGGCTGCTCCACCGAGCTGGGGCAGGACGCCAACACGCAGACCTGCCCGGTCTGCCTCGGGCTGCCCGGCGCGCTGCCGGTCGTCAACGAGATCGGCGTGGAGTCCGCGATCAAGATCGGCCTCGCGCTGAACTGCGAGATCGCCGAGTGGTGCCGCTTCGCCCGGAAGAACTACTTCTATCCGGACATGCCGAAGAACTTCCAGACCTCCCAGTACGACGAGCCGATCGCCTTCAACGGCTATCTGGACGTCCAGCTGGAGGACGGCGAGGTCTTCCGGGTGCAGATCGAACGCGCCCACATGGAGGAGGACACCGGCAAGTCGACGCACGTCGGCGGCGCCACCGGCCGTATCCACGGCGCGTCCCACTCCCTGCTCGACTACAACCGCGCGGGCATCCCGCTCATCGAGATCGTCACCAAGCCGATCGAGGGGGCGGGCGCGCGGGCCCCCGAGGTCGCCCGGGCGTACGTCGCCGAGCTGCGCGAGCTCATCAAGGCGCTCGGCGTCTCCGAGGCCCGCATGGAGATGGGCCAGATGCGCTGCGACGTCAACCTGTCGCTGCGCCCGAACGGCACCGAGACCTTCGGTACGCGCTCCGAGACGAAGAACGTGAACTCGCTGCGTTCCGTCGAGCGCGCCGCCCGCTTCGAGATCCAGCGCCACGCCGCGGTGCTGAACTCCGGCGGGACGATCGTTCAGGAGACCCGGCACTTCCACGAGGAGGACGGCTCCACCACGGCCGGCCGCATCAAGGACAACGCCGAGGACTACCGCTACTTCCCCGAGCCCGACCTCGTACCGGTCGCCCCGGCCCGCGAGTGGGTCGAGGAGCTGCGGAAGGGCCTGCCCGAGCTGCCGCGCGTCCGCCGCGCCCGGCTCAAGGAGGAGTGGGGCGTCTCCGAGCACGACATGCAGTCCATCCTCAACGCGGGCGCGGTCGACCTGATCGTCGCCACGATCGAGGCGGGCGCCCCCGCGGACCAGGCCCGGAAGTGGTGGATGGGCGAGCTGGCCCGCAACGCCAACGAGACCGGCCGCGGCCTGGACGAGCTCCCCGTCACCCCGGCGCAGGTCGCCCGGGTCGCCGAGCTCGTCGCCGCGGGCGACCTCAACGACAAGCTCGCCCGCCAGGTCCTGGAGGGCGTGCTCGCCGGCGAGGGCGACCCGGACACCGTGGTCGAGAAGCGCGGCCTCAAGGTCGTCTCCGACGAGGGCGCGCTGTCCACCGCCGTGGACGAGGCCATCGCGGGCAACGCCGCCATCGCGGACAAGATCCGCGGCGGCAAGGTCGCGGCGGCCGGCGCCCTGGTCGGCGCGGTCATGAAGGCGACCCGGGGCCAGGCGGACGCGGCCCGCGTCCGCGAGCTGATCCTGGAGAAGCTGGGCGTCGAGGGCTGACGCGCCCAGCCAGCGCCGAATGGGGCGGTGTGGCCGGTGGGAACCGGGCACACCGCCCTTCGTCGTACCCGGCTCCTCCAGGTGGACAGCCGATGTCGCTCATAAGGGGATGCGCCCGCTGTGACCCTCCCCACGAATGGGGCAAATGATCTCGAATGGCTGCGAGAGTGGCCGTTCTCAGGTCATGCGTTCCCCCGCGGGCGGCTTCCGCCGGTTCCGGGAGACCACGAACCCGCAGGGAGCACGTCCCCTTGGCTGCCATCGCTCGCTGGTGCGTCACGCACCGCCTCATCGCCGTCCTGATCTGGCTGCTCGCCCTCGGCGGCACGGCCGCCGCCGCGGCGTTCGCGGGGTCCGCGTACACCAACGACTACGAGGCACCGGGCACCGAGTCCGGACGGGCCGCGGAGCTGCTGAAGAGCGGGTTCACCGATCTCGGCGGGGACACCGACACCATCGTCTGGCACACCGCGGACTCCACGGTCCGGGCCACCGACGTCGAGCAGAAGATGACCCGCACCCTGCACGCCGTGGAGCGGCTGCCCGGGGTCGGGGCGGTCGACAGCCCGTACACGGAGACCGGCGCCGCGCAGATCAGCACCGACGGGCACACCGCGTACGCCACCGTCACCTTCGACAAGCGCGCCGACGACGTGCCCGTGGCCCAGGTCCAGGCGGTCGTGGACACCGCCGAGGCGGCCGAGAGCCCGCATCTGCGCGTGGAGCTGGGCGGCCAGGCCGTCGGGCTCACCGAGGCGCCCGCCGCGCATCTCAGCGAGGCCATCGGGGTCGCCGTCGCGGCCGTCGTGCTCTTCCTCGCCTTCGGCTCCCTCGCCGCGAGCCTGCTGCCCATCGCCACGGCCCTCGTCTCGGTCGGCACGGCGTACGCGGGCATCGTGCTCCTCGGACACCTCATGACCGTCGCCGACTTCGCGCCCATGCTCGGCATGCTGGTAGGGCTCGGGGTGGGCATCGACTACGCCCTGTTCATCGTCACCCGGCACCGCAGAGGGCTGCGGCGCGGCATGACCGTTCCCGAGGCCGCGCAGCACGCGGTGGCGACGACCGGGCGGGCCGTGGTCTTCGCCGGGGCCACCGTCTGCATCGCGCTCCTCGGCATGCTGATCCTCCGGCTGAGCTTCCTCAACGGCGTGGCCATCGCCGCCTCGCTCACCGTCGTCCTGACCGTGGCCGCTTCGGTCACCCTGCTGCCGGCCCTCCTCTCGCTCATCGGACTGCGGGCGCTCAGCCGGCGCGAACGGGCCCGGCTGGCCGCGCACGGGCCGCAGCCCGAGCCGCCCACCGGTTTCGCCGCCCGCTGGTCCGCCTTCGTGGAGCGGCACCCCAAGCTCCTGGGCGCCGTGGCCGCCGTGGTGATGCTGGTCCTCGCGCTGCCCACCTTCTCGCTCCACCTGGGCAGCTCCGACCAGGGCAACAACGCGGCGTCCGCCACCACCCGGCAGGCGTACGACCTGCTCGCCGACGGCTTCGGCCCCGGCGTCAACGGACCGCTCACCGTCGCCGCGCACCTCGACGGCGCCGACGACCGGCTCGCGATGGACGCCCTGCCCGCCACCCTGCGCACGGTCGACGGAGTGGCGTGGGCCCACCCGGTGACGTACAACGCCGCAGGCGACACCGCGTACGTCACCGTCGTCCCCGACTCCTCCCCGCAGTCCCGCGCGACCAGCGACCTCGTGGAACGGCTGCGCACGGACGTGCTGCCGAAGGCGGCCGACAACACCTCGCTGGAGACCCATGTCGGCGGGGTGACCGCCAGCTACGACGACTTCGCGCAGATCATCATCGGCAAGCTGCCGCTGTTCATCGGCGTCGTCATAGGACTCGGCTGCCTGCTCCTGCTGCTGGCCTTCCGGTCCGTCGGCATCCCGCTGAAGGCTGCGGCGATGAACGTCGCGGCGGTCGCCTCGTCGTTCGGCGTCGTCGTCACGATCTTCCAGTGGGGCTGGGGCAGCGAGCTGCTGGGCCTCGGCAGCCCGGGCCCCATCGAACCCTTCCTCCCGGTGATCATGGTCTCCGTGCTCTTCGGCCTCTCCATGGACTACCAGGTCTTCCTGGTCGGCCGGATGTACGAGGAGTGGCTGGAGACCCGCGACAACCGGCGCGCGGTCCGGGTGGGCCTCGCCGAGACCAGCCGGGTCATCAACTCGGCCGCTGTGATCATGATCTCGGTCTTCCTCGCCTTCGTCCTCAGCGGCGACCGCGTCATCGCGATGTTCGGCATCGCCCTCGCGGCGGCCGTCGCCCTGGACGCCTTCGTGCTGCGCACCCTCCTCGTCCCGGCCCTCATGCACCTGCTGGGCGGCGCCAACTGGTGGCTCCCCGGCTGGCTGGAGCGCCGCCTGCCCCGCCTCAGCATCGAACCGCCGGACCGCCCCGTGGCGCGGGTGCCCATGCCGGGGGTGCGGACGTACGAGGACGAGCCGGCCGAGCGCGTCCACTGACCGCCCGCCGGCGCGACCGGAGGCGTTAAGGGGCCTCTCATCTGCGGCACCTAGCGTGCGCCGCATGAACCCCACCACGCCCGAAGCCGTCGCAGACGGCGAGAAGACGACCGACGAGACGACCGGGAAGACCGACCGCGTCACGGCGGAGCACCCGGAACAGCGCGACCAGGACGAGACGGGCCCGGGGGACGTGACCGAAGCGGAAGACACCGACGAGGCCGGTGACGACACCGACGAGGAGACCTCCGGGCGGCTCGCCGCCGCCTCCGCGGCCGTCGTCTCCGCCGGACTCGGCGTCGTCGGCCTCACCGGCGCCTGGAGCGGCCGGGTCGCCGCCGAGCGCGAGACCCTGATCGGGCAGATCAAGACCTCGTCCGGCGGCACCGCCGCCCAGCAGATCAACGAGATCTACGGCGACGCCTGGCACTCCACCGCCCTCGTCAACGGCCTTTTCGGCCTCCTCGCCCTGCTGGTCGGCACCTACGTCCTGGTCCGGCCCGCGTTCGGCGCCCCCGCCCGGCAGCCGCAGGCCGGCTGGGTCCGGGCGGTCGCCCGGGGCGGCATCGCCCTCGGCACCCTCGGCGTGCTGATCTCCCTGGCCATGTACTTCGACCTCATCGTCGCCCTGCCCACCGCGGCGGCCGGATAGGACGCCCGGACCCCTCGCCTAAGGCATGTCCGGGTGGACCCGAGGGCCCTGGGCGGTGCTACGGCCCCGGACCTAAGGCCCCCGTACGCCACAGATGCGGAACACGCCCGATGCGGCGCACCCCCCTGGGGGACGAGAGTGGTGGCACGGCAGAGGAACTGCCGCCACCGAGGCCCGGAAGGGCCTTCACCCCAGGGGGACATCCCATGTTCGAGTACGAACTCCACAAGGCCATGCACGCCGAACTCCTGCGCCGCGCCGACCTCCAGCGCCTCGCCGGCGAGGCGACCCGGGCCCGCCGCGCCCGCCGGACCCTCCGCAAGGAGTCCGGAAGGACGGTGAGTACCAGCGGCCTACGCGACCGGTTCACGCACGCCGCGTAGGGCGGCGGCGGTGGACCGGGGCCCGGGGCCTCTCGGCCCACGGCTTATTCCGTCCGCGCTGTCGGACCCGTGTGCGATGCTCGCCCCCGTGGAGACCAGGTCAGTCAGCCCCGTCTTCGTCGGCCGCACCGGCGAACTCAACTCGCTCACCGGCGCGCTCACCCGCGCCGCCAACGAACCCTCCGGCGCCGCCGCCGGAGGGTTCTGCGGCGCCCCGCAGGCCCTGCTCATCGGCGGTGAGGCCGGAGTCGGCAAGACCCGCCTCGTCGAGGAATTCCTCGCCCTCGCCGCCCGCCGTGACGCCGTCGTCGCCGTCGGCGGCTGCGTCGAGATCGGCGCCGACGGCCTGCCGTACGCCCCCTTCTCCACCGCCCTGCGCGCCCTGCGCCGCGCCCTGCCCGACGAGATGGCCGCCGCCTGCGCCGGCCAGGAGGGCGAACTGGCCCGGCTGCTCCCCGAGCTCGGCGAGACCGGCCACGACGGCAACGACGAGCTCGGCACCGCCCGCCTCTTCGAACTGACCGTCCGGCTCCTGGAGCGCATCTCGGCCGACCGGACCGTCGTGCTCGTCCTGGAGGACCTGCACTGGGCGGACTCCTCGACCCGCCACCTCCTCGCCTACCTCTTTCGCACCCTGCGCAGCGGCCGCCTGGTCGTCGTCGGCACCTACCGCGCCGACGACATCCACCGCCGCCACCCCCTGCGCCCCCTCCTCGCGGAGATCGACCGGCTGCGCACCGTCCGCCGCATCGAACTCTCCCGGTTCACCCGGTCCGAGGTCCGCCGCCAGCTCGCCGGCATCCTCGCGGACACCCCCGACCCCGCCCTGGTGGACGAGATATTCGAGCGCTCCGACGGCAACGCCTTCTTCGTCGAGGAGCTGGCCTGCATCCTGGAGTGCGGCGACGGGGACGGCGACGGCCTGCCCGAATCGCTCCGCGACCTCCTCCTCGTCCGGGTCGAGGCCCTGTCCGCCGATGCCCAGAAGGTCGCCCGGATCGTCGCCGAGGGCGGCTCCGCCGTCGAGTACGAACTGCTCGCCGCCGTCGCCGGACTCGGCGAGGACGACCTCATCGCGGCGCTGCGCACCGCCGTCGGCGCCAACCTGCTCCTGACCACCCCGGACGGCGACGGCTACCGATTCCGCCACTCCCTGGTCCGCGAGGCCGTCAGCGACGACCTGC
The DNA here is from genome assembly GCF_055590565.1 of Streptomyces sp. NPDC041814. NCBI lineage: Bacteria > Bacillati > Actinomycetota > Actinomycetes > Kitasatosporales > Streptomycetaceae > Streptomyces > Streptomyces sp. NPDC041814. The sequence goes on along the minus strand of NZ_JBVJAM010000003.1, from coordinate 78,175 downwards.
TCCCCGGCGAGCGCTCCCGCCTCAACCGCCGCTACGCACAGGCGCTGGAGGCCGACCCCGCCCTGGTCCGCGACGACGAACGCGCGACCCGCCTGGCCAGCTACTGGTACGGCGCGCACGATGCGGCCAAGGCCCTGCCCGCCGTCCTGAAGGCATCCGTCCGGGCCCGCCGCCGCAATGCCTACGCCGAGCAACTGCGCCTGCTCGAACGGGCCCTGGAGCTGTGGGACGACGCCCCCGAGGACGTCCGCCGCACCCTGCGCCCCATCGACTACGCCGAGGTCTACCCGACCTGCGGGCGGGACGCCTCGACCCCGCTGACCTACCTCGACCTGATGGCCGAGGCCACCGTCGCCGCCCGCCTCGGCGGGGAGCGCGAACGGGCCTTCACCCTCTGCAAGAAGGCCCTGCGCCTCCTGGAGGGCGAGGACGACGCCCTGCGCGCCGCCTGGTTCTGGGTCCAGCGCTCCCGCCTGGTCCAGGACCTCACGCGCGGCGACGGCTGGGAGGAGCTGGCCACCGCGGAGCGGCTGGTCCGGGGACTGCCCCCGTCGAAGGTGCACGCGTTCGTCCTGATGCTGGTGGCCGGCTGGGGCGCCCTGCACCGCCCCGGCGCCGAGACCCTGGCCGCCGCCGAACGGGCCGTGGAATACGCCCAGCTCGTCGGCGACGAGTACATCGAGCTGCACGCCCGGCTCACCCGGGGCTGGCTCAACGCGGACGCGGGCGCCGTGGACGAGGGCATCGCCGAGATGTACGCCGTGCGCGACCGGGCCGACGAGCTGGGCCTCATCGACATCATGGGCCGGGCCAGCATCAACCTGCCCTCCACACTGGAGGCCATGGGCCGCTCCCTTGAAGCGGTGGCCGCCGCCGACCACGGCATCCGCATCTGCCACGAGCACGGCGTCGCGGACATGGAGGCGTGGGTCCGTACCAACCAGGCCATGTCGCTGTTCTCGCTGGGCCGCTGGGACGAGGCCGTGGCCACCACGGAGGCCGCCGCCCGCAAGTCGCTGTCCCGCAAGTCCCAGGGGCTCGTCGCCTCCCGGCGTACCGAACTCGCCGTCGTCCGGGGTGACCTGGCCGAGGCCGAACGCCAACTCGCCCTGACCCGGCGCTGCTTCGGCTCCAGCGACCCGCAGCCGCAGCACTTCATCAACCCGGTACGCCACACCATCCAGATCGCCGCGATGCAGGGCCGGCTGCCCGAGGCGCGCGCCGCCTTCGAGGCGCAGGCCGCCGAGGGCTTCCCCACCGGCACCCAGCGCTACGCCTTCCCCATGCTGTACGCCGTCGCGGCGGCCGAGGCCGACGCCCGGGGCCTGCCCGCCACCGAACCGGGCCGCCCCGCCGTCCTCGACCTGGTCCGGAGCCACCTCAAGCGGCTGCCGGTCCTCGTCCCGGTCTGGGCCGCCTACGCCCTCCTGGTCGAGGCGGAGCTGGCCAGGGCCGAGGGCGTCGACACCCCGGACCACTGGGAGGGCGCCGCCCGGGCGTTCACCCCGCTGCACCGCCCGTACGAGCTGGCGCAGATCCACCACCGCTGGGCGGAGGCCCTGCTCGTCGCCTCCGGCGACCGGGCCGCCGCCACCGGCCTGCTGCGCGACGCGCACCGCACCGCCGTCCGGCTCGGGGCCCGCCCGCTCACCGAGACCGTCGAGCTGCTGGCCGGCCGCGCCCGCATCAGCCTGGCCGGGGCGGGCGCCGAGGCCGAGGAGATCCCGGCCGCGGTCGTCGTTCCGGACGGGTCCGGGCCCGCCCGGGACCCCTCCGAGGAGCAACTGCGGTCCGCGGCGGCGGCGGTGGAGTCCTTCGGGCTGACCCCGCGCGAGCAGGACGTCCACCGACTGGTCGCGGCGGGCCTCACCAACCGCCGGATCGCCGAGGAGCTGTACATCTCGCCGAAGACCGCGAGCGTCCACGTCTCCAACATCCTGGCCAAGCTGGGCGTGGCCGGCCGGGGCGAGGCCGCGGCCCTGGCCCACCGGCTGCGGCTCTACCCGGTGCCGGAGCAGCGCTGAGACGAGGGCTCACCGGACCTGGACGAGCAGGATCCTGTCGTCGCCCGGCTTCGGCGTGCCCCGGCTGTCCGTCTCGCTCGTGACCAGCCACAGCTTGTCGCCGCCCGCCGCGAGCACCGTCCGCAGCCGGCCGTACTCGCCCTCCAGGAACGCCTGCGGGTCGGCCAGTGGCTCCTTCGCGGCACCGTCCTCGCGGGAGAGCGGAATGCGCCACAGCCGTTCGCCCCGCAGCCCGGCCATCCAGATGGAGCCCTTGACGTACGCGATGCCGCTCGGTGACGCCTCGGAGGTCTTCCACTGGGCGACCGGGTCGTGGTAGCCCTTCTGGCGCGCCGTGCCCTCGACGTCCGGCCAGCCGTAGTTGCCGCCCGGCTCGATCAGGTTCAGCTCGTCCCAGGTGTCCTGGCCGAACTCGGAGGCCCACAGCCGTTTCTCCGCGTCCCAGGCGAGGCCCTGGACATTGCGGTGCCCGTACGAATACACCACGGAGTCGCCCTCCGGGTTGCCGTGCAGCGGCTCGCCGTCGGGCGTCATCCGCAGGATCTTGCCGGCCAGCGAGTCCTGGTCCTGGGCGCGGTCGTCGTCGCCCGTCTCGCCCGTGCCCGCGTACAGCGCGCGGTCGGGGCCGAAGGCGATCCGGCCGCCGTTGTGGATCTGGCCCTTGGGGATGCCGCGCAGGATGGTGTCCGGGGCGCCGAGCAACTGGCCGGGCGAGCCGTTCTCGTCGTAGATCATGCGGGCGATGCGGTTGTCCGACGCGGTGGTGAAGTACGCGTACACCTGATGGTCCGTGCCGAAGTCCGGCGACACGGCGAGGCCGAGCAGTCCGCCCTCGCCGGCCGGGGCGACCCCGGGGACCGTGCCCAGGAGCTTCTTCTTCCCGGTCTCCGCGTCGATCCGGGTGATCGTGCCCTTGTCCCGGGAGCCCACCAGGAGGTCGCCGCCGGGGAGCGCGGCCAGCCCCCACGGGGAGTTCAGGCCTTCGGTGAGTGTCGAGACCACCTTCGCCGAGCCCTTGGCCGGGGGCCGGCCGGCCGGGGGGCGCGAGACGGACGGCGACGGCGAGGGGGACGTGGCGGCCGAGGCGGTGGGGGAGAGCGACGGTGAACTCGCCCCCGCGGGCCTCCCCGTGCCCTCCTGCGAGCTGCACCCGGCGGCCAGCAGCAGGGCCCCGGCCGCCAGCACGGCCACCGCGCCCCGCCGCGCCCCCGGGCCGCCCCCGCCATGACCCGTCCGACGCCCCTCGGAGCCCTGCACCGATCCCACCACCGCACCTGTCCCTTCAACGGCCGCCTGTCCCCTGTTCTTACACCGAGCGGACGCGGACCGGGGCGCTTTCCGGACCGGTGAAGGGCATAGGTCTAGTCCCAGGACTCGCGCGGCGCCGGGAGCCGGTCGATCTCCGCCAGGTCGCGTTCCGTCAGGGCCAGCCCGGCCGCGCCCGCGTTCTCCACCGCCCAGTCCGCCCGCTTGGTGCCGGGCACCGGCACCACCTGGGGCCCCTGGTGCAGCACCCAGGCCAGGGCCACCTGCGCGGGCGTCGCCCCGTGCCGCTCGGCGACCCGGCGCAGCCCCACCACCAACGGCTGGTTCGCCGCCATCATCTCGGCCGTGAACCGGGGGTGCCGGGCCCGCAGGTCCTCCGGCTCGAACCCCTGGCCCGGCGTCAGCGTCCCCGTCAGGAAACCGTTGCCCAGCGGCATAGCGGCCAGGAATCCCACGCCCCGGTCCGCGCACCACGGCAGCAGCGACTCCAGCGCCTGCGGCGACCACACCGAGAGCTCCGCCTGCACCGCGCTGACCGGGAAGACCTGCTGCACCCGTTCCAGCTGCCGGATCGTTCCGTCGTGCATCCGGGCGCCCGGCCGCCGCGACGCCCGCGCACCGACCGCGCACAGCCCCAGCGCCCGCACCTTGCCCGCACCGACCAGCTCAGCCATCGCGCCCCACGTCTCCTCGACGGGCACCTCGGGGTCGGCGCGGTGGAGCTGGTAGAGGTCGATCACATCGGTCTGGAGCCGCCGCAGCGAGGCGTCGCAGGCCCTTTTCACGTAACCCGGCCTGCCGTTGGCCACGATGTGCTGATCACCCACCAGGAGCCCGCACTTGGTGGACACGAACGCCTGCGCGCGCCGCCCCTTGAGGGCCCGGCCCACCAGCAGCTCATTGGTGAAAGGGCCGTACATGTCGGCGGTGTCGAGCAGATCGACGCCCGCGTCCAGCGCCGCGTGGACCGCCCGCAGCGCACGGTCGCCCCGCTGCTGCGAGGCGCTGTACGCCCAGCTCATCGGCATGCAGCCGAGACCGACCGCCCCCACGGCGAGCGCCGCCGCACCGAGACTCCTTCGCTCCAACTCCCGAACCCCTCTCGCACCGTCGACCAACCTAACCTCTGCGTCCCGGAGGGCTTCGCATAGCCTCCTGACCATGACTTCCACCACGCACTCCGCCCCCGCCCCCGAGGTCTGGCTGCCCCTCCCGGCCGACGAGATCGAGGGGCTTCCCGAGGGCCTGACGTACCGCTTCTGGGACGGCGGGAAGGACTACCCGGCCGACCCCGCCGACTGCGCCTACTACGTCGTGCCCTACATGAAGGGCATGGAGGTCGCCGTCCGGCCGCTCGCTGCCATGAGCCGCGTCCAGGTCGTGCAGACGCTGTCGGCGGGCACCGACCACGTCGAGCCGGGCCTCGCCGGACTGCACGCGGGCGTCAGGGTGTGCAACGCCAAGGGCGTCCACGAGGCGTCCACCGCCGAGCTGGCCCTCGCGCTGGTGCTGGCCTCGCTGCGCGGGTTCCCCGGCTTCGTGCACGGCCAGGACAACGAGGAGTGGCGGTCCGGCTTCTACCCGGCGCTCGCCGACAAGTCCGTGCTGATCGTGGGGTACGGATCGATCGGCTCGGCCATCGAGGACCGGCTCGCGCCGTTCGAGTGCGCGCGGGTCGCACGCGTCGCGCGCTCGGCACGGACAACCGCACGCGGCCCCGTACACACACTCGACGACCTCCCGGCCCTGCTGCCCGAGGCCGATGTGGTCATCCTCTCCACTCCGCTGAACCCCTCCACGCAGGGGCTGGTGGGCCCGGAGTTCCTCGCCGCGATGCGCGACGGGGCGCTTCTGGTGAACGTCGCGCGGGGCGGAGTGGTCGACACCAAGGCCCTGTTGTCCGAACTCGAGTCCGGCAGGCTGCGTGCCGCCCTGGACGTCACCGACCCGGAACCGCTGCCTTCCGGCCATCCCCTCTGGCATGCTCCCCATGTGCTCATCACCCCGCACGTCGGCGGCAGCACCTCCGCGTTCCTGCCGCGCGCCAAGCGGCTGATCGCCGGACAGCTCACCCGCTACGCCGCGGGGGAGCCGCTGGACAACGTCGTCCGCACCACCGGCTGACCACACAACGAGCACGTCCGGTTCCCCTCCGTGGCCACAACACCGCAGGTCGTCACGGAGAGTAGAGGAACTATGTCCCTGAGTGACGAGTCTGGTGTATCGTCCCGAAAGGGGTGTCGCGCCGTGGCAGGGACGGCGCCGGGGAGCCAGTCACACGCGAGGGGGCGACGGGCGATGGACGGCCGATGGGCGAACGTTCCGACACGGCAAGGCCGGAGACGGCGCGCGGAGGGCCCGGTGAGCCGGCGCCGCAGCCGCCCGGGGACCTCGGGAGGGCCGCGGTGAGCGCCCCGGTGAGCACCCGCGGAGCGTTCCTCGCCCGGCAGTCCGGGGCGGGCCGCACCTCCGCGCTGCTCCCGCAGCTCGTCCTCGGCCTCGTCTGCGGCGGTTACGCGGTGGGCGCGGCCACCGGCTGGGGATCGGCCCAGGTGGCCCTGTTCATGGGGGACTTCGGCCTCAGCGCCGCCGCCCTCGCCGCCGCCGTCTCCTGCTTCCTCTTCGCCCGCGTCGCCGATGCGAGATTCCGCCCGGCCTGGCTGCTGTTCGCGCTCTCCTCGCTGATGGCCTGCGCGGGCAACGCCGTCTGGGGCTGGTACGAGTGCGTGCGCGCGGTCCGGGTCCCGAGCCCGTCCCTCGCCGACGTCTTCTTCCTCTGCTTCGCGCCGCCCGCCATCGTCGGGCTCCTCGTCCTCGCCAAGCGGCCCGTCACCCGCGCCGGCTGGGTATGCCTGGCCCTCGACTCCTGGCTGATCGGCGGCTCGCTGCTCACCCTCTCCTGGAGCCTCGCCCTCGCCCACACCGCGCACGTCGCCGACATGGAGGGCGACAGCGTGGCCCGCGCCGCGCTCTCGCTCGCCTACCCGCTGCTCGACATCGTGCTCGTCTCGATGGTCCTCGCCCTGCACTTCCGGCGGTCCAGCGTCAACCGCGCCGCGGTGAACACCGCGATCGCCGCGCTCGCCCTGACCGTGCTCTGCGACGCCCTGTTCACCTCGCCGCTGCTCCGCCAGACCTACCACTCGGGCCAGTTGCTCGACGCCGGCTGGTTCGCCGGCTCGCTGCTCCTCGCGTACGCCCCCTGGGGCGCCGCGCGCGACGCGGACAACACGGTCCGGGCCGAGGAGGAGCGTGCGGACGCGGCCGTCCCGGGCGCCGCCGGCCGCCCCATCGCCGGCTCACTGGCCGCGCTGACCCCGTATCTCGCCGCGGCCGTCTGCACCCTGGGCATCCTGTACAACGTGATCGAGGGCCGCCGGGTGGACCGGGTCGTCGTCCTCACCGGGTGCACGGTGGTCCTCGCCCTCGTCGTCCGCCAGGGCATCATGCTCCTCGACAACATCGCCCTCACCCAGGAACTGGCCCAGAAGGAGAACCACTTCCGCTCCCTCGTGCAGGGCTCCAGCGACGTCATCATGATCGCCGCCCCCAGCGGCGTCCTGCGCTACGTCAGCCCCGCCGCCGCCGGTGTCTACGGGCGCGACGCGGACGAGCTGGTCGGCGCCGAGCTGGCCTCGATCATCCATCCCGACGACCTCGGCCGGGTCGTCCACGAGGTCCGCCGCTTCCTCGCCGCCCCGCCGGGCGAGGAGCCCGCCACCCGCATCGAGTGCCGCTTCCGGTCCGGCTCCGGCGACTGGCTCAACGTCGAGTCCACCGTCAACCGCCACCAGGGCGGCCTGATCCTCAACAGCCGGGACGTCACCGAACGCGTCCGCCTCCAGGCCCAGTTGCAGCACAACGCCGAGCACGACCCGCTCACCGACCTGCCCAACCGGGCCCTGTTCACCGCCCGGGTCCGCCAGGCGCTCTCCGGCCGCCGCGCCGGGGACGCGGGCACCGCCGTCCTCTTCATCGACCTGGACGGCTTCAAGGCGGCCAACGACCGGCTCGGCCACCAGGCGGGCGACGAGCTGCTCGTCCAGGCCGCCCGCCGGCTCCACGAGTCCGTCCGCTCCGGGGACACCGCCGCCCGCCTCGGGGGCGACGAGTTCGCCGCCCTCATCGTCGGGGACGCCGGCCGCGAGCAGGACGCCCGCGAGTGCCAGGTCCACGAGATCGCCGACCGGCTGCGCCTCACGCTCTCCGAGCCGTACCGCGTCGGCGACGGCGAGGTCCGCGTCACCGCCTCCATCGGCGTCGCCTTCGCGGAGCCCGGCATCACCCCCAACGACCTCATGCGCAACGCCGACCTCGCCATGTACCGAGCCAAGGCCGGCGGCAAGAACCGCGTCGAGCTGTACGCCCCGCAGATGCAGGCCGACGTGGTCCGCCGCTCCGAGCTGGCCACCCGGCTGCGCGGCGCCCTGCGCGACGGCGAGTTCGCGCTCCTCCACCAGCCCGTGGTGCACCTCGCCACCGGCCGGGTCGCCGCCGTCGCCGCCCAGGCCCGCTGGCGCTCCGCCCAGGGCATCCTGTTCACGCCCGCCGAGTTCCTGCGGATCTCCGAGGACGGCGACCGGACCGCCGAGCTGGGCCGCTGGCTGCTCGAAGAGGCCGTCGAGCAGGCCGCCGACCGGGCCAGGGCGGGCCACCGCACCGCGGTGTCCGTCCGCCTCCCGGCCCGCCGGCTGCTCGACCGGGGCTTCCCGGGCGGCTCCGTCGAGGCGTTGCTCACACGGCACGGGCTGCCCTCCGGGGCGCTCATGATCGAGGTCGCGGACAGCGACCCCCGGGTCTCCCTGGAGGACCTGGAACAGCGGCTGGCCGCGCTGCGCCGGCTGGGCGTCCGGATCGCGCTCGACGGCTTCGGCAGCGGTTACGCCGCGATCAACGCCCTGCGCCGCCTCCCCATCGACGTGCTCAAGCTGGACCGGGGCCTGGTGGAGGGCGTCGTGGAGTCGGCCCGGCTGCACAAGATCACCAGCGGGCTGCTCAGGATCGCCTGCGACCTCGGCATGCAGTCCGTGGCCGACGGCGTGGACGTCCCGGAGCAGGTCCTCGCCCTGCGCGCCATGGGCTGTACGCACGGCCAGGGAGCCGCCTTCTCGGGGCCGCTGGACGAGTACCGGCTGCGCCGCGCTCTGGTCCGGGGGACGTTCCCGGTGCCCGCCGGAGTGCCCGCCCAGAAGGTCCTCACGGGCGGCGCGATCCCGTCCCTCAGTCGCTCACATGGTGAGACACCCGTCCCACCCACTTGACACTCCGCGTGCGTCGGAGAGAGGGTCAATGCCATGCGCACCCGAATTCTCGTACTTGGAAAGCGCGTCGGCTGAAGCAGGGTCCTCGATGACACTCTGCGGACCGCACCGGCGCGCTCCCCTCGCTTGCCTCACGGCACGAGGGGTTTTTTGTTGCACCGGACCAGGCAAAACGTCGTAAAACACTCGCAAAAACCTCAGCTTCGAGAAGAGAATGCCGATGACCGAGCAGGCCACCGGGGCCCACCATCCCCAGCCGCGGGCCCGTAGCGGCGGATCCCCCTCCGCCACCGTTGAGCACCTCACGGGCGCGCAGTCCCTCATCCGCTCTCTTGAGGAAGTCGGCGCCGACACCGTATTCGGTCTCCCCGGCGGCTGCATTCTCCCGGCCTACGACCCGCTGATGGACTCCACCCGGGTGCGTCACATCCTGGTCCGGCACGAGCAGGGCGCGGGTCACGCGGCCACCGGCTACGCACAGGCCACCGGCAAGGTCGGGGTCTGCATGGTCACCTCGGGTCCCGGCGCCACCAACCTCGTCACCCCGATCGCCGACGCGGCCATGGACTCCGTCCCGATGGTCGCGATCACCGGCCAGGTGGCCTCCGGTGCCATCGGCACGGACGCGTTCCAGGAAGCCGACATCTGCGGCATCACCATGCCGATCACGAAGCACAACTTCCTGGTCACCCGCGCCGAGGACATCGCGCACACGATCGCCGAGGCGTTCCACATCGCCTCCACCGGCCGCCCGGGCCCGGTCCTGGTCGACATCGCCAAGGACGCGCTCCAGGCGAAGACCACCTTCAGCTGGCCGCCGGTCATGGACCTGCCCGGCTACCGCCCGGTGACCAAGCCGCACGCCAAGCAGATCCGCGAGGCCGCCAAGCTCATCACCCAGGCCAAGCGCCCGGTGCTCTACGTGGGCGGCGGCGTGATCAAGGCCGGGGCCACCGCCGAACTCAAGGTGCTGGCCGAGCTGACCGGAGCGCCCGTCACCACCACCCTGATGGCGCTCGGCTCCTTCCCCGACAGCCACCCGCTGCACGTGGGAATGCCCGGTATGCACGGTGCGGTCACCGCCGTCACCGCGCTCCAGAAGGCCGACCTGATCGTCGCCCTCGGCGCCCGCTTCGACGACCGCGTCACCGGCAAGCTGGACAGCTTCGCCCCGTACGCCAAGATCGTCCACGCGGACATCGACCCCGCGGAGATCGGCAAGAACCGCGCGGCCGACGTCCCGATCGTGGGCGACGCCCGCGAGGTCATCGCCGACCTCGTCCAGGCCGTCCAGGCCGAGCACACCGAGGGCAACACCGGCGACTACAGCGCCTGGTGGAAGGACCTCAACCGCTGGCGCGAGACCTACCCGCTCGGCTACGACCTGCCCGAGGACGGCAGCCTCTCGCCGCAGCAGGTCATCCAGCGCATCGGCGAGCTCGCCCCGCCGGACACGATCTTCGCCGCGGGCGTCGGCCAGCACCAGATGTGGGCCTCGCACTTCATCCAGTACGAGCAGCCCGCCACCTGGCTCAACTCCGGCGGCGCCGGGACCATGGGGTACGCGGTCCCCGCCGCGATGGGCGCCAAGGCCGGCATGCCCGACCGCACGGTCTGGGCGATCGACGGCGACGGCTGCTTCCAGATGACCAATCAGGAGCTCACGACCTGTGCCCTGAACAACATCCCGGTCAAGATCGCCATCATCAACAACGGCGCCCTCGGGATGGTCCGCCAGTGGCAGACCCTCTTCTACAACCAGCGGTACTCCAACACCGTGCTGCACGCGGGCCCGGACGGCGAGACCCCGCCCAACAAGGGCACCCGCGTCCCGGACTTCGTGAAGCTCTCCGAGGCCATGGGCTGCTACGCGATCCGTTGCGAGGACCCGGCCGACCTGGACAAGGTCATCGCCGAGGCGAACGCGATCAACGACCGCCCGGTCGTCATCGACTTCATCGTCCACGAGGACGCCATGGTGTGGCCGATGGTCGCCGCCGGCACCTCCAACGACGAGGTCATGGCCGCCCGCGGCGTCCGCCCCGACTTCGGCGACAACGAAGACGACTGAGAGACAGAGAGAGACCGACTTCCATGTCCACCAAGCACACGCTCTCCGTCCTGGTCGAGAACAAGCCCGGTGTCCTGGCCCGGATCACCGCCCTGTTCTCCCGCCGCGGCTTCAACATCGACTCGCTCGCGGTCGGCACCACCGAACACCCCGACATCTCCCGCATCACCATCGTCGTGAATGTCGAGGATCTGCCCCTGGAGCAGGTCACCAAGCAGCTCAACAAGCTGGTCAACGTCCTCAAGATCGTCGAACTCGAGCCGTCCGCTGCGATCCAGCGGGAGCTCGTCCTGGTGAAGGTCCGCGCCGACAACGAGACCCGCTCCCAGATCGTCGAGATCGTCCAGCTGTTCCGCGCCAAGACCGTCGACGTCTCGCCCGAGGCCGTCACGATCGAGGCGACCGGCGGCGCCGACAAGCTGGAGGCGATGCTCAAGATGCTGGAGCAGTACGGCATCAAGGAGCTCGTCCAGTCCGGCACCATCGCCATAGGGCGCGGCGCGCGCTCGATCACCGACCGGTCCCTGCGCGCCCTCGACCGCTCGGCGTAAACAAACCAAGGGCCCGCCGCCCCGCTCGCATGGCGAGACCCGAAAACGTATCTGACGCACCCCGCCGTACGGTGGGACGCAACACCTGCACACCAAGGAGAAGACCCAGTGGCCGAGCTGTTCTACGACGACGATGCCGACCTGTCCATCATCCAGGGCCGCAAGGTCGCGGTCATCGGCTACGGCAGCCAGGGCCACGCCCACGCGCTGTCGCTGCGTGACTCGGGTGTCGACGTCCGTGTCGGTCTGCACGAGGGTTCCAAGTCCAAGGCCAAGGCCGAGGAGCAGGGCCTGCGCGTGGTGACCCCGTCCGAGGCCGCCGCCGAGGCCGACGTCATCATGATCCTCGTCCCGGACCCGATCCAGGCCCAGGTCTACGAGGAGTCCATCAAGGACAACCTCAAGAAGGGCGACGCGCTGTTCTTCGGCCACGGCCTGAACATCCGCTTCGACTTCATCAAGCCCCCGGCCGACGTCGACGTCTGCATGGTCGCCCCGAAGGGCCCGGGCCACCTGGTCCGCCGCCAGTACGAGGAGGGCCGCGGCGTTCCGTGCATCGTGGCCGTCGAGCAGGACGCCACGGGTAACGGCCTGGCGCTCGCCCTCTCGTACGCCAAGGGCATCGGCGGCACCCGCGCCGGCGTCATCAAGACGACCTTCACCGAGGAGACCGAGACCGACCTCTTCGGCGAGCAGGCCGTCCTCTGCGGTGGCACCGCCGCCCTGGTCAAGGCCGGTTTCGAGACCCTGACCGAGGCCGGCTACCAGCCGGAGATCGCCTACTTCGAGTGCCTGCACGAGCTGAAGCTCATCGTGGACCTCATGTACGAGGGCGGCCTGGAGAAGATGCGCTGGTCCATCTCGGAGACCGCCGAGTGGGGCGACTACGTCACCGGCCCGCGCATCATCACGGACGCCACCAAGGCCGAGATGAAGAAGGTTCTCGCCGAGATCCAGGACGGCACCTTCGCCAAGAACTGGATGGCCGAGTACCACAACGGTCTGCCCAAGTACAACGAGTACAAGAAGGCCGACGGCGACCACCTGCTGGAGACCACCGGCCGTGAGCTGCGCAAGCTCATGAGCTGGGTCAACGACGAGGACGCGTAACCCCCCGGTCCCGGGGGCGGGTCATCCCCGCCCCCGGGACCCACGCACTCGTGCGGGTGATCCTTCCGAAGGGGCGCTGACCGGGGTCCCGCGCATGACTACACTGCTCCACATATACGCGTCAGGCCCACAGTGTCGTGCGTCTTCCACGCGGCAAGCCCCTCCACGCCTGCGGCCGTCGGGACGGCCGTCCGCACTGGATCTGTGAGGACTCACGTGAGCTCGAAACCTGTCGTACTCATCGCTGAAGAGCTGTCGCCCGCCACGGTGGACGCCCTGGGCCCGGACTTCGAGATCCGGCACTGCAACGGCGCGGACCGCGCCGAGCTCCTCCCCGCCATCGCCGATGTCGACGCCATCCTGGTGCGCTCCGCCACCAAGGTCGACGCCGAGGCCATCGCCGCCGCGAACAAGCTGAAGGTCGTCGCCCGCGCGGGCGTCGGTCTGGACAACGTCGACGTCTCCGCCGCCACCAAGGCCGGCGTCATGGTCGTGAACGCCCCGACCTCCAACATCGTCACCGCCGCCGAGCTCGCCTGCGGCCTCCTCGTGGCCACCGCGCGCCACATTCCGCAGGCCAACACCGCCCTGAAGAACGGCGAGTGGAAGCGCTCGAAGTACACCGGTGTCGAGCTGAGCGAGAAGACCCTCGGCGTCGTCGGCCTCGGCCGCATCGGCGTCCTGGTCGCCCAGCGCATGTCCGCCTTCGGCATGAAGATCGTCGCGTACGACCCCTATGTGCAGCCCGCGCGCGCCGCGCAGATGGGCGTCAAGCTCCTCTCGCTGGACGAGCTCCTTGAGGTCGCCGACTTCATCACGGTGCACCTGCCCAAGACCCCCGAGACGATCGGCCTGATCGGCGACGAGGCGCTGCACAAGGTGAAGCCCACCGTGCGCATCGTGAACGCCGCCCGCGGCGGCATCGTGGACGAGGAGGCGCTGGCCTCCGCGCTCAAGGAGGGCCGCGTCGCCGGCGCCGGTCTCGACGTGTACGCGAAGGAGCCCTGCACGGACTCCCCGCTCTTCCAGTTCGACCAGGTCGTCTGCACCCCGCACCTCGGCGCCTCCACCGACGAGGCCCAGGAGAAGGCGGGCATCGCGGTCGCCAAGTCCGTGCGCCTGGCGCTCGCCGGTGAGCTCGTCCCGGACGCGGTCAACGTCCAGGGCGGTGTCATCGCCGAGGACGTGCGTCCCGGCCTGCCGCTGGCCGAGAAGCTGGGCCGGATCTTCACCGCGCTGGCCGGCGAGGTCGCCGCCCGCCTCGACGTCGAGGTGTACGGCGAGATCACCCAGCACGACGTCAAGGTGCTCGAACTCTCCGCGCTCAAGGGCGTGTTCGAGGACGTCGTGGACGAGACCGTGTCGTACGTGAACGCTCCGCTGTTCGCCCAGGAGCGCGGGGTCGAGGTCCGCCTCACCACCAGCTCCGAGTCGACCGAGCACCGCAACGTGGTCACCGTCCGGGGCACCCTGTCGGACGGCCAGGAGGTCGCCGTCTCCGGCACGCTGGCCGGCCCCAAGCACCTCCAGAAGATCGTCGCGATCGGTGAGCACGACGTGGACCTGGCGCTCGCCGACCACATGATCGTGCTCCGTTACGAGGACCGCCCCGGTGTCGTCGGCACGGTCGGCCGCATCCTCGGCGAGGCCGGTCTGAACATCGCCGGCATGCAGGTCTCCCGCGCGGACGTCGGCGGCGAGGCGCTGGTCGTCCTCACCGTGGACGACGACGTCCCGCCGGCCGTGCTGGCCGAGATCTCCTCGGAGATCGGTGCCGCCTCGGCCCGCTCGGTGAACCTCACCGACTGACCTTCCGGGCCCCACGGGTCCCCTCCGTACCCGGCATGTAGACGCGCGTCTTACACAAACGTCTGCATGCCGGGTACGCTGCTGTCATGGGACATCGTGAGGATCTGCTCGAAGGCGCCAAGCGCTGCCTGCTGGAGAAGGGGTACGCGCGCACCACGGCGCGCGACATCGTGGCCGCCTCGGGCACGAACCTCGCCTCCATCGGCTACCACTACGGCTCCAAGGACGCGCTGCTCAACCTCGCGTTCATCAAGCTGACCGAGGAGTGGGGTGAGCGGTTCGCCCCGGACGAGGAGGGCGTCGAGGGGGCGGCGGCGCCGGAGGTCCCCGCCGCGCCGCTCGACCAGTTCCGCGAGACCTGGGAGCGGGTGATCGGGACCTATGAGCAGACCCGGACCGTCTGGCAGCTCCAGATGGAGGTCATCTCCCGGATCGACTCCGACCCCGAGCTGCGCAAGGCCCTCATCGGACCACAGCGTGCCGGACGCGACGGACTCGCCGAGGGCATGATGGGCATCGACCCGGAGACCGACCCCGAGCGCGCCCGCGTCGCCGGCCTCTTCATCCAGGCCCTTCTGGCCGGGGTCATGGTCCAGTGGCTGATGGACCCCGACTCGGCGCCGTCCGCCCAGGACCTGACGGACGGCCTGAAGGTCGTCCTGGAAGGCCGCGGCCCGGCCCCGGAGCGCTCCCGATGACCGTCCGGGCCGGCGAGCCCTTCGACCTCGCGCGCACCGCGGCCGAGGTGGCGGCCCTGCTCACCGCCCCCCTCCCGGCCGCCGGGCCCCCGGTGGCCGAGGGCGACCCGGACACGGGGGAGTGGCGGGCGACCACCGGTGAGGGCTTCCGGGCCGTCCCGCTCTGGGAGTCCGGCGACGACGAGGGCCGCGACGACCCCGACGAGGCGGAGGAGGCGGCCGAGGCCCTGCTCGACGTCCTCGTCGCGGAGCTGGAGACCCGCTGGGGCCCGCACCACCGCGTCGCCGTCCATGTCGCGCTGCTCCTGAAGGAGGAAGGCACCCCGGTCCCCCCGCTGTTCGAGGCCCTCCTCGACGAGGACTGCTACGGCGACCTGGCCGCCTGGGGCCCGCTCCCGGGACGGCAGGACCGCTGGGTCGGCGTGAGCGTCGGCCGCAGTGACGGCGACGCGCCCCTGGTCATGGCCGCCGTGGTCAGCGACCGCCCGATCACCGCCCCGCCGCCGCCCGCCTGGCTGTGAGCGCGGCGCCTCACCGCAGCCGGGCCGCCTTCAGGGCCATGTGCAGGAGCAGCCGGTCCTCGCCGTCGTTGAGGTCGAGGCCGGTCAGCTGCTGGACGCGGGAGAGGCGGTAGTACAGCGTCTGGCGGTGGATGCCCAGCTCGGCGGCGGTGCGGGACGCCTGGCCCGCGCAGTCCAGGAACACTTCCGCGGTGCGGGCCAGGTCCCGCTGGGCCGGAGTCAGCAGGGGGCGCACGGCCGGGTCGGGCAGGGTGTCCGGGGCGAGCGCGGTCAGCGTGCGGTACGGGCCGATGGCCGGCCAGTCCGCGACCGGGCCGAACCGGGTCTCCGCCGCCGCCGCCCGGGCCGCCGCCGACGCCTCGTGCCAGGCGTCCGCCAGCTCCCCCAGGCCCCGGCGCGGGACCGCGATCCCGGCGGTGGCCGTCTCCCCGGCGGTGGCGCGCAGCCGCTCCGCGGCGGTGAGCGCGGGGTCCAGGACCTCCGGCGACCGCAGCCGGATCAGCGCGGCCAGCGCGGGCGGGCCGGACCGGCCGGGCAACGGGGCTCCGGTCAGCGCCGCCGCCGAGGGGACGGTGCGCACGGCGGGCGCGCCGTCCGGCCACGGCGCCACGCACACGACGGTGTGCAGCCCGTCCGCGTCGGGGCCCAGCGCCTCGGCGAGCGCGGCGACCGCCATGTCCCGCTGCCAGCCGCGCCCGGCGGCCAGTACCGCGCCGAACTCCCGGGACAGGTCGGTGCCCGCCCGCTCCTCGTCGGCCAGCAGCGCGCCGATCCGGGCGGCGACGTCCATCGCCGCGTCGAGCTGGCGGTCGGTCGGCCCGGGGTCGGCGTCGAGCAGCCATACGTAACCGAGGACGACACCCCGATGGCGTACCGGCAGGCAGATGCGGTCGCGGTAGACGCCCGCCTCGGGGGCGGCCGGGATGCGCAGGGGGCCGGTGGCGCGGGTGATGCCGAAGTTCTCGAACCAGGCGCGGACCGCCGGGGTGGAGCGGCGGGTCAGGATCGAGCGGGTGCGGACCGGGTCCATCGCCGTGCTGTCGTCGCTGTCGTGGGCCCCGAAGGCGACCAGCCCGAAGTCCCGGTTCTCCAGCGTCGCGGGGACGCCGAGCAGCGCGGAGATCTCGTCCACCAGCTCCTGGTAATCGCCCTTCACCCGGCCATTCTCGCACCCCTTCAGACATATGTCTGAGATCCAGTCCACGGATGTGTGGCAGCTGTCGATGGCAGGGATTCGGCGCGATCCTTAGATTTCACGGTGGTTCTCCGTGCTGTACCGCTTATGTTCGTTACACGGCATATACGGCGGTGTGGCTTCGTTCGTACTTTCCGTGGAGGTGCCCCGTGCTGGGTCCCGTGATTCTCGCCGCGTCGCGAAGCGACAAGATGCGCCGGTTCATCTCGGCCGCGCCCGGCACCAAGCAGGTCGTGGACCGCTTCATCGCCGGTGAGACGGTCGACCAGGTCGTCCCCGTCATCGAGGACGCCGCCGACAAGGGCCTGGAAGTCACCCTCGACGTCGTCGGCGAGGACATCACCACGCCCGAGCAGGCCGCCGCCGCGCGCGACGCCTACCTGGAGCTCATCGAGCGCCTCAAGGACCTCGGCCTGGGCACCAGGGCGGAGATGTCCGTCAAGCTGTCGATGTTCGGCCAGTCGCTGGACGGCGGCCACGAGCTGGCCCTCGCCAACGTGCGCCCGGTCGTCGAGGCCGCCGCCGCGATCGGCACCACGGTCACCCTGGACGCCGAGGACCACACCACCCTCGACTCGATGTTCGCCATCCACGAGGAGCTGCGGAAGGACTTCCCGCAGACCGGCTGCGTCATCCAGGCGTACCTCTTCCGCACCGAGGAGGACGCCCGCCGCCTCGCCGACGCAGGCAGCCGCGTGCGCATCGTGAAGGGCGCCTACAAGGAGCCCGCCTCCGTCGCGTACCAGGACAAGGCCGAGATCGACAAGGCGTACGTCCGCATCCTGAAGACCCTGATGCAGGGCGAGGGCTACCCGATGATCGGCTCCCACGACCCCCGCCTGATCGCCATCGCCCAGGAGCTGGGCCGCAAGGCCGGACGCAAGCTGGACGAGTACGAGTTCCAGATGCTGTACGGCATCCGCAGCGACGAGCACATCCGGCTCGCCGCCGAGGGCCACCGCATGCGTGTCTACACCGCATACGGCACCGACTGGTACGGGTACTTCATGCGCCGCCTCGCCGAGAAGCCGGCCAACCTGCTGTTCTTCGGCCGCTCCATCCTCACCAAGGGCTGAGCAACCCCCTCCACCCTCCCAACGACTGACTGAAGGAGCATCGGAACCCATGGACGCTGTGACCCAGGTCCCCGCGCCGGTCAACGAGCCGGTCCACTCCTACGCCCCGGGCTCCCCGGAGCGCGCCCGCCTGGAGGCCAAGCTCAAGGAGCTCAGCCAGAACCCCATCGACCTGCCGATGACCATCGGCGGCGAGAAGCGGATGGGTGGCGGCGAGCGCGTCGACGTCGTGCAGCCCCACAACCACAAGGCCGTCATCGGCACCTTCGCCGGCGCCACCGAGCAGGACGCCCAGGACGCGATCGACGCCGCCCTGGCCGCCGCCCCGGCCTGGCGCGCGATGTCCTTCGACGACCGCGCCGCGATCATCCTGCGCGCCGCCGAGCTGCTGTCCGGCCCGTGGCGCGAGACGCTGGCCGCCTCCACCATGCTCGGCCAGGGCAAGACCGCCCAGCAGGCCGAGATCGACTGCCCCTGCGAGCTGGTCGACTTCTGGCGCTTCAACGTGCACTACGCGCGCCAGATCCTCGCCGAGCAGCCCCCGGCCAACTCCCCGGGCGTGTGGAACCGCATGGACCACCGCCCGCTGGAGGGCTTCGTCTACGCGATCACGCCGTTCAACTTCTCGGCCATCGCCGCCAACCTGCCCACCGCGCCCGCCCTCATGGGCAACGTCGTCGTGTGGAAGCCGTCCCCGACGCAGACCCACGCCGCCGTGCTGCTCATGCAGCTGCTGGAGGAGGCCGGTCTGCCCAAGGGCGTCATCAACCTGGTGACCGGTGACGGCATCGCCGTCTCCGAGGTGGCCCTGAACCACCGCGACCTGGCCGGCATCCACTTCACCGGCTCCACCCCGACCTTCCAGCACCTGTGGAAGACCGTCGGCAACAACATCGCCAACTACCGCACCTACCCGCGGCTCGTCGGCGAGACCGGCGGCAAGGACTTCGTCGTCGCCCACCCGTCGGCCGACCCCGCGGTCCTGAAGACCGCGCTGACCCGTGGCGCCTTCGAGTACCAGGGCCAGAAGTGCTCGGCCACCTCGCGCGCCTACATCCCGGCCTCCATCTGGAACTCGGGCTTCAAGGAGGCGTTCGCGGCCGAGGTCGACTCCATCACCATGGGCGACGTCACCGACCTGTCGCACTTCATGGGCGCCGTCATCGACGACCGCTCCTTCGCGAAGAACAAGGCCGCGATCGACCGCGCCGCCGCCGACCCGGCGTGCACGATCGTCGCGGGCGGCAGCTACGACGACTCGGTGGGCTACTTCGTCCGCCCGACCGTCATCGAGTGCACCGACCCCGAGAACGAGGTCTTCACGACCGA
This sequence comes from Streptomyces sp. NPDC041814, assembly GCF_055590565.1. Taxonomy (NCBI): domain Bacteria; kingdom Bacillati; phylum Actinomycetota; class Actinomycetes; order Kitasatosporales; family Streptomycetaceae; genus Streptomyces; species Streptomyces sp. NPDC041814. The sequence continues at coordinate 59,264 of NZ_JBVJAM010000003.1, read as the reverse complement.
GTACTTCGGCCCGATCCTCGCCGTGCACGTCTACGAGGACGACCAGTACGACGCGATGCTGGAGCAGATGGAGTCGGTCTCCGACTACGCCCTGACCGGTTCCGTCATCGCGAACGACCGCGCGGCGGCCGCGTACACGATGGAGAAGCTGCGGTACGCCGCGGGCAACTTCTACATCAACGACAAGTCGACCGGTGCCGTCGTCGGCCAGCAGCCCTTCGGCGGCGGCCGTGCCTCAGGTACGAACGACAAGGCCGGTGCCCCCCAGAACCTCCAGCGCTGGACCCTCACCCGGGCCATCAAGGAGACCCTGGTCCCGCCGACCGAGTACACCTACCCCCACCAGGGCTGACGCCCTCCGGGGCGTCCGTCGCCCCGCCCCGAGCCCCGCCCCCCGTCCGGTTCCCCTGCCGGACGGGGGGCGGTTTCCATATGTGGCTCAGCTCCACCCGCGCACGATCAGGGCCAGCCCCACCGCGAACCCGCCGCCCAGCAGCGCCAGGTAGGGCCCGTAGAGCCGGCGGTGGCGGCGCAGCAGCAGCCCGAACGCGCCGAAGGCCAGGCCCACGGTGAGGGTCCGCCCGCCCCGCGCCGCCGCCGAAGCGGCCACCCAGTCCGCCGCGGGCACCGACGTCCGGCCCGCCTCCGCCCCGTACACCTTGAACGGGATGCCGTTCCACGGCTGGTGCCGGACCGCCCGCGCGCCCTCCACCGCCAGCTCCGCGCGGACCTCCGCCCGCATCCGGTCCGTGGTCAGCGGCGCCGGCAGATGCGCGCCCGCCGCCGCCATGTGCAGCGCGAGCAGACCGCCCACCAGGCTCCCCGCCAGCGCGCCCAGCGACATCCTGAGGGCAGCTCGGGGCACCGCCACGCAGACCGCGGCGAGCAGCAGCTCCGGCATCAGCGGCCAGCTCAGCGCCTCCGCGAACGCCCAGCAGAAGGCCAGCGGCAGCCCCGCGCGGGACATGACGACCGAGGCCACCCGACGGCGCACCGAGGAGTCCCGCAGCGGTTCGGCGGCCGTACGGTCGTGCAGCGCGCGCACCGCGTCGCGGGCCGCCTCCGGGGTGACCCCGGAGGGCAGCGGCTCCCCGACCGCCACCCGCACCAGCGACGAGCGCAGCCGGCCGTGCTTGGGCAGCAGCCGGTCCGTGCCCGCGATGCCCACGGGCACCACCGGCACGCCCGCCTCCTCGGCCAGGACCAGTGCGCCCTTGTGGAATGAGCCGAGGGTGCCGTCCTCGGCGCGGGTGCCCTCCGGGAAGAGCACGACGGCCCGGCCCGCGCGCAGCTCGCCCGTCATCGCCAGCAGGTCCGCCGTCCCGCCGCCCGCCCGGCGCACCGGGAAGCCGGCCGCCAGCCTGCGGCAGATCCGGCGCCGCCACGGGGAGGCGAACCAGTAGTCCGCGGCCGCGCCGATCGCCGGGGTGTGCCGGGCGTCCAGCGCGGCCAGGAGCGCCGCCGTGTCGGCGTGCGAGGTGTGGTTGGCGACGACCACGCAACCGCCGCGCGGCAGCCGGCCGCGCCGCTCGATGCCGCCGGTGAGGCTGAGCACGCCCCACCACAGGCCGCGCCGCAGGGCGGAGGCGACCCGGGAGCGGACCGGGAGGACACCGGGGGTGCGTACAAGAGTGCTTCCAGCAGTCGTCACGTCATCACCATCGCCAGGAGAAGGGCCACCAGCAGGGAGTCGATCCGGTCGAGCAGGCCGCCGAAGCCCGGCAGCCAGCTGCCCGCGTCCTTCACCCCGGACTCGCGCTTCACCATCGACTCGACCAGGTCGCCGAGCACGCACCCGCCCACCACGGCCGCCCACAGAGCCGGGCCGAACGCGCCGAGCACCAGCAGCAGCGCCCCGGTGGCGGCGGCCGCGCCCAGCACTCCGGCCCACGTCTTGTTCGGGGAGAGCGGCGACAGCGGCCGGGCGAGCGGACCCCGCCGCCCCAGTGCCGTACCGCCGCACCAGGCGCCGACGTCACCGAGCGCCACCGCCAGGCCCACCGCGACCGCCGTGTCCCCGAGCGTGACCAGGCCGGTCAGCGCGACCGGGAGCCACAGCAGCCCGAAGGCGGTCCGGGCGGTGCGGGTGAAGCCCGTGCGGTCGTCGCCGCCCAGCACGGAGGGGAGGGCCGCCGCGACCAGCAGCAGGGCCGCCGCGCGCAGGTCCAGCGTGTGCGGGGCGAGCCAGGCCAGTGCCGGGAGGGCCGCCGACGCCGCCGCGAGGACGGCCAGGTCGCCCCGGCGCAGGCCCGCCATCCGGGCGTACTCGCCGGCCGCGACCACGCCGAGACCGGCGGCCAGCGCGTACGTGCCGCCGCGGCCCAGGAAGAACGCCCCCAGGAAGACCGGCGCGACCACGGCCCAGGTCCGCCAGCGCCTGCGGAGCTCGGCGCGCATCCGGACCCTCGCGGGCAGCACCGCGACGGCGACGCCGCCCGCGCCCAGCACGCCCGCGACCAGCGGCACCGCGCGGACGGCGGCCTCCTCGGCGATCAGTACGGCGCTCATGCCAGTTCCCGCCAGAGGCCGGCCAGCCGCAGAGCGGCGGTGAGCAGGGAGCCGACGGCGATCACGGCCAGGACCGGGACGGCCCAGCCGCTCGCGGCGGCGATCACCACGAGCAGGCAGCGCTCGGTCTTGCCCACCGGGCCCCCGTTGCGTCGGGGCGCCCCTGCGGCGGCACCGGCCAGCGACACCCAGGAGGGCAGCGTGGCCGCGAGGCCGGTCAGCGCGACCAGCCAGAGCGGGGCGAGCGCCAGGAAGCCGGCGAGCACGACGAGGTCGGCGACCCGGTCGCCCAGCTCGTTGAGGACGGCGCCGCGCCGGGTGGTGCGGCCGGTGTCCCGGGCGAGCGCCCCGTCCAGGTTGGCGAAGGCGAGCCGCGCCGCGAGCAGCCCGGCGACCGGCAGGGCGGCGACCGGGGCGGGCAGCCAGGCGAGGGCGGCGGCGGCACCGGCCGCGGCGGCCACCCCGGCGGCGGTGAGGGTGTCGGGCGACACCTCACGGCGGACCAGCGAGGCGCGGAGGCCGGAGAGCCGGTCCGCGTACCAGGGCTTGAGAGCGTAGAGGCCGTTCATGGCTGCAACTCTCGTGCGACGCACGTTCTTTCGACACGGCCCGGGTACTCAAGTACGCCTGAGTACGTGGGCGGACGGCGGGCCCCGCGCGGGGGCTCCGTCTCAGATAGTAGGAAGTCCGAGTAATTGTGGAGACAGACCGGCCCGGCTGTTCTAGTTTTGTAGGAGCCGAACGTCTCGCTAGATCAAGCGACTGGCGGTCGAGAGCGCGTGCCCTGTGCAGGCAACCCCTGCGGCGCCCGTTCCCCGCCCCTTCCGGCGCCTCGAAATCAATGATCTCGACATCACCCCACGCTGTTCGATCTCGAAATCCTCGCGATCTCAAGGAGTCGATCCACCATGGCCGAGACCACCATCCGCCGCCGCGTCCGTCACGCCCACCGCCCGACCGAGTCGGAGCGGCAGGCTGCCGCCGCCGCCCTGCAGCGCGCCCTCGACCGCAGGGACAACGGCGGCTCCACCGGCCACTGACCGGTATACCTAGCCCCGGCTGATCTCGAAGTGGTCGATGCGCTCGCCCGACTCGGCGAGGGCGGTGACCTTCATCCGGGGGTGCCGTCCGGCCTCCACCTCGACCGCGAGGAACGAGAAGCCGGTGTACCGCACCCGCGACCACTCCACGGTCTCGGCGGCCTTCACGCGCCCCTTGGCCACGTGGTACGTGTCCACGCTCTCCAGGTCCGCGACGTGCCCCTCGTAGCTGTCGGGCACCGGGAAGTCGTACAGCGCCTTGCCCGCGCCGCCCGCCGTGACGTAGACGATGCCGTCCCGGCGGGGATCGGTGCGCTCGCCGATCGGCACCGGGCGCTTCACGGCGTTCCTGAGGATCGCGTCGGTGCGCTCGTAGACGTGGTTGTGGCCGTTGATGACCAGATCCACCTGGTGCTTCTCGAAGAGCGGCACCCAGGCGTCCCGTACGCCGCCGTCCGAGGCGTGCGCGTTGGTCGTGGAGAAGGCGCAGTGGTGGAAGAAGACCACCAGGAAGTCGATGTCCCGGCGGGCCCGCAGTTCGCCGAGGCGCCGGTCCAGCCAGCGGGTCTGGCGGCCGTCGCTGATGCCGAAGTTGGCGGGGATCTCGTAGCTGACGTCGTTGGCGTCGAGCGCGATCACACCCGTGTTGCCGTGGACGAAGGAGTAGGCGCCGGGCTGGCCGACGGGGTCCGGTCCGTTGTCCGGCAGGGTCCAGCGCGCGTTCTGGCCGCCGTAGCCGTCCGGCGAGTACCAGGCCTCCATGTCGTGGTTGCCGGTCGTCACCATCCACGGCACGGTCTTGGAGACCGTCTCCGTCTGCGCCAGGAACTGGTCCCAGGTGCGCGCGTCATAGGTGTCGGTGGTCTGCCCGGAGCCCGACGGGTCCGCGTAGCAGATGTCGCCGGCGTGCAGGTGGAAGGCCGGGTTCTGGCCGAGGATCAGCTGGTCGTTGCCGAGCGCGTGGTAGCTGACGCCCTGGTCGCCGAAGGCGGTGAAGGTGAAGTTCTCGGCCCGCGCCGGCGCGGTGGTGAACGTGCCGAGCGTGCCCAGGTTGCGCGCGTCCGCCGGGTCGAAGCCCTCGTGGCCGACGCCGTAGTAGTACGTGGTGCCGGGCTTCAGCCGCTCCAGGGACGCGTGGACGTAGAACTGCTCGGCCGCCGCGATCTTGCCGTCGTTCAGCCGGGGCGTCGTCAGGTGGCGCATCTCCGCGTCGATCCGCCGGCTCAGCGCCCACGGCTTGAGCCCGATCCGGATGTACGGGCGGCGCACCGCGAACGGCACCTGCCAGGAGACCGCCATCTGCGTCTTCGGGTCCGCCCCGTACGCCAGGTGCCGGCCGAAGGGGGCGACCAGCGCGCCGTCGACCCGGGTGGAGCTGTGCGAGGTGAGCACGGTGGGGGCCGCGTACGCGGGGGAGGAGGCGAGGCCGATCCCGGCACCGGCCACGGCGGCGGTCGCCACGCCGGTGCGCAGCGCACCGCGGCGGGTGAGCCGGGCGCGGAGGTAGTCGTGCTGCTCGGCCATGGTCATGCGGTCGGCGAGCTTCTCGGGGATGCCGAAGCGGGGGAGGTCCATGGGCGACAACCTCCACCGCCCGGCTGACACCCTCCCATCGAATAGATGAACGGTACACGTACAGATGATCATGTGTCCGTATGGTGGACGGCACGTGTCATGGGGTGGGACGAGCAGTAGGGTGCCACCATGTCTCGCAGCATCAATCTCGCAGTGATCCCCGGTGACGGTATCGGCCAGGAGGTCGTGGCCCAGGGCCTCAAGGTCCTCAACGCTGTTCTCCCGCAGGATGTGAAGCTGGAGACCAAGGAGTACGACCTTGGCGCCCGGCGCTGGCACCGTACCGGCGAAACCCTCCCCGACGCGGAGCTCGAAGCCCTCAAGGGCCACGACGCCATCCTGCTCGGCGCGATCGGCGACCCGTCCGTGCCCTCCGGCGTGCTGGAGCGCGGGCTGCTGCTGAAGCTGCGCTTCGCCTTCGACCACTTCATCAACCTGCGGCCGTCGAAGCTCTTCCCGAACACCGAGACCCCGCTCGCCGGCCGTCCGGACATCGACTTCGTCGTCGTCCGCGAGGGCACCGAGGGCCCGTACACCGGCAACGGCGGCTCGCTGCGCACCGGTACGGAGCACGAGGTCGCCACCGAGGTCAGCCTCAACACCGCCTTCGGTGTCGAGCGGGTCGTCCGGGACGCGTTCGAGCGCGCCGCCGCCCGCCCCCGCAAGAAGCTGACGCTGGTCCACAAGAACAACGTCCTGGTCTACGCGGGCCACCTGTGGAAGAACACCTTCGACAAGGTCGCCGCGGAGTACCCGCAGGTCGCCACCGACTACCTGCACGTCGACGCCGCGACGATCTTCTTCGTCACGCAGCCGGAGCGCTTCGACGTCATCGTCACCGACAACCTCTTCGGCGACATCCTCACCGACCTCGCCGCGGCCGTCTCCGGCGGCATCGGCCTGGCCGCCTCCGGCAACATCAACCCGACGGGTGCCTTCCCGTCGATGTTCGAGCCGGTCCACGGCTCCGCCCCCGACATCGCGGGGCAGGGCAAGGCCGACCCGACCGCCACGATCCTCTCCGTCGCCCTCCTGCTGCGCCACCTCGGCTACGAGGCCGAGGCCGTGCGCATCGAGGACGCCGTCTCCGCCGACCTCGCGGAGCGCGACGGCAGCGCCCGTACGACCGACGAGATCGGCGACACGCTCGCGGTACGCGTAGCGGGCTGACCCGACGACTCCACCACGAAGCCGCCGGGTCGCAGACGCACCCGGCGGCTTCTCCTGTGCGGCCCCGGGTGTCACCATCGAACCCTGGACCGCATTCACGCCATTTCGTGCACGGCACCCTTCGAGCGATAATCGAACGGGGCCGTGGCTCGCAGCGAAGCTCGGACGTCCTAGCACTTGAAGGCGTGCACGCGGTCCTACACACACATCACGGTGAAGGACACGCACTCATGACGACCACGATCGAGCTCAAGCCCTCCTCGAACCCGCTGTCCGACGCGGAGCGCGAGGCGATCCTGGCCCAGCCCGGATTCGGCCGCTACTTCACCGACCACATGGTGACGATCAAGTGGACCGAAGGCCGCGGCTGGCACGACGCCCAGCTCGTGCCGTACGCGCCGCTGTCGATCGACCCGGCCAACATGACGCTCCACTACGGCCAGGAGATCTTCGAGGGCCTGAAGGCCTACCGCCAGCCCGACGGCTCCGTCGCCACCTTCCGCCCCGAGGCCAACGGCGAGCGCTTCCGCGCCTCCGCCCGCCGCCTCGCCATGCCCGAGCTGCCCGTCGAGACGTTCGTGGCGGCCTGTGACGCCCTGGTCCAGCAGGACGCGGCCTGGGTCCCGGCCCACGGCGGCGAGGAGTCCCTGTACCTGCGCCCGTTCATGATCGCGACCGAGGTCGGCCTCGGTGTGCGCCCGGCCAACGAGTACCTGTTCCTGGTCATCGCCTCGCCGGCCGGGGCCTACTTCCCGGGCGGTGTGAAGCCCGTCTCCATCTGGCTCTCCGAGGACCGCGTCCGCGCCGTCCCCGGCGGCATGGGCGACGCCAAGACCGGCGGCAACTACGCCGCTTCCCTCCTCGCCCAGGCCGAGGCCGCCGCCAAGGGCTGCGACCAGGTCGCCTACCTCGACGCCGTCGAGCACAAGTGGGTCGAGGAGCTGGGCGGCATGAACCTCTACTTCGTGTACGGGGACAGGATCGTCACCCCGTCCCTCACCGGCTCCCTGCTCGCCGGCATCACCCGGGACTCGCTCCTCAAGCTGGCCGGTGACCTCGGCTACACCTCCGAGGAGGCCCGCGTCTCGATCGACCAGTGGCGCGAGGACACCGCCGCCGGCACCCTCACCGAGGTCTTCGCCTGCGGCACCGCCGCCGTCATCACCCCCGTCGGCACGGTGAAGAGCGCGGGCGGCGAGTGGACCCAGGGCGACGGCACCCCCGGCCCGGTGACCCTCAAGCTGCGCGAGCGCCTGCTCGACATCCAGCGCGGCACCGCCGAGGACACCCACGGCTGGATGCACTCCCTGGCGTGAAACGGCCGTACGGAGGGCTCCCGGTGTCTCGCCGGGAGCCCTCCGTACGCCCGCATCCTGAGACGGGCGGTTCACGGCGGCGGTCCTGTGCCAGACTGCTTCCGTGTCCTCGTTCGTCATGATTATTGGCAGCAGGCGCGCCGGTCCGCAGTGACCGTCCCGTACCACCACGTACGGCACGGCCACCGTGCCCCAGACCCGCGCGCAGACCTCTCGCACCCGCGAGGGGTTTTTTGTTTTCCGCCTCCACCTCGGCCGGAGAACGCGGCGCACGGGATGATGGGGGCAAGTGGAGCCGGGCCGTGTCCGGCGGATCAGGGTCGGGTAGGGCGCGGCGTCTGGTGCGGGTGCATCGCAAGGCGCCGGAGCGTCCTCATCGCGGAGCGATCAGGGCGGTTCGGCAACGCGGCGAGGTGCCGTGCCAGGCGTCGCGACCCCGGCCATGATCCGCCGGACACGGCCCAGTCGTCCGGATCCACTCATCCGACAGGAGTCAGAGCAGCAATGACCACCAAGGCCAAGCCCACCGACGACAGCTTCCATGTCTTCGACACCACGCTGCGCGACGGTTCACAGCGTGAAGGCATCAACCTGACGGTCGCCGACAAACTGACCATCGCCCGGCACCTGGACGAGTTCGGCGTCGGCTTCATCGAGGGCGGCTGGCCCGGAGCCAACCCCCGCGACACCGAGTTCTTCGCGCGCGCCCGCCAGGAGATCGAGTTCAAGAACGCCGAGCTGGTCGCCTTCGGCGCGACCCGCAGGGCGGGCGGAACCGCCGCCGAGGACCCCCAGGTCAAGGCGCTGCTGGACTCCGGCGCACCGGTGATCACGCTGGTCGCCAAGTCACACGACCGCCACGTGGAGCTCGCGCTGCGCACCACGCTGGAGGAGAACCTGGAAATGGTGCGCGACACCGTCGCCCACCTCCGCGAGCAGGGCCGCCGGGTCTTCGTGGACTGCGAGCACTTCTTCGACGGATACCGCGCCAACCCCGAGTACGCCAAGGCCGTCGTCAAGGCCGCCGCCGAGGCCGGCGCCGATGTGGTCGTCCTCTGCGACACCAACGGCGGGATGCTCCCGGCCCAGATCCAGGCCGTCGTCTCCACGGTCCTCGCCGACACGGGCGCCCGGCTCGGCATCCACGCCCAGGACGACACGGGCTGCGCCGTCGCCAACACCCTCGCGGCCGTCGACGCGGGCGCCACGCACGTCCAGTGCACCGCGAACGGCTACGGCGAGCGCGTGGGCAACGCCAACCTCTTCCCGGTCGTCGCCGCGCTGGAGCTCAAGTACGGCAAGCGGGTCCTCCCCGACGGCGCCCTCGCCGACATGACCCGCGTCTCGCACGCCATCGCCGAGGTGGTCAACCTGACCCCCTCCACGCACCAGCCGTACGTGGGTGTCTCGGCCTTCGCCCACAAGGCCGGTCTGCACGCCTCCGCGATCAAGGTCGACCCGGACCTCTACCAGCACATCGACCCCGCCCTGGTCGGCAACACCATGCGGATGCTGGTCTCCGACATGGCCGGGCGGGCCTCCATCGAGATGAAGAGCGACGAGCTCGGCGTCGACCTCGGGGGCGACCGGGAGCTGGTGGCCCGGGTCGTCGCCCGGGTCAAGGAGCGCGAGCTCAAGGGCTACACGTACGAGGCGGCCGACGCCTCCTTCGAACTGCTGCTGCGCGCCGAGGTCGAGGGCCGGGTGCGGCGCTACTTCCGTACCGAGTCCTGGCGGGCCATCGTGGAGGACCGCCCCGACGGCACCCACGCCAACGAGGCGACCGTGAAGCTGTGGGCCAAGGGCGAGCGGATCGTCGCCACCGCCGAGGGCAACGGCCCGGTCAACGCCCTGGACCGGGCCCTGCGCGTGGCCCTGGAGCGGATCTACCCGCAGCTCGCCAAGCTGGAGCTGACGGACTACAAGGTCCGCATCCTGGAGGGCCGCACCGGCAGCGACTCCACCACCCGCGTCCTGATCACCACCGGCGACGGGACCGCCGAGTGGTCGACCGTCGGGGTCGCCGAGAACATCATCTCCGCGTCCTGGCAGGCGCTGGAGGACGCGTACACCTACGGGCTGCTGCGTGCGGGGCTCGAACCGACCGACTGAGAAAGCGCGGGACCGCCTCCCGCACACGCCCGCCCCCGTCCGCCCGCCTCAATCGGCAGGGCGGGCGGGGGCGTTCGCGTGTACGGCCCCGTACGGGGACTGAGTGAACGGGATTCACGTGCTCGCGTCAAGAGGTCTTTTTGTTCAGGAGTTGAACGCAAGCACCGTGTTCTTCTTGTTATCAGATGGGTACGGACCAATCTCGACGTGAAGTATTGACGGCGGTGTTTCTGCGGGGTTAACTCACGCCACCAACGCCGGTACCGGTTCCGGAACCGGTTGCGGTACCGGTTCCATCGCCGGCCGTTCCGGCCGTTCCCTCTGTCCCGTTGTGTCCTGGAGGCCCCCGATGCGCGTCACCATCGCTGATGTCGCCCGTGAGGCCGGCGTGAGCAAGACGACCGTCTCCCGGGTCATCAACACCAAGGGGGAGGTGGACGGTTCGACGGCCGCACGCGTTCGCGAAGTGATCGCGCAGCTCGGTTACGTGCCCAGCTCGGGCGCCGTCGGCCTGGCCCGCGGCAGCAGCCGTACGGTCGGCATGCTGGTGCCCTCGCTGACCTGGCCCTGGATGGGCGAACTGCTTCAGGGCGTGGTCGACACCGTCGAGGCCGCCGACTACGGGCTGCTGCTGTTCACCTGCAACCGCGGGGCCGAGTCCGTGGAGCGCTTCACCAGCCAGGTGTCGGCGCGGGCCTTCGACGGCCTGGTGGTGGTGGAACCGGAGAACACCCTCGACCACCTCACCGAACTGCACCGCGGCGGCCTGCCGATCGTGCTGATCGACGATCGCGGCCACCACCCCGAATTCCCCTCCGTCGTGACCACCAACCACGAAGGAGGCGCGTCGGCCGCCCGTCATCTGCGGGACGCCGGTCGCACCAGGCCCGTCGTGATCACCGGCCCCGCGCACTTCGGCTGCGTACGCGACCGGCTGGCCGGGTTCGTCTCGGTCCTCCCCACGGACCATGTCGTCCTGGGGGACTTCACCGAACGCTCCGGACGTCTCGCCATCGAGCAACTCCTCGCCTCCGGCACGGAGTTCGACTCGGTCTTCGCGCACAACGACATCACCGCGGCAGGCGTGGTGCGGGCGTTGCGCGCGGCGGGGAAGTCCGTGCCCGGTGACATCGCGGTCGTCGGCTTCGACGACATCCCGATGTCCGAGCACACCGAACCGCCCCTGACCACCGTGCGCCAGCCCACCCGGCAGATGGGTGAGACGGCCGCACGGATGCTCCTCTCCCACCTGGGCGGCACGCCCGCACCGGAGACCCCGGTCGTGCTCCCCACCGAATTGGTCGTGCGCCACTCGGCGCCCTAGCGGACAAGGGCACCCCCAGGCCCACGCACCGCACCCGCACCACCGCACGCGCAACGCCCGTACCAAGGCGCGCCCAGCGCTGCCCGTTTCCGGATCCCACAGACCCGCCAGTCCCTCCTGGAGTCGTTATGTCCGCACGCCGTCACACGCTGAGAGCCGCCGCGCTCGCCACCGCGGTGGTCGCACTCGCCGCCGGCTGCTCCTCGGCCAACTCGAACCACAACAAGAACGGCGGCAGTGCCGCTTCGGGCGTCCTGAACATCGGCAAGCCGGACGGGCCGCAGACGAACAACAGCAACCCGTTCCTCAACACCTCGGCCGGGGCCACCCTCGGCTACCGCTGGATGATCTACGAGCCGCTGGCGATGGTCAGCCAGATCCGGCCCGCCGACAAGCCCGACCCGTGGCTGGCGACCGACTGGAAGTGGGACCTGAACTTCCAGAAGGTCACCCTCACCATCGACGAGCGCGCCAAGTGGGCCGACGGCAAGCCGCTGACCGCCGACGACGTGGCCTACACCTTCAACCTCCTGAAGAAGCACCCGGCGCTCAACGCCGACGGCATCCAGTGGGGCGGCGTCGAGGTCAAGGACAAGAAGGTCGTCCTGACCTTCAACAGCTCGCAGTACGTCAACCAGAACAAGATCCTCCAGCAGTACATCGTCCCGAAGCACATCTGGGAGAAGGTCAAGAACCCGGAGACCTGGCCGAACCGGAACCCCGTCGGCTCCGGCCCGTACAAGCTGAAGACCTTCACGCCGCAGACCACCACGCTGACCGCGACGCCCACCTACTGGAAGGGCTCGACCAAGGTCAAGGAGCTGCGCTACAGCACGTACAACGACAACAACGCGGCGACCACCGCGCTGGCCAGCGGCAAGCTGGAGTGGTCGTTCGTCTTCATGCCGGACTTCAAGAAGCTGTTCATCGACAAGGACCCGAAGAACCACAAGCTGTGGTTCCCCTCGGGTCTCGGCATCCACGGCCTCTGGATCAACACCGCCCGCAAGCCGTTCGACAACCCGGCGCTCCGCAAGGCCATGGCGATGGTGGTCGACCGCAACGCCATCTACACGCAGGCCGAGGCGACCCTCTACCCGGAGATCACCAACCCCACCGGCATCCCGCTGCCGGCCGGCGAGTCCTTCATCTCCGACGCGTACAAGAAGGCCACCACCAAGCCGGACGTCGAGGGCGCCAAGCAGGTCCTGGAGAAGGCCGGCTTCACGCTCAGCGGCGGCGTCCTCAAGGACCCGGACGGCAAGCCGGTGAAGCTCACCCTCACCGACCCGGCCGGCTGGAACGACTACATCACGGGCCTGTCGATCATCAAGGACAACATCAAGAAGATCGGCATCGACGCCAAGGTCAAGACGCAGACCGCCGACTCCTGGAACGCGGACGTCGCCAACGGCAACTTCGACGCCACCCTGCACTGGACCAACAGCGGTGCCACGCCGTACGACATGTACCAGAACATCATGGACGGCGCCCTGCTCCAGCCCATCGGCAAGCCGTCGCAGTCCGGCAACTTCGGCCGCTTCAAGAGCACCGAGGCGACCGAGGCGCTGAAGGACTTCGCCCAGGCCACCACGGACACCGCCCGCAAGCAGGCGATGGACGCCCTTCAGAAGATCATGGTCGAGCAGGCGCCGATGATCCCGACCGCGGCGGCACCCGTCGGGGCGGAGTACTCCACGAAGAACTGGGTGGGCTGGCCCACCGAGGACAACCCGTACGCGGACCCGCAGCACACCCAGCGCACCTCGCTGGAAGTCGTGCTGAATCTCAAGCCCGCCAAGTAGTACAGCAGGGATCAGGTACCGGCCATGTCTGAACAGCCAGAGAACAACCACATCGTGCTCGAAGCACGCGGAGTCACCAAGCACTTCGCCGTGCGGCGCAACGCCCGCGACCTCCTCGGACGCACGCGCCGTACCGTCCACGCCGTGGACGACGCCTCGCTGCAACTGCGGCGCGGCACCGTCACGGCACTGGTGGGGGAGTCGGGCTCCGGGAAGTCCACCGTCGCCAGACTGCTCGCGCAGCTGTATCCGCTCACCTCGGGCGAGATCCACCTGAACGGGCAGCCGGTGAAGGCCGGACGTGGCCGGTCCTTCCGCAGTTACGTACGCCGGGTCCAGCTCATCTTCCAGGACCCGTTCGCCTCGCTGAACCCCGTGCACACCGTGCGCTACCACCTGACCCGGTCGCTGAAGATCCACGGCCGGGCGGGCAGCGGCGAGGCGGAACTGGAACAGAACCTGACCGCTCTGCTGAACCGCGTCCAGCTGACTCCTCCTCATCAGTACCTGGACAAGTTCCCGCACGAGCTGTCGGGCGGTCAGCGCCAGCGCGTGGCCATCGCCCGCGCGCTCGGCGCCGACCCCCAGGTCCTCCTGGCCGACGAGCCGGTCTCGATGCTGGACGTGTCCATCCGGCTCGGGGTGCTCAACCTGCTCAAGGACCTCAAGGACCGGCTCCACCTCGCGATCCTCTACATCACCCACGACATCGCGTCCGCCCGCTACTTCGCGGACACCACCCTGGTGATGTACGCCGGCCGCATCGTCGAGGGCGGCGACAGCGAGACCGTCACGCAGCGCCCCGCACACCCCTACACCCAGCTGCTCATCGCCTCCGCCCCGCACCCCGACCGGCAGGCCGCCGAGGACGAGCCGGAGGACCAGGGCACCGGTGAGCCGCCGTCGCTCATCGCCCCGCCCGCCGGCTGCCGCTTCCACCCCCGCTGTCCCAAGGCGATGGAGCGCTGCCGCACCGAGCTGCCGCCCCGGTTCGACCTGGCCGACGGCCAGTGGGCCGCCTGCTGGCTCTACGACGGCACCGGCACCGCCCGCACCGACGACCACGAGAAGGAGGCTGCGAAGTGAAGTTCCTGCTCCAACGGCTCGCCTTCTACCTGGTCACGGCCTGGGCCGCGATCACGATCAACTTCCTCATCCCGCGCCTGATGCCCGGCGACCCCGTCCAGGCGCTCATCGCCCGCTTCCAGGGCCAGCTGGACACCAGCGCCATCGCCTCGCTGAGGGCCCTCTTCGGGCTCGACAAGAAGCAGTCGCTCTGGGACCAGTACACCGACTACTGGGCGCACCTCTTCCACGGTGACCTGGGCCTGTCGTTCACCTTCTTCCCGACCCCGGTCAGCGAGGTCATCGCGCAGTCGCTGCCCTGGACGCTGGCGCTCGTCGGCATCACCACGCTGATCAGCTTCCTGCTCGGCACCGGCATCGGCGTCTTCACGGGCTGGCGGCGCGGCTCCTGGATGGACAACCTGCTGCCCGTCACCACCTTCATCTCGTCCATCCCGTACTTCTGGCTCGGGCTGATCGCGATCTCGCTGTTCGCCGTGAAGTGGCCGCTCTTCCCGGCCGACGGCGGCTACGACAACTCGCTGGTGCCCGCCTTCGACTGGCCGTTCATCTCCAGCGCGCTCTACCACGGGGTGCTGCCCGGCTTCACGATCGTCCTCAGCGCGGTCGCCGGCTGGATCCTCGGCATGCGGAACATGATGGTGACGGTGTCCAGCGAGGACTACGTCATGGTCGCCCAGGCCAAGGGCCTCTCCGAGCGCCGGGTGATGTTCGGTTACGCGGCACGCAACGCGATCCTGCCCAACATCTCCGGGTTCGCCCTCTCGCTCGGCTTCATCGTCGGCGGCACGCTCCTGGTGGAGATGGTGTTCTCCTACCCGGGCATCGGCTACCAGCTCTTCCAGGGCGTGGGCGCCAAGGACTACCCCCTCATGCAGGGCATCTTCCTCATCATCACGCTCTCCGTGCTGGCGGCGAACCTCCTCGCCGACGTCCTCTACATGCTCCTCGACCCCCGTACCCGAAGGGAGGCGTAGGGCTCATGGCCGTCACCGCCACCGAGGTCGCCGTACTCGACGCCGCCGAAACCCCGGCAGCGAGCAAGCGCAAGTTCCGGTTCCTGCGCGGCCGGAAGACCGTCATCGGCCTGGGCATCCTGCTCTTCTTCGTGCTGATCGCGATCATCGGCCCGTGGATCGCCCCGTACGACCCCAGCGCGATGAGCCAGGACCTGCTGGAGGCCCCCTCCGGCTCGCACTGGTTCGGCACCACGCAGACCGGTCAGGACGTGCTCTCCCAGATCCTGGTCGGCACCCGGGGCGTGCTCGTCGTCGGCTTCGTCGCGGGCATCCTCGCCACCGTCCTGTCCGTGCTGATCGGCGTCACCGCCGGCTTCCTCGGCGGGCTGGCCGACGAGGCGCTGTCGCTGCTGTCCAACGTCTTCCTGGTCATTCCCGGACTGCCGCTGATCATCATCATCGCCAGCTTCGTCACGGACGCCGGCGACCTGCTCATCGCCTTCGTCATCGCCCTCACCTCCTGGGCCTGGGGCGCCCGCGTCCTGCGCGCCCAGACCCTGTCGCTGCGCCGCCGCGACTACGTGGAGGCGGCCCGCGCCACCGGCGAGCCGACCTGGCGGATCATCCTCTTCGAGGTGATGCCGAACCTCACCGCCGTCATCGCGTCGGGCTTCGTCGGCACGGTCATCTTCGCGATCCTCTCCGAGATCACGCTCGCCTTCATCGGCGTCGCCGACATCTCGAACTGGAACTGGGGGACCGTCCTGTTCTGGGCGCAGTCCAGCCAGGCACTGGCCCAGGGCGCCTGGTGGTGGTTCGTCCCGGCCGGACTCTGCATCGCCCTGCTCGGCATGTCCCTCGCCCTGATCAACTTCGGCATCGACGAATTCGTCAACCCGCGCCTGCGCACCGAGACCGGCGGCTCCAAGAAGGTCAAGATGCGCGTCGGCTTCACCCCGGTGGCCCGCCCCGGCAGCACCACCCCGCGCCACAAGGAGACCCGCTCATGAGCGAGCCCGTCCTCACCATCAGCGGCCTCAACGTGGACTACGGGACCGGCACCGACGCCGTGCACGCCCTGCGCGACATCGACCTCACCCTGCACCGCGGCGAGGTCCTCGGCCTGGCCGGCGAGTCCGGCTCCGGCAAGTCCACCCTGGCCTACGCGGTCACCCGGCTCCTCTCCCCGCCCGGCGTCATCACCGGCGGCGACGTCCACTACCACGGGCGCGACGGCGAGGCGATGGACCTGCTCGCCATGTCGGCGGCCGAGCTGCGCGCCTTCCGCTGGCAGGAGCTGTCCATCGTGTTCCAGGGCGCGATGAACTCGCTGAACCCCGTCTACACGGTCCACGCCCAGCTCACCGACGTACTCCAGGCGCACCGCCCGGAGATGAAGAAGGCCGACCGCACCGCCCGGGCCCGCGAACTCCTCAGCCTCGTCGGGATCTCCCCCGACCGGCTCGGCGCCTACCCGCACCAGCTGTCCGGCGGCATGCGCCAGCGCGTGATGATCGCGATGGCGCTCGCCCTGGAACCCGAGATCGTCATCATGGACGAGCCGACGACCGCGCTCGACGTGGTCATGCAGCGGCAGATCCTGCGCCAGCTGGTCCGGCTCCGCGAGGAGCTCGGGTTCTCGGTCGTCTTCATCACCCACGACATCTCGCTGCTGATCGAGTTCTCCGACCGGATCGCGATCATGTACGGCGGCCGGATCGTGGAGCAGGCCGGCGCCACCGAGATCTACCGCGACCCCCACCACCCGTACAGCGCCGGGCTGCTGCACTCCTTCCCCGCGCTGCACGGACCCCGCCGCGAACTCAGCGGCATCCCCGGCTCGCCCCCGCACCTCTCGGCGATGCCCGCCGGCTGCGCCTTCCACCCCCGCTGCGCCAAGAAGACCGAGGGCTGCGACACCCATGTCCCGGTGCTCGCGGCGCCCGGCACGGACGGCTCCCGCTCGGTGGCCTGCTGGCTCCACCACGAGGCCCCGGCCGCCGCCCGCGCCTAGGCAGCCCCCGAGCTACGTACACCACAGGAGAAGCATGAACCTCGTCACCCCCCGGGCATACGCCCGCGAGATCGCCGCCCGGGCCGTACCCGGTCTGCCCGCAGGCTTCCGCTGGGGCGTCGCCACAGCCGCGTACCAGATCGAGGGCGCGGCCGCCGAGGACGGCAGGACGCCGTCCATCTGGGACACGTACTGCCGGGTGCCGGGCATGGTCGTCCGCGGTGAGAACGGTGACGTGGCGTGCGACCACTACCACCGCATGCCGGAGGACGTGCGGCTCATCGCGGACCTCGGCGTCGACACCTACCGCTTCTCGCTGGCCTGGCCGCGCGTCCAGCCGGGCGGCCGGGGCCCGGCCAATCCGAAGGGCCTCGACTTCTACAAGCGCCTGCTGGACGAGCTGGAGGCCAAGGGCGTCACCCCCTGGGTCACCCTCTACCACTGGGACCTGCCGCAGGAGCTGGAGGACGCGGGCGGCTGGCCGGCCCGCGACACCGCGTACCGCTTCGCCGAGTACGCCGCCCTCGCCTACGACGCGTTCGGCGACCGGGTCAAGCACTGGACCACGCTCAACGAGCCCTGGTGCTCCGCGATGCTCGGCTACGCCTACGGCGGCCAGGCCCCGGGCCGGCAGAACTTCGGCGAGGCCATCCACGCCGTGCACCACCTGCTCCTCGGCCACGGACTCGCCTCGCGGTACCTGCGCGAGCAGGCCGCCGCCCGGGGCAACGACCTCGAACTCGGCATCACCCTCAACCTGGGCACCGCCACCCCGGAGACCGACAGCCACGAGGACGCCGAGGCGTGCCGCCGCGCCGACGGCCTGGGCGCCCGGCTCTACCTGGACCCGCTGGTCAAGGGCGCCTACCCCGAGGACATCGTCGCCGACCTCGCCGCCCAGGGCATCGAACTGCCCGTCCAGGACGGCGACCTGGCCACGATCTCGACGCCGCTGGACGTGCTCGGGGTCAACTTCTACCGCGGTGCGCTGTTCTCCGGCGTCACGGAGGACGGCGCGACCACGGACGCGGAGGGGCTGCCCGTCACCCGTCAGGTGGAGCGCGACCTGCCGCGTACCGCCATGGACTGGGAGATCACCCCCACCGCCCTCACCGACCTGCTCGTCCGCCTGGAGAACGACTACGGTCTCCCGACGGTCATCACGGAGAACGGCGCCGCCTTCGACGACACCGTCTCCGAGGACGGCTCGGTCCACGACGCCGACCGCACCACCTATCTCGCCGACCACATCGCCGCCGTCGCCGCCGCCCGTGCCCAAGGCGCGGACGTGCGGGGCTACTTCGCCTGGTCGCTGATGGACAACTTCGAGTGGTCCTACGGCTACGACAAGCGGTTCGGCATCGTCCGCGTCGACTACGACACGCAGGTGCGGACGCTCAAGGACAGCGCCAAGTGGTACCGCGACACCATCCGGCTCACCCGCGACGCGTCGTAGCCGCGACTGCGAGTGGCCGCTCACCCTCACCGATACGAACGGGACACCCCACCATGCCCTCTCGTACGACCCTGGCAGCCACCACCGCCGCTCTGATCGCCCTCGCCGCCCCCATGGCCTTCGCCGCCCCGGCCCCCAAGCCGGCGGCGGCGCAGGCCGCGGCCTGGGACACCGACCGGGCCGCCGCCGCCCACGCCGCCGACCCGGGCTCCGTCACCGCGTCCGGGAGCGAGAACGCCGCCTCCGGACCGGGGGCGGCGGCCGACGGCGACGGCACCACCCGCTGGTCCAGCGATTTCGCCGACGACGCCTGGATCCGGGTCGACCTCGGCTCCGTCATCCGCGTCAGCAGCGTCACCCTGGACTGGGAGGCCGCCTACGGCAAGAAGTACGTCCTGGAGGTGTCGAAGAACGGCACGGACTGGACCACCTTCTACACCGAGGACGACGGCACCGGCGGCAGCGTCACCGCGCACACCTACCCGCAGGAGGTCACCGGCCGCTATGTCCGGATGCGCGGCATCCAGCGCGCCACCCCCTGGGGCTACTCGCTGTACTCCTTCAAGGTGTACGGAGGAGAGCCCGCCCCGGCCTCCACGACCCGCAGCAACCTGGCCCTCAACCACCCCGCGTACGGCGACTTCTACCAGCACGCCGGCAACTCCCCGGCCTTCGTCACCGACGGCGGCTGGCCCGCCGGCCTGAAGGCCGACCAGTCCCGCTGGTCCAGCGACTGGAACGCCAACCGCTGGGTGGGCGTCGACCTCGGGGCCACCTCGCGGATCGAGACCGTGGACCTGTACTGGGAGGCGGCCTACGCCGTCGACTACCGCATCCAGGTCTCCGACGACAACCGCACCTGGCGCACCGTCTACCAGCCGTCCGCCGCCGAGGTCGCCGCCCGCCGCGCCGACGTCAAGTCGCCCGGCGACGCCGTGGGACGGCACGACACCGTCCAGCTGCCCACCCCGGCGACCGGCCGCTACGTCCGGATGCTGGGCGTCGAGCGCCGCTCGTTCTACAACCCGGCGCCCGCGACCGCACAGTTCGGCTACTCGCTCTACGAGTTCCAGGTGTGGGGCACCGGCGGCAGCGCGAGCGCCGCCTACCCGGCCCTCCCCAAGGACCCGGGCGGCGCCTACACCACGACCTTCTTCGACGACTTCACCGGCTCAGGACTCGACCGCGACAAGTGGCGGGTCGTGCGCACCGGCACGGAGATGAACCCGGTCAACGGCGAATCCCAGGCATACGTCGACTCGGCGGACAACATCCGTACCGAGAACGGCTCCCTGGTCCTCCAGTCGAAGTACTGCAAGGGCTGCACCCGAACGCCCGCCGGCACCTTCGACTTCACCTCCGGCCGCATCGACACCAACACCAAGTTCGACTTCACCTACGGCAAGGTCAGCGCCCGCATGAAGCTGCCCGTCGGTGACGGCTTCTGGCCGGCCTTCTGGATGCTCGGCAGCGACGTCGACGACCCGGACGTCTCCTGGCCCGGCTCGGGCGAGACCGACATCATGGAGAACATCGGCTACGGGGACTGGACCAGCTCCGCCCTGCACGGCCCCGGCTACTCGGCCGACGGCAACATCGGCAAGCAGCAGACGTACCCCAACGGCGGACGCGCCGACGAATGGCACACCTACGGCGTCGAGTGGACGCCCGAGGGCATGACGTTCACCGTGGACGACCGCGTCGTGCAGACGACCTCCCGCTCCAAGCTGGAGTCCACGCGCGGCAAGTGGGTCTTCGACCACCATCAGTACGTGATCCTCAACCTGGCGCTCGGCGGCGCCTATCCCGCCGGGTGGAACAAGGTCACCAGCCCTTACTGGGGTCTTCCGCAGTCCAGCGTCGACCGGGTCGCGCAGGGCGGCGTCAAGGCGGAGATCGACTGGGTGCGGGTGGAGCAGAAGAAGTAGCGCCCCCGGACCCCCGAGCCACCCCCCACGCACCACCACCCCCCACAGGCACGTCCCCTTCCGGTACCACCCCGCGTCCCGTGCGCGGCCCAGCACCCCCGCTGCGCCGCGCACGGGCACCGTACGAAGGAGCCGCACAGATGCCACCCCGCACCCGACGCCGGGCCAGACCCGCGACCGCCGTGCTGGCCGCCGCCACCGTGGTGGCCGGTCTGCTCGCCGGCGCGGTCCCGTCCACGGCGGCACCGGCCGCCGACGAACCGGCACCGGTCGCCATCGACCGCTTCGAGGGGGAGGTGCCCTTCGCCGGTCAGCCGGCCGAGGGCATCTTCACCTGGGGCGGCGACGCCGACGACCCGCCCACCCTGGCACTGAAGGACCGGGCCGACGCCCCCGAGGGCGACAAGGTCCTCGAAGGCAGCTACGACATCAGCGGCTACGGCGGCCTCAGCCACGACTACGCCGCCGACGCGCAGCCGCACGACTGGTCCGCCCACAAGGGCATCCGCTTCTGGTGGTACGGCCAGAACACCGCGCCCCTGCCGCCCGGTTCGGGCAAGCGGATCAACTTCGAGATCAAGGACGGCGGCGCCAACGGCGAGGCGTCCGAGCTCTGGACCACCTCGTTCACCGACGACTGGGAGGGCTGGCACCTGGTCGAGATCCCGTTCGCCGACTTCACCTACCGGGGCGACTACCAGCCCGTCGGCGGCATCGACCAGGTGCTCGGCCTCAACGAGATGTGGGGCTGGGCCCTCACCCTGCCGACCGGCGCCCCCGGCACGTTCGCCATGGACGGCATGGAGCTGTACGGCAAGGCCGACGCGGCCCTGAAGGCGAGCGTCGTCACCGAGGCGGCCGTGGTCCCGGTGAAGCAGGGCGCGTCCGCGTCCCTCGGCTTCACGCTCACCACGACCGGGTCCGTCCCGCTGGAGGAGCCCGTCACCGTCGCGTACGAGACGAAGGGCGGCACGGCGAAGCCCGGCACCGACTTCACGCCGGTCAGCGGCACGTACACCTTCCCGGCGGGCACCGCGTCCGGCACCACCCACCAGGTGGCGATCGCGACGAAGAAGGTCTCCGGTGCCGCCACCGCGAAGACCGTCCCGCTGGAGCTGACCGTCACCGGCGCCCGGCCGCCGAAGGAGAACCCGCAGGCCGTCATCGACGCCCACGGGCTGCCCTACCAGAACGCGAAGCTGCCCGTGAAGCAGCGCGTCGCGGACCTGCTGTCCCGGATGTCGCCCGCCGAGAAGGCCGGCCAGATGACCCAGGCAGAGCGCAACGCGCTCTCCTCGCAGGGCGACATCGCCACGTACGACCTCGGCTCGCTGCTCTCCGGCGGCGGTTCGGTCCCCTCGCCCAACACCCCCGAGGCGTGGGCGAAGATGATCGACGGCTACCAGCTGCGCGCCCAGGCCACCCGGTTCCAGATCCCGCTGATCTACGGCGTGGACGCGGTGCACGGCCACAACAACCTGGTCGGCTCGACGGTCATGCCGCACAACGTCGGCCTCGGCGCCACCCGCGACCCGAAGCTGGCCGCGAAGACCGGTGCCGTCACCGCGAGCGAGGTCCGCGCGACCGGCGTGCCGTGGGACTTCGCGCCCTGCCTCTGCGTCTCGCGCGACGAACGCTGGGGCCGCTCGTACGAGTCGTACGGTGAGGACCCGGCCCTCGTGAAGTCCCTGGAGACCGTGATCCAGGGCATGCAGGGCGCCGCGTCCGGCAAGGACCTGGACCGCAACGACAAGGTGCTGGCCACCGCCAAGCACTACGTCGGCGACGGCGGCACGGAGTACGGCTCGTCCACCACCGGTTCGTACACGACCGACCAGGGCGTCACCAAGGTCACCCGGCAGGAGCTGGAGGCCGTCCACCTCGCGCCCTTCGAGGACGCGGTCGAGCGCGGGGTCGGCACGGTCATGCCGTCCTACTCCTCGCTCGACATCATCGGGGACGACCGGGGCCCGGTGAAGATGCACGGCGACGCCGAGATGATCAACGGCGTCCTCAAGGACCGCATGGGCTTCGAGGGCTTCGTCATCAGCGACTACAAGGCGATCGACCAGCTGCCCGGCGACTACGCGAGCGACGTGCGCACGTCCATCAACGCCGGGCTCGACATGATCATGGTCCCGACCGAGTACAAGGACTTCACGAAGACGCTCCAGGACGAGGTCACCGCGGGCCGCATCCCGCAGTCCCGGATCGATGACGCGGTCTCCCGCATCCTGACCCAGAAGTTCAGGCTGGGCCTCTTCGAGAAGCCGTACGCGGACACCGCCAACCTGGAGAAGATCGGCTCCGCCGAGCACCGGGCCGTGGCCCGCGAGGCCGCCGCCAAGTCGCAGGTGCTGCTGAAGAACGACGGCGATGTGCTGCCGCTGAAGTCCTCGCAGAAGGTGTACGTCGCCGGCTCCAACGCCGACGACATCGGCAACCAGGCGGGCGGCTGGACCATCAGCTGGCAGGGCTCCTCCGGTGCCATCACCCCGGGCACCACGATCCTGTCCGCCATGAAGAAGGACGCCGCGTCCGTCACGTACTCCAAGGACGCGTCCGCCGACACGGCCGGGTACGACGTGGGCGTGGTCGTCGTCGGTGAGACCCCGTACGCGGAGGGCGTCGGCGACGTCGGCAACGGGCACGACCTGAAGCTGTCCGACGCCGACCGGGCCGCGATCGACAAGGTCTGCGCCGCGATGAAGTGCGCCGTCCTGATCGTCTCGGGCCGCCCCCAGCTCATCGGGGACCAGCTCGACGGCATCGACGCGCTGGTGGCCTCGTGGCTGCCGGGCTCCGAGGGCGACGGCGTCGCCGACGTCCTCTTCGGCAAGCGGGCCTTCACCGGGCAGCTCCCGGTGACCTGGCCCAAGTCCGAGGCGCAGCTCCCGATCAACGTGGGCGACGCGTCGTACGACCCGCAGTTCCCGTACGGCTGGGGCCTCACCACGCTGAAGAAGCCCCCGGCCGGTGGCGAGGTCACGCTCGCCCTTCTCGGTGCGGCCGCCCGGGTCGCCGAGAAGAGCGGTCTCGGCCGGACCGAGGTGGGCCGGGAGATCGTCGCCCAGGCCCGGCTGCTGGTCCAGCAGAAGACCGGCGGCAAGCTGACCGAGAAGGTGTCCAAGCCGTTCGCGGACGCCGACCACCTGCTGCTCACCGGTGATCTGACCGGTGCGGTGGCGAAGCTCAGGACGGCCTACCGGGCCGCCTGAGGACGCGGAACGGGCGGGTGGCACCAGGAGGCCACCCGCCCGTTTCGTACGCCTGTGCGTTAGCTTGGGAGTATGCGGAACAGGCCGTTCTTCGTCTCGACGGCCCCGGCGGCGCTCCTGGCGGGGCTCTTGGCCGTGCTGTCCGCCCTCGCCCTCTTCCTGGCTCCGGCGGCGGCCCCGGCCGCACCGGCCGCGACCGGCGCCTCCACCGTGAACGACGTCGCCCAGGCCCTGCGCAAGGGGCCCGTCTACGTCGACCCGGCCGCGTCCGACCAGCTCTCCCGCAGCCAGGCCGCGGCCCTGAGCAAGAAGATCGAGGACGCGGACAAACCGGTCTTCGTGGCGGTGCTGCCGAACACCGCCGCCTTCCCCGAGGACACCGTGCTGCGCACCCTGCGCGCCGAGACCGGCATCACCGGCGTCTACGCGATCCGCCTCGGCGACGGCTTCAGCGCGGGCGCCGACCCCCGGGTCATGTCCCGGAACGCCGTCATCAACCTCACCGCGGCCGTGAAGACCCCCGGCGCGGACACCGACGCTGCGACCCAGCTGGGCGCCTTCGTGGACCGCGCCGTCGAACAGGCCCGGGGCAGCGCCCCCGCCTCCTGGAGCGGCGGCGAGCACTCCGCGTCGAACGGCGGCTCGGCCGCCGTCGGCCTGGCCGTGACCGGGGCCGTGGTCGTCCTCGGCGGGGCCGCCGCGTACACGGTCGTACGCCGCAACCGCAGGCGCAAGGAGGAAGAGGAGCGGGTCGCGCTCGACAAGCTGCGGGTGGTCGTGGACGAGGACATCACGGCGTACGGGGAGACCCTGGAACGGCTCGACTTCCACCCGGCGGAGCCCGGCGCCGACGACGCGATGCGCGACGACTACGCACGCGCCCTCGACTCCTACGAGAGCGCCAAGTCCCGCATGGCCGGGGCGAAACACCCCTCGGACGTGCGCGGGGTGACCCAGGCGCTGGAGGACGGGCGCTACTCCCTCGCGGTGCTCGACGCCCGCCGCTCCGGCCGCGCGCTCCCGGCCCGCCGTCCGCCCTGCTTCTTCGACCCGCGCCACGGTCCCTCGGTCGCGGACGTCCGCTGGTCCCCGGCGGGCGGCAGCGCCCGGGAGGTCCCGGTGTGCGCGGCGGACCGGGTCCGGCTGAGCGAGGGCGAGGACCCGATGAGCCGCACCGTCGAGGTGGGCGACGGAACCCGCCGCCCGTACTGGGAGGCGGGCCCGGCCTACGGCCCCTGGGCGGGCGGCTACTTCGGCGGCG
The DNA here is from genome assembly GCF_055590565.1 of Streptomyces sp. NPDC041814. NCBI lineage: Bacteria > Bacillati > Actinomycetota > Actinomycetes > Kitasatosporales > Streptomycetaceae > Streptomyces > Streptomyces sp. NPDC041814. The sequence goes on along the minus strand of NZ_JBVJAM010000003.1, from coordinate 34,492 downwards.
GGCTGCTGCCGGGCCTCCTGATGGGCACGATGCTCGGCTCGATGCTGGCCACCCCGGCGTACGCGGCGGACTACGGGGGCGGCGACTACGGCGGCGGTGACACGGGCGGCGACTTCTCCGGCGGCGACTTCTCCGGTACGGACTTCGACTCGTCCGGCTTCGGCGGCGGCGGTTTCGGTGACGGGGGAGGCTTCGGGGACGGCGGCGGTTTCGGCGGCGGCGGGGACTTCGGGGGCGGGTTCTGAGCACGGGGAGCCCGGACCCCCCGTGACAGAATCGAGGGCGTGAACGATTCGACCGCGACGCCCATAGCCCGGCTGGTGAACCGCCGTTGGCGCGACCGGGAGGCGCCCGACGGTGACGTCATCGTCTTCGCGGACGGCTCCCTCCGCGTGATGGACCTCCTGCGGACGCGGCCGCCCGGACAGCCCGGTGATCCGCAGGCCGAGAGCTGGCACTGGCTGGAGATCCTGTGTGCCACCGAGTGGAGCACGGACGCCTGGGTGGAGGTCGAGTCCACCCGCGTGACCCACGTCCACGGGGGAAGCCGCGCCTCGGCCGGCGAGTCCGCCCAGCACGGCTCCCTCGGCTGGGTCGCGCTGACCCGGGACGACGAGGAGAGCACCCTCGAATGGCTCGCCGTCTCCCGCTGGTCCGACCCGTTCCACGAAGTCACCCTGGACGACACCGCGGTGACCGCGGTCAGCACCGCCGGCCGCATCTGGACCTTCCCCCGCGACGCGCCCCAGAACGTGCGGATCACCGTCGCCCCGGGCGTGCCCCGCTGAGGCAGGAGCCGGACACGCGACCGGGCCGCGGGGGGACGGCCCCGCGGCCCGGACGTGGTGGAACGGCTGCCCCGCAGGATCAGCCGCGACCCCCGTGGGCCCGCTCGAACGTGGCGAACGCCACCTCCTGGCGCCACTCGGTCGCCGCCTTCGGGCTGCCCGCGAGGTACCGCGCACAGCGCGCGCTCGGGCGGCCGTCACCGGGGCGGTCGGCCCGGCAGGCCGCCACCACGCGGTAGCCGGAGGGCGCGGTGCCGGTGGCCCACAGGCTGCGGCCGTCGCGGAAGGCGTACTCCAGCGAGGCGCGGGCCAGGTCCTTCAGCTCGGTGTACGAGAGGCGGTAGGTCTTCGCCGCGTACTGGTACTCGTGGCTGATGTCGATCCGGGAGACGCCCGGGTCGTCCGTGGAGAGCACGATCGGCACGCCGTTGCGGCGGTAGGCGTTGAACGGGTGCTCGTCGCCCGCGATGCCGAGGATCTGCTTGTTGCTGGAGAACGGCACCTCGACGGCCACGTGACGCCGGGCCATCGTCCGGGCCAGCGCCCGCCAGTCGTCCTCGTGGACCAGGTCGACGCCGTGGCCGATGCGCTCGGCCCCGGCGACCCGCACCGCCTCGTTGATGTGGAAGGTCAGGTCCTCCGGCTTGACCAGGCCCGGGGCCAGCTCACCGGCGTGCAGGGTGAGGTGGGCACCCGGGTACTGCCCGCGCAGGTACTTCAGCATCCGCATCTGGAGGCTGTAGTTCTCCAGCGAGCTGTCCCAGTCCTCCGGCTGCACCAGGTTGACCGCGACGAACCTCGGGTCGCGCTCGGCCAGCCGCATGCCCACCACCATCTGCGTGAACACGCGGGCCGGGGAGCTGCCCCGGGACACCTGCGAGATCCACCGGACGGGCAGCTTGCAGGCGGGGGCGGGGCGCGGGGCGTCGCAGTGGGCGGCCTCGCGGAACTGGATGTCGGTGTCGTCGGCTTCCTGGACCGCCTCGTCGATGACCTTGTCGAGCTTGCCGCCCGCGGCCAGCTTGCGGTGGAAGGCGGCGAGGTCGGCGTCGTAACCCACCTCGTCGGCCAGCTTCTTGGCGCTCTCGGACGCCGGGCTGACCATCGTCTCCAGGTAGAACTGGTTCTGCTTGACGACGGTGTCGGCGACGTTGGCGAGCATCTTGCCCCGGGCGTACCAGGTGGCCATGCCGAACTTGCCGAAGGTGTCGAAGAAGTGGTCGTGCCCCGACTCGTCGGCCGGGAAGTCCTGCATCGACCAGGCCCGGATGATCTGCTGCTTGAACGCGGGGTCGGTGCGCGCGTCGGAGGCCGGGCGGGCGCCCGGGGCGCACGGGGACGCCACCGCGGTCATCGTCGCGTCGATGCAGAGCCCCTGCTCGATCGCGAGCTGGAGCAGGTATTCGGTGGTCACCGCGCCGGACAGGTGGTTGTGCAGGTCACCGCCCTTGGGCAGTTCCTTGAAGAAGGCCCGCAGCTGCGCGGGCCGCCCCCGCAACGAGTCCAGGTAGTCGGCGGTACGTCGTTCGGCGGGCGTCACCGGCCGGGGCGCGGCGTACGCGGTGGTGCGTACGGCGCTGTCGCGCGCCGGAGCGGCGGCGGTCGCGGGGATCGCCGGGACCAGGCTCAGCAGCGCGAGAACGCCGCCGAACCCGGCCAGCACAGGGGACTTGGGACGGCGGACCGTCCGGTTGGTAGAGATCACCGAGGCATGATCGCGCTCGCCGACGTCATTTGCCCGCGAATCATGCCTTTGGGAGGGAACGTCCACCCGATCGAGTGGGGAGGCGCCTGGCGGACCGGCCCGGCCGTCCGGAAAGTTCTGGCGTGTGGGGGGCGTTCGCGCAGTTCACGGCGGCGGGTACCGGTCTAGACCACTAACGAAGCACGAAAACTGTTTACCGGAGGGTCGCTTCTGTGGCTGACTATGTCGTGTTCGCGACAAGTAGACGCGCGTAGACCCATGCGTGAAGCGTGCTGCCCGAGCGGCCGGTCGTGGCCGCTCCCCCCACCAGCAGGAGGCTCCTCATGATCACTCGCAAGAGACTCACCGCGGCCGGCGTCCTCGGTACGAGCGCGGCGCTGCTGCTCGGCCTGATGTCCGGCACCGCCTCGTCGGCGCCCCGCCACGACAACCCCGTCCCGCTCGGCAAGGGCTACATGGGCGTCGGCTACGTCCAGGACAGCAAGGACTTCAAGCCGGACACCCGGCAGCTGCACCTCGGCGCACAGCCGGACGCCGACCTCATGGCGACCCCCGAGGGCATCGACGTCTCCAGCTGGCAGGGTGGCATCAACTGGAGCTCCGTGCGCGGCGCGGGCATCGAGTTCGCCTGGATGAAGGCCACCGAGGGGCTGACGTACAAGGACCCGACGTTCAGCGCCAACTACCTGAACGCCTACAACGCGGGCGTCATCCGGGGCGCCTACCACTACGCCCGCCCGGACGTCTCCGGCGGCGCGGCCCAGGCCGACTTCTTCGCGAGCAACGGCGGCGCCTGGTCCCGCGACAACCTCACGCTCCCGGGCGTGCTGGACATCGAGGGCACCTGCTACGGCTACTCGCAGGCGTCCATGCAGCAGTGGATCCTCGACTTCTACAACCGGTACAAGGCCCGCACCGGCCGCGACGTCGTGATCTACACCAGCCCGAGCTGGTGGAACACCTGCACCGGCGGCTGGAGCGGCATGTCCGCCCGCAGCCCGCTGTGGGTCGCGCACTGGACCACCGGCACTCCCAGCATTCCGTCGGGCTTCCCCTACTACACCGTCTGGCAGTACAGCTCCACCGGCTCGGTGAGCGGCGTCTCCGGCAACGTGGACCGGGACCGCTTCGGCGGCGACCGCTCCCGCCTCCTCGCCCTGGCGAACAACACGCCGTGAACGTAAACGTATAGGTGTACGCGCCGGAGCGGCCGGGTCAGGCCGCTCCGGCCCCCGCCCGCCCCCACGACCGTTCACGAAGGAGCACCTCATGACCCCACCCCTGAGCAGGCGCGGCGCCCTGATCGCCGGGGCCGCGGCCCTCGCCGGCGGTCTGGGCCCGGCGGCCGGAGCGGCGGAGGCGGCCCTCCGGCTGCCGGAGAGCACGCGCCCCCGCTTCTCCGCCCTGTCACCCCTCCAGCGCGCCGGGCAGCGCGTCATCCACTCCTACCCGGGCCTCACGCCCCCCGCCTCCCTGATGACGGCCATCGAGCAGGGCCACACGGCGGGTGTCATCTTCTTCGGCGAGAACGTCCAGAGCCTGACGCAGATCGAGGGCGTCATCCGCTCGATGAACGCGGCCCGCGCCTCGTCACCCATCCAGGCGCCGCTGCTCCTGATGACCGACCAGGAGGGCGGCATGGTCCGCCGACTGCCGGGGGAGCCCGTCAAGTCCGCCAAGGACGTCGGCGCCTCCGCCGATCCGCACTACTGGGCCGACTTCACCGGCAGCGGCGCGGGCCTCAACCTCGCGGGCGTCGGCATGAACGTCAACCTGGCCCCGGTCCTGGACGTCTACCGCAAGGACGGCGACTTCACCGACCAGTACGAGCGCTCGTACAGCAAGTCGGCCGCCGCGGTCGCCAGTTGCGGAGCGGATTTCATCACCGCCCAGCAGCGTGAGGGCGTCGCCGCCACCGCCAAGCACTTCCCCGGCCTGGGCCCGGCGACGGCGAGCCAGAACACCGACCTGCGGTCCGTCACGATCTCCACCTCCGCCACCACTCTCCGCAGCGTGGACGAGGCCCCGTACCGGGACGCCATCGCGGCGGGCGTCAAGCTCGTCATGCTCTCCTGGGCGATCTACACGGGCCTGGACTCCGCCCGCCCGGCCGGTCTCTCCCCGACCGTCGTCGGCGAGCTCCGCAACCGCCTCGGGTTCAAGGGCGTCACCGTCACCGACGCGCTGGAGGCCGGTGCGCTCTCGTCCTACGGCAGTACGTCGCAGCGCGCCGTGAAGGCCGCCGCCGCCGGGATGGACCTGCTGCTCTGCTCGGCCCGCAGCGTCTCCCAGGGCGACGAGGCGGTGGCCGCCCTGGCCGACGCCCTGGGCGACTCCCTGGACCCGACCGCCTTCGACGCGGCGGCGGCCCGCGTGAACGCCCTGCGCGCCGGTCTGTGAGGCCCTAGATTACGCAGATGACCGACGCGCCCATATCGCCGTCCGCTCCCGGCAGTTCCGCCGACGTCGTCCGCACGTGGGACGCGCGCGCGGAGCACTACCTCCAGCTCTTCCGGTACGAGCTGGAGGCGAAGCCGTACGACCTGGAGGTCCTGCGCGCGTTCGCGGAGCGGGTCGGCGCGGGCGGCCGGGTGTACGACGCGGGCTGCGGACCCTGCGGCCACGTCACGGCCCTGCTCGCGGCCCACGGCCTCGACATGCTGGGCATCGACATCTCGCCCCGCTGCGTCGCGCTCGCGCGCCGGGAGCAGCCCGGCTGCCGGTTCGCCGTCATGGACCAGCGCGCCGTCACGGGCGGCCCGCTCGACGGACTCGTCGCGTACTACTCCCTGCACGACCAGCCCAAGCGCCTGCTGCCCGACACGATGGCGTCCTGGGCCGCCGCGATACGCCCCGGCGGCCGGCTGCTCGTCGTCGCGAAGGAGGGCGAGGGGGACGGCGTCATCGATGACCCCTTGGGCAGTGCACTCCAGGTCTACTGGGCGGAGTTCACCGCGTACGAGCTCCGCAGGGCGGCCCACGAGGCGGGCTTCGGCACCGACGACTGCACGGTCCGCGAGGCGTACGAGGAAGAGATCCCGGCCCGCCGCGTGTACCTCGCGGCGACGAGGCGCTGATCTCCGGGCCGCCGGAGCCCTGACACGGCGATTTTTGCCGCACCGGCAAGGATGTTTGCCGTAGTGGCGGACGGGGCCCACCATCTCCCGTAGATGGAGGAGGTTCGCATGAGCGACAACACGCAGATGTACGACGTCGTGGTGATCGGTGGCGGGGCCGCCGGGCTGAGTGGGGCGCTGGCCCTCGGGCGGGCGCGGCGGTCCGTGCTCGTGATCGACGCGGGGGACCCGCGCAACGCGCCCGCCGCGCACGTCCACAACTACCTGGGGCGCGAGGGCACCCCGCCCGGGGAGCTCCTGGCGGTCGGCCGGGACGAGGTCGCCGGGTACGGGGTCGAGGTCGTGACCGGCGAGGTCACCGTGGCCGAGCGGTTGCCGGAGGACGCCGGGTTCCGGGTCGTACGCGCGGACGGGACCGCCGTCACGGCGCGGCGGCTGCTGGTCACGACCGGGCTGACCGACGAGCTGCCGCCCGTCCCGGGCCTGGCCGAGCGGTGGGGCCACGAGGTGCTGCACTGCCCGTACTGCCACGGCTGGGAGGTGCGCGACGCGGCGATCGGCGTCATCGCGGTCAGCCCCATGGCCGTGCACCAGGCGCTGCTGTGGCGGCAGTGGAGCGAGGACGTCACGCTCTTCCTGCACGAGGGGCCCGAGCCCTCCGACGAAGAGTACGAGCAGCTCGCGGCGCGCGGCATCGCGGTCGTGGACGGCGAGGTGGCAGGCCTGGAGGTGACCGGCGACCGGCTGACCGGCGTCCGGCTCGCGGGCGGCCGGGTGGTCGAGCGGGCGGCCGTGGTCGTCCAGCCGAGGTTCACGGCGCGCTCCGGCGTACTGGAGAGTCTGGGGCTGCGCCCCGCACCGCTGGAGATGGGCGGACACCTCATCGGCTCGTACATCGAGGCGGACGCGACCGGCGCGACGGCGGCGGCCGGGGTCTGGGTCGCCGGGAACGTCACCGGTCTCATGGACCAGGTCATCGGCGCCGCCGCGGCCGGGCTCAAGGCGGGCGCGGCCATCAACGGGGACCTCGTCACCGACGACACCCGGCGCGCCGTGGAAGCCCGCAACGCCCCGTCCGACGCGGAGCTGTGGGACAACCGGTACCGCGAGAGCCGCCGCATCTGGAGCGGGAAGCCCAATACCGTGCTCGTCCGCGAGGTCGAGGACCTGGCGCCGGGCCGGGCGTTGGACCTGGGCTGCGGGGAGGGCGCGGACGCGGTCTGGCTGGCGGGCCGGGGCTGGCACGTCACCGCGACGGACATCTCGCGCGTGGCGCTCGAACGGGCCGCCGAGCACGCGGCGGAGGCCGGGGTCGCCGACCGGGTGGACTGGCAGTTCCACGACCTGGGCGCCACCTTCCCCGAAGGGACCTACGACCTGGTCTCGGCGCAGTTCCTGCACTCCATGGGCGACCTGCCCCGCGAACGCATCCTGCGCCGGGCGGCCCGCGCGGTCGCCCCGGGGGGCGTGCTGCTGATCGTGGGGCACGCGGGCTTCCCGGCCTGGGACCACCACCACGCGGACATGGAGCTGCCGACCCCGGACGAGGTGCTGGCCCAGCTGGAACTGCCGGAGGGGGAGTGGGAGGTGCTGCTCAGCGAGGAGCACGAGCGCGTCCAGAACGACCCGGACGGCAACCCCACCACCCGTACGGACAACGCCCTGAAGGTCAGGCGGCGTTGACCGCGCGTACAGGACCGGATCTGACCTAATGCGCTCGTACTGTCGGTCCTGACGGCGGAACAGGAACGACGGAAGGCAGAACCATGAACGCCAGCGAGACGCCCACCGCGAACACCGGCTCGGACGAGCGGGCGGACCTCCTGGAGGCGCTGGGCAAGCAGCGGCACTTCCTGCGGTTCACCACGCGCGACCTCACCGACGAGCAGGCGGGGGAGCGGACCACGAAGAGCGAGCTGTGTCTCGGCGGCCTGATCAAGCACGTGACCTCGGTCGAGCGGGGCTGGGCCGCGTTCATCGTGGAGGGGGCCGCCGCGATGCCGGACTTCACCGCGATGACCGAGGCCGACTTCGCCAAGCGGGCCGACGACTTCAGGATGCTGCCGGGGGAGACGCTGGCGGGCGTGCTCGACGCCTACGAGAAGGTGGCGGCGGCGACCGACGAGCTGGTCGCCTCGCTGCCGGACCTGGGCGCCGCGCACGCGCTGCCGAAGGCCCCCTGGTTCGACGGGGACGCGAAGTGGTCCGCCCGCAGGACGCTGATGCACATCATCGCGGAGACCGCGCAGCACGCGGGCCACGCGGACATCATCCGGGAATCCCTGGACGGCTCGAAGTCCATGGGCTGAGCGGGCCGGGGCGGCGGCACAATGGCGCGCATGGATGCCGAAGTCGCCGCGCTGATAGGGGCCGCCGTCGGCTCGCTCACCACCCTGGGGGCGGCCCTCGTCACCGGGCGGACGGCGGCCCGCTCCCAGTACGACCAGTGGCGCAGACAGCACCGCAGGGACGCCTATGTGGCGTACCTCGGGGCCCTGCACGACCGGGACATCGCCCTGGACGCCGTCTTCGAGGCGCTGCGGCCGGAGCGGCCTGACCTGGAGGCGGTGGACGAGCGGGTCGGCGTGTTCGTCGGCCTCGCCCGTGAGGTGCACCGGGCCGCCGAGGTCGTCCTTGTGGAGGGGCCCGACGCCATGGTCGCGGCGGTCGGCGGGGTGGGCCGGGCGTCCGGCGAGCGCGCCGAGCTCATGCGGCGGATGGTCGCGGACGCCCGCGCCGGAGACACCACGCGCAAGGCCGCGCACACCGCGCTGGCCGCCCGGCGCGACGAGGCCCTCCACCAGTCGGTGAAGGGCCTTCGCGCTGCCGCCGCGCGGGTGCTGGACGCGCCGCGCTGAGCGGATTACGCCTGCGGCGCGGCCTTGATCGCGGAGATGTCGAAGTTCAGCTTCACCTTGTCGCTGACCATGACGCCGCCGGTCTCCAGCGCCGCGTTCCAGGTCAGGCCCCAGTCGGAGCGCAGGATCTCGGCGCCGCCCTCGAAGCCGACGCGCTCGTTGCCGTAGACGTCCTTGGCGGAGCCGTTGAACTCCAGGTCGATGGCGAGCGGGCGGGTCACGTCCTTGATGGTCAGGTCGCCGGTGACGCGGTACTTGTCACCGCCCAGCTGCTCGGCGGAGGTCGAGCGGAACGTCATCAGGGGGAACTTCTCGGCGTCGAAGAAGTCGCCGCTCACCAGGTGGCCGTCGCGGTCCTTGATGCCGGTGTCCACGCTGGCGATCTTCACGTCGATCGAGGCGGTGGAGTTGGCCGGGTCGCCGCCGTCGAGCTTCAGGGAGCCCTCGTGCTCGGCGAAGGAGCCGCGCACGTTGGTGACCATGGCGTGGCGCACGGTGAAGCCGATGCTGCTGTGCGCCGGGTCGATCGTGTAGTCACCCGTCAGCGCGGCCAGTGCGGGGTCGACGTCGGCCGTGGTCGTGGCGGCGGCAGCGGCGTCGGCGGACTTGCGGTTGAACAGAGCCATGGCTCCTCCTCGAAGACCTGGCCGAGTGGGCTCGACCTGTTGTTTAACCTTCAACGACATTCACTGTAGACCCATCTTGTTCAAAGTTCAACATCTGCTGCGCGGACTGTTGCGGTGCTCGCCATCCGTTCACGCGGCCGTTACGTGAGGCCCCCTGGCGACGCGCGTAGAACTGCGGCACTATTCCCCTGCCCCTTTGTCATGCACAGGAGGAGAGTCCCCCATGGTCTTCCACGCGCCCCGTGTCTCCCGGATGACGCTGCGCCCCGTCCTGACCGCGCTCGCCCTGGTGCTCGGTGTCCTCTTCGCGCCCGGCTTCGGCCTGGTGAGCGGCACGACCGACGCGTACGCCGTCACCAAGCTCACCCACAGCCAGGCGACCGCCCGCTTCAGCTCGTCCGGGATCACCTGGTCGTCCTCCGGCGGGTGCTCCGACCGCTACAACTCCACCTGCACGTCGTTCGACCAGCTGAACCTGCCGACCGCCCAGGGCGCCCAGACCCTCAAGAGCGCCACCGGTTGCGCGCTGAACATCACCGGCGGCACGGAGACCGGGCACGCCAGCGGCACGTACTCGCACTGGAACGGCTACAAGCTGGACTTCGGCAAGACGACCTGTCTCACCAACTACGTGAAGAGCGCGTTCAGTTACATCGGCCTGCGTGGTGACGGCGCCCCCCAGTACAAGTCCGCGTCCGGCAACGTCTACGCCGACGAGGGCAACCACTGGGACGTGACCTACTACAACTGCGGCGGCTGCTGACCCGCTCGCGCCCCGTACAGGACTGCGCCCCCACCGTTCCCGGGTGGGGGCGCAGTCCTGTACGGGGCGACGGTCAGGACAGGTCCTCCAGCGCCCGGCGCGCCCGCGCGACGACACCGGGGTCGGTGACGAAATGGGTGTCCTGCTCGGCCGACGTGCCGCCCGCGCCCATCGGAACCCAGCTGCCGCCGGGCCGGCGCGGCGCGCGGGCCTTGGCGGAGAGGTGGACCGAGCCGACGCCCGCGGAGACCAGGGCCGGGATGTCGCCGAGGCGCACACCGCCCCCGGCCATCACGTCGACGCCCGGGGCGGCGGCGGCCATCGCGGCGATCACCGCCAGCCCCTCGGCCGCGGCCGGCGCCCCGCCCGAGGTGAGGACCCGGGTCAGTCCGAGCGAGGGCAGCAGCGCGGCGGTCGCCACCGGGTCGGCGGACTGGTCGACGGCGCGGTGCAGGGTCACCTCCACCGGACGCCCCGCGGACCGGGCGGCGTCGGCCAGCCGGGCGACCGCCGGGACGTCGAGGGTGCCGTCGGCGTTGAGCGCGCCGACGACCACTCCGGCGGCGCCGGAAGCGATGACCGACCGCACCTCGGCGGCCATGAGGGCCAACTCCTCCGCGTCGTGGACGAAGTCGCCGGGCCGGCACCTGACGAGGACCTGCACGGGCAGCCCCTCCGCGGCGACCGCCTCCACCAGCGCGGCGGACGGGGTCACGCCGCCCAGTTCGAGCGCGGTGCACAGCTCGACCCGGTCGGCGCCGTTCTCCCGGGCGGCGCGGGCGCCCGCCGGTGAGGTGACGGCGATCTCCAGCGCGGGACGGGCGCTCACTCGTCGTCCCCGGTGAGCGGCTGGTCCGAGGCGGGAATGATCCGGGCCGACAGGTCAGGGTCGGCCATGTCGCGGTCGAAGGGGAACATCGGGCGGCGGATGCGGTGGTGGCCCAGGCGCACCAGGTCCTGGTCCACGCCACCGGGGGTGAGCGCCATCTTCCAGCCGACCGACATGTCGAAGAGCTCGGGCTCCAGGTATCCGATCTTCACGATCACGATGTCGGCACCCCGCGGGTCGAGGCCGAGATCGGTGAAGTCGTGCTCGTGGTGGTACGGCTTGCGGAGCTCGGTGAGAATCGCGTACACACTGCCCACCCGGATCACGACTTCGGTCCGCGCGTCCCGGTCGCCGTGCCGGACGGAGTGCACCGTGCCGGTCAGGGTGACCGGGCCCGCGTGCCGGTCGTCCACGTCCGCGCCCGCGGTGACCGTGACGGTGGCGCCGACCCCGGCGGCGACGGCGGTCGCGACGGCGTCCGGTCCGGGCACCGAGGCGTAGATGACCGTCGGGCCGTCGTCCTGCCGGAACTCGGGGCGGGCCAGCAGCCGGGTCAGCCCCCAGGTCACGTCACCGGCACCGCCCGCGGTCGGGTTGTCCCCGGTGTCGCTGATGAAGTAGGGGCGCTGGTCGGATGCCAGGGCCTCGTCCAGGATGCCGTCGAAGGTGCCCGTCGGGGCGACGAACTCGAAGTCGTGGCGCGCCTTCCAGAACCCTTGGGCCAGACGCTCCGCTCCCGCCGCCACGGCCTCCCGGCCGGGTCCGGTGACCACCACCGCGGCGCGGTTGCGCGGCTCGTCGGCCCACGCGTAGCCGACCCAGATGGCGGCGTCGGTCACGCCGTCCATGGCCTCGACGTCGTCCACCGCCGCGTACACGCTCTTCGCCGGTTCGATCCGGGTGGAGGTCTGCTCGCCGGCCAGCAGCACCGGCACGGGCACCCATGCCTTGACGGGACGGGGCGCGCCGGAGGCCAGCAGGCCGACCAGGTTGCGGACGGCCCGCTCCTTGGTCTCCATGTGGTCCTCGTGCGGGGCCATCCGGTAGCACGTGATCAGGTCACTGCCGTGGACCAGCTCGCGCGAGACGTTGCCGTGCAGGTCCATCGAGGTCGAGATGATCACGTCCGGGCCGACGGTGGCGCGGATGCGGTCCAGCAGGACCGCCTCCGCGTCGTCGACGCCCTCCACGGTCATCGCGCCGTGGATGTCGTACCAGAGGCCGTCCGGGCGGGGCAGCGCGGCGAGCCGTTCGATCAGCTCGTCGGTCAGCTCCTGCCAGGCGGCGGCGGTGACGGTGCCGCCCGGCAGCGACTTGCCGACCAGGGCGCCGTGCCAGTCGGCCGCCTCGCGCAGCTCCTCACCGGGGGCCAGGAACGGGTAGCGGTCCAGCACCTCCGTACCGCGCGAGGGGTGGAAGGCGGCGGCCCGGGTGCGGGCGGGGGAGAAGGTGGAGGACTCGATGCCGAGCCCTGCGATGGCGATGACCGGGCGGGATGCTGCGGTGCGGGATTGCGACATGGCTCCTCGTAAGGGGTGGGGCGTCAGAGAGGGCGGGGGGCGAGCGGGTCGAACCGGCCTGTTCCGCCCACCTCGTGCAAGGCGTGGGCCAGGGCGTGCTGCAGGGCGAACTGCCCGGCGCCGACCAGCCCGGCGTCGGCGCCGAGCCGCGTCCGCTCGATGGTGAGGTGCTCGGTGACGAGCGGGTGGCAGCTCTCGTAGAGCCGGCTGCGCACGGCGGCGACGAACTGTTCCAGGGTCGAGAGGATGCCGCCGAGATAGACGGCGCCCGGGTTGAAGAAGTTGACGTTGGCGGCCAGCACCTGCCCCAGGTAGTCGCCCGCCCTGCGGACCGTGCGCGTGGCCAGCGGATCACCGTCCAGGGCCAGCCGGGCCACGTCCTCGGGACTGTTCACGTCCGCGCCGCGCTCGCGCAGGATCCGGACCAGCGCGGCACCGGACGCCACGGTCTCCAGGCAGCCGGTGTTGCCGCAGGAGCACGGGATGCCGGCCCCGGCGTCGATCCGGATGTGCGTGATGTCCCCGGCGGCGCCGGTGGCACCGCGGTAGAGGCGGCCCTCGGCGATCACACCGGCTCCGATCGCGGAGCCGATCTTCACCATGATCGTCTGCGAGGGCCCGTCGAGCCGGACGGTGTGCTCGCCGACCGCCATGCAGTTGGCGTCGTTGTCCACGACCGCGGGGACGCCGAAGCGCTCGCCCAGCCAGGCGGCGACCGGGAACCGGTGCCAGCCGGGCATCCGGGACGGCCGGACGACCGACCCCGAGGCGATGTCCACCGGCCCGGGCAGGGAGAGGCCGACCCCGCGCAGGCGGCCGGCGTTCCGCTGTCCGGCCAGGGCTTCCAGCGCCTCCGCCAGCCGGGGCAGGGCGGCCTCCGGACCGTCGGCGATCAGGAACGGGACGGTCGAGACATCGGCCAGGCCGCCACCCGGGAGCACCACGCCGATCCTGGCGTGCCGGCCACCGAGGTCGGCGGCGAGGGCGAAGTCGTCCCGGCTGCCGATCCTCAGCACCTTGCGGGGGCGTCCGCCGGTGGAGGACTGGGTGCCCTCCTCGGCGACCAGGCCGCGTTCGACCAGATGCCCCACCGTCAGCGAGATGGTGGAGGCGGCGGCCCCGAGGCGCTCGGCCAGCTCGGCCCGGGAGGTCGCCTGGCCCGATGCGATGAGTTCCAGGACGCGCACGGCGAGGGACGGGGTCCCCTTCGTGGCCTTGCGGTCCCACGCACTTATTCCAGTCATGTACAAAGTTACTTCCGCAACGGGTGTGTGGCGGCGACGATACGCCCGCACTTCGCACAGGGGAACAGTGACGTGAAGGAAGTCCCTCGCACCTTGAAGTCCCGCTTAGCGGGTCAAAATGCCCCAAACAGGCGGAAGAAATGGGGCAAGACGACTTTCGTCGAAAGTGCAGTAACTTACTTGTTATTCATTCTTGTTTGTTTCTTCGACAGTGGCGGCGTTAGCTGTCGTGAACGCAGCGCCGACCCCCCGAGCGGCTGCGGGCCCTTTCGATCCGAGGAGTGTCATGATCCTTACCCGCACGGTGCGCAACCGTCGCTGGGCCCTCGCCGCAGGTGCTGCCACCACGGCCGCAGTTCTTCTGTCGGGCTGCTCCGGAGGGGGCGCGAGCGCCTCCGGCTCCGGATCGTCGGACAGCATCAACTACGCGCTGCCCGCGAACTTCACGCCGAACTGGATCCTTCCGGTCGGCACCGCCGCCCACCTGAACACCAACAACTCCTCCATATCCCAGTCCCTCTGGGAGCCCCTGGTCGCGTACGACGGCTCCACCGGCAAGGTCGGCTGGAACAAGGACAACTCCCTGGCCACCGCCGCCGACTTCGCCGAGGACGGCAAGAGCGTCACGATCACCCTCGGCAACCGGCACTGGAGCGACGGCAAGCAGATCACCTCGCGCGACGTGCAGTTCTGGTTCAACCTGGTCAAGGCCAACAAGGAGGACTGGGCCAGCTACAGCCCGGGCAAGGCGCCGGACAACTGGACCGCGCTGAAGATCGTCGACGACACGCACTTCACGCTCACGTTCGACAAGGCGTACAACACGCAGTGGATGCTCGCCAACGAGCTGAGCATGATCCGCCCGATGCCGCAGCACGTCTGGGACAAGACCGGCGACGACGGCAAGGTGTCGGACCTCGACCTCACCCCCGCGGGCGCCAAGAAGGTCTGGACGTACCTCAACACGGCCGCGAAGAAGATCTCCGGTTACGCCACCGATCCGCTCTGGAAGACGGTCAGCGGCCCGTACACCATCAAGTCGTTCTCGACCGCCGGCAAGGTGCAGCTGCTCGCCAACGCCAAGTACGACGGCGGCGGCAAGGCCAACATCAAGACGGTGAACCTCCTCCCGTTCACCACGGCGGACGCCGAGGAGAACGCGCTCCGGGCCGGCACGGTCGACTACGGCTACATCAACGCCACGAACCTCAGCCAGGAAGCCTCCTTCAAGGCCAAGGGCTACACCCTCAAGCCATGGGCGGGCTGGGCGATCACGTACATGCCCTACAACTTCAACAACCCCACCATGGGGCCCGTCTTCAAGCAGCTCTACGCCCGCCAGGCGATCCAGATGTCGGTGGACCAGAAGACGCTGTCCGAGGTCATCTTCAACGGCACCGCCGTCCCGACCTACGGGCCCGTCCCGCAGGGCCAGACCTCTTCCTTCATCTCCGCCGAGCAGAAGAAGAACCCGTACCCCTTCTCCACCGCCAAGGCGAAGAAGCTGCTCACCGACCACGGCTGGACCGAGCGCGGCGGTGTCATGGTCTGCACGGAGCCGGGCAGCGGCGCCGACCAGTGCGGTGCCGGGGTGGACAAGGGCACCAAGTTCCAGATGCAGGTGCTGTCGCAGTCCGGTTCGACCGTGACCGACAACATGATGAGCGCGCTCCAGTCGTCCTTCGCCAAGTCCGGCATCGGCTTCAGCATCAAGACCGCCCCGGTCAACTCGGTGCTCTCGCAGGCCGGTGAGTGCACCGCCGACCAGCCCGGCTGCAAGTGGCAGCTGTCCTTCTTCGGCAGCGCCGGCAGCTGGTACTTCCCCGCCTACCCGAGTGGTGACTCGCTCTTCGCCACCGGCGGCGGCTCCAACTTCGGCAGCTACTCCAACCCGGACGTCGACAAGGTGATCAGCGAGACCACCACCGACTCCTCCGACGCCGCCATGCAGAAGTACAGCGCCGCCCTGACCAAGGACCTCCCGGTCATCTGGCTCCCGGAGCCCGACTACCAGGTCTCCGTCGTCAAGACGGGCCTCGGCGGCTTCGCGCAGGACTCGCTCGCCAACTTCCACCCCGCCATGTGGAAGTGGACCAAGTGACCCCGGTCGCCGACCACGCGCATCACTGAGCCGAAGCGACCGGAAATCACATGAGCACCTCCTCGTACCTCATCAGGCGGATACTCCAGGCCGTCGTGGTGATCGTCATCGTGACGATCGTGGTCTTCGGTCTGCTGCACGCCCTGCCCGGGGGTCCCGCTCGCGGGATCCTCGGCCCGCAGGCCACCGCGCAGCAGATCGCGTCCTTCAACCACGAACAGGGCCTCGACAAGCCGCTTCCCGTGCAGTACTTCTACTACCTGAACCAGCTGTTGCACGGTGACCTCGGGACCTCGTACACGCTCAACGAGCCGGTGTCCCAGCTCATCACCGAACGGCTGCCGAAGACCCTGCTGCTCACCGTCCTGTCGGCGATCGTCGGCCTGCTGCTGGCGATCCCGATGGGGATGTGGCAGGCCGTGCGGCGCAACAAGCCCGCCGACTACATCATCACCACGCTGAGCTTCATCGCCTACTCCACGCCCGTGTACTTCCTCGGACTGGTCCTGGTGCTGCTGTTCAGCCAGACGCTGCCGTGGTTCCCCTCCCAGGCACCGCAGGGCGACACGCTCGCCCAGGTGATCTCCGAACCGCAGGCGCTGGTGCTGCCGGTGGTCGCGGGCGCGGCCTCCATGATCGCGGTCTTCAGCCGCTACATGCGGGCCGCCACCCTGGAGAACCTCTCCGAGGACTACGTCAGGACCGCGCGGGCCGGCGGTTCCCGCTCGCGCGCCATCCTGTGGCGCCATGTGTTCCGCAACTCGCTGACGCCCGTGGTCGCCATGCTCGGGTACTACGTGCCGGTGCTCTTCGGCGGTGCGCTGGTGGTCGAGCAGCTCTTCAACTACCCGGGCATGGGGCTGCTCTTCTGGACCGCCGCGCAGTCCTCCGACTACCCCGTGCTCCTCGGCTGCGTGCTCGTCATCGCGGTCGCCACGGTGACCGGGACGCTCCTCGCCGACATCGTCCAGCGCATCATCGACCCCCGAGTGAAGGCAGGCCGGGCATGAGTGCCGTCATCCAGCCGGGCCAGGTGCCCGGCACGGCCGCCGCCGTCACGGCGTCCGGGTCCCGCCTCGCCGTCCGGCGCTTCTGCCGCAACCGGCTCGCCGTGGTCGGCCTCGGCGTCGTGGTCGTCTTCGTCCTGTTCTGCTTCGCCGGTCCGCTGGTGTACTCCACCGACCAGACCCACACGATGCTCCAGCAGGTCAACCTCGCCCCCAGCGGCTCCCACTGGCTGGGCACCGACGCGGTCGGCCACGACGTACTGGGCCGGCTCATGTACGGCGGCAAGGTGTCGCTGATCGTCGGTCTCGCCGCGGGCGTCCTGGCCACCGTCATCGGCACCCTCTGGGGAGCCGTCGCCGGCTACGCGGGCGGCTGGGTGGACGCGGTCATGATGCGGATCGTGGACGCCGGGATCGCCATCCCCGCGCTCTTCATCCTGCTCGTGGTCTCCGCCATCACCACCCCCGACCTGACCGGTCTGATCGTCATTCTGGGCTTCGTGTCCTGGCTGGTGCCGTCCCGCCTGATCAGGGCCGAGACCCTGAGCCTGAAGAACCGCGACTACGTGCTGACGCTCCGCGCGATCGGCGGCACGCACGGCCGGGCGATCATCCGGCACATCCTGCCGAACTCGGTCTCGACCATCATCGTCGCGGCCACCTTCCAGATCGCCGACGCCATCCTGCTCGTCGCCTACGTCTCCTACCTGGGCCTGGGCGTCCAGCCGCCGTCCACCGACTGGGGCGGCATGCTCTCGGCCGGTCTCACCGCGGCCTACTCCGGCTACTGGTGGCTCATCATCCCGCCCGGCCTGGCCATCATCCTGGTGGTGTGGGCGTTCAACGCGATCGGGGACGGGCTCCGCGACGCATTCGACGTGAGGGGACGCGGATGACCGCCACCCAGCGCCCCGCCGCACCGCAGGCCGGGCCGATCCTCGAACTCGACGGCCTCGGCGTCGTCTTCACCACCGAGACCGGTGACGTGCCGGCCGTCCGGGGCGTGTCCCTGAGCGTCGCCCCCGGCGAGACGCTCGCCCTCGTCGGCGAGTCGGGCTCGGGCAAGTCGACCATCGCGCTGGCCGCGATGGGCCTGCTGTCCGGCAACGCCCGCGCCACCGGCAGCGCGGTCATCGCGGGCACCCAGGTCGTCGGCGCCCGGGAGAGCGAACTCGCCGCCCTGCGCGGCCGGACCGCCTCCATGGTCTTCCAGGAGCCGGCCACCGCACTCGACCCGCTCACCCGGGTCGGCGCCCAGATCGCCGAGGTGATCCGCAACCACCGCGAGGTCTCCGCCAAGGAGGCCGCGGAGGAGGCCGTCGTCCTCCTGCGCAAGGTCGGCATCCCCGAGCCGGAGAAGCGGGCCGCCGCCTACCCCTTCCAGCTCTCCGGCGGGCAGCGCCAGCGCGTGGTCATCGCGATGGCCATCGCCAACGACCCCGCCCTGCTGATCGCCGACGAACCCACCACCGCGCTGGACGTCACGGTGCAGGCCGAGATCCTCGACCTGCTGCGCCGCCTCGCCGCCGAGACGGGCACCGGCGTCCTGCTGGTCACCCACAACATGGGTGTCGTCGCCGACTTCGCCGACCGGGTCGCCGTGATGTACCACGGGGAGATCGTGGAGACCGGTCCGGTCGAGGACGTGCTCCTGCGGCCGTCCCACGACTACACCCGCCGCCTCCTGGCCGCCGTCCCCCGGCTGTCGGTGGCGGAGGCGGACAAGGCCGCCCCGGCCCCGGCCGCCGCCGAGGCCCCGGACACCGAGCCGGTCGCCGAGCTCCGCGACGTCTCCGTGGTCTTCGGCCGCGGCAGGAACGCGGTGCGGGCGCTCGACGGCGTCTCCCTCGCCGTGCACCCCGGCCAGACGCTGGGCCTGGTCGGTGAGTCGGGTTCCGGCAAGTCCACCGCCTCCCGGGTCGCGCTGGGCCTGATCGCCCCGACCTCCGGCACGGTCTCGCTGTTCGGCAACGACCTGGCGCGCACCCGGTCCCGGGCCCGCCGGGCCCTGCGTGCCGGCATCGGTGTGGTCCTGCAGGACCCGGTCGCGTCGCTGGACGCCCGGATGACGGTCGGGGAGTGCGTCGCCGAGCCGCTCAGGGTCCACCGCGGGAAGCTCTCCGCCAAGGACCGCAGGAGCAAGGTGGCCGCCGTCCTGGACCGTGTCCGGCTGCCGCGCGAGGTCGCGGACCGGGCGCCCCGGGAGCTGTCCGGCGGGCAGCGACAGCGCGTGAGCCTGGCCCGCGCGCTGGTGCTGGAGCCCCGGCTGCTGGTCGCCGACGAACCCACCAGCGCCCTGGACGTGAGCGTCCAGCAAGCGGTGCTCGAAGTGATCTCGGAGCTCCAGGACGAACTGGGCTTCGCCTGTCTCTTCGTCTCCCACGACCTGGCCGTCGTCCAGCACTTCGCCCAGCGCGTCGTGGTGCTGCGGGGCGGCCGCATCCAGGAGCAGGGCCCCACCGGGGAGACCCTCCTGCACCCGGAGACCGACTACACCCGCGGCCTGCTGGCCGCCGTACCGGTGCCGGACCCGGTGATCCAGCGCGGTCGCAGGGCCGAGCGCCTGGCCGCTCTCACGGCCGGCCGGACGGAGGCCCAGGCATGAACGCGAACGACCGCAGGCTCTTCGCCGGGGTGGACATCGGCGGCACCACCACGCAGGTGGTGCTGTGCGACGACGACCTGACCGTCCTGGACCGCGCCGAGACGGCCACCCCGGCGGCCCACGGAGGCGCTGCCATGATCGGCGCCGCCCTCGAGGCGCTGGCCCCGCTGCTCCGGCGCACCCCCGGCCGGCTCACCGGCTGCGGGGTCGGCGCCGCCGGAGTCGTGGACTCCGGCACCGGTCACATCCTCGTGGCCAGCGACTCCTTCACCGGCTGGGCCGGATTCGGGGTGACGGACGCCCTCCAGGACGCGCTGGGCGTGCCCGCCTTCCTGGACAACGACGTCAACGCCTTCCTGTACGGAGAGACGTCGGGCGGCGCCGTCCGGGGGGAGCCGAACGTCCTCGGCATCACCCTCGGCACCGGCGTCGGCGGTGCGCTGTGGAGCGACGGCGCGCTGTTCACCGGCCCGCACGGTGCGGCCGGGGAGATCGGGCACATCCCCGGCTTCGGCGATCTGCTCTGCTCGTGCGGTGGTCGCGGCCATCTGGAGACCCTGGCCTCCGGCCGGTCCATCGGCGCCCGCTACGCGGAGCGCACCGGCCGCGCGCTGACCGCCCGCGAGGTCGCCGAGGCGGCGCGGGCCGGTGACGCGGACGCCCTCGCGGTGTACGAGGCCGCCGGTGCCGGAATCGCGCGGGCGATCGTGATGACCGCCGGGGTCGTCGACATCACGACGGTGGTCGTGGGCGGCGGGGTCAGCCGCGCCTGGCCGCTGCTGAGCCCCCTCGTCCTCGCGTCGCTGACGGCCGAACCGCCGGTGAGCGGCCACCCGGTCCGACTGGTGCGGTCGGGCCTGGGCTCCGACGCCGTACCGGTCGGCGCCGCGGCGCGCGCCCGCCGGGAGCGCGCGGTAGGCGCCCCCGTCTGAAGCCGGTCCGCCGCCCGGGTGCGACCCGCGCGCCCGCACAGGAAGGACCCCCGTCCCGCCCGGACGGGGGTCCTCCCGGTCTGTGGGGGTGAGGTCAGGAACCGACGCTCACCGTGAACCGCCTCGGGTTGCCGTCGTTCGCGGCGCCCGAGACGTCCGGCTGGCCGTCCGGACGCACGTCGTCGTACGGGAAGGCGTAACCGATCGGGCTGTTGGCGTGGACGATCCGGGACCAGTGGTTGGTCACCGCGCCCTGGTAGTAGTCGGCCACCGAGGTGCCGTTGGGCTGGTCGGGGTGGCTGAGCATGATCGAGCGGTTGAAGCCCGCGGCGAGCCGGGCCAGCAGGGCCTTCTTGTCGTCGTTGTCCGCCGGGTTGTTGGTGAACGGCCCGTGGTTGCAGGTGAAGATGTCCTTCGAGACCGGCTTGCTGAAGGTGTGCCCGCCGTCGAACGTCAGCGTGTCGCCGCTGACCCGGCCCGTGCGCACGCCGCGCCCGCCCTGGAGGTCGATGCGCAGGTCCGTCGAGCGGTACTTCTCCCAGACCTGGTCGATCTGCGCCGTGAACAGGTCGCGGAACGGCATCTGGTCGGGCCGGTCGAAGTAGGGCGCCATCAGGTTCTGCGGGGAGATGACCCGCAGCACGCTGCCGTTCGCGCCGCGGGTCACCAGCTTGTCCCAGGGCTGGCCGTCGGCGGCCGCCTGGGCGATGAGGCCGTCGGCGATCCGCTGCACGGCGCCGTCGGGGAGCGGGGCGACGGTGTGCGTGGAGTCGCCCTCCAGGGTCAGGCCGATCGGGAGCGCGGTCACCAGGTCGACGTAGCTGATGTTGGCGTACAGCTGCTGCGGGTTGAACGTGAACTCGCAGAACGACCAGGTCCGCCCGTAGTTCGGGTCGGTGGAGGTGGCGAAGGCGGGCTCGACCAGGGCCGGGCCCGGGTTGAGGTAGAACGTCAGGGTGTCGTCCCGGACGAAGTAGACCCGGGCGCCGTACATCTGAGGCAGGGTCAGCACGACCGGAGCGCCGCCCGCCCCGTTCAGCGGGATCGCGCAGTCGACCGGCAGCGGGGTCTGCGGCGCCGAGGGGGAGTCGGGGTGGTAGACGCTGCCGTCGGCGCGCAGCAGGACCCAGCGGTCGGTGCCCTGCTCGTGGCCGGTGACATAGGCGTTGACGCGGCCGGGCAGGGATTTGTTGACCAGGGCCAGTTCGCAGGTGGCGGCGGAGGCCGACGCGCTCGGGCTCAGCGCGCTGCCCCAGAGGGGGTAGGTCAGTGCGGTGGCCGTGGCGGCGGCTCCGCCCGTCAGGAACTTCCGGCGCGAAATCATGAGGCGACTCCGGGGGGTGCGTGGGGGCGCGGACGGGTGGACCGTGCGGGGGTGTGGAGCGGGGGGCGTCCGCGATGCGCACCACTTTCTCGACGCGCGGCATGGGCGTCAAGACTTGTGACTGAGAGCGCTCTCAAAAAGAAGAACTCTTCACAACTCGACGCTGGTGGGCGGCACTTGCCTGGATGCCGCTCGATGCCCGCACACCGCGTGATCAGGAACTGAACACGGTGCCCCGGATGCCCCGGTCCGGCCCCCCGCGGTCCTACTTGGACTTACGGAAGGCGGTTGTTGGACTGGCGAAGCCGTCGGAGCCGTACGTCGTTGACGGTGCGCGGAGCGGACGACTACGCAGTGCACATGTCACCAAGCCGTATGCCGGTGGGCGTCGCAGCCGCCGCCTCAGCAGCCGTCCTGGCCCTGGTGGGGACCGCCCTCCCCGCCGTGGCCGCCGCCCCCTCACCCGCTGCCGCCGTGCCCGCGGGCAGCCCCGTCATCTCCTCCGCGCAGCTCGCGGTCGCCGTCGCCGCGGACTTCCCGCGCGTCCTCACGTACACCGACCGCGGATCCGGGAAGCAGCTCACCGGCTCCACCCGCCCGGTCACCGCCGTCACCCTGAACGGCACCGCGCACTCCGTGAAGCTCAAGGGCGCCCCGGAGGTCACCGGCTCGGCCGCCCGCTACACGCTGGCCTTCACCGACCTGCCCGGGGTGGAGATCGACGCGACGCTCTCCGTGTCCGGCCGCGCCACCACCTTCAAGGTCACCGCCGTCCGCGACACCGACGCGTTCCGGGTGGGCACCATCGACATACCCGGGCACGACCTGGTCTCCGTCGCCAGTACGGACAGCGGGGCGGCCACGGCCTTCACCAAGCTGGACACCGACTCCACGCGGACCGCCGACGTCTTCGGATCAGTCACCGCCGACACCCCGGCCGAGTCCGCGCCCACCGGTGCCACGTACGCCATCGTCAACACCAGCTCGCTTGCCGCCGCCGTGGAGTCCAACTCCTCGTACGACAAGCCCTCCGGCGCCACCGGCGGCGACGACGCCCGGTTCTGGCACCAGGCCCGCAAGGAGGACGACGGCTCGACGAGGGTCGCCGTCCGGTCCGGTCAGTGGACCTACCGGGGCGAGGGCGCGCCGAAGCCGGAGAGCGGGGACGCCCTGCCCTGGGCCAAGGTCGTCGTCACACCCGACGCCAACGGCGACCGGACGGTGGACTGGCAGGACGGGGCCGTCGCGTTCCGCTCGATCGGCGTGGTCGCGCGGGGCAGCGAGGACACCGCGGACCGGGTCATCACCCACATCCCGTTCAACTTCGCCAGCCAGGCCACGCACCCCTTCCTGCGCACCCTGGACGACGTCAAGCGGATCTCCTTGGCGACGGACGGCCTCGGCCAGCTCGCCCTGCTCAAGGGGTACGCCTCCGAGGGCCACGACTCCGCCCACCCCGACTACGGCGGCGACTACAACAAGCGCGCGGGCGGGCTGAAGGACCTCAACGCCCTGCTGAAGGACGGCAAGAAGTGGGGCGCCACCTTCGGCGTCCACGTCAACGCCACGGAGGCGTACCCGGAGGCGAAGGCGTTCGACGAGCAGCTGGTCGACAAGACCAAGCCGGGCTGGAACTGGCTGGGCCAGAGCTACTACATCGACCAGCGCCGCGACATCAACAGCGGCGACCTGGCGAAGCGCTTCCAGCAGTTGCGCGACGAGACCGACAACAACCTCTCGATGCTGTACATCGACGTGTACTACACCCACGGCTGGATCGCCGACAAGACCGTACAGGCCCTCCGGAAGCAGGGCTGGAACGTCTCCAGCGAGTGGGCCGACAAGTTCGAGCGGGCCTCGCTCTGGTCGCACTGGGCCAACGACCTGGACTACGGCGGCGCCACCAACAAGGGCATCAACTCGAAGATCATCCGGTTCATCCGCAACGGCGAGAAGGACGTCTGGAACAACGACCCGGTCCTCGGCCAGAGCGCCATCGCCGAATTCGAGGGCTGGACCGGCGAGACCGACTGGAACGCCTTCTACGACAACGTCTGGCAGCGCGACCTGCCCGCCAAGTACCTCCAGCAGCAGAAGATCACCCGCTGGGACGGCAACGACATCACCTTCACCGGCGGGATCTCCGGCACGGTCGAGGACGGCAGGCGGACCTACTACGACCACGGCCGCAAGGTCCTCAGCGGCACCGACTACCTGCTTCCGTGGGACGGCGGCAAGAAGCTGTACCACTACAGCCAGAAGGGCGGTACGAGCAGCTGGGCCGTGCCCTCCCCGGGCACGTACACCGTCTACGAGCTCACCGACAACGGCCGCGTGAAGACCGGGACCGTCCGGCCCGTCGACGGGAGGATCACGCTGAAGGCCGAGGCCGGACAGCCGTACGTCCTCTACCCGCACCAGGCCCCGGAGGCCGCCGACCCGAAGTGGGGCGAGGACACCCTCGTCGCCGACCCCGGCTTCAACGACGACCGGCTCGGCGACTGGACGAAGACCGGAACCGCCGTCCGCGATACCGACGCACAGGGGCGCAACAGCGCGAAGCTCTCCGGCAGCGGGACCGCCGCGCTCTCCCAGCGCATCGGCGGCCTGAAGCCCGGCGCCCGCTACACCGCGTCCGCGCTCATCGAGGTCGAGCCCGGAAGGACCCGGCACACCACGCTCTCGGCGGGCGGCGAGTCCGTCGCCGTGGACCGCTCCACCGCCAGGGACTACGTCGCCGCGTCCGACTGGCACGGCACGTACTTCCAGCGCGCCAAGGTCAACTTCACGGCCCCCGCGAACGGCCGCACCACCCTGCGCGTCGAGGCCGCGGACGGCAGCACGGCCACCGTCCGCGCCGACGACGTCCGCCTCGTGGTCAACGCCCCCGCCACGAAGAAGGGCACCGTCGTCCACGAGGACTTCGAGGACGTCGACCAGGGCTGGGGCCCCTTCCTCAAGGGCGACGCGGGCGGCTCCACCGACCCCCGCACCGTCATCTCGCAGCTCCACGCCCCGTACACCCAGGCGGGCTGGAACGGGAAGCTCATCGACGACGTGATCGGCGGCAAGGAGTCCCTGAAGGCCCACGAGGAGAACACCGGCCTCGTCTACCGCACGGCCCCCTGGACCGTCCCGATGACCGCGGGCCACCGCTACAAGGTCGAGTACGACTACCAGTCCAGCCACGCCGGGGCCTACGAGTGGGTCGACGGGTACGACCGGATCACCGCCGAGGGCAAGCCCGCCTCCGTCGAGACCCGGACCACCGCCATCGGCGCCCAGCACACCACCGGCCACTTCACGGAGACCGTCACGGCGGGCTGCGGCGACACCTGGACCGGGCTGCGCAAGCGCGGCGACGCCCCGGAGGGCGCCGACTTCGTGCTCGACGCCTTCACCGTGACCGACCTCGGCGAGGCGCCCGCCGGTGAGCAGGCCGCCTGCGGCACGCTGACCGTCGCGGCCGGTGCCGAGACGCTTGAGCCGGGCACCGCCAACCCCGTCGAGGCGAGCTTCACCAACTACGAGTCCACCGCCGCGACCGGCGTGAAGGTGGACCTCGCCCTCCCCGAGGGCTGGCGGGCCGAGCCCGCCGGAGCCGTCGCCTTCGACTCCGTCGCCCCCGGCGCGAAGGCCACCGCACACTGGCGGGTCACCCCGCCGGTGGACGCCCCCTACCGCACGTACACCCTGACCTCCCAGGCCACGTACACGACCGGCGACGGACAGCGGAAGCTCGGCGCGCAGACCTCCGTACGCACCCTGCCCCCGCCGCCCACCCGGGACAGCTGGGCCAGCGACCTCGACTGGACGGCCACCACCAACGGCTGGGGCCCGGTCGAGCGCGACCTGTCCAACGGCGAGACCGGCGCCGGGGACGGCACCGCGCTCACCATCGGCGGCACGGTCTACGAGAAGGGGCTCGGCAGCCACGCCCCGGCGGCCATCCGCTACTACCTGGGCGGGCAGTGCACCTCCTTCACCGCCGAGGTCGGCGTGGACGACGTCCAGAAGACCGCGGGCAGCGTCCAGTTCTCCGTGAAGGCCGACGGCACGGAGAAGGTGAAGTCCCCGGTGCTCCGGGCCTCCGACGCAGCCTGGTCGCTCACCGCGGACGTCACCGGCGCCAAGTACGTCGAGCTCATCGCCGGTGACGGCGGCGACGGCAACGGCAACGACCACGCGGACTGGGGCGGCGCCCGCTTCCACTGCGGCGGCTGAACGGACCGGGCCCCGCCTCCCTTTGTGTCCGCACTCTGGGAAGCGGGGCCCGTCCGCGCGTACGCTCGTGAACCATGGGGGAGTTGAGAGCGGACTGGCGACTTCGGTTACGCCGGGAGGGCCCGCGCGGCGAGGTGTGCGGGGCCGGGGTGCTGATCACCCAGGACCGGATGCTGACCTGCGCCCACGTCGTCGGGGAGCCCGGCGCCCGGATGTGGGTCGAATTCGCCGAGAACCCCGCCATCCCGCCCGTCGCCGCCCGGGTCGCCCCCGACGGCTGGCTCCCCGACCGTGAGGACGTGGCCGTCCTCGCCCTGGAAGGCCCCCGCCCCCAGGCCGAACCCGCGCCCCTGTCCCGACGCCTGGAACGCGGTGCCGAGGTGTGGCTCGGCGGCTACGCGGCGCCCTTCGACGCCGACGGCATGTGGCTCGCGGGACGGATCAGCGGCCTCCACGGCGACTGGGTCCAGCTCGACGCCCGCACCAACGCGGAGGTGGTGCGCCCCGGCTTCAGCGGCGCCGCCGTCCACACCGGCCGCGAGGGCGAGCGCCCCGAGAGCGTCGTCGGCCTCGTCGTCAGCTGGCGCGGCGATCTGGAGATGGAGCTGCCCACCGAGAACGACCTCGCCTTCTCGTACATGATCCCTGTCGACCGCATCGCTCAACTCGTACCCCTGGTGAATGTGTTGAGCGGCCCGGACGGCTGGGACCACGCCTTCGCCGCGCGGCTGCGGCGCTGGTTCGCGGGGGCCGACCAGCCCGCCGTGCGCTTCAGCGTCATCCCGGAGGGCGGCGGCCGCGACCGCACCCTGCGCCACCAGCTGCACCGCGCCCACCTCGTCCACCACGGCGGCCGCGGCAGCCCCGAAGAGCTCGTGGACACCCTGGTCGCCCAGCTGCGCCCCCCTCTCCACCAGCGCAACCGCTACCGCGACTGGCTCCTCGAAGGCGGCGACGAACCCGAACGCTCCCTCGCCGGACGCCCCGCCGCGGGCCCGGTCCTCGCGGTGGTCGGCCTGGACGAGGACCCGGACCCGGCGGGGCTCGTGCGCGTCCTCGCCCGGGTGCGCGCCCTCGGCTTCCGGCTGCTCGTCGTCGTACGCGGCACGGACGGCCCGGCCCCCGGCGCGGTCGAACGGGCCCTGCTCGTACCGGCGCTGGACGAACGCGCCGAGGAGCTGCTGAGGAGGGCGGAACAGATGGAGCGGACCTGGTCCCGCCTGGACGGCCTGACCGACTCCGCCTCGGCTCCCCCGCGCCCCGCCACCGACCCGGCGGCCCGTCGGCACCGGCTGGGGGAGCTGCGCGGACTGCGCGAGCCGCATGCCCGGCTGGTCGGGCTGAAGCAGCTGTTACGCGACTTACGCGCCGACGTCGCGGGGGCGCCGGGCCGCATGCCCGGGCAGCGCCCCGGACCCGTGGGCCGCCCATGAGGATCCCCTGCCCGCACCGCCGCTTCACCGGCGGCCCCTGCACCGGCGCCGTCCTGCCCACCGGCTACTGCGACACCTGCGGCCGCGACGAGTCCGCCCCCGGCCTGCCGCCGCTGCCCGGCGCGCCCGAGGACCACGGCCCCGCCGGGCTCCTCGAACTCCCGCTGCTCGACCCGGGCAGCCCGGCGGAACGGCTGGCCGCCGCCGAGCACCCCGTGCGCATCGTGATGACGTGCTCCGTCAAGTCCTGCGACACCGCGTTCGTCCCGCCGCACACCGCCGCGCCGCCCCCGGACGAGGGGTACTGCCCGGTGTGCGGGGCGCCCTACTCGTACCGCCCCGAGCTCACCAAGGACGGCCCGCCGCTCCAGGACCAGTACCGCATCCGGGGCCCCATCGCCCACGGCGGACAGGGCTGGGTCTATCTGGCCGAGGACACCCACCTGGAGGACTTCGTCGCCGTCAAGGGCCTCCTCAACCGCTACGCCGAGCGCGGCGCCGCCCAGGCCGGTGAGGAGCGCCGCAGCCTGGTCGCCATCCGGCACGAACGGATCGTCCAGATCCGCGACTTCGTCTCCACGACCAACGCCGACGGCACCGTCTCCGGCGGCTACATCGTCATGGAGGACGTCGGCGACCGCACCCTGTCCGCGCTGGTCGAGTCCGTCCGGCAGGGCGCCTTCGTCCTCGACATCGAACACGTCGTCACCTACGGCTGCCAGATCCTGGAGGCCCTGTCCCACCTGCACGGGATGGGCTTCCTCTACGGGGACATGAAACCGTCGAACGTGATCCACCACCTCGACGGCATCAAGGTCATCGACCTCGGCGGGGTCCGCAAGGCGGGCAGCGTCGACCCGCCGCCCGTGATCACGCCGTACTTCGCGGCCCCGGAGACGGACGGCACCAAGCCGCTCACCGTGGCCCACGACGTGCACACCGTCGGCGTCACGCTCGGAGAACTGGCCCGCTGGGCGGTCTGCGACGACGTCCCCGGGCTCGGCATCAGCTCCTTCCGGCTCGTCCTGGCCCGGGCCACCGCCGAGGACCCCGAGGAACGCTTCGGCACCGCCGAGGACATGGCCGGGCAGCTGCGCGGGGTGCTGCGCGAGATCCGGGCCCTGCGCGGCAAGCGCGACCAGCCCGAACCCTCCGCGCACTTCACGCCCTCCACCGAACTGCTCGGCGCCCGCCTGGGCTCGGTCCCGGAGTACGCGCACTGGCTGCGCCGCCCGCTGCACAGCCGCCGCGAAACGCCTCCGGCGCCCACGCTCGACCCGGGCACGCCGACCCCGACCGAGATCGCCCGCCGCCTGCCGGTGCCCCGGCCCTACCCCGGCGACCCGCAGGCCGCCCGCTTCGGCGTCAGCAGCTACGACCCGGGCCAGCCGCTCGCGCAGCCCGCCGAGGGGGAGCGGTCCGTCGAGATCTGCCTGCACAACGCCCGGCTGCTGCTCGGCCAGGAAGACCCGGAGGCGCTGGCGGCGGCCCACGAGCAGGTCGAGGCGGCGGCCGCGATCCCCGGGCCCGGCCCGGTGCGGCAGTGGCGCCTCAGCTGGCACCGCGGCCTGGTCGCCCTGCGCGGCGCGGACGTGCGCGAGGGGGAGCGGCAGGCGCTGCTGAGGGCCGCCCACGGCCACTTCTCGGCCGTGCACCGCGCCCTGCCCGGCGAATACGCGGCGAAGCTGGCCCTCGCCTACTGCGCGGAGCAGGCGGGGCCCGGGGCGGGCCCGTCCGCCTACGAACTGTTCCGCGCGGTCCACGCCCGCAACCCCTCGCATGTCGGCGCCGCCCTCGGCCTCGCCCGGCTCGCCCTGGCCCGGGGTGACCGGACCGCCGCCGTCCGGGTCCTGGACCTGGTCCCCGACGAGTCCCGCGACCACACCGTGGCCCGCGTCGCCGCCCTGCGCATCCGGGCCGCCCGGCTGGACGCGGGCGAGCACCCGCTGCCCGGTCTCGGGGAGATCGGAGCGGCGCTGGCCGCGCTGGCCGCCCCGGTCGTCGCGGGCGACGAGGCGGCGTGGCTGCTGCGCACGGAACTGTACGAGTGGAAACTCGACGCGGTCCGCGCCGCGGCCGGCCTCCCGCCCCCGCCCCGGGCCTGGCTCCGCAGGGGCCTCCCGCCCCCACCGGTCCCCGGCGAACGGGAGGTCCGCGCGGAACTGGAACAGTGCTACCGCTGGCTGGCCCGCCAACGCCAGAAACCGGCGGAGTACGAACGGCTGATCGACCTGTCCCATGCGGTGCGCCCGCAGACGCGGTTCTGAGGGGGCACGCGGTGCGCCCCGCCCGCCACGACCCGCTCCCCGCCGTATCCCCTGGAGATCCGTTCATGGCCGCTCCCGACCCGACGCCGACCGGGCTCCGGTTCGCCGTGTCCGTCGACGTCCGGCGCGATCAGCAGCCGCACCACGACACGCGGATCGACGCCCACGTGCGCGTCAAGGCCACCGGTGCCGGGCCCCGGGACCAGCGGCCCGCCACCGAGCTCGCCGTCCTCCTCGCGCTGGACGTCGGCCCCGCCCGCCGACAGGACGCGGCCGCCGCGCTCGCCGCGGCCCTGCGCGCGCTGCCCGACGGGGTGTCGTTCGCCGTGCTCGGCGGCGGCGGGGACCACGGGCCCGGGCGGTGCTACCCGCTGCGCGGGACGTGGGCGCTCGCGGACACCGACGAGAAGCGGCGCGCCGCGTTCAGCGTGGGCCGCGTCGCGCCGACCCCCGACGACCGGCCGCCGCCGGGGTACGGGGCCTGGCTCACCGCGGCCCGGACGCTCTTCGCGCAACGGCCCCTGCCCGTACGGCACCTGATCCTCGTCACCGACGGCGGCGGCCACGACCCGGCGGGCGAGGCGGCCCTCGGAGCCGGGATCGCCGCGTGCGAGGGGGCGTTCAGCGCGGACGTGCTCGCGCTCGGCGTGGACTGGGACCCGGCGCCGCTGCTCGCCCTCACCGAGGGCCTGCACGGCACGGCCGACACGGCGCCCGACCGCTTCGCCCCGGCCGTCACCGGGGCGCTCCGGCGGGTGCGCCGGGTCCGCAGCCCCGAACTGCCCGTCGCCGTCACCGGCCGCCCCGCGGTGACCGGGATCGCGCTCAGCGAGCGGCAGCCCCGGCAGCACGCCCTCGTCCCGCTGACCGCGCCGGAGCACCCGCACCGGTACGACTTCGCCACCCACCAGTGGGAGCCCGGCGCCCGGGACTACCTGCTGACCGTGCGGGCGGACGCGAGCGCCGACCCGCTCGGCGTGCTGCTCCAGCTCGCCACGGTGTCCGTCGGCGAGGCCACCGCCCCGCTGGTGGTCCGCTGGCTGCCGCCCGGCGTCGCCGTGGGCGCGGGCGGCGGCGGGGGCGGCACGCTCGACGCGATGAACGCCGCGACCCGGATGCGGACCGCGCTCGAACGGGGCTACGCGGCGCTGGACCCGATGAGCCGCGAGGAGGCCGAGCGGCAGTTCGGCCTCGCGGTCCGGCTCGCCCACGAGATCGGCGCCGACTGGGTCCTCACCAAGGTCCGCACCGTGGCCGACATCGTGGACGGGGTGCGGGGCCTGGTCCGCGTCGGCCCCACCGTCGACCGGGGGACCGTGCGCGAGGGGCGGCTGCACGTCGCCTCCGGCCCTCTGCTGGACCTGCCCGCGCACGCCGTGGGCCCGCCCGGCAAGTGCCCCGGCTGCCGCCACCCCGCCGGGCCGGGCGCCCGGTACTGCATCGCCTGCGGGAGGCGCCTGTGATGCCCCGGCCCGCCCACTGGACGCGCGCCTTCCGGGCCCGCCGGACGACCGGCTCCCGCACCAGACGGCTGCTCGAACTGCACCTCGGCGTCATCGTGCTGGCCGCGCTCGTCTCGATGACCGCCTTGCTCGTCTCGTACCGCGAGGTCCAGAACGCGGCGGGCGAGATGCGCACCCACGCCGCCCCCGCCGTCCAGGGGGTCTCCGCCACCCAGCTCGCCCTGCTCCGCGCCCACCAGGAGGCCGAGCTCTCCGTGTGCTTCGGGATCGACGAGGTCGTCGGGGCCGGAGCCCGCTACGAGGCCCAGCTCTCCGCCGCCGGGCAGGGCCTGTCCCGGCTCTCCGACGTCCAGATCGACGGCGAGCGCGGCCGGGGCGTCCTGGCGACCGTGACCGGGGTGCTCACCTCGTACAGCGGCTCCGTCACGCCCGGGACCGTGAGGTATGTGCACGACGACCTGATGCAGCGGCAGAAGATGAGCGACGCGGACCGCCAGCTGAACCGGCCGGGCACCGGGGTCGTGCCCCGCCTCGACGTCCTCCAGGCCCACCAGATGCGCCGGATGGAACGGATCAGCACCCTCGGCCCGCTCCAGGTCACCGGCTGGGCCGTCGCCGAACTGGGCCTGCTCGTCCTCGCCCTGACCACGCTCAGCGCGCTGCGGCTGCTGCGCCGCCGCTGCGGGCGCAGCCTGGACCCGTGGCTGCTGCCGACGCTCCTGGTGGCCGTCGCCCTCGCCGTCGTACCGCTGTGGGCGACCGCCGCCACCCAGGAACGGCTGGACGCTGCGCGCCACCAGCTCGTCCGGATCGAGGCCACCGCGAGCGACCCCCGTGTGCGGTCCGCGGACACCGCGGGGGACGGCTCCTGCGTCCGGTCCGGGGACGCCGCGAGCGACGCGGACCGCCTCGCCGACGCCCAGCAGTACGTCACCCGCGCCTCCACCGAGCTGCGCGGCGGCCTGGCCGCCCGGAGCTGGCAGAGCTGGACCTACTACGGGGCGCTCGGCGCGGGCGCGCTGGTCCTCCTGCTCCCGGCTGCCGGGCTCGCCCGGCGGCTCAACGCCGACTACTACTGGAGGGCCGGATGATCCGGAGGAAGGGCCCTCGGGCACTTCTGCTCGTCCTCGCCCTGCTCCTGACCGCCTCCTGCGGCCTCGCGGCCCCCGGCGGCAGCGACGCCGAACCGAGGGTGACCATCCTCGGCCCCTGGACCGACGAGCAGGAACGGCAGTTCAAGGACGTCCTGGACGGCTTCGGCATCCCGTACACCTACCAGGGCACCGCGGCCACCCGCGAGGTGCTGCTCGCCGAGGTCCAGGCGGGCAACCCGCCGGACATCGCGATCCTGCCGGGCGTCGGCGAACTGGTCGAGTACGCCGCCGACAACCGGCTCAAGCCGCTCACGGACCTCTACGAGCCCGAGGAGTACGGCAACCCGTGGCTGCCGGAGGCGGAAGGCATAAAGAAGGACCTGTGGGTGCCGCTCAAGGCCGACCTCAAGTCCATCGTCTGGTACCGCAGGGGCGAGACCCCGCGGCCCGCCCCGGCCCCGCTGGACTCCTGGTGCGTCGCCATGGGCGACGACGGCTCCTCCGGCTGGCCCGGCAGCGACTGGATCGAGGACCTGCTCCTCCAGCAGGCGGGCCCGGTCCTCTACGCGCGCTGGGCCACCGGGGAACTGCCCTGGACCGCCCCGCACGTCGTCACCGCCTGGACCACCTGGGCGGGGCTGCTCGCCCAGGGCTCGTCCGAGGAGCGCCAGGCGATCCTCACGAAGGACCACCGCGGCCCGGCCGGGGGAGACGGGCTGCTCTTCGAGGGCGGCTGCTCCCTGGAACACCAGGGCTCCTTCGCCCGCGCGTTCTACCGGGACCGCAGGGCCGGGGCGGCCTTCACGGACTCGGCCGCGCTGCTGCCCGGCGGCACGTATACCGTGAAGGCCCACGAGGTGTCGGCGGACTTCGCCGCGCTGTTCGGGGACGGCGAACGGGCCCGGACGGTGATCCGGCGCCTCACGTCCGAGAAGGCCCAGGAGGAGTGGGGCCGCGAGGGCGGGGTGTTCTCGGCCAACTCCGCGGTCCCGGCCCGCAAGGGCGCGGTCGAGCGGGAGGTCGGGCGCCGCCTCACGGACCAGCGGGTGCCGTTGTGCCTGGACGCGTCGGACGTCATGCCGGCGGCGGTGCGGGACGCCTTCTACGAGGCGGTGCTGCTGACCGTGGCGCACCCGGACGAGCCGGTGCTCCCGCGCCTGGAGGACATCCAGAAGGTGCAGGATGCACAGCTCGACCGCGTCCCCCGGCTCACCGGCGTGTGCGGAAGGCCACAGTAACTCTTTGTGGGACCTCCACAAGAAGAACCCGGTACCGGCTGGTACTTCGCCTGCATGGGACCAGGCTTCTGTCAGGCTCCACCAGTAATCCGGGCAGGAGACTGTACGGAGTCGACGGCACGATTTTCTTGGCGGGGTTCGTAGGGTCGTTACATGACCGTTGTGGACGAAACCCAGGGCGAGCCGAGCGACACCCGCGGCCGTGTGGCCGAACTGCTGGCACTGCGCGAGCAGGCCCGCCGCGGACCCAGTGACCGGGCGACCGAGGCGCAGCACGCCAAGGGCAAGCTGACCGCCCACGAGCGCATCGAGCTCCTCCTCGACCCGGGTTCCTTCCACGAGGTCGAGCAGTTGCGGCGGCACCGGGCGACGGGTTTCGGCCTGGAGGCGAAGAGGCCGTACACCGATGGTGTCGTCACGGGCTGGGGCACGGTCGAGGGCCGGACGGTCTTCGTGTACGCGCATGATTTCCGGATCTTCGGCGGGGCGCTGGGTGAGGCCCACGCGACGAAGATCCACAAGATCATGGACATGGCCATCTCGGCGGGTGCGCCGCTGGTGTCGCTGAACGACGGGGCGGGTGCCCGTATCCAGGAGGGTGTTTCGGCGCTCGCGGGGTACGGCGGGATCTTCCAGCGGAACACGCGCGCCTCCGGGGTCATCCCGCAGATCTCCGTGATGCTCGGTCCGTGCGCGGGTGGTGCGGCCTACAGCCCCGCTCTCACCGACTTCGTGTTCATGGTCCGTGAGACCTCGCAGATGTTCATCACCGGTCCGGACGTCGTGAAGGCGGTCACCGGCGAGGAGATCACGCAGAACGGTCTGGGCGGCGCGGACGTCCACGCCGAGACCTCGGGCGTCGCGCACTTTGCGTACGACGACGAGGAGACCTGCATCGCCGAGGTCCGCTACCTCATCGGGATGCTGCCCTCCAACAACCGGGAGAACCCGCCCACCGCGGCGAGCGACGACCCGGCGGACCGGCGCGGCGACGCCCTCCTGGACCTGGTCCCGGCCGACGGCAACCGCCCGTACGACATGCACAAGGTCATCGAGGAGCTCGTCGACGACGGCGACTACCTGGAGATCCACGAGCGCTGGGCCCGCAACATCATCTGCGCCCTGGCCCGGATGGACGGCCAGGTCGTCGGCATCGTCGCCAACCAGCCCCAGGCCCTGGCCGGCGTGCTGGACATCGAGGCGTCCGAGAAGGCCGCGCGATTCGTCCAGATGTGTGACGCCTTCAACATCCCCATCATCACTCTTCTGGACGTACCCGGCTTCCTGCCCGGCGTCGATCAGGAGCACGGTGGGATCATCCGGCACGGCGCGAAGCTGCTCTACGCGTACTGCAACGCGACGGTGCCGCGGATCTCCCTGATCCTGCGCAAGGC